>NZ_BAABFD010000012.1:0-310453 GCF_039540635.1 Nonomuraea ferruginea | reverse complement strand
GGCCGCTGGCGAACCCTCCAGCACATCACCGTCAGCCCCAGCCGAATCGGCGACATCGCCCGCGCGGCACTTGTCCTCACCCGTTTCGAGCACGACTACCTGCCGGCAATTCGCTGAGATCACGTCAGTGAGGCGCCAATTCACTGTCTGCCAGACGTAACGGAGGGCGAATGAAGCACCCTGTGATCTGCGAGCGGGCCAAGGGGCATTACTGCGGTTGTTCCGCGTGCGGTGGGGCGCAGCACGGCTGGACCAACGCTCTCCTGTTGGCCCGAGACCCCTCTCCCGTTGCTCGTCAAGAGGCGAGAGATCGCAGCGACACCGCATGGGCCGCGACTCGGCCTCCCGTAGGGCGACGCAAGCCATCCAAAGACAGGAAAGCAGCAGCCACCGATAGCGCCACGGTCGACATCGTTGATTGGCTATCCGAAAACCCGGACACCATCGACCGCATCCAGGAAATCGGAGACATCCTTGCTGGTCCTGTAATCCAGGAGCTCGACAATAGATTCGGCGGGAGCAACCCGCGAGAAGCAAGAAGGCAACTCACTAATCATTTCTGGTGCGATCTCCTCGTCGCCGTGGCCGAGGCCATCGAGAAATTCTCGAAAGCCATGGACCGAATCCCCGAGTACATGACGACGGTCATCCTGCAGTCCCGAAAGGCTGAAGGGCGCGGCGTCCTCCTCGATGCGCTGGTGGGCCTTGCCGTACGGACGGCATGGGAGCCCATCAAGAGGATGATCCACACGGTAGGGATCGAGGAGCTTCAACGAGGATGCCGGATCCTCGCCGTGCTGATCTGCCCCGCACCCGAGAATCACCAAGCCGTCCAGGACGGCGCCCTTCTCCCCTTGGCGAAGGAAGGGCTGTTGGAGACCAGCAGGGAGCGGCTTGAGCAGGTCTTCCCTGCCGATTGGGTTCAGCGCCTTCGAGAGGGCCTCGGCGAGGCATGAGCAGAGTGGCCGGCGTCCCGTAGGCATGAGCTGCACGCGTGGGGACCGGCGGTGTCGGACTGCGTTGCTGTACAAGATCGAAAAAGGCCCTCCGGGATCATCCCGAAGGGCCTTCTGCCAGGTGCGCGGCCGAGAGGACTCGAACCCCTAACCTTCTGATCCGTAGTCAGATGCTCTATCCATTGAGCTACGGCCGCTCGCTGCGTAAGCAAGCATAGCGGGTTCTGAGCGATGCCTCGAACCAGTTACGGCTTTCATGACCCCGCCGGTTCCTCCTTCTTGGGCCACAGCGTGTAGCTGACCGGCCAGATCAGGGCGATCAGCGGGACCTTGGCCGCCTGGCCGAGGAACATGTACAGCTCCCCCATGCTCCCCGGCTTCCCCACGAGCCAGCCCATGGCCAGGACGACCGCCCAGGCGATCCCGTACGCGAGGACGATCCGCAGCCAGAAGATCCACTCGGAGCGGGTTCTGGCGGAGCCGGCCTCGGGCGGACGGGGCGGTGGGGGGCCGCCGGCGTAGCGGTGGTGGAATTTGGCGTCGGCCCACTTGAGCGTGCTGTGGCCGAACACGATCGAATAGGCGAGGTACGCGGCGGCGAGGCCGTGTTTGAAGTCCGCCGGGGCGCCGCCGCGCATGTCGATGACCGCCGCCGCGAGCAGGATCACGTCCAGCAGGGGGACGCTGACCAGGAGCGCGGTGCTGAGGGCGCGGCGGTTCCACAGGTAGCGGCAGGCTAGGCCGAGACCGAGCAGGATCCAGAAGCCGATCTCGCAGGCGATGATGACGGCGACAATCACGATGTCCAGTCTTCCGGCTCGTACAGGGAAAACATCCTCTTGGGGGACGGCCTGTGGATACATCGAAGTGTGTATCCACAGGCCGTCCCGCGAAGGATCGAAACCGCCGCGCGACGTGGTGGGATGTGGGCATGAACCGCGTGGCGCTGGGTGCGGGCCTGGCCTTTCTCGTGGGCCTGGCGCTGATCGAGTCCGGGGCCCGCATCGACCGCGGCGTGCCCGATTGGGTGCTCGCCATCCCGCTGGCGATCACGTGTCTGGCCGTGCTGCTGCGTTACCGGTCGCCGCTGGGCTCGCTCGGGCTGGGCACGGTGGGAGTCGTCCTCGACCTGTTCGTGGGGCCGTCGCTGGGCACGGTGCTCGTCTACACCGACAATCTGTACGCGGCCGCGCTCTACGGGCCGGCCCGGTTCTCCCGCTGGCTGCTGGTGATCACGACGGTGGCGGCGGTGGGGACAGGGGCCGTGACGGGGTTTCTCTGGGCCGACTGGCGGGCGCTCGCGCTCACCGTGGTCCAGCTGGGGCTGATCCTGGTCACGCCGGTGACCACCGCCCACATCCTGCGCCAGCACCGCGACCAGGCGGCGGCCGAGCGGGCCAGGGCCGAGCAGGTGGCGCGGCTGGCGGAGCTCGACCGGCAGGCGGCCATCACGTCCGAGCGGACGCGGATGGCGCGCGAGCTGCACGACATGATCGCTAACCATTTCAGCGCCATCGCCATCCAGTCCACCGCGGTGCTGTCGCGCAAGGACCTCGATGCGGCCACCGTGCGGACGATCATGGAGTCCGTACGGGAGAACAGTGTTCAGGGCCTGGCCGAGATGCGTTCCATGATCGGGCTGCTGCGGCAGGAGGGCGACGAGGGCGAGGCCCTGAGACCTCGGCTGCGCGACGCCGAGGGCCTGGTGGAGCGGTCGCGCCAGTCCGGGCTGGCCACCGAGCTGAGCGTCGACGGCCCGCCCCGCGATCTGCCCGCGCCCATCGACCTGGCGGCCTACCGGATCCTCCAGGAGGCGCTGACCAACGCGCTCAAACACGGCGACTCGCCGGCCAGGGTTCATCTGGTGTACGAGCCGGACCAGGTGTCGATCACCGTCGACAACGCGGTGAGCAGCCGGGACGACCGGCTGCCAGGGGCCGGTGCGGGCCTCGTGGGGATGAAGGAGCGGGCCGGTCTCGTGGGCGGGACGTTCGAGGCCGGGCCGCACGCGGACGGCTGGCGTGTCTCGGCGACGCTTCCGGCGCCGGGCCGGGAGGCGACGTGAAGTCCTCCAGGGCGGATGAAGGGCACTGTCGCCGGACGCACGGTGGCAGCGCGGCATACGTCGATGGGACCGGTGGGGGAGATTGCAGCGTGGCATACGCCGGTGGGTGAGCTGGTGAAAGGCGAGGTGGGCCGAGTGGGCATCAAGGTGCTGGTGGCTGACGATCATGCCGCCGTGCGGGCCGGGATCGTATTGATCCTGGATGGCGACGAGGACATCGAGGTGGTCGGGGAGGCGGCCGACGGCGTGGAGGCGGTCGCCATGACCAAGGAGCTGCGGCCCGACGTGGTGCTGATGGACATCCGCATGCCCAGGATGGACGGCATCTCGGCCACGGCGGAGCTGGCGGGCATCACCGATGTGCTGATCCTGACGACGTTCGACGTGGACGAGTACGTGTTCGGCGCGTTGCGGGCGGGGGCCGCCGGGTTCCTGTTGAAGAACACGGACGCGGACGCGCTGGTCGACGCGGTGCGGCTGGTGGCCGGGGGTGACGGGTTGATCTCGCCGGGAGTGACGCGCAGGCTGATCAAGGCGTTCGGGGAGCAGGCGCCGGCGCGGCGGGAGCCGGTGGATCCGAAGACGCTGACGCCTCGGGAGCGGGAGGTGCTGGCGTGCATCGGGCGAGGGCTGTCCAACGCGGAGATCGCCGAGGAGCTCGCCATGGCCGAGGCGACGACGAAGACGCACGTCAGCCGGGTGCTCCACAAGCTGGGCCTGAAGAGCAGGGTGCAGGCGGCCATCTACTACTCAGAAGGGGAGATAGGGCCGTAATGTGGGCGTCGTGTCCATGCCGCCGCCTCAGCAGCCACAGCAGCCCCGGTCCACCGGCGTGGTCGTGGGGCTCGCGGTGGTCGGGCTCTTCGCCTACATCGTGGTCAACGTCTTCGTGGGGGTCGTCGCCGTGTCGATGGCCACGAACGTGGTGCTGGCGCTGGCGGCCGGTTTCCTGGCCGTCGGCGCGCTCGGGGGCGGGGTGGTGTTGCTGTCGCTGCGCAGGCCGTGGTCCAAAGGGCTGGGCCTGGGGTTGATGATCGGCTGGGGGTTGGTGTCGATCGTGTCGGCCGGCTGGTGCACGGGGCTCAATCCGGGGTTGTACGCCTGAAAGCGGACGTCAACCGGCGGGTTCCATCCTGTTCGTCGGCCAAGAGGGAGAGGGATGACGACACCACCGCCGGACGATCCCGGCAAGCACGATCCGGGCCAGGAGGGGCCGACCCGAAACTTCCGTGACGGGCTACCGGGACAGGTTCCGCCGCCACCGCCACAGGGAGCGCCGTGGCAAGCGCCTCCCCCGGAGGGTCCTCCCTGGCAGGGCCCGCCGCAAGGCCACGCGCAGGAGCCGCCGCAGGGCACTCCCTGGCAGGGCCCGCCGCACGGTCCACCGCAGGGCCCGCCGCAGAGCCCGCCGCACGGTCCACCCCATGGCCCACCGCCCGGGCCTCCGTACGGTCCCGGGATGGGCGGTTGGGCGCCGCCCCCTCCCCCGCCGTCCACCGGCGACAAGGTCGGGATCACCATCGGGATGGCATTCGTAGGCTTGACCGTCTACAGCGTCATCAACGCGGTCCTCGGCTTCTTCGTCTTCTTCGCCGCCTTCAGCGCTCCCGAACACAGCCGGCCCATGCTCATCGCCGGCACCGCGACGCTGGTGGGCCTCGGGCTGGTCGCGGGCCTCGTCCTGGTGCTGATCCGCAGACCCTGGACACGCGGGATCGGGATGGGGCTGATGATCGGCTGGGCGCTCTGGTCGATCTGCACGGCAGGGCTGTGCACCGGCCTGAACCCTGCACTGTACGGCGCCTGACATGCCGCTGCACGAGATCTTCGTCGGCCTCGGCGTCGCGGTCGCCTCGGTGGTGTTCTTCTACGAGGCCCGCAGCAGGGGCGCGCTCAACGAGCAGTCGCTGGTGGCCGTCACCGGCGCGCTGGTCGGCGGCGCCATCGGCATGCGCCTGGCCGGCTGGCTGGAGACGCTGGACCTGCAGCAGCTGTGGCTGTACGGCTCACGCAGCGTCCTCGGCGGGCTGGCGGGCGCGTACGTCGGGGTCCTGGTCGCCAAGCGGATCATCGGCTACAAGGAGCGCACCGGTGACCTGTTCGCGCCGGCGGTGGCGCTGGGCATGGCGGTCGGCCGGATCGGCTGCCACCTGACCGAGGCCCCGGGCCGGCCGACCGGCCTGCCGTGGGGCGTCCACGCCCCCGCGAGCACGCCCGACTGCCCCGGCTGCCTGGCGGGGCAGGCGATGCATCCGTCGTTCCTGTACGAGATCGTCTTCCACGTGGCCGCGTTCGCCGCCCTGCTGTGGGCGCGCAAGCGGCTGACCCGGCCCGGTGAGCTGTTCACGTTGTATGTCGCGGCGTACGCGTTCTTCCGGTTCTGTGTGGAGTTCACCCGGGCCAACGACATCCTGTGGCTGGAGCTGACGGGCCCGCAGTGGTTCCTCCTGCCGGGGATGCTGCTGCTCGGGCTGAGGCTCGCGTACGGGTGGCGACGCGGCTACTACGCTGCCCTCTTCAAGCGAAAGGTCATGACATGAGCACGGGGATGGGTCTCCGAGGCGACCGCATCGTCCGCTACGTGAACGCGTTCTGCCCCCACTGCCACGGCCGCGACCTCGACCGGATCGAGCGGCTGAGCGGCTACCTGGCGGTGCGCGACGGCAAGGTGTGGCTGGAGCGGGGCTGCAGGGAGCACGGGCTGGTGCGCACGCTCTACGACGAGGACCCGGAGATCCTCGCCTACCTGGAGGAGTGGACCGCTCCAACCAAGCAGCACGTGCCGGATCTCGCGGGCAACTTCGATCCGGTGCCGGCGGCGTACCTCAAGGGGCTGCCCGAGCTGCAGACGCAGCACACCTGCATCCTGCTGGAGGACATCGCGGAGGCGTGCAACCTGCGCTGCCCCACGTGCTTCGCCGACAGCTCGCCCGAGCTCAACGGCGTGGTGCCGGTCGCCGAGGTGCTGGCGAACGTCGACCAGCGGCTGGCCAGGGAGAACGGCAAGCTCGACGTGCTCATGCTGAGCGGCGGCGAGCCGACCCTGCACCCCGAGTTGAAGACGCTGCTGCACGAGCTGGCCGCACGCCCGATCACCCGCATCTTGATCAACACCAACGGCGTGCTGATCGCCCGCGACGACGCCCTGCTCGACCTGCTCACCGAGCACCGCGAGCGGGTGGAGGTCTACCTGCAGTACGACGGCTCCTCGGCGGAGGCGTCGAGACACCACCGCGGCGGCGACCTGCGCAGGCTGAAGCGGCAGGCCGTGGCGCGGCTCTCGGAGCGGGAGATCTTCACCACGCTGGTGATGACGGCGGCGCTCGGCGTGAACGACGGCGAGATCGGCGACGTCGTCAAGGTGGCGCTCGACACCCCGTTCGTGGGCGGCGTGTCGCTGCAGCCGCAGTTCGGCTCGGGCAGGTCGGGGACGATCGACCCGATGGACCGGCTGACCCACACGGGCGTGCTCAAGCGGCTCGGCCCGCAGACCGGCGGGCTGGTGACGTGGCGTGACCTGACCGCGCTGCCGTGCTCCCACCCGCACTGCTGCTCGGTCGGCTACCTCATCCGCGACGACTCGCAGCGGTGGCGCTCGCTGGTGGCGCTGATCGGCCACGACCGGCTCAAGGAGAACCTGGGCCTGGTCGCCAACCGCATCGCCGACTCCGAGATCCCCCGCGAGCTGCGCCTGGCGGTGCAGGAGTCGCTGCTCGACCTGCTGTCGGAGCAGTCGTCGCTGTCGCATCCGCAGATCGGCGAGCTGTGGCGCAACATCTGCGAGAACTGCGACCTCGGCGTCTCCACGCTGCTCACGCTGGCCTCGTCGGCGCTGCCGGGCCGGCGCAAGAAGCTGCGCCGGATGATGGGCGAGCGGGTGGTCCGGATCACGATCAAGCCGTTCATGGACATCTCGACCATGATCGAGGAACGGCTCACGCAGTGCTGCGTGCACGTCGGCACACGGTCGGCCCAGGACCAGTGCGCGCCGTTCTGCGCCGTGCAGGCGTGGCCGCAGCTGTCGGCGCAGCGACTGTCGGCGGTGGCGTCCGAACCGCGGCTGCGGCTCCCGCTGGAGGTGCTCCCGTGACGACTCCACCAAGCACGCCGTACGATCCGCTCCGGTTGTGCGTGTACGCGACGATCGCGCTCCTGGCTTGGGTGTTCGGGCCGTGGGCGCTGCTGGCCTTCGCCGGGCTGGGGTTCGCGGGTTACTGGAAGGCGCGGCGGGCCGGGCTGACCCGGAGCAAGTGCCTGCTCCGGGACACCCGGCTGGTCCTCGCCTACCTGGGCGTGCTCGCGCTGGCGGCGGTGACGGCGATCGTGCTGTCCTTCACATGACGGCGAGCAGGTTCACCACGGTCAGGTTCGAGCCTTCCCGCCAGGAGAAGACCGTGGGGACGCCGCCGCCGAACTCGGCCTCGTCAAGGCCCACGACCTCTTCGGTGGTGAGGTCGTACAACGCCTGGATGACCGGCCCGGAGGACAGCCGGCCGAGCACGAACCGGTCGGCGGGCAGGCCTTCGAACACCAGAGGGCGCAGGTCGGCGGGGATCGGCCGGCGGTCCGATCCGTCGGGCCGCTGGCGGAAGGGGCCGCCGTCGAGCACGCCCGCGCACCACTGGATGCCGCAGATCAGACCGCGGGCTCCGCTCGGCACCGAGACGTCGGCCGACCGGCCGGTTTCCAGGTTGACCGTGCGGTTCTGGTTCCGCTCGTGCGACTCGCCCGCGGTGTAGCCGGCGGCCAGCGGCCATGACCTGAGATGGAGGCCGTCGGTGCCCTTGATCTTCTCCGGCTTGCCACCGGTCAGCGGGAGCCGGTAGACGCCGCCCCGCTCGACGGAGAACACGATGTGGTCGCCGGTGATGTCGACGGCGTCCACCTGGGCCAGCTCTCCGGTCAGCTTGGCGACGTGCCCGGACTCGCCGCCGGCTCGCGGCACGTACCAGAAGTCGGCCCATGCGCCTTCGCCGGCGTGAGGCGTCTCGCCCCACCAGACGATGTGATTGTCCCTCGCCTTGACGTCGCGGAAGCGGTAGCCCGGCACGTTGGGCTTCGGCATGCTGGTGACCGTCCGGAACTGCCTGATTCCGGTGTCGAACACCTCCAGGCGATCCGGCTTCACGCCGGGTGCCACGGCGCTCACCAGCACCTCGGCCGGGCTGATCGCGGCCATCGGCTGGTATTCCCGGCCGTCGACGGCCGTGCCCGGCACCGTGAACATCGCCTCGGGCCAGACCTCGGCGGCCTGCTCGACGCCCCGGGTGACCTCGGCCGCCGGTCGCGCCCGCCCGCCGCCGTCGGACAGGACCACCGTCGTGCCTCCCGCCACCAGCACCACCGCGGCGGCGGCCAGCGCCGTCCGCGCCCACCCCTCACGCCGGCGCGACCTGCGGCGGGCGGCCACCGAGGCCGCCAGCGTGGGCTCCGGCTCGGCGTGCCCGGCGGCGGTGTGCAGGGTGCGGATCAGGTCCTCTTCGCTTCTCATCGCGCCTCCTCCAGCGCATGCGTGATCCGGAGCTTGCCCAGGGCGCGCGCGGCCTGGCTGCGCACGGTGCCGCGGGAGACGCCGAGGATCTCCGCGATCTCGTCGTCGGGGAGATCCTCGTAGTAGCGCAGCACGAGCACGGCGCGCATCCGGCGGGGCAGCCTGCCCAGCTCGGCCCAGAGGTCGGCGTCGTCGTACCGGTCGAAGTCGCCGCGCTCGGGCACGGCCGCGACGAGGTCCTCGCGGTGGCGGCGCCGCCAGGCGTTGATGTGCAGCCGCACCATGGTGGTGCGCACGTAGCCTTCGGGGCTGTCCTTCTTGCGCACCCGCGACCACGCGTTGCCCAGCCTGGCCAGCGCCTCCTGGACGAGGTCGGCCGCGTCCTCGGTGTTTCCGGTCAGTACGTAGCCGTACCGGAGGAGAGCGTCACCCCTGGCTCGGACGAACTCGTCGAACGATTGGTCCACGGATCCAAGGACCGTGAGAGGGGCGCTTCTGTTGCATCACTCGGCGGGCACGTACAGGGAGAGGGTCTCGGCGACGCAGGCGGGGCGGCGCTCGCCCTCGACCTCGATGGTCATCTTGAGCGCCGACAGGTAGCCCGCCGGGGTGCCCTTGACGCTGGTCAGCTCGGCGACGGCGCGGACGCGCGAGCCGACCGGGACGGGGCGGGGGAAGCGGACCTTGTTCAGGCCGAAGTTGACGCCCATCTGGATGCCCTCGACGCGGATCAGCTCGAACATGAACGACGGCAGCAGCGACAGGCTCAGGTAGCCGTGGGCGATCGTGCCGCCGAACGGGCCCTCCTTGGCCCGCTCGGCGTCGACGTGGATCCACTGGTGGTCGTCGGTGGCGTCGGCGAACAGGTTGACCCTGTCCTGGGTGATCGTGCGCCACTCGGTGGGGCCGAACGTCTCGCCGACGCCGTCCTTGAGCTCCTGGATGTTCGCGAAGGTCCGCATGGGCCGAACGCTATTGGGCAGGTGGGACGGCTGCCAAGTTGAGCACCCGGAACTCGTCCGGCTTGTCCCCCTTGGTCGCTCCCCAGTAGAGGATCGTGCTGGGCTCGGACGAGGTGCCGGTGCCGTACCAGTCGGTCGGCTCGTCGAGGCGGCCCAGCTTGTCCGTGGCGAGGTCGTACACGTCGCTGTCGACCAGGAAGCGCTCCAGCGCGGGATAGGCGTGCATCCTGACGCCGCGGACCTGACGCGACCGCGGCGTGCCGGTGCCGTCGGCGCGCTGGATCAGCAGGCCGTCGTCCCTCTGGCCGTGGCACCAGACGGGGCCGCACCTCCAGCCGGTCACGCCCGGCGGCGCGGCCGTGGTCCGGGTCGTGCCGTCGGCGAGGTTCACCAGCCGGGTCTGGTTGTGCTCGAAGCCCTCGGGGCCCTTGGCGACGTCGGCGGCCCAGGGCCACGCGATCAGGTGGAGGCCGTCGCCGCCGGGGACGCGCTCCGGGTCGCCGCCCGCGAGCGGGACGCGCCACACGCCGCCGTCGGTCTCGGACCAGACCACGTGGCCGCCGCCGATGGAGATCCCGTCGAGGTCGGCGTCCTCGCCGGTGCGGGTGGCGAGGAGCCTCGCCGCGCCGCCGGCCAGGGGGGCGGTCCAGATCTCGCGTACGGGGGTGCCGTCAGCCCGTTCGCCGGATCCGGACCAGGCGATGTCGGCGGGGCCCACGGTCGCGGACTGGGGGAAGTACCTCTTCAGGCCCCTGCCTCTCGGCACCTGGGTGACCACCCTGGCCGTCCCGGTCCCGGTGTCGTAGATCTCGAACGTGCCGGCCTTCTCGAACGAGGACTCGGCGGCGAGCAGCACCTGAGTGGCGCTGAGCGCGGTGACCGGGCGGTAGCGCCAGCCGTCGGCGTTGGTCGCCGGCATCGTGAACAGCGCCTGCGGCCACAGCTCCGTCACCGTCGCCGCGACGGGGGCCACGGTGACCATCGCGGTGGCCGCCGGCCGGGAACCCTCTCCTTCCCCCGGGCCGAGACCCCTGACCACCGCCGTGCCCGTACCCGCCACCGCGATCACCGCCGCCGCGGCGAGCACCTGGACCCGCCGCATGGTGCGCCTTCGGCGGAGCCGTGCGACGCCTGCCAGCAGATCCGTGTCGGGCGCGCCCGCCGCGCCTTCGCGCAGGGCCCTGACCAGCTCTTCCTCGGTCCTCACGAATGCCTCCCCTCGAAGACGGCCGGCCGTACCCGGAGCGTGTTGAGCGCACGGAAGGCCAGGCTCCGAACCGTTCCGCGTGAGATGCCGAGGATGTCGGCGATCTCCTGGTCCGACAGGTCCTCGTAGTAGCGCAGCACCAGCACGACACGCTGCCTGCCCGGCAGCGTGGCCAGTTCCCTCCACAACTCACCGGTGGAGTGGGCGTCGGTGTACGAGCCATCGGGGACGTCGTCCGTGATCCGCTCGCGCCGCCGCCTGCGCCACCAGCTCACGTGCTGCCTGGCCATGGTGATGCGCACGTACGCCTCGGGGTTGTCCTTGTTGCGCACCCGCCGCCAGGAGTCGCCCAGCTTGAGCAGCGCTTCCTGTACGAGGTCGGCGGCGTCGTCGGGGTTGCCCGTGAGCACATACCCGTAGCGCAGCAGGGCCGGCCCGCGGGCGCGGACGAAATCCTCGAACTCCACACTTCCATGACGCACGGGGGCGCGGAGCTGTTGCGAAGATCTTTACCTGAAATCATCGCGCACCTGTTCGAGTCCGCGCTACAGTCGTACCAGCGCGAATCGAACAGAGGTTCGGCCTGGTGAGAGGGGGTGTGTCCGGTGACGGTGCTCGCGATGCCCCCTGCTCGGACACGCCATCACACTTTCTTCCCGAATCTAAGACGCCCGCTATATGGCGCAATAAAGTCGGAGAGCGTGGACCCCGTGCGCAATCCTTACGCCCCCGGAGCCGGGCAGCGTCCGCCGGAGCTCGCCGGGCGCGACCGTGAGCTTCAGCAGTTCGAGGTCGTGCTGGAGCGGGTGGCCCGCGGGCGGCCCGAGCGCAGCATGGTCATCACCGGCCTGCGCGGCGTCGGCAAGACCGTGCTGCTCAACACGTTCCGCTCGATGGCCATCCAGCGGCTGTGGGGCACCGGCAAGATCGAGGCCAGGCCCGACCAGTCGATCCGCAGGCCCGTCGCCGCCGCCCTCCACATGGCGATCCGCGAGCTGGCGCCGCGCCACCGCGCGCCGGAGCGCATCGAGGAGTTCCTCGGCGTGCTGAAGGCGTTCGCGATGCGCGACCCGTCCGCCGCCAAGGGCACCTCCCACTGGTCGCCCGGCATCGAGGTGCCGGCCACGCGTGGCCGCGCCGACTCCGGCGACCTGGAGATCGACCTCACCGAGCTGTTCGTCGACGCCGCGGGCGTCGCGACCGACCTGGGCGTGGGCATCGCGCTGTTCATCGACGAGATGCAGGACGTCCAGTCCGCCGACATCTCGGCCCTGTGCGCCGCCTGCCACGAGCTGTCGCAAACCGGCGGCCCGCTGATCGTGGTCGGGGCAGGGCTGCCGCACCTGCCGAGCGTGCTGTCGGCCAGCAAGAGCTACTCCGAGCGGCTCTTCCGCTACGCCCGCATCGACAAGCTCGACCGAGAGGCCGCCGACCTGGCGCTCATGCTGCCCGCGCGCGAGGAAGACGTCGAGTTCACCCAGGAGGCGCTCGACGCCCTCTACGACGCGGCCGACGGCTACCCCTACTTCGTGCAGGCCTACGGCAAGGTCGCCTGGGATCTCGCGCCGCGCAGCCCGATCACGCTCGACGACGTCCGGGTGTCGGCGCCGGAGGCCGAGGAGGAGCTGGCCGTGGGCTTCTTCGGCAGCCGCTACGAACGCGCGACCCCGGCCGAGCGCGACTACATGCGAGCCATGGCCGAGATCGGCGACGAGCCGGTGGCGACCGCCGACGTGGCGGAGTCCCTGGGCCGCAAGCCGTCGAGCCTGTCCCCCGCCCGCGACAGCCTGATCAAGAAGGGTCTGATCTACAGTGCCGAGCGCGGGCTGATCGCGTTCACCGTGCCGCATTTCGGGAGGTTCCTGCGTGCCCAACCGATCTAGACGGCACCCCTAGACCTCTATTGGGTTGTCTAGAGGGGAAGCTAGATAGCCCAATAGAGTTAAATCGTCATGCCCGTCGAGGGAAATCTAGCCCTCTCTAGCGTCAGGCCGATACTGGCGTATACGAGGGCAGAGACTCGCTGTCCGCCTCGACCACCGCCACCCTGACGGCCGGTCGGCGGCCGGCCATGAAGACGGCGAACACCACGTCGTCCTGCTGGTGGTTCTTGAACGCGAAGAACCGCCAGCACAGCTCGCGCCAGCTGTCGTAGGGCTCGGCCGTGGTCAGCTCCGCGCGGTGGGCCCGCCACGTGCCGCTCGACCGCAGCCGCGCCAGCATGATCCCCTCGGCGGGCCCGCGGCGCTGCTCACACGGCGCCCGGTGGCGGGCCCGCTCGATCAGCTCGTCGATCTCGGGCGAGAGCACCGCCAGCACCAGCAGCCCGGCCAGCGCGAACTCCCATGACGGCTGGGCGAAAGCCATCCAGCCGGGCACCGGCGCCCACACCGTCACCACGGCCATGCCAGTCAACGCCATGGTCCTGGCGATCGACCGTACCCCGACCGGAGCCGAGCTGACCTCGCCGAAGCACCCGCAGCCCGCGTCGGGCCGGCGCCTGCGCAGCTCCAGGAGCACGTACGTGGACATGGCGAAGAACGCGACCGTCGCGAAACGGAAGATCGGGTGCGTGGTGAGCAGCAGCCCGGCGGCCAGCACCAGCTCCGCCGCCCCGCACGCCAGCAGCGCCGGGGCCCGGAAACGGCCGGGCACCAGCACGGCGGGGCCGAGCCTGGCCAGCGCGTTCGGCTCCCTGCCGGACCGTATGACGGCCACCTTCGCCGCCGTGCCGAGGCACAGCAGGACGATCAGGACCGGCAGCTGCGATGCCAGCATGTACCTCACCCCAAGCCGATCTGCGCGTTGAAACACCCTTTGACCAGGTCGCCACCGAGTTCGACGTACGAGAGGGGCGACAGCTCGGCGATCCGCCCGCGCGGCGAGGTGTCGCACTCGACGCAGCGGTCGCAGAAGCGCCCGGCCAGGCAGCCGCACGCGACGATCGGCACGTTCACCGAGCGGCCGTCGCACACATTGTGCACCTGCAGCAGCGAGCCGATCGCGAGGTAGGGCAGCCCGGCGCAGGACACCCCGGCGTCCGGGCAGCCCGCGTCGGAGCGCTCCACCATGGGGTAGGCCGCGCCCCGCTCGTCCTCGTCGAAGGCGTCGGCCCAGGTGACGGTGCCGGAGATGCGGGAGGTCATGCCGCCGTAGGCGGGCGGCGGCGCCGGCACCGACCGCGCCGGGTAGGCGGGCTGGGAGGTGGCGGGCAGCATGGCCAGCGCCGTGCCGTCCTTCCTGATGCCGATCGCGTCGAACAGGTAGCCCGGCTCGAACTGGGGATGGCGCACCCGCAGCCTGCCGGTCGCGCGGTACGGGATGAGAATGGTCCGGCGGCCCCGGTGCGGCCCGCAGTCGAGCTCGACCGTGACGTCCTTGCGGCCTTCGACGGACATGATCGTGCCGGTGATGCGGATCGTGTCGGCCCAGATGCGCTCGACCACGCGGCCCTCGCGCGTACGCATGACGACCCTCGCCCCGACGGGCAGGTCGGCGGGCGTGACGTCGGCGCCGTGCCAGGCCTTGGCCCACGGCGCGATGACCAGCCGCTCACTCCCGCCCTCGGGGGTCTCGACGAGGATGAGGTGCGGGCTGACGTCGCGGATCTGCCCGGTGACCGCGCGTAGCGGCTCCCCTTCCGGGCCCGGGCCCGGAACTCCCGGCTCGCGGCCCAGCACCGCGGCGGCCAGCACCCGCCTGCGGTCAACGCTCGGATACGCCATGCGTTCTAGGGTCACACGGCCGGAAGAGAGGTCGCGCCGTACGCCGCAGACAAGAGCAAAATACGCATCCCCCAGTGAAGGAGATGACATCCGGCGTCGAACAATCTGCCACCGACCTTGACGGACCTTTGTCGTCGGCGGGCCGAATCCTGGATTGCGGGTCAGCCTGATCAGGGCTCTGGGCTGCGATTCTGGCCACGATGCAGACGGCCAGGGTGGAAGAAGAGTTCCGCGAGTACGTACGAGCGCGCGGTCCGGCGCTGCTGCGTGCCGCGAACCAGCTCACCGGGCACCCGCTGGACGCCGAGGATCTGCTGCAGAACGCGCTCACCAAGACCTATCTGGCCTGGGACCGCATCCAGGACAGGGCCGCGCTCGACGGGTACGTGCGGCGGGCCATGGTCAACATCAACATCTCGCAGTGGCGGCGCCGGAAGCTGGAGGAGTACCCGTCGGACGAGCTGCCCGAGACGGTCATCGTCACGGACAGTGCCGGCGGCGAGGTGCACGAGCGGCTGGAGCAGGCGTTGCAGGGGCTGCCCGCGCGCATGCGGGCGGCGGTCGTGCTGCGGTACTACGAGGACATGACCGAACCGGAGATCGCCAGGAGACTCGGCATCAGCGTGGGCACGGTGAAGAGCACCGTGTCGCGGGCGATGGCCAAGCTCAGGACTGAGCTGTCACCTCTACAGCCCCCGCCGTAGCGCAGGGCCGCACGACGCTCCGGATCTTGCGGAGCGCGGCCAGGAACCCGTCCAGCTCCTCCCCGCTGAGCAGGCCCGTGAGGAGCTCGTCGACGTCGGCCAGGTGCTGGGGCAGCACCTCCTCCAGCTTCTCCCGGCCGGCCGGGGTGAGCGTGGCGTACGAGGCCCGGCGGTCGGTGGCGCACGCCTCGCGGATGACCAGGCCGTCACGTTCCAAACGATCGACCACGCGGGTCACCCCGCTCGTGGACAGGCCGGTCTGCGCCGCCAGGTCGGTCATGCGCAGCGCCTGCCGGGGCGAGCGGCCGAGCCTGATCAGCGTCTCGAAGTCGATCTCCGACAGGCCCGCGGCGTTGAACACCGGCTGCAATCTGGCCGTCAGCCCTGCGTAAACCTCCGTCAGCAGCCCGATGGCTGTCAGCCGAGGGTCGTTCATGTTGGTCACATCCATACTGTAGACGACGTTAGTTGACGGAGGGAATATTCCTCGTGTAGATGTTTGTTGTCGCAACTGTCCGCACAACAAGCACACTCCTGAAGGACTTCTTCTCATGACCACTCGCACCTGGAACGGCCTGACCATCCCCGTCGCGGGCACGTACGCTCTCGACGTCGCCCACACCAGCATCGGCTTCGTCGTCAAGCACATGATGGTCAGCAAGGTCCGCGGCAACTTCTCCGAGTTCTCCGGCAGCATCACGATCGCCGAGGACCTCCTGCAGTCGACCGCCGAGCTCACGATCAAGACCGAGAGCATCAGCACGGGCGTCGGCGACCGCGACGGCCACCTGCGCAGCGACGACTTCCTCTCCGTCGAGAAGTTCCCCGAGATCACCTTCCGGAGCAAGCGCGTCGTCGCCGACGGCGGCGACGAGTTCAAGGTCGTCGGCGACCTCACAATCCGCGACGTCACCAAGGAAGTCGAGCTCGACGTCGAGTACGGCGGCGTCGGCACCAACCCGTGGGGCCAGCCGGTATGGGGCTTCTCGATCAGCACCGAGGTGGACCGCGAGGAGTTCGGCCTGACCTGGAACCAGGCCCTGGAGACCGGCGGCGTCCTGGTCGGCAAGAAGGTCAAGATCGAGATCGAGGGCGAGGCCAACCCGGCCGCCTGAGTCCTGCGGTTATCCACAGGCTTGAGCCCGCCCTCGACCAGGGGCGGGCTCTTTTCCACAGCCCGTTACCCACAGGCTGTGGATGACTCGCCCCCACGGTGGACGGGTTACCGCTTTGCTGCCTGGGCCGAAGGCCGGTACTCTAACTCTGGCCACACGGCTCCCGAGGAGGATTCGCCTAGTCAGGTCTATGGCGCCGCACTGCTAATGCGGTTTGGGTTTACCGCCCATCCGGGGTTCAAATCCCCGATCCTCCGCTCTTCGAAGGCCCTCTTCCCCTGGACGGGGAGAGGGCCTTTTCGATCTCTGTTGCGGACATCGAAAGCTAGCCAGCCTCGATTCCCGGCAATCGGTCATACCCACGCCCTGATGGACGGCGGCCACCAGCACGCAGCCACCGGCGCGGCCCGCAGCGCAGCCGAACACCTCGCCGAGCCCACCCCCGATGACCTGTAGATCTACGGATCTCTGCTGCTCCACGGAGCCACACCTCCCCCGCCTTCCTCATGTGGAACCGGTACGACAGGGCCCTGCACATCCTGCGCGCCGCACCCCACAGGAAATCGTCCGCCGCCCCGCTGCCCTCCGGCTGGTACGTGACATCCTGGCAACAGCCCCGATCAGCGTCCGCCGCAAAGCCCGCGACTACGCGGCAACCCTGGGAGTCATCGCGTGACCCGACCCGGCCAAGTCCTGTACACCATCGTCTGCGCCGCAGGACCAGCCCCAGACGTCGGGCGCCTCGTCACCCTCGCCCAAGCCGCCGGCTGGACCGTCCAGATCATCGCCACCCCGTCGGCACTCGACTTCATCGACGTTGCCGAACTGGAGAAGCAGACCGGCCGCCCCGTCCGGAGCCAGTACCGCAAGCCGCACGAGCCCAAGTCACCGCGCGCCGACGCCATCATCGTCGCCCCGGCCACCTACAACACGATCAACAAGTTCGCCCAGGGCATCGCCGACACCTACGCACTCGGTGTCCTGTCCGAAGCCCCAGGGCTTGGCATCCCCGTCGTCATCCTGCCCTTCGTCAACACCGCCCTGGCCGCACGCGTCCCCTTCCAGCGCAGCGTCGAGCAGCTCCGTGCCGAAGGCATACGTGTACTGCTCGGCCCCGGCCAGTTCGAGCCGCACCCGCCAAGCTCCGGAGCAGAACGTATCGAGGACTATCCGTGGTCGCTGACCTTGGAGAACTTGCCGAATTAATCTGTTATGGATCAAGGGCAGCGCGCAGCGCCGCCAAGCGGCCCCATGCTGCGCGTGCGGCCTGAGGGCCGTTCTCGCGTGCGCCCGCGCTCGGGCCGCGTCTGCGCAGCATTCCGACTGATCCTCTTCACGGCTAGCCTCGCAGGGTGGATGCGATCCAGCTGTGGAGTGACGCCGAGCTCGCTGTCGGAGCCGGCTTCGCTGTTCTGTTGATCCTCTTACCCACCATCATCTGGCTCGCCAGGGTGATGCTGCGCCGCCCCAGATAGTGCCTCCGGTGGGGCGCTCCGGCTCCGGGATGATCAGGCGGGAGCGCGTGGCTCGGGCGGGAATTCACTGCTCAGCAAGCCGTGGAAGATCGAGACTGGACTGTATTTTGATCGTTCCTCTACGCCAAGACATAGGCGGTTCGCGATGACGCGCCCCGAGAAATCATCGCCGCTCACGGTGAATGTCACGCCCGAGGCTCCCCTACCCTCGTCGACAGCGACCATGAGCCCGTTCATCCTGGTCGGGAGGTTGATCAGGTGGACGGACTGGAAGAGCAGTTCGACATGGGGCGTGTCAGGCTCGAACTCCGTCCGCACGACGAGGCCGCTGTGTGTGGGCACGTAGCTCCAGAGGCGGAAGCGGCGGTTCGGGAAGGCAAGAGGAAGCGCGAGCTCGCCGGGGTACCAAACTTTGCTCACGGCAGTGAGCCCAGCACGGCCGGACCCGCATAGCAAGTGATCGGCGCATGATCGTCGTGTAATTGGACACAGGTGACGAGCGGTCAGTCACGGTCACTCACAGACACGCGTTTTCCCAGTTCGCGGCCATACGGCGCAAGGTCGGGCCGATTTCCAAGCAGGAAGCCAGGAGTTCGAATCTCTCTTGGGCTCCACCCACCAAGAGGCCCAGGTCGGCCCGCTCTTTTGCAGTACCATCAGCTTTCATGATGACCGGCCGTCGGACTTTCTTGGTGTTAGGAACCTCTTTCCTCCTGCTGGCGGTTTTCGGATCATGCGGCGCAATGGAGGGCGGGTCCCCAGCACAGCCGATCCGTGAGGTAATGCAGATCTTCGCCATTGCCGGAGTGGGATTCATGATTGCCGCCGTCGCGATGGCCATTGTTGAGCAGCACCCCAAACGACAGCCCTCAGCGGGGACTCATCTTCGGGATGATCACGAAGACACCGTTTAGTGGTCAGCAGCCGAGGCGAATTTTCCAATACGCCCGGCGACACACATCCGCCATGTCGCCATGAGCAGCAGAACCCTAGGGAGGCGCTCCGGCTCAGTTGTCCCCGTCGCCGGACAGGAGGCGATCGGCGATGGCCCTGAGCGTTCTGGCGTCGTCCGGGCCGAGCCGGTCCAGCAGGTGGCGGCGAGTGGCCATCTCCAGTGTCGGCAATGTCGCCTTGATCGTGTTTATGCCTTCCGGGCGTAGCGTGACCTCCACCCCGTTCGGAACCTTGTCGCGGGCCACGTAGTCGCGGTCGGCCATCCGGGTCAGCAGGTGCGACAGCCGCGTCCGGTCCCAGCCGAGTGCGGCGGCGAGGGCGTTCTGCCGCAGGCTCCCGCCGGACTCGTGCAGGCAGACCAAGACGCTCAGTTCCGCCTCGGAGAGGCCGGACGCCGCTGTGGTTTCGGCGATGACGGCGGCACGGACCAGCTCATGAGCGCGTTTCCATCGCAGCCACAGCTCAGTCGCCTCACCTTGGCTAGCTGTTGACATGTCAACACCGCCTTTCTAGTGTTCGACCTGACCATACGGCTCATGCGAAGGACTTCTCCGATGCTCGATGCTCGACGGCACTACGCCAGCCTCCGCCTGCTGGCGCTGTTACCGCTCGTTCTGTTCCTGCCTGCCGTGATCGCCTTCTTCACGGACCCGGACGTGGCGTGGGGAGAATACCTGGGCGTCTTCTTCCACCTCTCGATCCTCTTTCTGGTGTCCCGCCTGGAGGCGGCGCCCTGGGCCAAAGCCGCGGGCTACGGCTGGGTGGTTCTCGATGTGCTCGCCGGCATCCTCATGATCAACGCGGTCGAATACGACACGGCCTGGGCGGTCCGGCTCGGCGGCCACGTCCTCGCCGGCGTCTGGATTGTGGCGAGTTCCCTGGTCAGCCACTCCTGGCCGATCCGCGTGGTCGGCGTCGTCACTGGCGTCTGGCTCGCCGGTTACTCCTTCGTCGGCACCCTGCTCGCTGAGGAGTACCTGCGCCCGGCCGGAATCATGATCCTGGTCTGGTTCGCCCTCCTGGCGATCTTCCACCGCGACGATCCGGGCCACCCGCCGGCACCGGCCATCCCAGCGCCGGCCTGACATGTCCGTCCGGGTGCACATCGCAGAGCTGCGGCAGCTCGTGCGCCGACACACCATCTGTTGCAGAGCGCGGCGCCCGGGCGTTCACCGGCGTCCTTCGTCTGAAGGGGTGCCACAGTGTGCCTGGCGCCGGCCCCGCCGTACCAACCGAACGCCCCAATTCATGTCCGGTCGCTGAATCAGCGGTGTCGCCCGTACTGCAGATAGACGATCCCGTTGCTGGAGGCGGTGCTGGAGACCAGGTCGAGCTGGTAAGACTTGGGGACGCCGTCGAACAGCCGGGTGCCCTCACCCGCGACGTAGGGGAACATGCTCACCTGGAACTCGTCGATCAGGTCGAGCCGCATGAGCGACTGCCAGAGGCTGACGCCGCCCCAGACCACGATGTGGCCGTCGCCGCCCAGCCTGAGCTTGTCGATCTCTTCTGCCGTGTCACCGGCGGCGACGGTGGTGTTGGCCCAGTCGGCCGTCTTCATGGTCCGGGAGAAGACGACCTTGCGCCCGGCGTTCAGAATGTCCGCGAACGGGTGGTCGGTGGTCGTCATGGCCCGGGCCATGCCTTCGTACGCGGTGCGGCCCATGAGGTGCGCGTGGGCGCTCTGGAGAAAGTCGAGATGCGCCGGGTCGTCGGGCTCGCGGTTCTCGGGCAGGCCGAAGCAGAACTCGAAAAACTCGGTGCCCTCGTCGGCGAGGAAGCCGTCGAGGGAGTAGTTGAACACTGTCGCTATCAGCTTCCGCATGATCAGAACTCCGTGGTCTCGGGTCGTCTAAGACCCACGGGCCGCAACTCTCGCGGGGGCGCGGCGTCCGTGGCCTGTCGCTGATGCTGTAGACGACGCCGCCGCCCGGAATTCATCGGTGCCACGGAATGTCAGGTGGCGGCGGGCGGTGCCGGCTGCGACGGGGTGCGTGGGCTTTGCTGTGCCGGGGCGAACCACGTTTTCGCCGGAGGAAGCAGGAGGAGAGTCACGATGAGCGCGGACCAGGGTGCGGTGAGGACCCACCCGAGGGTGTCTGAAATCAGGAAGTCGATGAAGTCGAGCAAGGGGATGGTGAGCTGAACTGCGATGGTGGCGTGACGGACCCACGGGCGACGGGTGTGCCACTGGTTCGCCAACCAAGCGGCGGCGAGTGGTGGAAGGTAGAAGGGGGCATAGGACAGTCCTTCCACGGATTCACCGGGTTCTAAGACCAGGCCCATAATGAGCAGGACAATGCCGAGCAGGGTGATTGTCGCCTGGAACCAGATCAGGTTCCGCGCGACTTTTACAGACAGGGGCATGCTGGGGTCCTCTTTCAGAGAGTGTTTCGGTGGTTCCGTGCTCCGTGTCCCCTTGACCGTCCCGCGCTTGGCGTCGTTTCGCCGGATGACACTGACCGGAGTGGAAGGCCCAGATCTCGGAGAGAAGCACTGGCCAGCTTAATGACATGCGGCTGTGATCATCGCCGGGCAGGATGGCCACTCATGAAACTTGTGATCACTTTCGTGGCCGGCGCGGCCCTGTTCCTCGCGCCGTTACCCGCACAGGCCGAGTCCGCCGCCAAGAATCCCGTGTCCGCGCTCAAGGCACAGCTCAAGGCCGGGAAGGGCGTCCGGTTCACCGACGCGAGCGCGTTCGTCGGCAGCATCAACAAGGACCCGCTGGTACGCCGTAAGGGTGTCGTCCAGTTCGGCAAGAAGGGCATCGTCGCCTCCGACGTGCGGGGCACGTTCGCCTCGCCGTTGTTCGAGGGGCACACCACCAAGCCCGAGCGGACGATCATCATAGGCAAGGACGCCTGGCGGTCGGGCGGGAGCCTGGCCGAACGCCTCCCGAAGGGCAAGACCTGGTACAAGACCTTCAGCCTGTTCAACATGGGGACCGTCAGCAGCCTGTTCGGCCAGGTGGTGAGCCCGCTCGAACCCGCCACGCTGGCGGAGCTGGTGAAGCGCGGCAAGCGCAGCGGCTCCTCCTACACAGGGACGATCACCTTCGAACGGCTCTCCAACATCTCCCCCTGGTTCAGGGAGACGATTGGGCTGACGCGGTCGACCGAGGCCACCGTCGCCTACACCCTCACCGTGGACCGCAGGGGCCTGCCGAGCAAGCTGAAGACCTCCTGGGTGGCCACCGACCTCGCCGCCATCCCCTCATGGGAGGAGAAGACGGTCGTGACCGAGACCCGCTACACCGGCTGGGGCGCCAAGGTCTCGATCAAGCAGCCGCCCAAGAGTCAGGTCACCAGCAAGCTCGAGGACTGATGCACAGGCCCTCACCCCCCGTCGCGGGGAGAGGGCCTTATCAGTCGCAGTTGGTGCGCGTCTTCTTCACGGTCGTCGAGCCGATGGTCCCTTGCCAGCTCATGCAGGAGCCCATGGCGTACATGTACACCGCTCCGGATCATGATGCGTCCCCGGCTTCCAGAGCGGCTTCTGTGGCTCTGGTCAGCGGATGCTCCGCTCCGAGCTTGCCCCGTTGTAGACGCAGCACCTCGCGGAACTCGACATCGGCGGCCTCAAGGCTGCCTGACGACCTCAACACAGCCGCCAGACTGCGCCGAATGATCAGCGTGTTCGGATGGTCTTCGCCATAGACTCTGGTCGCCATGGTGACCAGGTCACGCAGTTCCGCCTCGGCTTGAGCGAAGTCTCCTTGGTGACGCATGGTTTCCGCGAGTTCGAATCGGATGTCCAGCGTGGTGAGGTCGTCTGCGGCGTGGGCTTGCCGCCAGTCAGACAGGACCTGGCGGTAGACGGCTTCGGCCTCCGCGAAGCGGTCCTGCAACCGGAGGCAGACCCCCAGATTGAGTGCCGTGGCTATCGTGTCGGAATGCTGTTCGCCGAGCACCCGACGGCTGTCGTCCAGCAGGGCTCGCAGTTCCGCCTCCGCACCGGCCACGTCGCCGCTTTCCCGAAGCGTGCGGCCAAGGTTCAGCCGGATGCCGAGGACCGTCGGGTGGTCACTGCCTAGCGCGCCCAAGGCGGCGGCCAGAAGCTCGCGGAGCATGGCTCTCGCTCGTGCGTTGTCGCCGCCGTCTCGTATGGCCCGCGCGCGGTTGTTGCCGATCGACAGAGCTTCGGCGCTGGCTGGGCCGATGGCCTTCTCGGCGACATCAAGGAGTAGTGCGTAGTCGATGGATGCCTGCAGGTAGTGACCGGCCATGTATCTGTACCAAGCCGCCCTCTCCGCCGCCGGCAGGAAGGTGCTGACGAGGCCGGCATCGCGAATCTCCAGTTGCGCCATCAGTTCGAGGGGGGCGGTGCAGTGGCTTGCCAGGAGAGACCACCTGGGCCAATGGTGGGCGTTGTCCGGGACGATCGTGGCCGTCACCTTGTCCAGCGCCACGGCGAGAACCGCCAGGTAGTCCACCAGCACGCCCTGACGCTGCAAGTTCTGTCGCGTGACAGTGCGTACGAGCGGATGCATGGTCAACCGTGATTCCCAGGGATCCGCATTCTCTCTGTGGACTTGCGTTCGCGGTGCGAGATCCAGCGAGATCAATCCCAGGCCGTCGAGCGCTCGCAAGGCGCTCCCTATCCTGTGTGCCGTCGGCCGGGGGAACAAGGTGGTGTCCGCCAGCACTTCCGGCCTGATGACGGCTCGGTAGGGAACAGGTGACACACCACAGCACGAAAGCAGCCGGAGCAGCGGCCGGGCGAGGTCATGACCTTGACGCTCGAGCAGGTCAAGCGAGATCTCCCATGTCGTCGTCAATGCGCGTCTGGCCGACTCCCCCGAGCTTCCTGCTGGCATGTCCACATGTCCCAGTCGTGTGTCGAAGTTGATCCGGTAGGCGTTGAACGATGTGTGGGTGTCTTCACCGGGGAAGGGATCCGTCGCCGCTGCCGCCAGGTAGCGGCCTGCGAGTTCCAGGGCCAGAGGCACTCCTCCCAAGGCGCCGGACAGAGCCACCGCTTCCTGTTCGTCACCTGCGCGGGGAGCGAGATCGGCAAGGACCCGGGCCCCGGCCTCCGAGGTAAGGGGAGGGACGTGGCACATGCGAATCCATGAGGCCCAGCGTTCCGGCCTGCCGTTACGACTGGAAATGATCACGCCGTTCCTGTGCGAAGCGGGCGGTCGCAACCACTGGGTTCCTTCTTGGACACCGCCGCTGGAGCTTCCGAGAGCGGCCGGATCGTCGGCGTTGTCTATGACGAGCAGCCAGGCGTGATCCAGGGAGTTGAGGTATCGCCACAGGACGTCAGAGGGGTGCGCGTGATCGAAATCCTCGTCTCGCGCGCCGAGGGAGAACGCGAGCGCATAGAGCGCGGACCGCATGCTTTCCACGTCGTCCGCGGGAACCCACCAGACCTGGTGGTTGGCCCGGATCGCGCGGTGAGCGAGTTCCAGCGCCAGAGTGGTCTTGCCGACGCCACCAAGACCGTAGAGAACCATGACCCGCGGCTCGGAGGCGACTCCGGGGCGCGGCATGCCGATGAAGTCACCCGCGTGTTCCAGGAGTTCGGCGCGGCCGCGCAGAGCCTGCGAGGCGATCTTCAATTGTGGAACCACGATCGGTGGTGCCGTGGCGGCGACAGAGCGGGCCTGATCCGCGCCGATGAAGATGTTGTACTGGATACCCGATTGCTGCGCGGCCTGCTGGGCCTGATTCAGCGCGTGTGAGGACTGCACGACATGCGGCGACGCCGGTCCACTCTGTGGACTTCCGCCGCGATCACCGTCGGCCCGCATCTTCTGAATTCACTGCCTGTGGGAGTTGTTGGTCTTTTCTGATATTCGGCTGATAGAATTCAAGTATATTGAGCTTTGCATCATGGGCACCGATTTTTCCATGAGCTCGTCGGTCACCGCCGCGTACGCATGAACCAGTTCAGCGTCTTCCACAAGGCGCGCCTCACGCAAGGACGCAGAACGCTTATCATAAATCAACGCAATCACGCGTTCGCGGTCGAACAGCACGAAATCAGAAATGCCCGTCTCATCCAAGAGCGGACGCACGTCGACAGCCTCTACCAGGCGGATTTCCTCACCACACTCGATGTCCGCGAGATAGGCCGCGAACTCGTAATGTTCAAGATAAGGGCTCAGAGGTAGCTCGCACACACGTATGCGAGTCATGGCGATGCCATGTTCGACGGCGTGACCATAGAGCTCTCGCTGACCCAAGACCATCTCACGCACACGCCTCGCCGCCTCATCGTAGTCACCATTCCTGAAGGCATCGTACGCGGAAAAGCCCGACTCGTCGTATTCCTGCAGACATTCGACCTTTACCCAGCTTCTTCGCAGATCCCGAAAGAAGGCCATGAAATCATCCACGCCGCCGGCTGTGGTAGCCAATCGGCGATATTTAGTGGGCGGATATAGCGCCATATATGCTGCCCCTCCCGATCGCAAGCCATACGCGGACGCGCTGGCTGATACGCCGCCAGCGCACTTCACTGTATCGATGCGGGTGCGCTGGCATCGCGCACTTGAGACGCAAAAGCAGCGCTTATTCCTGCGGAATGTTCTCGCGTGCTTTTATCAGGACATGCCGGGGCAGCACTACGATTCCTTCGCCGGGGTCGAGAAACGCGTCGGATGGCAGGTGCGGACGTAACTGCGCGGTCCGCTCCATCCCGATGACCGCGAAGTCACCCGATTCGAGCTCCCAGATGTCGGGACAACTGTTGGCCGCGGCGCTTCCATTACCGCCACCTTCATGTGGAGGCGGGCCGATACGTCTTTTGAACATGGATCCTCCAGACTGCGGTCACGTGAATGCGAGTCTTTTTCATATTAACATCAATCCATTGTCCACGAAAGCCACAGATGGCTTACGCGCTTTAGGCTGAGCTGCCAGCACCATTAAGTAAGGCCTCGAAGCCTATATACCGACAGAGGCCACATGTACCGGGGGCACTATTTCGACCACGCCAGGAGGAGAGCGCGGCGGGGTTCATGACTATCTAGGTGCTGCACGAGTGGCCGGTGGCATCGGCTGCCTACTCGCTCGACTTGTGGAAGGTGTTGCTTTGGTACCCATGCCCCTGGACCGCCTGCTGCGCGTTATCAACGGCCGAGGCGATGATCGTGAGCGTTGCGACAGGTGCTGCGGAGTCTCTTGCGACTGCCAGGAAACCCCGAATATCCTGAATCAATGCGGCGTCCTGCCGCATCACCTCGCGGATCAGCACATGCAAAGTCATCTGGAGATCAGCATCGTCAGGCCGGTCAGCCAGATCGCGCACGGGTGCGGGGGCGTCATGCTCGTCCCGCGTTCCAAAAATCCGCTGAAGCATCTTGCGTCCCCATGCGACGCCGGCCTCGGCGCTTTCGTCTTTGGCCTTATCCAGCACCGCCGCGCCATACGCCGCCACGGCCGCTGTGACGTAGGGTGAGATGTCGCCGACCAGCTGCGTTATGTCCTCGGCCATGTCTCTCCCGCGGCTCGACAGGTCGGATGACGCGACTCGGGTCAGCATCAATGTAACCGGCCTTTTGCTATCAGTCACCGTCAGCCGGAAGGCTTCCTACGGATTTCTGGTCCAGGATTCGGCGAATACGTCTCATGTCGATCACGCCGAACCGAGCCGGTGCAGACCAGCGGCAAGCGCTTGGCCCGCGCCCGCAACCTCACGGTGACCAGGCCGAGATCAACAGTCGCGGATGATGGTCGCATGAGGAGCTCATGCGCGCTGCTGGGCGTCGTGTCCCTGTTGCTCACGTCACCGCCGGCAACCGCCGCTCACGCACAGACTCGTGGATCTCCGGCTGCGGCGATATCCGCGTTGCAGGGCGAGTTCGCCCGCAGGAGCGGCGTGGTCTTCTCGCAGAGAATCCGCCGAGGTTCTGGCGAGGGCGCCGTCCTGACAGTGGCGCACGGCAAACGCCGCTTCGTTCCCAAGACAGGCATGTACGCCGTCGATGTCTCGACGTGCTCCACCTTCGCCCGAGGCGGCGACCCGATCCGCTCGCGAACGGTCCAGGTCGGCCGTGACATCTACTCCCAAGGCGACTGGACCGACGTCCCTCAAGGCAAGAAGTGGGTTCACAGGGAGGACACTGATGCCCTCCGCTGGACTCGGCACCTGATCGAGCCCCTGAACCCGGAGTTCCTGCGATTGATCTCCCCGGGCGCCAAGAGAATATCCACCCGGGACCGTTACGACGGCGTACGCACGACCCGCTATGACGGCTCGGTGCAGGTCGACCACCTCAGCTCTTACTGGGCCGGCCACCTCTACGGGACGGGAGCATGGACAGGAGGCCGCATCAGGTGGAAGCTCTGGCTGGGCCCGGACGACCTGCCCAGGCGTTTCCAGGCCGAGATCATCACCGAACCCTACGGCCCTGAGGAGAAAGCGGACGCCGTACGGATGAACGTCCTTTACAAGGGCTGGAGAGCGCCCGTCCGCATTCAGATCCCGCCCGAGAACCAGGTGGCAGAAGCCGAGTAGAACTACCCGTGGGCATCGGTGGACTCGATGCCGTTGAGGATGATCTCGACGGCGTCGAGGAACTCGTCCTCCCCCGTCGGCTGGTCGGCCTCCAGGACGGCCAGCACGCGGGTGAACGCGGAGTCCCCGCCGAACACCCGGAGCCGGGCGGCGAGGAACTGCGTGCTGTGACCGTCCGCGGCCGCCGCGAAGTGCGCGCTCTGCTCCACGTCGCCGCGCGTGTAGGTCCAGAGCAGGGTGAGCACGGTGATCGCGCGCGGGCCTGACAGGTGCAGGTCGCCGAGGCACTCCAGCCCCGTTTCGAGTCTGCGTACGTACGAGGGGAGCAGCGGTTCGGTGGCGACCGGCACCGCCGTCAGCCAGGGGTGGTCTTGGTAGACCCGGCGCAGGTCGAGCACCCAGGCGCGGAGCCGCTCGCGCCAGGTGGCGCCGTCCGGCCGGGGTGGGGTGCCGAGCGCGTGGTCGGCGGCGAGGACGACGAGGTCCTCTCTCGACTCGACGTAGCGGTACAGCGACATCGTGCCGCTGCCGAGCTCTTTCGCGAGGCCGCTCATGGAGATCGCGTCGATCCCGCCGCGGTCGCCGAGGCTGACAGCGGCGTCGAGCAGTTGCGCGAGCGTCCATCGGGGTTTCGGGCCCTTGGTCGTGGCCGGCGCGAGGTTCCAGGCCAGCAGGACCGCCTTCGGGACCCCGCGGAGTTCCGGCACGTCGTCGTGCGCGCTTCCCATGCGGCCATATTACTGCGTAACCCTTGCGCAGCTATACTGCGTAAGCATTACGCTGTACGCATGACAGCACCGCATGCGATATCGGTCCACGACATCCACAAGCGCTACGGGGATCGCGACGTGCTCCGCGGCGTCAGCTTCGACGTCCCCCGGGGTCAGGTGTTCGCCCTGCTCGGGCCCAACGGGGCGGGGAAGACCACGCTCATCCGCATCCTCACGACCCTGATCCGCGCCGACTCCGGCACGGCACACGTCCTCGGGCATGACCTCGCCCGCGAGGCGCCCCGGGTACGCGAGCTCATCAGCGTGACGGGTCAGTACGCGTCCGTCGACGAGGAGCTGACCGGTATGGAGAACCTGGTCATGATCGGCCGGTTGCTCGGCCGCACCAAGAGCGCGGCGAGCGAGCGCGCCGGGGAGCTGCTCGCGGAGTTCGGGCTGACCGACGCCGCGTCACGTCGGGTCGGCCACTACTCGGGCGGCATGCGGAGGCGGCTGGACCTGGCCGCCGGTCTCATCGACTCGCCGCCGGTGATCTTCCTGGACGAGCCGACCACCGGCATGGACACCCGCAGCCGGGGCGCGCTCTGGGACGTCGTCACCCGACTCGCCGGGCAGGGCAAGACCGTCTTCCTCACCACCCAGTATCTGGAGGAGGCCGACGTCCTGGCCGACCGCGTCGCCGTGCTCGACGCCGGCGCCATCGTCGCCTCGGGCACCGCCGCCGACCTCAAGCGCCAGGTGGGCAGCGAATCGATCGAGCTGGTCCTGGACGACGGGACGACCGTCCGCGAGGTCACCGACGGCGACCCCGAACGCGTCAGGGAAGTGCTCAACCGCCTCCACCACCGGGGCCGGGTCGTCCGGACGTTCTCCGTCCAGGCTCCCACCCTGGACGACGCGTTCCTGGCCCTGACCGGACACACCACCACCGATCGGAAAGTCTCCTGATGAGCACCGCGGAACTGGTCTTCACCAAGCGCAGCGTCATCCACTCGCTGCGGAACCTCGACAGCCTCGTCACCGCGATCGTCGCGCCTGTCGCCATCATGCTGCTGTTCGTCACGGTCTTCGGCACCGCGCTCGGCGGCGCCGTCGGCGGTGCGTACGCCGACTACGTGACGCCGGGCGTCATGCTGCTGTGCGCGGGGTTCGGCGCCGCGCTCACCGCGACCTCCGTCCACACCGACGTCTCCAAGGGGTTCGTCGAACGGCTGCGCACCATGCCCATCCGGGCGTCCGGGGTGATCTTCGGGCATGTCCTCGCCAGTGTCCTGCGCAACCTCGTGTCCACCGCCATCGTCATGCTGGTCGCGGTGGCGCTCGGGTTCCGCCCCACGGCCTCGCCGGTCGGGTGGCTCGGCATCGCGGCCCTGCTCGCCGCCTACATCCTGGTCTTCACGCTCATCGCGGCGGCGTGGGGGCTGGCGGCCAGGTCCGTCGACTCGGCCGGCATGTTCAGCTTCGTCGCGCTCTTCCTGCCGTACCTCTCGACCGCGTTCATCCCGGCCGGGAGCCTCCCGGGCTTCCTCCAGGGGTTCGCGGCCCACCAGCCGGTCACCCTCGTCACCGAGTCCCTGCGCGGGCTGGCCACCGGTGCTCCCGTGGCGGAAACGCTGCTGTGGTCGGGTCTCTGGCTCGCCGCCCTGGGCGGCGGCGCGGCGTTCCTCGCCGCGGCGCTGTTCCGGCGCGCGGCGCGCAGGTGAGCCGGGCCCGGCTCACCCGCGCGCCCGAGGTCAGCGGGTCAGGCCGCCGAGGATGGCGGCCACCTCCGCCGGCCTGAACACGAATCCCGCGTGTGACGTGTCAAGGGTGTGCACGTCGTACGGGTTGCCGGGGGTCAGCGCGTCCGCCTCGGCGATCAGCCTGTCCTGCATGGCCAGGGGAATTGACCGGTCGCCGGTGAGCCGGATGTAGGAGCGGGCGATCGTGCCCCAGGTTCCGGCCTGGACGCGGGCGTCGGCCGTCATCACCGCGATCGACTCGTCCGGCTGCAGGATGTTGAGGAAGGCCAGAAACTGCTCGTCGGTGACGTCCGCCAGGGTCGCGGCCTTGAGGTCGGCGAGCAGCTTCGGGTCGGCGGTGCGGTAGTTGGCCCGGCCGGCGCCCACCTCGGCCGGGTCGCCGACGTTGAACGCGGCGAGAGGCGCCATCAGGTTGTCCGCGAACTCGGGCTCCCCCATGTACGCGACGGGGTTGGCCAGGCGGACGCACGACCAGGCGGAGATGTAGACGAGCCGGTCCACCAGCTCGGGGATCGCGTTGCCCACGCCCGAGATGGTGACGCCGCCGAGGCTGGCGCCGACCAGCACCACCGGCCCGTGCTGGGCGGCGCGGCGCACCACGTCGGTGACCAGGTCGACGTTGTCCTGGAGCGTGACGCCCGCCAGTGTCGACGGCTCGGCCGCCCACGCGTCGAGGTCCTGCGGGGCCTGGTAGGCGACGGGGTACTGCGCGTCGAGGCCGTGGCCGGGCAGGTCGACGGCGAGGCTGCGGTGGCCGAGCAGCGCGAGCTCGCGCTGGATGGAGGTCCACATGAACGAGTTGGAGCCGGAGCCGTGGACCAGCACGAAGGTGTTCGATGACATGTTCAGTCCGTTCGCGTTGAGCTGAGGCGGACGCGCGCTGCCGTACGGGCGCGCCGAGCCGCCGATGATCACGGTGGCGGCGCTGAGAGCGCGGCGACCACCGGGTGTGAGAAGCCGACGGGACGGGCGACGGGCAGCTCGCGAAACGCGACGCCACCATCAGATCGCCTCGATGGGGAAACCCGTCTCAGGCAGTGCGCGAACGGATGAACTTCTCAAGCATGATCCTGACCCTATACGAGGAAGCCCCGCCGATCCGGGGCGGGGCTTCTGCTCGTTCACTCCGTGCGCAACGTCTTCCAGTGCGACGGGGTGCCCTCGTACATCACGTCGTTGCAGTCGCAGCTTCCGCAGCCGGGGGTCATCGCGATGCTCCTCCTCGCCCTAAGAGATGGGGCCTTCGTACCCGCAGTGACGATCCCGGACGCTTACGTGACGGTGACGGTCACCGGACCACGGGCCGCCGGGGAATGCTGGAGGCATGGATTCCGAGACGGCACGGCGGATGTTCGCGGGCGCGCGGGTCGCCCGGCTGGCGACGGTGGGCGCCGAGGGCAGGCCGCGCCTCGTCCCCGTAACGTTCGCCGTCCTCGGCGACCGGGTGGTGACGGCCGTCGACCACAAGCCGAAGCGGACCACCGACCTGCGGAGGCTCCGCGACATCGGCGACAACCCGAATGTCGCGCTGCTGGCCGACCATTACGAGGACGACTGGACGCGCCTGTGGTGGGTGCGGGCGGACGGCCGCGCCGCCGTCGCGCCGGACGGCCCGGAGCGGGCCGCCGCGCTGGACGCGCTCGTGGCCAAGTACGACCAGTACCGCGAGCGTCGGCCGGCGGGGCCCGTGATCCTCGTGGACGTCAACCGCTGGTCGGGATGGCGGTACTCCGGGGGGTGAAAGCGCTCAGCCTCGCTCGCCCGGGCGGTCGACGATCACCGACGACAGCAGGGCCGTGCGCCACACCGCGCCCTTGGGCAGGCGGGAGTCGCGCAGCCAGACCGTCGCGGTGCCCAGGTAGCGGTAGGTGTCCGGGTCGAGGATGTCGTACCGGCGGACGTCGCCGCCTCCTTCCCGCCAGATGCCCAGGCCGGCGCGGCCCGCGGCGTCGGTCACGCCGTGTTCGATCCGGACGCCGGGGATGAGGGCCAGGGCCTGGAACATGGCCGCCTCCAGCCGCGGCGGCATCGTGCCGTACCTGCTCAGGTAGAGCGTGATCACGCGGTAGGCGCGGGCATCGGGTGGTTCGGCGTTCCGCGGGACGCCCTTCTCCTGCGGGAAGTCGATCCAGTGGCGGTCGCCCGTGACCTTGGCCAGCAGTTTCCTCGGGTCGGTCGGCAGCCCGCGGAGCTTGGCGTCGTACTGCCCCGGCGCCAGGTCGTCGTCGCCCGGGTCCGGAGGGACGTCGGTGACCACCAGGTCGCCGTTCTCGCCGAAGCCGGCGGTCTGCTTGCCGTCGTAGCGGATCCACCTCTCGTAGGTCTGGGCCGTGTCCGAGGTCGGCTGCTTGTCCATGGACCTGGTGTAGTGCCACTGGGTCGGCGCCGGCCGGGGGGCGTCGCCGCGCTCGCTCGCCACCTTCGCGGCCTGGGCCAGCACCAGGCCGGGGTCCAGCCGCACGGCCGACGACGGGGTGACGGCCGGTTCCGTGACGGAGGGCTCGGACGGCAGGGCGACCACGGCGAGCACGGCCACGGCCGCGCCGGCCGCCCCGACGGTGATCAGGCGGTGCGCCCACGTCCACCTGCGCCGCCGGATCCGGGTCAGGAGCCGCCGCCGCTGCGGGATGGACCACTCCTGGTCCGGCTCGGGCACCTCGGCCCGCCACTCGCGCAGCGATCGCAGGTCATCCATCCAAAGACTCCTCTCGCGTCACGGTGGGGTCGGCTCCGCCGAGCGCCTGGCGCGTCCGGGCTCTGGCCCGGTGCAGGCGGGACCGGACCGTGCCGATGGGGATGCCCAGCGCGCGGGCCACGTCCTCGTAGGACATGTCGGCCCACGCCATGAGTAACAGCACCTCCCGGTCGCCGGGCGACAGCTCGGAGAGGGCCGCCGCCAGCCCGGCCTGCTGCGCCGAGACCCGGTTGTCGACGCGGTCGGCGTACGGCTCGGTGATCTCGTCGACACCGGTGCGGACCAGCGCGCGGTAGAACCGGATCTCCACCCGGCGTTGCCGGCTGACGAGCCGGGCGGCGATGCCGTACAGCCACGGGCGCGCGTCAGGGTGGCTCGTGTCGTAGCGGTGGCGGCGCCGGAAGGCGGTGAGGAAGACGTCGGAGACGATGTCGTCGGCCAGGGACGGGCCGAGTCGCCGGGCGACGTAACGCCGCAGTGCGGGGGCATGCCGGTCGAAGAGTCCGGCGAAGACCTCCGGGTCGTGCCGCGAGCGCCGTATGAGGTCGGCGTCGGCCGTGCCAGACTCTTCGGCGATCACCCGGTGCTCCCGTTCGCTGCGCAGTGCATTCGACGGCTTTCGCCCGTACGACCACCGCGAGTTCGCGAAAAGGAGTGTGAACTACGTCACATACTTGGCTCAGATGCTCAGCGGCACGTGGTGGATCTCGTCGGCCGGATGGCCGGCGCGTTCGTGGATGCGCAGGACCGCGTCCGCCGTGGGCGCCTCCGAGAGGCAGTAGATGACTCCTTCCTCCGGGTCCGCCCAGGCGTGCTCGAAGGTCACTCCCTCCTCGTCCTGGATCTCGACGTCGGCGGAGTGTGCCCGTTTGAGCTGGTCACCGGTGATGCCCGCCATGCCGCGGTGCATGTCGAGGAACTTCGCCATCACTGCCTCCCCACAGGCAAGCTGTCTCCTCCAGCGTAGGTTCGCCCCCGCAGCGGGCACACCAAGTGGGACCCAAGAGGGCGTATCGGGCCACTCGTACAAAACAGCGTGCCCGGCGACGTGGGCCGGGCACGCTGGGTTCGGGTGGGAGATCAGCCGGTTCTCAAGGTGAGGCCGTACGCCGACAGGATCTCGTTGACGGGCTGGTGGTACGTGGTCCCGCCGATGCTGCAGTTGCCGGAGCCGCCGGAGGTGACGCCCTGGGCCTGGCTGCCGGAGATGAACGAGCCGCCGGAGTCGCCCGGCTGGGCGCACGCGCTGGTGCGGGTCAGGCCGGAGACGGTGCCCTGCGCGTAGCGGACGCTGGCGTTGTGCTGCTGGATGGTGCCGCAGCGCCAGCCGGTGGTGGAGCCGGAGCGGCAGATGGACGCGCCGACCGACGCCTGCGTGGAGCCGCGGACGGTCACGAGCGCGCCGCCGGAGCCGCGCACGTACGGGGTGGCGTTGTGGCCGGGAGCGGCGACCCAGGCGTAGTCGTTGCCGGGGAAGGACGAGCCCTGGAAGGTGCCGGTCGGGTTCGTGGTGCGCGAGCCGGCGCGGCCGCAGTGGCCGGCGGTGACGAAGCCGGGGGTGCTGCCGCGGGTGACGGAGAAGCCGACGCTGCACCGGCTGGAGCCGATGTAGAACGCGGAGCCGCCGATGATGTCCATGAACGGCTGCGGGCTCTCGGTGGAGACGGCGACCTTGACCACGCCCTTGTCGACGCCGGCCGCGGCGGCGAGCGCCTCGCCGGCTTCCTGGGTGGCGGCGAGGATGACGACGCTGTTGGTGGTCACGTCGACGTACCAGAGGGAGGCGCCGGTCTTGCCCTTCTGGGCGGCCAGGTCGAGCTGGTCCTTCACGGAGGTCAGCTGGGCCAGGGTGCGGCCGACGACGACCGGCTGGGCGCCCTTGGCCTCGATGGCCGGGGCCTCGGCGGCGTCGGTCGTGGCGACCATGAGCTTGGAGGCGTCGGCGTTCAGCCAGGAGCCGCCGTAGGAGTCGCCTAACGAGGCGGTGAGGGTGGCCTCGGTGGCGGCGGCGCGCTGCTCGTTGGCCAGCCGGGTGACGACCTGCCGCTCGGTGAGCCCGAGGTCGCGTTCGAGCGCGTCGATCACCGACGGCGGGGTTGCCGGGTCCGCCATGGGGGCCGGGTCGGCCATGGCGGGGACGGCGAGGGGGAATGCCAGGCAGGCCACGATGGTGGCTCCTGCCAGCGCACTGCGTTTACCCAACATGCGCACTCCTTGGTGGGGGGTGCTGTCAAGTTATCGGCTGGCGCTGGCAACGACACGTCCTCAAAAAGGCCGTATTTCGGTCTTATGGTTCATGTCCTGAAATATCTAGACACACGGTGAACATTGCGGTCAGCCGGTCCACGTCCGCCGGAGTGGGCGGCTCCGGGCCGAGGGCACGGCGGACTCTGGTGATGCCGGTGAGGAGCGCCGCCGCGGTGCGCGCTTTGGCCATCGCGTCGGGGTCGTCGCCCAGGAACTCCGCGAGCGGGGTGATGATGGCCGTCCGCAGGCGCTCCCGTACGAGCTCCTGGATCTCCGGGTCGTCGGCGGAGTGGGCCAGGGCGCGCAGGATGCGGCTCTTCGGGTCGGCGTGCATGCGGCGGGCGGCGAACTCCGCGAGCCGGCGCGGCAGCCCCGCCCGGTCGCCTTCGAGGACGACCCGGATCGTCGGCTCGTCCCGCAGGACCTCGCCGAACAGGCCCGCCTTCGACCCGAAGTAGCGCCCCACCAGAGCGATGTTGGCGTCCGCCGCCGAGGCGATCATGCGTACGGTCACGCGCTCGTACCCATACTCGGCGAACAGCGCCCTGGCGGCGTCGAGCAGCCGGAGACGGGTGGCCGCACGGTCCCGGGGGCGGGCCTCAGCTCTCATGCCCGGGAATATATCGGCTTGCCGAAACACTAGTAAACAGGCGTATACTTCCATGCGGAATACGAGGGGATGTGGTGACTTGGCGGGCCAAGCGGCGGCCGCAAGCCCCCAGAAGCAGTACACCCACCGCGAGGTCCTCGAGGTCATGGCCGGGCTCATGCTCGCCATGCTCACCTCGATGCTGTCGACGTCCGTGGTGGGCACGGCGCTGCCGACGATCGTGGGGGAGCTCGGCGGCCAGGACCAGTACTCGTGGGTGGCCTCGGCGACCATCCTGACGATGACGGTGTCCACACCGCTGTGGGGCAAGCTGTCCGACGTGTTCGGCCGCAAGCGGCTCTTCCAGGTGGCGCTGGCGGTGTTCGTCGGCGCGTCGCTCGCCGCGGGGCTCTCGCAGAACATGGGCCAGCTCATCGCCGGGCGCGCCCTGCAGGGCGTGGGCGCGGGCGGCCTGGGCGCGCTGGCCCAGGTCATCCTGGGCGACATCGTCTCCCCCCGCGAGCGCGGCCGCTACTCCGGCTACATGGGCGCCGTCTTCGGCGTCTCCACCGTCGCCGGGCCGCTGCTCGGCGGGTTCCTGGTCGACGCCGAGATGCTGGGCTGGCGCTGGTGCTTCTACGTGGGCGTGCCGCTCGCCGTGGTCGCCGCGGTCGTCGTGCAGAAGGTGCTCAAGCTGCCGCACGTCAAGCGCGACACCCGCATCGACATCTGGGGCGCCACCACCATCACGGCCGGCGCGACCTCGCTGATGCTGCTGCTCACCCTGGGCGGCACCGAGTTCGCGTGGAACTCGCCGTGGACCTACGCCCTGGCCGCCGTAAGCCTCGTCTCGCTGGCCCTCGCCGTGCTCGCCGAGCGCACCGCGGGCAATCCGATCCTGCCGCCCCGGCTGTTCCGCAACCGCACGTTCATCCTGACCAGCCTCGGATCGCTGTTCGTCGGCGTGGCGATGTTCGGCGCGATGATCTACCTGCCGCAGTACCTGCAGGTCGTCCAGGGCATGAGCCCGACGGACTCCGGCCTGATGACGCTGCCCATGGTGATCACGCTGTTCCTGTCCGGCGTCATCTCCGGCAAGACCGTCACGCGGACCGGCAGGTGGAAGATCTTCCCGGTCGTCGGCATGCTGCTCGTGACCATCGGGCTGTTCCTGCTGTCGCGGCTGCACGTCGACTCCAGCCCGTGGATCATCGGCCTCGACATGGCGGTGCTCGGCACCGGGCTCGGCCTGACCATGCAGATGCTGATCCTGGCCGCGCAGAACGGCGCCGAGGTCCGCGACATGGCCTCCACGACCTCCGGCGTCTCGTTCTTCCGCTCGCTCGGCGGCGCCATCGGCGTGGCCGGGTTCGGCGCGATCCTGACCAACCGGCTCTACGCCGAGATGCCCGCGGGGAGCGCCCGGCCGTCGCTCGGCAGCCCTGACGAGATCCAGGCGCTGCCCGAGCCGGTCAAGCACCTCGTGCTGGAGGCGTTCACCCGCGGCCTGGAGACCGTCTTCCTCGTGGGCGTCCCGATCGCCCTGCTCGGCTTCCTCGCCGTGGTCTTCCTGAAGGAGCTGCCGCTGCGCGGCGGCGCCGCTCCCCCGCCCGCCGCCCCGCCGCCCAGCAGGGACGACCTGGTGCTGGCCGGCCTGCTGCTCGAACTCGTCGCCCAGCGCGTCGAGCGCGTGAACGGCCGGCCGTCGGCGCTGCTCACGGCCGTGGCCAAGATGGCGCCGCCGGACGACCGTACCGAGAAGGAACGTGCCAGGGCCGTGGCGCGTGACGTCCTGCGCCCCACCTCGCGCGCGCTCATCGCGCAGGCGGCGCCGCCGGCGCCCGCGAAAGATCTGGTGACAGGAGGGATCCCGCAGTGATCCGCAAGTTCGTCGGCGCCGTGCTGGCCGCGCTGGCGGCCATGGCCGGGTTCTGGCTGATGGTCGCGCCGTTCGCGCTCGGCACCCAGCCCGAGGGCGCGGCCTGGAACTCCGCCACCACGACGGAGTTCTTCACCGGCCTCGGCGTCGCCGCCGTCGGCCTCGCGGGCGCCGCCGCCTTCGCCGCCGCCATCCACGCCGAGCTCGCCGCGCGGGGCCTGGTGACGGTACGCGAGCGCCAGCGGGAACCGGAGCCCGCCGCCCCCCAGACCTCGTCCGCCGAACTGGCCGCCCTGCTGGCGCCCCTGGTCGAGGCCCTGCGCGAGGACCTCGACGCGACAGACCGCGAGCGGCGGCAGAACGGATCCACGACCCTGGTCGCGTCGGAGGACCAGCGATGAGGGCCAAGCTGGGCGTGACCGCGCTGGCGCTGCTGTTCCTGGCCGGGCTCTGGCTCGTCGCCGCCCCGTTCGTGGTCGGCTACCAGCCCAGGGGCGCCGCGCTCACCGCCGCGACCGTGAACGACCTGTGGATCGGCGGCGCGCTCGCCGGCGGGTCGTTCCTCGGCCTCGTCTGGTACGCGGCCGACCTGTTGCACGAGTTGACGACCCGGCGCGGCAAGCTGCGTCGTAGCGGCTGACCTGCTGGAACGTGTCGTATCGTGGCGGGATGAAGCGTGCTGCCACCCTGGCGCTCGTGGTGCTCGCCTCCGTGGCGTGCGGCGGGCAGAGCCCGGTCGCGTCCACCGGACCGGCGCCGCCGACGACCTCCGAAACGGAGCCGGCGACCTCGGAGCCGACGCCCACCGCGACGACGCCCACCGCCACCGAGCCGCCCTCGTTCGACGCCGAGGTGAGCCAGGTGACCCGCGACCAGTTGCGGTATTCGTGGCGTGAGGGCTGCCCGGTCCACTACCGCGACCTGCGCCTGATCAGGATGACCTACTGGGGCTTCGACGACAAGCCGCACACCGGTGAGCTGGTCGTGCGCAAGACCGTCACCGACGACATCGTGCAGGTCTTCGAGAAGCTGTACGACTGGCGCTGGCCGATCAGGCGGATGGAGCTGATCGACGTCTACAAGGGCGACGACTACGACTCCATCGACGCCGACAACACCTCGGCCTTCAACTGCCGCCAGGCCACGGGGTCGAGCAGCTGGTCCAAGCACGCCTACGGCGAGGCGATCGACATCAACCCGCGCGAGAACCCGTACGTGACCGCCGACGGCAGGACGGCCCACTCCAACGCCCGGAAGTACACCAAGCGGCCGATGAAGGGCAAGGGCGTGATCAACCCCGGCGACAAGGTGGTGCGGGCGTTCGCGCAGGTGGGATGGCAGTGGGGCGGCAACTGGTCGGGCACCAAGGACTACCAGCATTTCAGCAAGGGCGGCGGCTGAGAGAATCGAGACATGGCTGACAAGGACGGCGACGGCTGGACCGAGTGCGGGCGAGGACACCGCCACTGGGGGCTGCACGGCGCCTCGGGACTGCTCGCCGTGCACCACGACGAGCTCGGGGTGCCTCACGTGCTGATGCAGAAGCGTTCGGCGTGGAGCCACCACGGCGGCACGTGGGGGCTGCCCGGCGGGGCGCGCGACAGCCACGAGGACGCGGTGGCCTCCGCGCTGCGCGAGGCCCGCGAGGAGGCGGCGGTGGCCGGCGACCTGCTGCGGGTGCAGGGGGTCTACCGCGACGACCACGGCGGGTGGGCGTTCGAGACGGTGATCGCGGAGTCGGCCGAGCGGCTGGCGGCGGTCTGCGCGAACGGCGAGAGCGACGAGCTGCGCTGGCTGCCGCTGGGCGAGGTGGCCGCCAGGGAGCTGCACCCCGGCTTCGCCGAGACGTGGGGCACGGTCAGCGGTGCGATCAGCCCGGAGACCCTGGTGCTCGACGTGGCCAACATCGTCGGCGCGCGGGCCGAGCGCGGCTGGTGGAACGACCGGCTGGGGGCCGCCACCCGGCTGCTGGAGGCGGTGTCGGGGCTGCGGCTGTCGCATTCGGTGCTGGCGCAGTGGTATCCGCGGATGGTGGCGGTGGTCGAGGGCGCGGCCAGGGAGGTGCCCGACATTCCCGGGATGCAGGTGGTCGCGGCGGCCGGCAGCGGCGACGACGCGATCGTGGACGTGGTGCGCCGGGCCAAGCCGTGGGAGCGGGTGCTCGTCGTCACCGCCGACCGGGAGCTGAGGGAGCGGGTCGCCGAGCTGGGGGCCGAGACGGCGGGACCCAAGTGGCTGCTGTCACAGCTGCGCGGGTAACACGTCGTCGAAGACGGCCTTGAGCCCGGTCACCTCCAGCACCCGCTGCAGGACCCCGTGCACGCCGGTGAGCCGGAGCGTGCCGCCGCGCCCGCCGACGGCGCGCTGGTGCTCCACCAGCGCCCACAGGCCGCTGGAGTCGCAGAACTCCAACCCGGAGGCGTCGATCACCACGTCGAGAGGTCCTTCGGCGGCGAGGGCGTCGAGCCGCTTCTTGAAATCGGGAGCCGTCAGCTTGTCCAGGTCACCCCGCAGGCGCACGGTGGCCGAACGCTCCGCCCGTGCCACCTCGATCTTGAGATCCGCCACCACCTGAACGTACACCGGCGTCACCGCAGCCGCTATCGTGGTGTCGCACTGGAGGGTTCGCATAGTGGACGAGTGCAGCCGCCTTGAAAGCGGCCAGGTCAGCGATGGCCTCGTGGGTTCGAATCCCACACCCTCCGCTTCCCGACGAAACCCGCTCACCGGCCGGTGAGCGGGTTTCGTGCCGTCTACCGGCCGGCGCCGGCGAAACCGTCTCCGATGCTGGCGGCGAGCTGCAGGTAGGCGTCCCTGGTCGCCTCCTGCAACCGGTCCAGGTCGATCTCCGCGCCCTCCTCCAGATGCGGGTCGTACGGCACGCGGACGACGGCCCGGCACCGGGCGGCGAAGTGGCCCTCCAGCTTGTTGATGTCGACGGCCGACTTCGACCTCGGCCTGACGCTGCACAGCACCACGGTCGCGTCGCGTACGAGATTCTCGTAGTGGTGGGCCTCCAGCCAGTCGAGCGTGGCCGAGGCCGCCCGCGCGCCGTCGACCGACGCGGAGCTGACCAGCACGATCTGGTCGGCGAGGCCGAGCACCCCGCCCATCGCGGAGTGCAGCAGGCCGGTGCCGCAGTCGGTGATGCAGATCGAGTAGAAGTTCTCCAGCACCTGCGAGACGGCCTGGTAGTCGGCGCCGCTGAACGCCTCCGACACCGACGGGTCGCGGTCGGAGGCCAGCACCTCCAGCCGCGACGGCGCCTGAGAGGTGAAGGCCCTGATGTCGACGTACCTCTTGACCTGGTCGGCCTCGTTGAGCAGGTCGCGGACGGTGGCCGAGGTCTCCAGCTTCAGCTTGTCGGAGAGCGTTCCACGGTCGGGGTTGGCGTCGACCGCGATCACGCGGTCGCCGCGGATCTGGGCCAGCGTGGCGCCCAGGCCGACCGTGGTCGTGGTCTTGCCGACACCGCCCTTCAGGCTGAGCACGGCGACGCGGTGGTGGCCGGTGGCGACGGGTGTGCGCGCCCTGGCCATCAGCGCGCGGCGGCGCCTGACCTCCGGCGGCTCGCCGGGCTTGATCCAGCCGCCGGACGCCTTGTAGACGATCCGGCGCCAGCCCTTGGAGGGGGCGTTGCGGCGGCCGCGCAGCAGCGTGTCGGGGTCCAGGCTCTCGGCGGTGGGCCTGCCGGTCGCCGGGGGCCTCGGCGGGGCGTTGAAGACGGGCACCGGGGCCGGGCGGTGGCGCGGCTCGGGCTGCCTCGGCGGCTCCTCGGCTCTCGGGGGCGCCTCCTCCGCCGGGCGCGGCTCCTGGAACCTGAGGTGCTCGTCGAACGTGCGGGCCTCCCGGCCGGCGCGGGGCTCGTCGAAGGCGCGCTGGGACGGCTCGGCGAACGGCGGGCTCGGCTGGTCGAAGGTGCGTTGCGGAGGCTCGGGGAAGGCGTGCTGCGTGGGCTCGGGGAGCGACGGGGGCGGCAGCGACGGGAGGGACGGGAGCGTTTCGTCCGGGGTGTGCTGGGCCGCCTCCTCGCGCGCCGACTCGGCGGCGGGCTCGGGCGGGGCGGGCGTCTCACTGGCCCAGGCCGGTGGAACGGGCCAGGAGAGGTTCTCCTCGGTCTTCTCCTCCACCTTCTCCGGCTCGGGGAAGGACGCCAGCGCGTAGCTGTCGGTGTCGTCCGGCCGGGGCAGCGGCTTGAGCGGGGCGAGGAACGCGTCGTCGATCGCCGGTTTGGTGTCGGCGCTGTCATCAGCGGGCGGATCGTCCCCCGTGTCGGCCTTTGTGTCGGTCTTGTCGCGCGTGCTCGCCTTGTCCAGCCACTCCCCCGCCTCGCTCTCGGTGGCGGGCACCGCCTCCGACCCGTACACCGAGTCGACCGCCGCGCGGAAGAGCGGCGGGGTCGGCGTGTCGTGCTGCGGCACCGACGCCCACGGGTCCTGGGGGTAGGGCGAGACGACGGCGGTCTCGTCGGCCGGGACGCCCGGGCCGGTCTTGGCGCTCACCTTGACCGGCGCCTCCTCGGACTCCTTGATGGCGTCGAGCCAGGCGAGCTGTTCCTCGAGAGATTCTTCTCGATCGTGTCTTGCCACCGTGTTCCCCCTCGGGCGGGTCTAAAGGGGTGGTAAATATCTTGCAGATTAACGCCAAGCGCTCCGGGGAAGGCCGGCAACCCTCAACTTCTCTGCCCCGTTACCGTGGTGCGCATGCGAGCCATCGAGATCACCCGCAGCGGCGGGCCAGAGGTGCTGGAGTGGCGGGAGGTCCCCGACCCGGAGCCCGGGCGCGGTGACGTGCTCATCGACGTGGCCGCCTCGGCGGTCAACCGGGCGGACGTCCTCCAGCGCCAGGGCAACTACCAACCCCCGCAGGGCGCCTCGCCCTATCCGGGGCTGGAGGTGTCCGGCGTGGTCGCGGCGGTCGGCGCGGACGTCGAGCACTTCAAGGCGGGCGACGAGGTGTGCGCGCTGCTGGCCGGCGGCGGCTACGCCGAGCGGGTGGCCGTGCCGTGGCAGCAGGTGATGCCGGTGCCGCGGGGCGTCCGGCTGGAGGAGGCCGCCGGGCTGCCCGAGGTGGCCTGCACGGTCTGGTCCAACGTGTTCATGCTGGGCCGGCTGCGCAAGGGCGAGACCCTGCTGGTGCACGGCGGCGCGAGCGGCATCGGCACGTTCGCGGTGCAGCTCGCCAAGGCGTTCGGGGCGAACGTCGTGGTCACGGTCGGCTCGTCCGGCAAGGGCGAGCGGGTCAAGGAGCTGGGCGCCGACGCGTACGTGAACTACCGCGAGGAGGACTTCGCCGAGCAGGTCAAGGCCGATGTGATCCTCGACATCATGGGCGCCAAATACCTGGCCGGCAACGTGCGGGCGCTCAAGACCGGCGGGCGGCTGGTGGTCATCGGCATGCAGGGCGGCCGCAAGGCCGAGCTCGACCTGGGCGTGCTGCTGGCCAAGCGGGCCTCGGTGCACGGCACCACGCTGCGCGCCCGCCCGGTCGAGGAGAAGGGCGCGATCGTCCGGAGCGTCGTGGAGAACGTGTGGCCGCTGATCGACGCCGGGGCGGTGCGGCCGGTGGTGTTCGCCGAGCTGCCGATGTCCGACGCGGCCGAGGCTCACCGTATGGTGGATTCCGGCGACCACGTTGGGAAGATCCTCCTAGTACGGTGAGACTTATGAATGCTGAGGACAACAACTCGCCTCACATCGTGGTGGTGGGCCCCGACTTCCAGGGTCATGACGATAACGGCGAAGACGAGCGCTCGGTGGCCAACCTGGTCGAGCAGCCGGCCAAGGTCATGCGCATCGGCAGCATGATCCGGCAACTCCTCGAAGAGGTGCGGGCCGCTCCGCTCGACGAGGCCAGCCGCAAGCGGCTGAAGGACATCCACCAGTCTTCGATCAAGGAGCTGGAGGACGGCCTGGCGCCCGAGCTGGTGGAGGAGCTGGAGCGGCTGTCGCTGCCCTTCACCGAGGACACCGGCACCGCGCCCAGCGACGCCGAGCTGCGGGTGGCGCACGCCCAGCTGGTGGGCTGGCTCGAAGGGCTGTTCCACGGCATCCAGACGACGCTGTTCGCCCAGCAGATGGCGGCCCGCGCCCAGCTGGAGCAGATGCGCAGGGCGCTGCCCGGCGGACGGCCCGAGGAGCACCCGCGCCCGCCGGGCGGCTCGGGGCCCTACCTGTAGAGCTCCTCGAGCACCAGCGCGACGCCGTCCTCGTCGTTGGCCGCGGTCACGTGATCGACCGCGGCCAGCACGCCGGGGTGCGCGTTGGCGACCGCGTAGGAGGTGCCTGCCCACGTCAGCATGGGCAGGTCGTTCGGCATGTCGCCGAACGCCACGACCTGCGACTGCTCGATGTCGTGCCGCTCGGCGAGCGTGGCCAGGGCCGTGGCCTTGGTGACGCCGATCGCGCTCATCTCGATGAGCCCGCGGCCGCTGGAGTGGGTGGCGGTCACCAGGTGCCCGACCAGCTCGTGCACGGTCGCGTGCAGCTCGTCAGGGCCCAGCTCGGGGTGCAGGGCCAGCAGCTTGACGCAGGCCCGCGAGGTGAGCGACTCGCCGCGCAGGCGCGCCCTGCCCGTGGTGGCGCCGTCCCAGGTGCCGAAGCGGAAGTCCGACTCGTGCGCGTGGCCTCCCTCGTACTCGACCGAGAACGAGAGATCGGGGACGTTCGCTCGAAGCTGAGAGACGACTTCTTCGAGCACCTCCGGGTCGATGAGGTGAGACTTCACCACCCGCTCGGTGTGCATGTCGTAGATCAGCGCCCCGTTGGCGCAGACGGCGAGGCCGCGGTGCCTCACCGCCCCCGCCACGGGGTGCATCCACCGAGGCGGGCGGCCGGTGACGAACACCAGCATGGCCCCTGCGTCCTCGACTCTGGCGAAGGCGGCGGCGGTGCGGGGAGACACGGTTCCGTCCGTACGGAGGGCGGTGCCGTCCAGGTCGGTGGCCACCAGGCGGGGTGCGCGTAGGTTGTGCATAACACGTTCCAGTTTGCCCGCTGATGCGCCCAGCCAGAAATCTTCGTTCGACGGGAACACCAACGCGCCAGAATGGTGTTAGATGTGGAGGCGTTGTATTAGCTATCCCGTAGTGAAAACCAGCATGACATTGTCTGAGCCACCCCGGGTGCTTGCTGTACGACACACCGGGATCCACGAGGTGTGGGTCCCATAGATTCACATCCTGAGGGAGAGCTTTTATGGCTCAGGGAACCGTCAAGTGGTTCAACGCCGAGAAGGGCTTCGGCTTCATCGCCCCGGACGGCGGCGCGCCGGACGTGTTCGTGCACTTCTCCGAGATCGTCGGCAACGGCTACCGCAGCCTTGAAGACGGCCAGCGGGTCGAGTTCGAGATCACGCAGGGCCAGAAGGGGCCGCAGGCCTCCCAGGTCCGCTCCATCTGACCTGTAGCAGCGAGACAGGCCGGGGTTCGCTTCCAGCGGACCCCGGCCTTTCGCGTTTGTTATGGCCTTGACCGGCCGTTGTCACGGGTGTGACTCGATTCACAGGCCAGGCGAACCCCCGCACCTTTCCGCACATCTAGCGATATATGAGGTACGCCTGGTTATGTCACCCCGTAACAGTGACCTCCGTGATCGTCCTGTTACTCAACGATCACATCCTCAAGCACGCCTGGCCCGGGTTCGTCACGGGCAAGCTGAGTGACCTCGCCGGACTCGTCGTCGCACCGCCCCTGGTGGCGCTCCTCCTGCTGCGCCGCGCCGATCTCGCGGCGACCATCCTGACCGGCGCCCTCTTCACGGTCGTGAAAACGACGGAGACGGGCGCTGAGGCCGCCTCCCAGATCTGGACCACCCTGGCGGGCTCCTCGCGCGTCCTGGCCGATCCTGGGGACCTGCTGGCCCTTCCTGCGCTCCTCCTGGCCTGGTGGGTGCGGCAGCGCAGTCGGCGGGCGGTGGCCGCGCGGTGGCGGGTGCTCACCGCCGTCCCCCTGGCCGTCCTCGCCGTGACCGCCACCGCGGGCCACCCCGGCATGCCCGCCGCCGAGGTCGTCGACCTCAGGGACGGCGTCCTCGTGCTCGACTCCCGGTACGCGTCGCACGACGGCGGCGCGACCTGGGAGACGTACGTCGCCTCCGACGCCTACGCGGGACCGGAGCGCGAGTACCTGCCCGGTCAGCGCGCCGCCTGCCTGCGCGAGCACTGCTACCGGCTCGTCCGGCATCACGTGAAGGTGCTGCGCTCCGGCGACGGCGGCCGCACCTGGGAGCCCGAGTGGGAGATCCCTCCAGGCCGGGTCACCATGCTCGAACGCGAGCTGGTCGGCGGGCGGCCCGACGAGGACCCCATCGTCTCCAGGACGCTCGTGGTCCAGGACCGGCCGGGCGGGCACGTCGTGGTCGTCGCCAACGGACGGGACGGCGTCGCCGTGCGCGGCGTCGACGGGACGTGGCGGCGGTTCGGCTTCAGCGCCGACGGCCGTCTGCTGGAGTCGGCCGCGATCCCGCTCGACCGGCCCGCCGACGACGACGCGGAGATGCTGGTCGCCGGGCTGGCCGCCGCCTGGGCGACCCTGCTCGGCCTGGCCGTTCAGTCGGTGCGGGCGCGCCGCGCCCGCCCCTGGCTCGTCGTCGTGCTGGGCGGTCTCGGGGCGCTGCTGATCGCGCCGTTGCCGTACGAGCGAGTGTTCGGCCCGCACCAGAACGTCATGACGGACTGGAGCCCGCTGCCCCCGCTCCTGGCGGCGCTGGGCGCGGCCCTGCTGATCTGCGTGGTCGTCGTGGCCTGCTCGCTGGTTTCGGACGGCGGCGTCGGGTCGCGGGGCGCGGTGGACGCGCTGGCGCTCGGCGTGGCGGTCGGGCTCTGCGTGGCGGGACCGTTCAAGGCGTGGAGCACGGGCTGGATCGACCACGGCGCGGCGCTGGCCGTCGCCGTGGTCGCCGCGCCGCTCGTGTGTCTCCTCGGGGCGCTGGCGCTGCGCCCCCGCCGCTACTTGACCGGCTCCAGCACGTCGAGCCCCACGTAGGGGCGGAGCGCCTGGGGGACCACCACGGAGCCGTCGGCCTGCTGGTGGTTCTCCAGGATGGCGACGATCCACCGGGTGGTGGCCAGCGTGCCGTTGAGCGTGGCGGCGTACTGCGGCCTGCCGTCCTTGTCGCGGAAGCGCACGCCCAGCCGGCGGGCCTGGAACTCGGTGCAGTTGGAGGTCGAGGTCAGCTCGCGGTAGCGGCCCTGGGTCGGGATCCACGCCTCGCAGTCGAACTTGCGGGCCGCCGACATGCCGAGGTCGCCCGCCGCCGTGTCGATCACGCGGTAGGGCACCTCGATCTTGGCCATCATCCGCCGTTCGTACTCCAGCAGCCGCTGGTGCTCGGCCGCCGCGTCCTCGGGCCGGACGAAGGAGAACATCTCCACCTTGTCGAACTGGTGGACCCTGATGATGCCCCGGGTGTCCTTGCCGTAGGAGCCCGCCTCGCGGCGGAAGCACGACGACCAGCCCGCGTAGCGCAGCGGGAGCTGGTCGGCGGGCAGGATCTCCTGCGCGTGGTAGCCGGCCAGCGACACCTCGGAGGTGCCGACCAGGTAGAGGTCGTCCTCGGGCAGGCGGTAGATCTCCTTGTCGTGCGCCACGTGGAATCCGGTGCCCTGCATGGTCTCCGGCTTGACCAGGACCGGGGTGATCATGGGCACGAAGCCGGTCTCGATCGCCTGCTGCATGGCCATGTTGAGCAGGCCGAGCTGCAACCGGGCGCCCTGGCCCTTGAGGAAGAAGAACCGCGAGCCGGACACCTTGGCGCCGCGCTCCATGTCGATCGCGTCGAGCCGCTCGCCCAGCTCCAGGTGGTCCTTCGGCTCGAAGTCGAACGTGCGCGGCTCGCCGTGGGACTCGAGCACGACGTAGTCGTCCTCGCCGCCGGCGGGCGCGTCGGCCTCGACGATGTTGGGCACCGTCTGGAGCAGCCCGTCGAGCTCGGCGGCGAGCTTCTCCGCCTCCGCCTCGGCGGACCGCACCTGGGCGGCGAGGTCCTTGGCCCGCTGGAGCAGCGCGGCCTTCTCCTCGCCCTGCGCCCTGGAGACCTGCTTGCCGAGGCTCTTCTGCTCGGCGCGCGAGGACTCGAACGAGGTCAGCGCGGAGCGGCGGCGCTCGTCCAGGTCGAGCAGCGAGTCGACGACCGAGTCGTCCTCGCCGCGGGCACGCTGCGACGCCCGCAGCCGGTCGGGGTCCTCACGAAGGGTACGCAGGTCGATCACAAGGAAAGGCTACCGGCGCGCGGTGAGCACCCGCTCCCCGATTATCAGACCTGACCGGCGCGGATCCTGGCGAGCCACTCCTTCGCCCCGGCGAACTCGGGGTCGCCCGTGCCGCGCTTGATCTGCGGAGCCACCCCGTCGGCGCGCGGATAGCTGCCCAGGAAGCGCACCTCGCCGCAGATGCGGTGGAGGCCCGCGACGGCCTCGCCCACCCGCGCGTCGGCCACGTGGCCCTCGAAGTCGAAGTGGAAGAAGTAGCGGCCGATGCCCTGGCCGGTGGGCCGCGACTCGATGCGGCTCAGGTTGACGCCGCGCACCGAGAACTCGGTCAGCATCTCCAGCAGCGCGCCCGGGTGGTCGTCTGCCAGGAACACGACCAGGGTGGTGCGGTCGCTGCCGGTCGGCTCGGGCAGCGGGCCCGGCCTGCTCACCCGTACGAACCTCGTCACGGTGTCGGACCGGTCGCCGATGTCGCCCCGCAGCTCGACCAGGCCGTAGTGCTCGCCCGCGATGCGGGCGGCGATCGCGGCGTCGTACGGCGAGCCGGGCAGCGACACCTCCTGCGCCGCCGCCGCCGTCGACGGGGCGGACACCACGACCGCGTCGGCCAGCTCGCGGTTGAGGAAACCGCGGCACTGCGTGATCGCGGCCGGGTGGGTGTAGACCCGCTTGACGTGCACGATCTCGGTGTCGGGCCGGGCCAGCAGCGAGAACCGCACCGGGAGCAGCAGCTCGGCGGTGATCAGCAGCGGCTCGCCCCAGGCGAACTCGTCCAGCGTCGTCGTGATGCCGCCCTCGAGCGAGTTCTCCAGCGGGACCACCGCGGCGTCGGCCTCGCCGGCGCGCACGGCGTTGAGCGCGGCGGTGACCGTCGCGCAGGGCAGCCGCTCGGCTTCGGGCTCCAGGAGCGTCAGGGCCTCTTCGGTGAAGGTGCCCTCAGGGCCGAGGTACGCGGTTCTGGACATGATTACAGGGTATCCGCAGGTTGACGTGCTAGGTGGGGCATTCGGGACTCCTCGGCACGTCGCCCCGGCAGCCAGTGCGCCAGCAGCCAGACGAGGAAGATCGCGCCCAGGCCGAAGCCGTTCTGCACGATCTTGCCGAGCACCGGGCTGACCACCGGGATCTCCGCCGCCTTGATCGCCACGCCCCACCAGGGAACCGGCACCACGTAGTACAGCCACACCCCGGCGGCCACCCGCAGCCGCACCGGGTCGCGTCCGTCGCCCACGATCGCCCCCAGCACCACGACCACCCAGGCCAGATGGTGGATCCAGGCCACCGGCGACAGCAGCACCGCCATCAGCCCCACCAGCGCCACCGCCGTCAGCGTGTCGCCGCGCCGGTACGCGTCCCGCGCGCCGCGGAACCCGTACCAGCCGACCGCCGCGACCACCGCCAGCCAGATCGCGGTCGTCAGCAGGTCGGGCAGGTAGAGGCGGATGAGCATGCCGCGCATCGACTGGTTGGTGGTGGCGGCGTTGGCGCCCAGCCGCTCGGAGTCCAGCAGCGCGCCGAACCAGAAGTCCACCGCGTCCTGCGGGATCACCGCGAACGGCAGCAGCGTCAGCAGCGCCGTCACCAGCGAGGCCATGAACAGCGTCCGCCACTGCCGCGTCACCAGCAGGTAGATGAGGAACACCCCGGGCGTCAGCTTGACCGCCGTGGCCAACCCGATCAGGAACCCGCGCGGCCACCACGGCCGCCGCGCCACGCAGTCGGCCAGGCAGAGCGCCACCAGCAGGATGTCCACCTGCCCGAACCGCACCTGGTCGCGGATCGGCATCAGGAACGTGCACGCCACCATCAGGAACGCGAACACCCACGGCGCGTGCCGCCCCAGCGACTCCCTGAACGCGAACCCCACCGCCACACCCAGCGCCGCGAAGATCCCCGCCGTCCACACCCACTGGGCGGTCACCCACGACATCGCCGCCAGCCCGCTCGCGAACAGCGCCGCGACCGGCGGGTAGGTGAACGGCAGCAGCTGCGGCGCCGGCGTGAAGAACCCGTAGACCGGACGTCCGTCGAGCACCATCTGACCGCCGGTACGGTAGACGTCGAGATCGACGAGACGCTGGTCGCCGGGGTTGGTCAGCCAGTGCTCGACCAGCGGCCACACCCCGGCGGCGACGACCACCGCCGCCAGGGCCCACGCCCACCATCGCCGCCGCATCGGCGTCTCGACACCCGTCACGCTGTGGCAGGCTACCGTGGCGGTTGACCGAAGGGCGCGCCGACTCAGGGGGTTCAGCACGATGCCGCACAGGTTCCGCTCCCTGTTGCGGCTGGTGGTCGTCGGGCTGCTCACGGTCATGGGGGTCGCCGTCCCGGCCTCCGCCGCCGTCCAGGGACGGGTGGCGGTCGTCGGCGTGCCGGGGCTCGAGTGGAGCGACATCGACCAGACGCGTACGCCCAACCTGTGGAAGCTCGCTGGGCAGGGCGGCACTGCCTCCCTGTCCACCCGCGCCGTCCCGCCCCCCGGCCGGGGCATCACCTGCGCCGTCGCCGGCTGGCTGACGGTCTCGGCGGGCCAGCGCGCCGGCACCCCTGGCGAAGGCTGCCCTGAGACCCCGGCGCCGCAACGCGCCGACGACCAGGGCTCCCCCGAGGACCCCGGAACCGCCACTCCGGAAAGCCCTGCTCCCACCGACACCTCGCAAGGCCCGACCCCGCGGCCGACCGGGACCCCGGCCCCGGCGCCCACCGGCGATCCCGGGGCCCCCGGACACCCCGTCACCGTGCCCGGCTGGGCGGAGCTGGTGGCTCACCAGGCCGGCACCGGCTACGACGCCCGGCTCGGCACCCTCGCCCAGACGGTCATCGACGGCGGCGGGAAGGTCGCCGCCGTCGGCCCCGGCGCAGCCCTGGCCGCCGCCGACGAGACCGGCCGCGTCGAGACGTACGCCGACGCCCCGGCCCGGCTCGGCGACCTCTCCTCGTACGCGCTGATCGTCATGGACGTCCCGGACCTCGCCACCGCCTGGGCCGCCCAGCCTCGGGACGAGTACGGAGTCCCCACCGGCATGCCGCAGGACGTCCGGCAGGAAGCGGCGGCGGCGGCCGACCGGCGCGTCGGCGAGTTCCTGGCCGTCCTCCCGAAGGACACCACCGTCCTGGTCGCCGGGATCTCCGACGTCTCTCCCGGGGCCCACCTCCACGTGGCCATGGCCACCGGCGGGCGCTACCCCGCCGGACACCTCACCGCCACCTCGACCAGGCAGGACGCGCTGGTCGCGATCCAGGACCTGACGGCCACCGCCATCCACCTGACCGGCCTCGAACCCCCGCGGCAGGTCGTGGGCCGCCCCTGGCAGCCGGGCGGCGCGACGGGCCCCGCCACGCAGGAGACGGTCGCCGAGCTGGCGGACGCCGACCTGGCCAGCCAGGTGCTGCGCGAGGTCCGCGGCCCCTTCTTCGCCGTCTTCGTCGCGGTCCAGCTCCTCTTCTACGCCTTCGCGGCCCTGGCGCTGCGCCGCCGCAGATCGGCCGCCCCGCCGGACGCGCGTCCCGCCGGAGCCGGCGACACCGCTGTGTCTCCCGGAACCTCCACCGGCCCCACCTCCTCTGAGGCCGGTGGAGCCGGGGGGATCGACGTGGCCGGGGCGTCGCGGTTGCTGGTCACCGTGCAGGTCGTCTCCGTGATGAGCGGCGGCATCGCCGTCGCCACGTTCCTGGCGCAGCTCGTGCCGTGGTGGAGCCTGCCCGCGCCGATGGCCGCGCTCATCGTCACGATCGTCGCCATGGCCGGGCTGATCACCGGCGTGGCCTTCGCCGGTCCGTGGCGCGCGCACGTGCTCGGCCCGCTCACCGTGGTCGCGCTGGTGACCTCCGTGGCGATGCTGGCGGACGTCATGACCGGCTCCCACCTCCAGGTCAACGCCGTCTCCGGGTACGAGCCCGTGACCGGCGGACGGTTCTACGGCTTCAGCAACATCGCCTTCGCCATCTACGCCACCGGCACCGTCCTCGGCCTCGCGGGCATCGCCCAGTGGCTGCGCGGCAAGGGCGCGCCCCGGGCGGCGGTGATGACGGTCTGCGTGCTGTACGGCGGACTGGCGGTGTTCGCGGACGGGTCGCCCGCGTGGGGGGCGGACTTCGGCGGCGTGCCGGCGTTCGTCGCGGGCCTGTCGGTCTTCCTCATCCTCCTCTCCGGCGGTCGGGTGTCGTTCGTGAAGCTCCTGGTCGTCGGCCTGGTGGGGGCCGTGCTCATCGGCGCCATCTCGGTCGCCGACTGGGCGCGCCCGGCCGGGCAGCGCACGCACCTCGGCACGTTCGTGCAGCAGGTCATCGACGGCCAGGCGTGGACCGTCGTGGGCCGGAAGTTCGGCGCGATGGTCGGGGTGACCGTGGGGAACTGGTCGCTCACCCTGCTCTCGCTGGTCGCGCTGGCGTTCTTGTTTCTGGTGCTGGCGCGGCCGTCACGCTGGGGGGCGTCGGCGCTCGGGCAGGCGTACGCGCACGCGCCCGCACTCCGCGCCGGCCTGATCGGCGCGCTGACCTGCGCCTTCATCGGCTTCCTGATGAACGACTCGGGCATCGCCATCCCCGCCATGGCGCTCACGGTGGCGGTGCCCCTGACGCTGGCGTCGTGCGTACGCGCTCTGCAGCTCGCCACGCCCACCACAGCAGGGCCGCCGTCAGCGCCAGCAGCAGCCACGGAACGACCTGACTCCGCACGACGGTCGTGAGCCACCCGAGCTCGGGCGGCTGCCCGGCGACCCGCGCGGGCAGGTAGGCCAGCGACAGCACCAGCAGGTGGGCCACCATGAACCGGTCCAGGGCGGACGCCGCGGCCAGCGCCAGCACCCCGAAGGCGAGCCCGTCGTACCAGGGCAGCACGTACGGCGAGGCGAACAGGTAGGCGACCACCATCACCGCCGCCACGGCCACGGCCGCCTGGCCGCCTTCGCCCTTGACGGCGAACCACCCGCGCCCAGGAGCCGGGGAGGCCGTGAGAAGGGAGCGGGGGATCGCGCGGAAGAGGGCCCAGGCGATGAGGGCGAGCAGGAGCAGGGAGCCCACCTGGATCTCGCTGCGGTAGGCGTGGCCCATGCCGACGACCGACTGGAGCCAGCCCTGGACGAGCTTCCAGAACGAGGCGTTGGAGATGGACTTGCTGGTGCGGGCCACCGGGGCCAGGGCGTCGAGGCCGGCGGCGGCGTAACCGGCGGCCACCACCGCCAGGGCGACCCCTGCCGTCAGCGCCAGGCGGCGGGGGTTTCTGCGCAGCTCCCAGGCGGGGCCGAGAGCGACCAGGCCGGCGTTGAGCTTGATGGCGACCCCGAGCCCGAGCAGGGCGCCTCCGATGACAGGCCGCGACCGGGCCAGGAGGGCGGCGACCATGCAGGCGACCGCCAGGGTGTCCACGTGCATGCCGGCGACGAGCTGGTAGAGCAGCAGCGGGTTGGCCGTCCACAGCAGCGCGCCCCGCAGCCGCGCGGCGGGCTCGCCACGGGCGAAGCGGTCGATCAGGAGGCCGGTGACGATGAACGCCGCGACGTTGACCAGGGCCAGCAGGAAGATCGTCAGGCGGACGGAGTCGCCGGCCAGCCAGCTCGCGGCGGCGTGTGTGGCCGTGGCCACCGGGCCGTAGACCGAGGGCTCCTCGCGCCACGGCGCCTCGACGGCGTCGGTGACGGGATCACCGGGAAGGTCGTCGGCGCCGTGGGTGTAGGGGTCGATGCCGAGCGAGGCGAGGCGGCCGTAGCCGGCGTAGTTGAGATGGTCGCCGGAGCCCGACGGGGGCAGGAACGCGAGCAGCACGGCGGCCAGGCAGCCGAGCAGCACGAGCGTGCGCGGCAGGCGTGCGGGGAAGGACGCGGGCGGCACGGCCAGGGCGCCGAGGAGACCGAGCCCGCCGAGCACCAGGGCGGCCACGGCCAGGGAGATCACCAGATAGGGGTGAGGACCGGCGGCCAGCGAGTAGGGCGGTTGCCAGCCGGGCCCCGACAGGGCCGGGACCATGGCGGACGGGCCGAGCACGCCGATGAGGGCCGTCAGCAGGATCGAGGCGGCGATGCAGGCCAGAGCCGGCCACATGAGCCGGTGGGGGGAGCCGGCCCGCGTCTCGGAAGTCACCCGCAAATTCCAGCACACCCGCCACAGGGCTCCGTCCGCCCGTCCCCAGCCTGTGGACAACCCCGTGAAGGGTCAGCGTCTGGGGCGGAGCTTCGCGAGGTTGTCGGCCACGAGGGGTTCGCGGGTGGCCAGGGCCAGGGCGACGTCGCGGAGCTGCCTGGCCCGGTGGAGCTGGGAGCGCCAGTCGGAACCGGTCGCCCGGTGCGCCATGTCGACCTCGACCTCGACCACGCGGAACCCCTTGCGGATCAGGTCGATGGTCAGGGCGGTCTCCACGCCGAAGCCGTGGGCCAGCGGGCGGGCCGCCTCGAACGCCTCCCTGGTGAGGCAGCGCTGGCCGTTGAGCGGCTGGGTCGCCTCGAAGCCGGTGGCGCGGCGGATGCCGTCTCTCGACAGCCGGACGACGATGCCGTGGCCGGCGAGCTTGACCCGGTTGGTGAAGGCGGCGATGGTCATGTCGGCCTCGCCGGCGCGCACGGGCCCCGCTAACGCGGCCGCGGCCTGGGCGCTGCCGGCCAGGTCGGCGTCCAGGAAGAGCAGATGGCGGGCGTCGCCGTCGAGAAGGCGCACGGCCTCGGCGCCCGTCTCCATGGCGGCCGCCTTGCCGCGGTTGCGGCTGTGGCGGACGACCTTGGCCCCCGCCGCGCGGGCGACCCGGCCCGTCTGGTCGGTCGAGCCGTCGTCGACCACGACGACGAGGTCGACGCCGGGCAGGCCGAGGGCCGAGGCGACGGTGAGGCCGATGCGATCGGCTTCGTTCTTGGCCGGGATGACGACCGCGGTGTCGCCCGCCGTCATGACTTCTCGGAGAGAAGGAACTCCTGCGGCACCTCGTCATGCACGGTGAACACCGAGTCGAGCCCGGTGACCTGCAGGATCTTCTGCACGGCGGGGCGCGGCGAGGCCACTTCGAGAGTGCCGCCCTGCTCCTTCATGCGCTTGAGTGCCGACAGCAGCACGTTCATCCCCGTGGAGTCGCAGAAATCCACGGCGGACATGTCTATGACCACGCGGCCGGGCCCCTCCTGGAGCAGCCGGGTGAACTCCGACTGCAGGTGGGGTGCCGTATAGAGGTCGATTTCACCGGCAATCACGACAAGTGCGTGGCCGGCATGTGATCGAGTCGAGACCTTGAGCTCCACAGAGGCAGGCTAGCGGCGTGAGGGCTCCGGGTCACGTTGTCACGCCGATACGTGAATGACGGCATGGATTCCGGGTGGCGACGAGAGTGGCCATTTGGGCTTCACGAAGACGGAGAGTAGGCGAAACTTGACGGTGCGCCACCATGGCGGCCGGAGAGGGGGCGGGCCTGAGCTCCGGATCCGGTCACCACTTCACAGGAGGAGGCTGGGCGAGCTCACGGGCCCGATGACCTATGAACACAGACCAACCGGAAGATCCTCAGCGTCGGAGAATCCGCGAACAGCTGGAAGCCATTCTCATCCGCAGCGAGAAGGCGACCTCGTGGCACGACGAGGCGGCCCGCCTGCGCGGGCTGGTCAACCACGAGGGTTACGTCCCCGTACGCACCAAGCTGGCCGGGGAGGACCTCGACTTCCTCTCCGGGGCCCGCGACGAGCTGCTGATGTTCTCCGAGCTCGGGTTGCGGCTGCTCGACCTGCACCAGCCGCGCGACGCGGGCGGCATCACCAGCGACGCCGCGCACCCCATCCTGCGGTGCCGGAGCTGCATGTGGAGATGGCCCTGCCCGACATTTCGTGCAATGTCGGAGTCGTTCGGCTCCACCTGCGAGTCCATCCTCCCGGAGACCGCCTGATCCACCCCGTCATCCGAGAGGGAGGCGGATCTCGAACCTGCAGCCCGGCCCCTCGTTCACCACGCCGATCACCCCGTCGTGCGCCTCCACGATGCCCCGGGCGATCGCCAGCCCCAGCCCGGCCCCGCCGTCCGCCGTCGGGGTCCGGGCCGCCTCGCCGCGGAAGGCCACCTCGAACACCCGCGACAGCTCCTCCTCCGGGATGCCGCCGCAGCAGTCGCTGACCGACAGGCAGGCCATCCCGGACTCCACCCCGGCCCGCATCACCACCGGCAGGTCCGAGGGCGTGTGCTTGACGGCGTTGACCACGAGGTTGCGCAGGGCCCGCCCGAGCGCGCCCGCGTCGGCCTCGACCGGCACCGACGCCGCCGCCTCAGCGGTGAGCACCACGCCCTTGGCCCTGGCCAGCGGCTCGGCCCCGGCCAGCGTGTCGGCGACCAGATCGGCGAGCCCGATCCTGGCCCGCGACAACCGCAGCGCCCCGGCGTGGATCCTCGACAGCTCGAACAGGTCGTCCACCATCGCCGACAGCCGCTCCACCTCCAGCTTGATCTGGCGGTGGTAGCGGCCGACCGTCTCGGGGTCGGCCACGACGCCGTCCTCCAGCGCCTCGGCCATGGCGCGCATCCCGGCCAGCGGGGTGCGCAGGTCGTGGCTGACCCAGGCGACGAGCTCGCGCCGGGCGCCTTCGAGTGCGCGTTCGCGCGCGTACGCCTCCTGCAGCGCGTCGGCGATGGCCTGGAGCTCGGCGGGCAGCCCTCGCGGCGCGGTGAACGGCGGCTCGCCGACCGCGGCCACCAGCCGCCTGCTCTCCGCCACGACCCGCCTGGCCACCACGAACGCCACACCGAGCCCGACGAGGCCGCCGACGGCGATCACGCTGAGCACGACGTCCCTGGCGGGGCCCTCGATGATCATCCGCATGGTGATCGCCACCACGCCGGCCAGGGTGGCGGCCACCGCGACGACCACCACGATCGCCATCATCACGCCGATGGAGCGGGTGCGCAGCCACCACATGACGGCCAGGCCCGCCGCCGCCACCAGCAGGCCCAGGCCTGCGGTGACCACGACGATCATGCCGAGGCTCACGCGGGGCCCTCCAGCGGTTCGTACCGGTAGCCGACCCCCCAGACCGTGACGATCCTGCGCGGATCGGTCGGATCGGGCTCGATCTTCTCCCGCAGCCGTCTGACGTGCACGGTCACCGTGGAGGAGTCGCCGAACGACCATCCCCACACCTGGTCGAGCAGCGCCGCCCGGCTGAACGCCTGCCTGGGGTTGCGCATCAGGTAGGCCAGCAGGTCGAACTCGCGGGCGGTCAGCATGATCTCCGCTCCTCCCAGCCGTACCTCGTGGGCGCCCACGTCCACCGTCAGGTCGGCGTCGCGGAGCACGCCGGTGCCGCCGGTGACGGCCGCGCCGCGGGCGCGGCGCAGCACCGACCGCACGCGCAGGGCCAGCTCGCGCGGGCTGAACGGCTTGACCACGTAGTCGTCGGCGCCCGTCTCCAGGCCGACCACCCGGTCGATCTCCTCCCCCAGCGCGGTCAGCATGATCACCGGCACCGGCCAGCGCTCCCTGAGCTTCCTGCACACCTGCAGCCCGTCGAGCTGGGGCAGCATCAGGTCGAGCACCATCAGGTCGGGCGGCCTGGCCAGCGCGCGGCGCAGCGCCTCCGCGCCGTCGCCCACGCACTCGACCTCGTGCCCGTCGCGCTCCAGATAGCGTGCGACCACCTCGGACACGTTCGGGTCGTCGTCGACCACCAGGATGCGGGTGTTCACGCCATCACGGTACGGCGCTGCGGCACGGGCGAGGCGATCACGTCATCGCTTCGTAAGCCTCGCACGCGGCACCGGCACGACGTACGGTGGCGTCATGGGTCGAGTCATCATGCTCGTGGCGGGTGCCGCGCTGGCGCTCTTCGTGCTGTTCACCTTCATCATCCCCATGGTTCTGGGGCTGCTGAAGATCGCGCTGATCATCGGAGTGATCGCTCTGCTGGTCTTCGTCGTCGTCACGCTGGTCGGTAAGTCGTCCTCGCCGCAGTGACGGCCTTCCTGTTCGATCCGTGGCTCATCGCCGTCACCATGGTGGCGGTCCTGCTGCTGGTCTCGTGGGCGGCCAGGCTGCTGCCGGCCTGCGGCGGTGAGCCGTCCGGGTTCCCCCTGGTGTACGCGCGGCGCACGGCCTTCCAGCGCCAGCGCGATCCCGACGCGGCCGGGAGACCGAGACCGCGAGCTCCTTCACCGCGCCCCGCTTCCTGTTAGGCGGGGCTCGGACCCGAGCCCTGGAAGTCTCCATGGGAGAAGGGCTCATGATCGATTCGCTTGTCTCGTTCGTCATCGGCGTCTCCGGGGGCCACGCCGCCCTCGGCATCGTGCTGTTCACCCTGGCCGTGCGGCTCCTGCTGCTGCCGCTGGGCATCCGCCAGGCACGCAGCGCCCGCGTCAGGGAACGCCTCGCGCCCATGCTGCGCGAGCTGCGCAAGAGGTTCGGGCGCGACCCGCAGCGGCTGGCGAAGGAGACGTCCGCGCTGTTCGCCAAGGAGGGCAGCTCGCCGTTCGCGGGGATCCTGCCGGGGCTGGCCCAGTTGCCGTTCATGTGGCTGATGTTCCGGGTGGCGACCCACCCGACCGCGCTGGCGGGCCACGACCTGTTCGGGGCTCCGCTCGGTCAGCAGGTCGCGGCCGTGCTCGCACATTACGGTCTGTTCAGCGGCCCATTTTCGGTCTTCGCTTTGGTGCTCGTGCTGATGGCCGTGGTGGCATGGCTGTCTTCCCGTACGGTGAAGTCGGCGCTCACCGACGACCAGCCGGAGCTCATCCGAAGGGTGACACCGTTGCTGCCGTTCGGCTCGGTGCTGGCCGCGGCGGTGCTCCCCCTGGCCGCCGGGCTCTATCTGCTGGTTTCCACGGCGTGGACCGTGGGAGAGCGCGCCGTGCTCGCTACCCGGCCTCTTTGAGCGCGTGAACCTGCCCGTTCATCTGCTTCTGAGGTGCGGGCAGGATCGCCCACACCGTTGTCGTGTCGCCGTCATGCCGCACGCCCCAGCTCTCCGCCACATACTCGACGATCCCCAGCCCGCGGCCGCCCAGCGAGGACAGGGCCGGCCGGCCCGCCCTCGGCTCGGTCGCCGCTCCCCCGTCGCTGACCGCCACCTCGATGTGACCATCGTTACGCAGCCAGGACACCCTCACCATCCCCGAAGGCAACGGGTGGGCGTGCCGTAGCGCGTTGCTGAGCAGCTCGCTCACCACGAGTACGGCATCGTCGATCGCGGGATCGAAGACCCCGCAGTCCTGAAGATCGTTGCTGAGACGCTGGCGGGCGACGGCGACGCTGGACGGCGCGTACGGCAGTAGCACCACGCTTGACACACCCACCTCCCCGTCTCCCAGTGCCCCCCGCGGAAGCACCCCCGGTACGACCGAAATGCCCCGTTACTCGATCCCAGAAACCGCATCTCGATCACAGCTTGTACACATCGGACGATAGATCAGCGCAACCGTGACCACCTCGTTACCGCACCGGTGTGTCGGATCCGATAGTAGAAGCGGACCTGAGCTGGAGCTTCATCCGGGTGCCACCACCGGGGCGCGGATGCGCGCTCACCTCGCCGCCCTGCGCCCTGGCCAGGCTCCGCACGATGTAGAGGCCGAGCCCGACGCCGCCGAACCTCCGGCGGTCGCCGGTCTCCACCTGGACGAACCGTTCGAAGATCCGCTCCCGGTCGGCCGGCGCGATCCCCACGCCCTCGTCGTCGACCACCACGACCACCCCGCCGTTCTCGCGCCAGGCGCCGACGCTGATCAGCCCGCCCTGCGGCGAGTACTTGAAGGCGTTCTCCAGGAGCTGGCCGAGCACGATGTCGGTGGCCAGCGGATCGCCCATCACCCACGGCAGGCCCACGGCGATGCCGACCTCGATGCGGTGCCTGTCGGACAGCACCGGCAGCCCGAGCGTGGCCGCGTGCAGCCGCTCGGCCAGGTCGAACGGCTCGTCGCCGACCACCTGCTCCTCCGCCCCCGCTCTGGCGCCGAGCAGCAGGTGGTCCATGAGGCTGCCGAGCGACTTGGCCCGCTCGGCGATCGTGTGCACGGCGGAGCGGCGCTCGGCGTCGCTCAGCTTGTCCCAGCGGGCGTCGAGCGTGCCGGCGAAGCCGCGGACGACCGTGATCGGGGTGCGCAGCTCGTGGCTGGTGGTCGCCAGGAACAGGTCCTTGGCCTCCTCCAGCTCCTTGGCGGCGGTGACGTCGCGGAAGTCGACGACCAGCTCGCCGGTCTCCTCGATGCGCGCGCACACCACGTCCAGCCAGCGCCCGCTGGGCAGCTGGTGGGTGACCTTCTCGCCGGGTCCGGGCAGCGGGAACGGCGGCGGGCCGCCGATGACCTCCTCGGCGCTGACGGCGGTGAGCTCGGCCGCGGCCGGGTTCCACCGCAGCACCCGGCCGTCGCCGTCGAGCACCGCGATGCCGTCGGCGCTGGCGTCGAACACGGCCCGCTCGTGCGCGCGCTGCCGCACCGCCTCCTGGTAGGCGACCGCGTTGCCGACCGCGATCCCGGCGTGCCCGGCCAGCAGCTCCAGCAGCTCCAGCTCCAGGTGGCCGGGCTTGCGCTTGGCGAACAGCGCGTAGAGCGCGCCGTACGGGCGACCCCCGACGGCGGCGAGGCCGAGCGCGATCGTGTGCAGACCCTTCAGCCGCGCCCACACCAGCCGGTCCAGCCCGGCGGACTCCAGCAGCACGGTCCTGCCGGTGCGCAGGAGCGTGCCGACCAGGCTGGTGTCCAGGTCGGTGGTGGCGTCCTTCAGCGAGTCCGGCAGCCGGTAGGTGCTGACCAGGCGCAGCCGGTCGCCCTCGATGAGCACGAACCCGCCCGCGTCGGCCCCGGTCAGCTCGGTGAGGCTGGCCGAGATGCGGTCGAGCACGGCGGGCAGCTCCAGCTCGGCGTTGATGTCGCCGACCACGTCGGTGAGCCTGCGCACCAGCCTGGCGCGGCGCGCCAGGCGGCTCTTGGCCGCGTGGTCGGCCTGCACCAGGTGGTAGACGCAGACGTATCCGGCCGTCGCGCAGCCCACGCGCAGCGCGCTGATGTCGGCCCGCACGTCCAGCACGCCGCCGTCGGCGCGCGCCCGCTTGGTGCGCAGCGACACCTGCCCGCCGGTGCGGACCCGCTCCAGGGCCGCGTGGTGCTCGGCCGCCAGCTCCTCCGGCACGATCGGCGCCCTGCGCCCGAGCACGTCGGCCGCGGACCAGCCGAAGAGCGCCTCGGCGGCCGCGTTCCAGACCAGGACCGTCTGGTCCCGGTCGATCGCGACGACGGCGTTGGGTGAGCTGTCGAGCACCGCGCGGACCATCTCGTCGTCACTCGCACCCCTTGGGTCCCCCACGACTCCATAGTGCCCGCGGCGTGGCGCTCGCGTCGGGCGATCCGTCCGATACGCTGCGGTCACGGCTTTTTCATGGCGGGTGGAGGTGAAGGCGTGTCGGGCGACCTCGAGGCCCTGCTGCGGGTGACGTCCGACACTTATCGGGGTGACGGCACGCTCGACGTCGCGCTCGGCACCTACGACGGCGCAGTCGGCAGGCTGGTGCTCGCGGTCACCGCGCGCGGCCTCGTCGCCTGCAGCTACGAGGACGAGCACGTGGTCTTCGAGCGGGTGTCCAACCAGGTGGGCAGCCTCATCGGCACCGACGCCCGGCGGCTCGACCCGGTCCGCCGCGAGCTCGACGCCTACTTCTCCGGCCGGCTCCGCGCCTTCTCCACCCGGGTCGACCTGACCCTCGCCACGCCGTTCGCTCGTACGGTCCTGCAGAAGACGATGGCGGTCCCGTACGGCACGACCACGACGATGGGCCGGATCGGCGAGCTCATCGGCAGGCCGCGCGCGCTGCGCGCGGTCGGCAACGCGCTCGGCGCCAACCCCGTGTGCGTGATCGTGCCGTGTCACCGGGTGGTGCGCGACGACGGCGAGCCCGGCGACTACGCGGGCGGCCCCGCCGCCAAGCGCCATCTGCTCACCGTCGAGCGACGCGGCGCGTGACCAGCCCGATCAGCAGCGTCGCCAGAGCCGCGACGATGGCCGCGCCCAGCGCGCCGTTCATCCACGGCTCCCTGGTGAAGCCGATGACCTCGCGCACCCCGGCCCAGAAGCCGTCCCACGGGGCGACGGTGGGGGTGGAGGTGGTCAGCCAGTACGCCGCGAAGCCGAGCGCCCACGGCACCAGCATCGACCAGCGGGCGGGGGCGTCGGCGTCGGTGTTCCACCGGGCCGCGCCGCCGAGCAGGAAGTAGTCGACGGCCAGCACCGCGAACATCGGCACGAACACCGCGCCGATCACGCCCAGGAACGCGCCGTAGGAGGTCACGTCCACGACCAGCGCGATGGCGACCGTGAGCAGGCCGATGAGGGTGCTGATGATCCGCCGGTCGACGCGCGGCATGAGGTTCTGCAGCGAGACGGTCGTCGAGTAGACGTTCGCGAACGACTGGTCGGCCTCGCGGAGCACCAGGATCGCGAAGAACAGCGCGCCCAGCGGCACCGCCACGAACGGCCCGAACACCGCCGTGCTGTCGGCCGCCACCGCCTCGGCCCCGGCGATCGCGACCGCGTACACGCCCAGGGCCAGGCAGGCGACCTGGGCGAGCGTGTAGCCGCCGACCACGCCGGTGAAGGCCGCCCGGCTGGACCTGGAGTGCCGGGCGAAGTCGGCGGCCAGCGGCACCCACGACACCGACAGCGCGATCACGTAGTCGACGGCCGGGGCGAACGCCTCCCAGGACCCTCCGGTCCGCGGCTGCGCGTCGCCCAGGAACTGCACCGCGAACCAGATCATCGCGATGATCACCAGAACCGTGATGTAGCGCCTGATCAGCCGGACCGCGCCCAGCGGCCAGACGGTCAGCACCGTGGTGATCACCCCGGCGACGATCACCCACACCGCGTACGGGACCGTGTCGCCGAAGATGGCCAGGGCGCCCTGGGCGATCACCCAGAGCTCGAACGCGCCCCAGCCGATCATCTGGATGATGTTGAGCACGGTGGGGAAGTACGACAGCCGGGCCCCGAACAGCCCGCGCAGCAGCACCATCGCGGGCTTGCCGGTCTGCGTGCCGGGGATGGCCGCCAGGCCCACCATGGTGGTGCCGATCAGGCTGCCGACCACGGTCGCGACCAGGGCGGCCGTCACGGTCAGCGGCGCGCCGCCGAGCGGGTCGATCAGGAACAGGGCGCCGGAGAAGCCCAGCAGGCTGACCGCCAGGTTGGCCCAGAGCGCGCCCTGGTCGAGCACTCCGAGCGTCTTGGGGGGCTCGCCCTCCAGGGTCAGCGGAACTTCCTCGCCATGGATGGCATGCGACATCGCGCACTCCCTACGCCGGCATTACCCGGACAGGTTCATGCGGTCGGCAGCGGCGTAGCTGCCCTCTCAGCCCGGTTGGCCCCGAGCTCCCGCGGTGGGTCGTCAACAGCCGGAGATCAACTCCGGCTGCCGCCCCCATGATGCACTATTGGTCCCGTTTCGGCCAGTCGGGGTCAGGCGACCATCGGCGGCCGGCCCGTCTCGCTGACCATGGGACGCTTGTCGAGCTCCCAGGCCTGCATGCCGCCGCCCACGTTGACCGCCTCGCGGCCCAGGCGGTTGAGCCAGGCCGCCACCTGCATCGAACGGCCGCCGACGCGGCACACGACGTAGACCGGACGGCCGGAGGGGACCTCGTCGACCCGCGCCTGGATCTGCGTCATCGGGATGTGGACCGCCTCGGGAGCGTGGCCCGCCACCCACTCGTACTCCTCGCGCACGTCGAGCAGGTAGGCGTCGTCGGGCACGTCGCGGACCTCGACCTCGGGAACCGTCATGCGCCCATTCTTACCTGCCGCGCGTCATGCTCGGCACGCTACTTGAGCAGCTTGGACATGCGGCGGTCGGCCAGCGGCTTGCCGCCGGTCTGGCAGGTGGGACAGTACTGCAGCGAGGAGTCGGCGAAGGACACCTCGCGGATCGTGTCGCCGCAGACGTCGCACGGCTGGCCCGCGCGGTTGTGCACGCGCAGCCCCGACTTCTTCTCCGCCTTGAGGTCCTTGGCCGCCAGGCCGCGCGCCCGCTCGACCGCCTCGCGCAGCGTGGTCACGATGGCGTCGTGCAGGTCGGCGATCTGCGCGTCGGTCAGCGTCGCCGCGACCTTGAACGGGGACATCTTGGCGGCGTGCAGCACCTCGTCGGAGTAGGCGTTGCCGATGCCGGCGACGACCTTCTGGTCGCGCAGCAGGCCCTTGATCTGGGTGCGGTTGCCGCCGACGATGCGTTTGAGCGCGGCGACGTCGAAGGACTCGTCGAGGGGGTCGGGGCCGAGCGCGGCGACACCCGGCACTTCATCCGGATTTTTCACGACATAGACGGCCAGGCGCTTCTGCGTGCCCGCCTCCGTCAGCTCGAACCCCGGCGCCAGCCCGTCGGCGTCGGGCGCGAGCCGCACCCGTACGGCGAGCGGGCCCTTGCCCGGACGGACCGGCCTGGCGCCCGACAGGTCGTCACGCCAGCGCAGCCAGCCCGCCCGGGCCAGATGGATGACCAGGTGGAGCCCGTCACAGTCGAGGTCGAGGAACTTGCCGTGACGGGACACGCCCGTGACGGTCAGCCCGCCCAGCGCGGTCACCGGCGGGTCGAACGTCTTGAGCGCCTGGAAGGCCACCACGTCGACGCCCGCGATCGTGCGGCCGACCGCCCGCTCGCCCAGGAACGCGGTGAGCGACTCCACCTCGGGAAGTTCAGGCATGCTCTCCAGACTACGCGGCGCTACGGCACGTCCCAGAACGCCAGCTCGTGCGCCATCCCCTCCGTGAACATCGCCTCCGCCCGGTCAGGATCGACGTCCGTCTCGTCGATCATCTGGGCGATCCGCTCGGCCAGCGAGGCGAACCCCGGGTCGGCGTACGTGTCGACCCAGGCCCGGTAGCGCGGCTCGGCGGGCGGGTTCTCCGCCAGGATCCGCCCCAGCGTCGAATATCCCCACATGCACGGATACAGCGCCGCCAACCCCTCCCCGTACGAGCCCGCGGACTCCAGCAGGAAGTCCGTGTACGCGACGCAGGCCGGACCCTTCACCGCCCCCTCCAGATCGGCCCCGAACTCGGCCGACAGCGAACGGTGCAGATCCAGCTCCTCGTGGTAGGTCGAGTGCGCCAGGTCCACCAGGTCGCCGACGTGCGCGTCAGGAGCCTGCCAGGCCAGCTTGGCGAACACCCGCACGTAGTCGAGCAGGTAGAGGTAGTCCTGCTCCAGCCACGACCGGAACACGGGCTCGGGCAGATCGCCCCGGCCGATCCCGGCAACGGTGGGATGGGCCAGCTGAGCCTCAAGCAGGGGACGGCCGACAGCGTGCAATTTTTCCGAGATGGTCATGCTCGCACGTTAGTGTCAGAGGATGAGCGTGACGATCGCGGAGGAGATCCTCCTTCTCGCCTTCGGCGAGGACGACGGCAGGCAGCTGCTCTCCACCATCCAGCTCGACCCCGCCGTGGCCGGCGCCCTCCTGGCCGAGCTGGCGATCAGCGAGCGCATCACGCTGCGCGACAAGAAGGTGACCGTCCTGGACCCCGCGCCGCTGGGCGACGACGAGCTCGACGCCGCGCTCGCGCGCATCGCCGGCAGCCCGAAGGAGCGCGGGCCCGCCTGGTGGGTGCAGCAGCTGCAGTCGGGCAAGCTCCGCACCCGCCTGCTCACCCGGCTCGCCGCCGCGGGCGTGCTGGCCGAGGAGCGCGGCCGGGTGTTCGGCATCTTCCGCACCACCCGCTGGCCCGAGCTCGACGGCAGCGTCGAGTCGCGGGTGCGTGAGCGGGTCGCGGGCGCGCTGGGCGGCGCCGAGCCCGACCCGCGCACCGCCGTGCTCATCGCGGTCATGCACGCCGCCAAGCTCGACCGCAAGGCGTTCCCCGGCGCCGACAAGGGCCGGGTCAAGGAGATCGCGGCCGGCGCGTGGGAGGCCGAGGCCGTGGCGCAGACGATCGCCGCGATCAACGCGGGCATCTCGATCGCCGTCACCACGGCCGCCATCACCGCGACGGGCTAACCCGCGTCGAGGATCTCCTTCGGCACCGGCTGGTCGGCGGCCAGCGCCTCGAACAGGGCCAGCGCCTTGGCCCTGTCCCACTTGACGGCCTCGCCGCCCGCGACGTTCTCGGTGCCGCCGAAGGGCACCACCGTGGTCACCGGGCTGTCGCCCATGGCCAGGCCCAGCGAGAGCATGTCGAACACGCCGGTGTCCTCGTCGACCGCCACGGCGTCGGTGGCGCTCATCGCCAGCGGGATCGAGGTGAACGGGTTGATCAGGGTGCCGGGGCTGGCCGCCTTCTTCACCACCGCGCTGAGGAACTGGCGCTGCCGCTTGGTCCGCTCGTAGTCGGGCAGCGCCCCGCCCTTGCGGGTGCGGACGTAGCCGAGCGCCTGGGCGCCGGTGAGGGTCTGGGTGCCCTTCTTGAGCTTCAGGCCCGCCTTGGGGTCGTTGACCGCGGCCCGCACGTTGATCTCGACGCCGCCGACGGCATCGACGATCTCGACGAAGCCGGCGAAGCCGATCTCCATGTAGTTGTCGACGCGGATGCCCGTGACCGTCTCGACGGTGCGGACCAGGAGCTTGGGCCCGCCGATCGCGTAGGCGGCGTTGAGCTTGTTGCGGCCCTGGCCGGGGACGGTGACGGCGGAGTCGCGCGGCAGGCTGACCAGCGTCGGCCGGTCGCTCCCTTCGGGCAGGTGGAGCAGCATCATCGAGTCGGTGCGCTGGCCCTCGCTGTTGCCGGTGGCGAGCTTCCTGCGCTCGCGGGCCGACAGGCCCTTGCGGCTGTCGGAGCCGACCAGGAGCCAGTTGGTGCCGGGGGTGTCGGCCGGGCGGCCCTCGTAGTCGTCCAGGATCCCGGCGGGCAGCCCGCCCAGCCGCCCGTCGATCCAGAAGAGCATGCCCGCGGCGGTCACCACCAGCGCCACCAGGAGCGCGAGGAGGATCTTGAGAACGGTGCCGCCCTTGATCCGCCGGCGCGGCGGCCGTTGTCCGGGCGGCGGGGGCGGCCGGTCGGAGGTGCTCCGCATGGGCCTGACAGGGCTGCTGCCCGACCGGCGCTTGCCGTACACCCGCGAGCTGGACCGCGGCACGTCGTCGGCGACCGGCTGCGGCGGGGGCTGCGGGAAGTGGTGCGCCGGGGCCCCCGCCGCACGCGGCCCGTCCTTGCTGGAAGGCAGCGGGCGACGCTCGCCCGGCGAGCGCATGGCCCGCGTCCGGTCGTCCTCAGCCACGTGGCTCCTTCTTCCCCTTGCTTGACATAGTCGCCCTGACATAGAAGCTACGTCCAACACTTCGCTCAGTGCAGTCCACCGGCCATTGTTCCGCCACGGAAAAGTACGTAGAACCAGGCAGATAAGACCACCGGAAACACAGAGGCCATCCGCATCGTTAGTTTTATGGACCAGCTCTAAAGAAGGGATGATCGTGTCCACTGCGGACCCATGGAGTAGCCGCCCGTGCACATGCACGGGTTCCCCTGAGAGCTCGCAGCGGTGAGCGCCTATCTGGGCCTGATGGCCCTCTTCCTGCTCACAGCCGCGACGGGCTACTTCGTCGCCCAGGAGTTCGCCTTCGTCGCCGTCGACCGGGCCGTCCTGCGCGAGCAGGCCGCGGCCGGTGACCAGGCCGCCGAGAAGGCACTCCGCGTGACCTCACGCCTCTCGTTCATGCTGTCGGGCGCCCAGCTCGGCATCACCGTCACCGCCCTGCTGGTCGGCTTCCTGGCCGAGCCCGCCATCGCCGTGATCGTGCGGCCCTGGCTGACGGACGCCGGCTTCTCCGACGCCCTCATCACCGGGCTCTCCGTCGCCATCGGCGTGGGCGTGGCCACCGTGGTGCAGATGGTGCTCGGCGAGCTCGCGCCGAAGAACCTCGGCATCGCCAGGCCGGAGCAGGTGGCGAAGTTCCTGGCCGGATCGACCCTCGTCTACCTGGCCGTGGTCGGGCCGGTGATCCGGCTGTTCGACTCGGCGGCGACCGGGCTGCTCAGGAAGGTGGGCATCGAGCCCGTCGAGGAGGTGGAGCACGGCGCCACCCCCGAGGAGCTCTCCCGGATCATCGAGGAGTCCACGGAGGCCGGTGAGCTGCCGCCTCGCCTGTCGGAGCTGCTGGAGCGCGCCCTGGAGTTCGGCGACCACACGGCCGAGGAGATCATGGTGCCGCGGCCCCGGGTGGTGGCGCTGCGCGCCGCCCAGCCGATCTCCGAGCTGCTGGAGACCATGCGCCAGTGCGGCCACTCCCGCTACCCCGTGCTCGGCGACGACGGCGACGTGGCCGGCGTGACCGGCGTGCGCGAGCTGCTCGCCTCCGGGATCGAGGAGGGCGCCGTGCGCGACATCACCCGCCCGGCGCTGCTCGTGCCCGACTCGCTGCCGCTTCCCGCGGTGCTCGACCGCATGCGCGTCGCCAAGGACGACATCGCCTGCGTCATCGACGAGTACGGCGGCCTGGCGGGTGTGATCACCGTCGAGGACCTGGCCGAGGAGCTCGTCGGCGAGCTCGTCGACGAGAACGACCCGGACCCGGTGGGCGCCGTGCGGCAGCCCGGCGGCGTCTGGGAGGTGCCCGGCAGGCTGCGGCTCGACGAGGTCGAGCGGGCCACCGGCATCGCGCTGCCGGAAAGCGACGACTACGACACGCTCGGCGGGCTGATCCTGGCCGAGCTGGGCCGGATGCCCGAGCCTGGCGACACGGTGACGGTGCCGACCGTCGTCGAGGCCGACCCGTTCGAGTACGACGACGGCGGCGACCGCCACGTGGCCGAGCTGACCGTGATCTCGCTCAACCGGCGCGTGCCCGAATGGGTGCGGCTGGCGCCCGCCCAGCAGCCCGCGGAGGCGACCCGATGACGATGATCATGATCAGCGTCGCGCTGCTGGCGTTCAACGCGCTGTTCGTCGCCGCCGAGTTCGCCTTCGTGTCCTCCCGGCGGCACCGCCTGGAGGAGATCGCGGCGGGCGGCAACCGGCTCGTCAGGATCGCGGCCAGGTCGGCCGCGGGCGGCAGCCGCCAGCTCTCCCTGATGCTGGCCGGCGCCCAGCTCGGCATCACGCTGTGCACGCTGGGCCTCGGGTACGTGACCGAGCCGGCCATCGAGCACTACCTCGAACCGGTGTTCGCGGCCATCGGCGTGGCAGAGCCGCTGCGCATGCCGATCGCGCTGACGCTCTCGCTGGCCCTGGTGACGTTCCTGCACATGGTGGTGGGCGAGATGGCGCCCAAGTCGTGGGCGCTGACCCACCCCGAGCAGGCGGCGCTGCTGCTCACCCTGCCGTTCAGGGCCTTCACCTCGGTGATGCGGCCGCTGCTGTCGTCGCTCAACGGCCTGACCAACCTCGGCCTGCGGCTCTTCGGGGTGCAGCCGCGCAACGAGCTGGCCACCACCAGGACGCCGCGCCAGCTCGCCATGCTGGTCGGCGAGTCCGGCCGGATGGGGCTGCTCGACCGGGAGGAGCACGACCTGCTGACCCGGGCGCTGCGGTTCGAGGCCGAGGGCATCGAGCGCCTCATGGTGCCGATCGGCCGGGCGGTCACCGTACCCCCGCGGGCCGGCACGGCCGAGATCCGGCGCGTGGCGGCCGGCAGCGGCCACCTCAGGCTGCTCGTGAGCGACGGCGGCGAGGTGGCGGGGGTCCTGCACGCCCGTGACGCCCTGCTGGAGCCCGGACGTACGGCGAGCGAGCTCGCCAGGCCGGTGCCGAAGCTGCCGAGCCTCACGCAGGTCCCCGAGGCCGTGGCGGCCCTTCAGGAGGCCCGTGCGCACCTGGCGCTGGTCACCGGAGGCGACGGCGCGGTCATCGGCATGGTGAGCCTCACCGACCTGCTGGGGCAGTTGCTGGACACGCGCAAGCTGGCGGCCTGACCTCAGCTTCGCTCTGAGCGAAACAATGGGCCCCGGCCGGAAGCGGTTTGAAAGCGAGCTGCAACCGGCCGGGCGTACCTTTCGCCCGGCGGGTACGGCCGGGAGGCCGCAAGCGGACAGGATGTCGAGGAAAAGATGAAGCCCCGGCTCTTGCGAACCGGGGCTGTTCTTCGCCAGGGTGGGTCTGCCGATTTTCATCGACCCTACCGAGGTGGGCGAGGAGGGATTTGAACCCTCACGTCCTTTCGGACACACGGACCTGAACCGTGCGCGTCTGCCGTTCCGCCACCCGCCCTTGTGGGTGCGGAGAAACACTAGCACGTAACAGCCACTGGTACTGAACCCGGATACGATCGCATAAGACACGGGAGCGGAGGAGCTGGGCGCGAGTGCCTCAGGAGCGCCGGGGGCCGCCGCCTCGTGGTTCGAGCGGAGACCGGGCGCCACGCGCGCCGGGGGGCCGCGATCATATGCACGGAGGAAGGGAGGTACCCGGTGGGAGTCCTTCAGCGCTTCGAGCGACGGCTCGAAGGCTTGGTTGAGGGGGCCTTTGCGCGGGCGTTCAAATCTGACCTTCAGCCGGTCGAGGTCGCCAGCGCGGTGCAGCGGGAGATGGACGAGCGGGCGGCGATCGTCGCCCAGGGCCGTACCCTCGTCCCGAACGACTTCGTGGTGGAGCTGTCCACGACCGACGCCGAGCGGCTAGAGGTCTACGCCGACAGCATCAGCCACGAGCTGGCCAACCTCGCCAGGGAGTACGCCAAGGAACAGGGCTACTCCTTCGTGGGACCGGTCCGGGTCCGATTCGAGACGGCGGGCGACCTGGCGGTGGGCTTGTTCCGCATCAGGTCCGGCGTCATCCGGGGCGCGACGGTTGAGCAGGACGAGATCCGCCAGCCGGCGAGCGACCTGCCCCCGTCACGTCCCAACGCGTTCGGCGGGCGGCCCCGGCTGCTCGTCAGCACCCAGGACGATCCGCAGGGCGACCGCTCCTACGAGCTCACCACGCCGGTGACCTTGCTGGGGCGCGGCACCGACTGCGATCTTCGTCTCGTCGACCCCGGCGTCTCCCGCCACCACGCGGAGCTGCGCGTCGAGGGTCAGCAAGTCGTGCTGGTCGACCTCGGGTCGACCAACGGCACTTTCGTCAACGGCCAGCCGGTACGCAGAATCGAGCTCCAGAACGGCACGCGAGTGACGCTGGGGCGCACGACTCTGGTGTTCCGGCGCGATTAGAGGTAGACAGACGGTCCATGTCCGAGCTCACGCTGCTGCTGATCCGGCTCGCGTTCCTGGCGGTGCTGTGGTTTTTCGTCATTGCCGCAGTCGGCGTGATCCGGACTGACTTGTTCGGGTCACGTACGGCTCCCGCCGGCCCGGGCAAAGGGGCCAAACCGGCCAAGCCCGCGCCCAAGCCCAAGAGCAGGAAGGGGGAACCCCGCCAGCTCATCGTGACAGGTGGCCCGCTGCAAGGCACCACCATTAATCTCACGGAGACGCCCATCACCATTGGCCGGGCGAACGACGCCACGCTGGTAGTCAGCGACGACTACGCATCCAGCCGGCACGCCCGGCTCTTTCCCCAGGACGGTCAGTGGATCGTGGAAGATCTCGGCTCTACCAACGGCACGTATCTCGACCGCTCGAAAGTCACCCGCCCGACCCCGGTGCCGCTCGGTGTTCCGATCCGTGTCGGCAAGACAGTCATTGAATTGCGCAAATGACCATCGCACTCCGCTACGCCGCCCGCTCGGACGTCGGCCTCCTCCGCGAAGGAAACGAGGACTCGGCGTACGCCAGCGGCCGCCTGCTCGCCGTCGCCGACGGCATGGGCGGGCACGCACACGGCGAGGTGGCGAGCTCCGTCGCCATCGCCGCGATGGCCTCTCTCGAAGAGGCCCAGCAGGGGGGTGACCTGCTCAACGCCATCGAGGCAGCCGTACGCGACGCCAATCGCAAGCTGCACGAGATGGTGGGACGGGATCCCAGCCTCAAAGGCATGGGCACCACGCTCACCGCCATGCTCTGGAACGGCACCCAGGTCGCGCTGGTGCACGTCGGCGACTCGCGCGCCTACCTGCTCAGACGCGGGGAGCTCTACCAGATCACCCATGACCACACGCTGGTCCAGCAGCTGGTCGACGACGGGCGCATCACGCCCGAGGAGGCCGCGACGCATCCGCAGCGCTCGATCCTGCTGCGGGCGCTCGACGGCAGCGGCGAGGTCGACCCCGACCTGACGCTGCGCGAGGCGCAGGTGGGCGACCGCTACCTCCTCTGCTCCGACGGGCTGTCCGGGGTGGTGAGCGCGGAGACGCTGCACGCCACGCTGACCAACCTCGATGATCCTGAAGAGGCCGTACGCCAGCTCATCGACCTGGCCAACCGCGGCGGCGGGCCCGACAACATCACGTGCGTGATCGCCGACGTGCTGGAGATCACCGACGGCCAGCAGGTGCCCGTCGAGGCCTCCGTCGTCGGCGCCGCGGGCATGACCCGGCTGCACGGCGGCGAGGAGCCGGCGCCGGGGCGAGCGAGCGCGGTGACCGCTCCCCAGCCGGCCATCACCGATGACGACTACGACGAGCCGGTCGCGCGAGCGTCCCGCAAGTCGGGCAAGCGTCGCCGGGTGTGGCCCGTGCTGGTCACCGTGCTGTCCGTGGCCGCCGTCGTCACGGGCGTCGGCGGCTATTTCGGTTGGAAATGGACGCAGGACCAGTTCTTCGTCGGGGCCTGGGCCGACGAAGTGGTCGTCTTCCAGGGCATCCAGCAGGAGGTGGGCCCCGTTCAGTTCTTCAAGGTGGCCCAGCACACCGGCAAGGCCCTGTCCCGGCTCTCGCCGCCCGACCAGGCTCTGGTCAAGGACGGCATCGAGGTCGGCGACGTGGCCGAGGGCCTCACCAAGATCAACACGATGAAGTTCGCGGAACCCACCCCCACCGCGAGCGCGTCGCCATCTCCCACTCCCACAAGGACGAAACCTCAATAGATGAGCGAAGTGGCCGCAGCCCCCGTGCCCATGCCCGCCAAGCGACGCATGGCCCAGCTCGTCATGCTCGCGTTCGCGGTCGTGATCACGATGGGCGCCTACGCCAACGTCGGGCTGGCGATGGACGGGGCGATCCCCTCGGGCATGCTGACGTACGGCTTGAGCCTGGGCGGCCTGATGCTGGCCGCCTACCTCGTGCTCGCCAAGTTCGCGCCGTGGGCCGACCCGCTGATCCTGCCGCTGGTCACGCTGGTCAACGGCCTCGGCCTGGTGATGATCTTCAGGCTGTCGGAGACCGACTCCACGCTGCCGTCGGCCACGCTCGCCTCGCCCAACACCCAGCTGCTGTGGACGCTCATCGGCATCGTGCTGTTCAGCGTCACCCTGATCTTCCTGCGTGACCAGCGCGCCCTGCAGCGGCTCACCTACACCGCCGGCGCGCTGGGGCTGCTGCTGCTGGTCTCGCCGCTGATCCCGTTCCTCGGCCAGGAGATCAACGGCGCCCGCATCTGGATCGGCATCGCCGGACTGGGTCAGATCCAGCCCGCCGAGTTCGCCAAGCTGGCGCTGGTCGTCTTCTTCGCCGGCTACCTCGTGGCCAAGCGCGACGTGCTCGCCCTGGCCGGGCGGCGGCTGCTCTTCATCGACCTGCCGCGCGCCCGCGACCTCGGCCCGGTGCTCATCACCTGGGGCGTCAGCCTGGGCATCCTGGTCCTGCAGAAGGACCTGGGCTCCTCGCTGCTGCTGTTCGGCACGTTCATCGCGATGCTCTACATCGCCACCCAGCGCATCTCCTGGGTGATCATCGGCATCCTGCTCTTCCTGGGCGGCGCGATCCTGGCCGGCATGGTCTTCGACCACGTCCAGCAGCGCTTCGAGGTCTACCTCGACCCCGCCAACGAGGAGCTCTACAGGGCGGTCGGCGGCAGCGAGCAGCTCATGCAAGGCCTGTTCGCCATGGGATCCGGCGGCATCCTCGGCACCGGGCTCGGCCAGGGCCACCCCGAGCTGATCCCGCTGGCCTTCTCCGACTTCATCTTCCCCGCCACCGGCGAGGAGCTGGGCCTGACGGGCCTGATGGCGATCCTCGTGATCTACGCGCTGATCGTGCAGCGCGGTCTGCGCACCTCGCTCGCCGCCCGCGACCCGTTCACCAAGCTGCTGTCCGCCGGCCTGTCGTTCCTGCTGGCCTGGCAGATCTTCATCATCGTCGGCGGTGTCACCAATCTCATCCCCCTGACCGGCCTGGTCACCCCCTTCATGTCCCAGGGTGGCTCGGCGCTGCTGTCCAACTGGATCCTCATCGCGCTGCTCGTGCGCATGTCCGACGCGGCGCGCAGGCCGCCGCCCCAGGCGATCCAGAACGAAGGAATGACGCAGGTGTTCCAGCGATGAACCGGACTATCAAGCGCGCCGCCGTGGCCTGCCTGGCCATGTTCGGCCTCCTGATGATCAACGTGAACGTCCTCCAGGGCGTCCGCGCGCAGAGTCTGAGCGACGACGCCCGCAACACCCGCAACTTCTACGAGCGGTACGCCGTGCAGCGCGGGCGCATCACCGCGGGCGGCAAGGTCATCGTGGCCCAGTCGAAGGAGACCAAGGGCGACTTCCGCTTCCTCAGGGAGTATCCCGAGGGCCGCCTGTACGCGCACGTGACCGGCTTCTTCTCGCCCGAGAGCGAGTCGGCCATCGAGCGCAGCGAGAACGACCTGCTCGACGGCTCCAGCGCCGACCTGCTGCTGCAGCGCGGCATCGACCTGTTCACCGGCGAGCCGACCAGGGGCGCCAACGTCGACCTGACGATCAACCCCGAGGCGCAGAAGGCCGCCTACGACGCGCTGCGCGAGAGCGGCAAGCGCGGCGCCGTGGTGGCGATCGAGCCGAAGACCGGCGGCATCCTCGCCATGGTCTCGCTCCCCACGTACGACCCGGCCGAGCTGTCGGGCACCAACAAGTCCGAGGTGTTCGGCCGCTACGACGAGCTGGCCAAGGACAAGAGCCAGCCGCTGCTCAACCGCACCATCGAGAACACCTACCCGCCGGGCTCGACGTTCAAGGTGGTGACCGCCGCCGCCTTCCTGGAGGACGACTCCAGCCGCGGCGCCGACACCACCGTGGACGCCCCGCAGGTGCTCGACCTGCCCAACACGACCGCCGACCTGCCCAACTACGGCGGCGCGGCGTGCGGCTCCGGCCAGGTCACGCTCCGCTTCGCGCTGGAGAGGTCCTGCAACACGCCGTTCGGCAAGATCGGCATCGACCTCGGCCACGAGGCGATGGGCGAGCAGCTGGAGAAGTTCGGCGCGGGCAAGCCGCTGGCCGTCCCGATGTCGGTGGCCAAGAGCGACTTCGGCCCCAAGGAGGACGCGGCGGCCGTCGCCCAGGCCTCCATCGGCCAGCGCAGCAACCAGATGACGCCGCTCCAGATGGCGATGATCGCGGCCGGCATCGCCAACGAGGGCGTGGTCATGAAGCCGTACCTCGTCAACAAGATCACCGACCCCAACGGCGACACGATCGACGAGGCCGACCCCGAGGAGTTCAGCGAGGCGGTCAGCTCCGAGACGGCGGGCGAGCTCACCGACATGATGATCAGCGTCGTGGCCAACGGCACCGCGAACCGCGCGCAGATTCCCGGCGTCCAAGTAGCTGGGAAGACCGGAACCGCCGAGACCGCTCAGGGCCAGCAGCCGCACGCCTGGTTCATCTCGTTCGCCCCCGCGAACGACCCGAAGATCGCGATCGCGGTGATGGTCGAGTCCGGCGCCGTGCGCGGCGGCGGGGAGGCGACGGGTGGCGGAACGGCCGCGCCCATCGCGAAAGCGGTGATGGAGGCGGTGCTGAAGTAATGGACGGTAACGTGCTGAATCATGCGGCTCGGTAACCGCTATCTCCTGATCTCCCGCATCGCCGCCGGCGGCATGGGGGAGGTTTGGCGTGCCCGCGACGAGCTGCTCGGGCGCGAGGTGGCCGTCAAGGTGCTCCACAGCCACATCCACGCCGACCCCGCGTTCCGCGGCCGGTTCCGCAACGAGGCCCGCATCACCGCCGGCCTCGCCGACCCCGGCATCGCGCAGATCTTCGACTACGGAGAGCAGGCCGACCGGGCCTATCTGGTCATGGAGCTGGTGCACGGCGAGCCGCTGTCGACCATCCTGGTCCGCAACGGCCCGCTCGGCGCCGAGGTCACCCTCGACGTGCTCCACCAGACGGCCAAGGCGCTGCACGCCGCCCACTCCTCCGGCGTGATCCACCGCGACATCAAGCCGGGCAACCTGCTGGTGACGCACGAGGGCACGATCAAGGTGACCGACTTCGGCATCGCCAGGGCCATGGAGGCGGCTCCGGTGACGCAGACCGGCACCGTGCTCGGCACCGCCCAGTACGTCAGCCCGGAGCAGGCCCAGGGTCTGCCGCTCACGCCATCGACAGACCTCTACTCCCTGGGCGTGGTGGCCTACGAATGCCTGTCGGGCCGGGCCCCGTTCCACGGCGACAGCGCGGTGGCGATCGCGCTGCGCCACCTCGGCGAGCAGCCGCCGGCGCTGGGCGTCGACGTGCCCGCCCCGGTGCGCGAGCTCGTGGCGGCGCTGCTGGCCAAAGATCCCGCGCATCGGCCCGGCTCCGCGCGGGAGCTGGCCGATCGCGCGTACGTGCTGCGCGAGTCGCTGTCGGCCGGCGGCGCCGACCTCGGCTCGCTGACCGACCCCTCGGGCTTCCCGATCCGTCCCCGCCAGGAAGACCGGACGGCGGACGGGCCCGCGGCCATGGGCGCCGAGCCGGTCACGGAGCTGCAGGAGACGCCGCCGCGGCGCCGGTTCGGGCGGGTGCTGACGACGGCGGCGGCGGCCGGGACCGTCGTGGCCGTGGGTTTCAGCGCGTGGGCGCTCACCCCCGCCCCTCAGACTCCGCCGCTCGTCGTTCCGGAGACGACGACGCCTCCGCTGCCTGCTTCCGACAAGCCCCGGCAGAAGCCCTCACGGACCAAAACCGAGACCCGTCGGCCTCCTGTGGTTACGGTCAAGTCGTCGAGGCCGGTAGCCTCGCCGTCGGCTACGGTAAGCAAGTCGGCTACGCCGACGACGCAGCCGACGCCGAGCCCGACCCCGACCAGGACCCGTACCCCGACCCCCACGCCGACCCCGACCCCCACCACGACGCCGACGACCCCGACACCTTCCGCCTCGCCGGACCCGGGTGACTCGAACCCGCCGAAGGAGGAGACGTGACGCGCCAACGGGTCGATGATGGACACCGGCGGCCGCCCCCCGAGCAGGCCGGCACCAAGATGAACGGTAAGGGACAGTGCAGGAAATGACTCAGCCTCGGCTTCTCGGAGGTCGCTACGAGCTCGACGGTGTCGTCGGGCGCGGCGGCATGGCCGAGGTGTATCGCGCCAGAGACATCCGGCTGGACCGGATCGTCGCGATCAAGACCCTTCGGTCGGACCTGGCCCGTGATCACACCTTCCAGGCCCGTTTCCGCCGTGAGGCCCAGTCTGCGGCGTCGCTGAACCACCCGGCCGTGGTCGCGGTCTACGACACCGGCGAGGACGTCACCGACGGCGCCCCCGTGCCCTACATCGTGATGGAGTACGTCGACGGCAGGACGCTGCGCGACCTGCTCCGCGCCGACCGGCGGCTGATCCCGGAACGCGCGACCGAGCTGGTCGACGGCATCCTGCGCGCGCTCGACTACAGCCACCGCGGCGGCATCGTGCACCGCGACATCAAGCCGGCCAACGTGATGATCACCACGGCCGGCGACGTCAAGGTGATGGACTTCGGCATCGCCCGCGCGATGGCCGACTCGGCCGCCACGATGACGCAGACGGCCCAGGTCATCGGCACCGCCCAGTACCTCTCGCCGGAGCAGGCACGCGGTGAGCGCGTCGACGCCCGCAGCGACATCTACTCAACCGGTTGCGTGCTCTACGAGCTGCTCACCGGCCAGCCGCCGTTCACCGGCGACTCCCCCGTCGCGATCGCCTACCAGCACGTCCGCGAGGAGCCGATCCCGCCGTCGCAGATCGACCCGGAGATCCCCCAGTGGGCCGACGCGATCGTGCTCAAGGCCATGGCCAAGGATCCGGCGCACCGCTACCAGAGTGCGGCCGAGATGCGGGCCGACATCCAGCGCGCCATGTCCGGCATGCCGGTCGACGCCCAGACGATGGCGATGAACGGCTACGGTCAGGGCACCCGCATGATGACGGCCACCCAGGCCGCCACCGGCCCGGCCACCCAGCACTCCAGCGCCGTCCCGCCCTACGAGTACGACGAGGGCGGCGGCCGGGGCGGGCGCCGCCGGGCGAACAACGGCGGCGGCAACGCGGTCAAGACCGCCCTGTGGATCATCATCCCGCTGCTGGTCATCGGTGCCTTCATCACCTTGGGCTACGTCATGTTCAGCGGCGGCGGCAGCCCGACGGCCCCGACCACGGTCAAGGTGCCGGGGCTGGAGGCGAAGACGCGTGAATACGCCGAGAGCCAGCTGAAGCAGCTCGGCCTCACGGCGGAGGTCACCGAGGAGTTCAGCGCCGAGTACGACAAGGACACGGTCATCGAGACCGATCCGGCCGAGGGCACCGAGGTGGAGAAGGGCGCCACGGTCAAGGTCGTGGTCTCCAAGGGCGCGGAGAAGGTGAAGGTCCCCGCCGACCTCATCGGCATGACCACCGAAGAGGCCAACGCCAGGCTGACCGAGCTGGGGCTCAGCAGCACGATCAAGACGCGCGCGTCCAGCCAGCCGGAGGGCAAGGTCTTCCGCACCGATCCCAAGGCCGGCGCCTCGGTCGCCAAGGGCGACACGGTGACCCTCTTCATCCCGAAGGAGGCCGTGGCCGTACCGAGCGTCCAGGGCATGACCGAGGAGGAGGCCCGCCGCACCCTGGAGGAAGCGGGCTTCAAGGTCAAGGTCGTCACCCAGCCGAGCGACCAGGCCCAGGGCACGGTCATCCAGCAGAACCCGGGTGAGGGCGCCAAGCTCCAGCCCAACATGACGGTCACCATCGTCGTGTCGCAAGGCCCGGCGGCCCCCACCCCGACCGAGCAGCCGTCGGACGACTTCCCGACCGACGACTTCCCGACGGACGACGTCCCGACCGACGACGGCGACGACGGCTTCCCGAGCCAGGACGAGCCCCCAGGCGACGTAGGCGACGGCCTAGGCTAAAAAAGGGCCGCCATCCCCACAGGGGCTGGCGGCCCTTCACATCAAAAACCCCTCCGCCCCACCAACAAAGGACCGACTCCAGTGCCCGACCTCCGTACAGGGAAGGTCTTGCGAGGAGCGCCGGTGTCTGGACTGAGGAGAGAGGGAGCGCAGCGACCGAACGACGAGGGAAGACACCGGATCTGAGCGACGAGCCGGCGATCCGAAGGATCGCCAAATAGAAGCGCGCCCCCGCCGCTCGGGGGCAACGGCGGGGACGCTCATCTGTCTGTCGCTCTGAGGCTCCGGTTCGTTACAGCGTTTTCTCCAGCCAGTTTCCGAGCAGCCGGTGGCCGTGCTCGGAGAGCACCGACTCGGGGTGGAACTGGACGCCCTCGACGGGCGCGGCGCGGTGGCGCAGGCCCATGATGACGCCGTCGCCGGTGCGGGCGGTGACTTCGAGCTCCTCGGGGACGGTCTCGGGGAGCACGGCCAGCGAGTGGTAGCGGGTCATGCGGACGGGCGAGGGCAACGTCGCGAACACCCCCTTGCCGTCGTGGCTGATCGCGCTGGTGCCGCCGTGCACGAGGTCGGGGGCGCGGGCGACGGTGGCGCCGTAGGCGTGCGCGATGGCCTGGTGGCCGAGGCAGACGCCGAGCAGCGGCTGCCCGCGCCGGGCGGCGTGGCGGACGAGCGGGACGCTGACCCCGGCAGCTTCGGGTGTGCCGGGGCCGGGGCTGATCAGGACGCCGTCATAGCCGTCGGCGTCGTCCACCCGCACCTCGTCGCGGGGCCGCACGTCGCAGCTCGCGCCCAGCACCTTCAGGTACTGGACGATGGTGTGCACGAAACTGTCGTGGTTGTCCACGACCAGCACGCGGGTCATCGGCGCACCGTCACCTCGTCGAGCGTCACAGCGGGTTCCAGGAGCGGGAACACCGAGAACCAGAGTACGGCCATCGCCGTGGCGACCAGCAGGGCGGCCCACAGCAGCCGCCGTCCTGGACCGCCGGGGAGCCTGCGCCACAGCCAGCCGTACATCGTCATGCCTTCCTGGGCTCGGTGTCCTTCAGCACCCCGTACACGATCAGCCGTTGCGCCGCCGAGTACTCGGGGTGGCAGGTCGTCAGCGTGATGTAGGCCCGGATGGGCCGCAGGCCCGGCATGCCGGGCACCGGGGCGAGCACGTCCACCTCGCCGGGCTCGACGATGTCCTGCGAGGTGACCCGGTAGGTGTAGCGGGCCTCGCGGGCCTCGACCACGAGCTCGTCGCCGCGTTCCAGCTCGTCGACGCGGTTGAACGGGGCCGCGTACGTGGTGCGGTGGCCGGAGACGACGAAGTTGCCGACCTGGCCGGGCATGGCGGTGCCGGGGTAGTGGCCGGGGCCCTTCTTCAGGTGCTCGGCCCGTACGCCCTCGACCACCGCGTAGCGGAAGTCGTGGCCCAGCCTGGGGATGCGCAGCAGCGCCACGGCGTCGCCCAGCTCGACGGCGGGCGGCCGGGCGGCGTTCTCGGCGGCCAGCGCGCGCTGCAGCAACAGCTGCTGGCTCGCCGTGTAGGCGCCGGTGCCCCAGAGCAGATAGGCGCAGAAGAGCGCCAGAACCAGGCCGGCGGTGATGCTCAGCTCCCCCGTGGTCCGCAGCACGATCCGCACCCGACCAGGGTAAGCGGGACGACTCCAGGCGCCGGGGATCGCCATCCCGTGCGCGTGGCGACTATCCTGGGGCTCGCTACCACTACCCTTTACGCAGAGCCTGCGGACGATCCGGAAGCCCAGGCCCTCAGCAGGAGTCATCCAGTGCCCAAGCCCAAGACGCGCAAGAAGGCGGTTTACACCCCGCCGCAGAAGACCCAGCAGATCAAGGTCAGCCCTCGCTGGCTGGCGCCGACGATGGTCGCCGCGTGGATCATCGGCATCCTGTGGATCGCCACCTACTACGTGGCCCCGCGGGCGCCCTTCATCGGCGATCTGCAGAACTGGAACCTGCTGATCGGGTTTGTTTTCATCATCTTCGGTGTGGTTCTTTCCACCCGCTGGCGCTAGTTCTTTTCCACAGCTTTTCCACAGCTGGGGACGTCAGCCCAGGATCGCCATGGTGATCATGGGAATTCTGACGACCACGAGCACGGCGAGCAGTGCCACGAACCCCGCGACCGCCGCCGCCTGCCACACGGCGCGGTTCTCCCGGGGCGCGTAGGCCAGCGCCGCCGACAGCGCTGCCCCGGTGACCAGGCCGCCGATGTGGCCGGTCCAGCTGATGCCGGGGACGATGAAGGTGATGGCCAGGTTGATCGCGATCAGCACGGCGATGCCGCGCACGTCCAGGTTCAGCCTGCGTCCCACCACGAACACCGCGCCGAACAGGCCGAAGATGGCTCCCGAGGCGCCGACGGTGAGGATGCGCGGGTTGTCCATCCACAGCCCGAGGACCGACCCGCCGAGCGCGCTCACCAGGTAGAGCGCGACGAAGCGGACGTGTCCGAACGCCCGCTCCAGGTACGGCCCGATCACGTAGAGGGCCCAGCTGTTGAACAGGATGTGGAACATCCCGCCGTGCACGAACGCGGCGGTGATCAGCCGGTAGTACTCGTCGCCCAGGGCCACGAAGAGGGAGTTCATGCCCAGGAGGCGCTGGATGTCCGGCACGAAATACTGTGCGACGAAGACGAGCACGTTGGCCGCCAGGATCGTCCACGTCACGTAGGGAGCGCGGACCACCGCGCCGCCGAACGTCGACTTCGCCTGCCGGATCCCCCGGTTGCCCTCGGCCACGCACTCGGGACATTGGAACCCCACTGCCGCGTCGCGCATGCAGTCGGGGCAGATGGGCCGGTCGCACCGCTGGCAGCGGACCCACGTCTCCCTGTCGGGGTGCCGGTAGCACGTGGGGACCGTCTCCGCGGGCTGCTCGGGCTGCGAGGGCGGGAGGGGCGGCTGGCTGGTCATGCCCGCAGCCTAAAGCCTGCGGGCCACTCCCGCGTCCGCTGCTCGGACGGGGTGACGCCGCCTCCCGCGCGCCGGGCCGGCGCGGCCCGGCTTCCGGGAAGGGGGGCCTGCAGAGCGCAGGAACCCGGAAGGCCGGACAGGCGGCCGCGCGTCAGGCCGGGACGCGGTCGATGGTGACCGACTCCAGGACGACTTCCTCGACCGGCTTGTCGTTACGCCCGGTCTTGGTCTTGGAGATGGCGTCGACGACGTCCTGCCCCTCGACGACCTCGCCGAAGATCGTGTGGCGGCCGTTGAGGTGCGGCGTGGGCACGGTCGTGATGAAGAACTGCGACCCGTTGGTGCCCTTCCCCATCTTCTTGCCCGCGTTGGCCATGGCCAGCAGGTAGGGACGGTTGAAGTAGAGCTCGGGGTGGATCTCGTCGTCGAACTCGTAGCCCGGCCCGCCGAAGCCCTCACCGAGCGGGTCGCCGCCCTGGATCATGAAGTTCGGGATGACACGGTGGAAGATCGTGCCGTCGTAGTAGCGGTCGTTACTCTTCTCGCCGGAGCCCGGGTGGGTCCACTCGCGGGAGCCTTCGGCCAGCTCCACGAAGTTTCGCACCGTCTTGGGGGCTCTGTTGGGAAAGAGCTCGACCTTGATCATGCCGCGATTGGTCTGCAGATTCGCAATCAGCTTCTCAGCCACGAGACAGCTGCCTTCCTCTATGCACAGGGTGGAATTGTGGTGTTTTGACAACCATGGCCCTAAGGCCTCCGCCGCCATCCTCCCACGGCGGGCCATGATTGAGCCGCTTTGTATCGGGAAGGTCACGCGCGGGGCCCCAACGACAGGGGAGGTAGTCGTGTCCCTGACACTGAGAAGACGACGCCGCGTGGTCATAGAAGTGCCCACCACGTGGCAGGGCCGGATGAAGGCCCAGGCCATGAAAACCGGCGCGCGCATGGCGCCGATGGCCGACCAGGCCAAGCTGGCCGCCAACAGGCGGGTCGACGACGCCCGGATGTGGGCTGCACCCAGGCTGAAGAAGGCCGCCCACCGGGTCGAGGACCAACTCGCACCGGCAGTCAGCTCGATGCTGAACGACGCCGCGATCCGGGTCAGCCCGGTCCGGCGGCAGCAGTCGCGGCGCTGGCCGACGGCCGTCCTGGTGACCGGTCTCGCCATCGGCGCGGCCGGCTTCATGTTCTACCGGCGTAACGCCCAGCAGTGGACCGAGCACATGAAGGACTCCGCGTCCGACGCGTCTCGCTGGGCACACGAGCGGTCCGACAGGGCCGTCCAGTCCACGGGCCCGGCCGGCGCGCCGGTGGCCGAGACGACGGATGAGGCATCTCACCGGATGCCATGATCCGCGATGAAGGCGCGCCCCCGGTTTCGGGGGCGCGCCTTTTCGTCTGCTCGTACGTGACATTCATCACCATATTGGGCCTTATAGGGTCATTCTCATGCTGTACGGCCGAGCCACCGAGATCGCCGCGATCCAGGGTGTGATCGACGCGGCGCCGGCCGGTGCGGGAGAGGCCCTGCTGCTGCGGGGCGAGGCCGGCATCGGCAAGTCGGCCCTGCTCGATCTGGCCGCCACCCTGGCCGGGCCGCGGCTGACCGTCCTGCGCGCGTGGGGCGTCGAGGCCGAGGCCGACCTGGCGTTCGCCGCGCTGCACCAGCTGCTGCGGCCGGTGACCGGGCTGCTCGACGCGCTCCCGGCGCCGCAGCGCCAGGCCGTGGCCGGGGCGCTCGGGCTGGCGGCGCCGGCCGAGGACCGGTTCCTGGTGGCGGCCGGGGTCCTGTCGCTGCTGGCGGAGGCGGCGGAGGACGGCGGCGTGCTCTGCCTGGTGGACGACCTCCAGTGGCTGGACCGGGCGTCGGCCGACGCGCTGCTGTTCGCGGCCCGGCGTGTCCGCACCGAGCGGGTCGGGATGCTGCTGGCGGTCCGGGGTGACGGCGTCCACAAGGGTGTTCCCGAGCTGCGACTGCGCGGGCTGGACGACGAGAGCGCGGCCACGCTGGTGGACTCGCTGGCCCCGGCGGCGCCCCCGGTCCGCGCCCGCCTGGTGTCGCTCACCGGCGGCAACCCTCTCGTCCTCGGCGAGACCCTGGCGTCCCTGAGCCCCGACCAGCTCGCCGGCCGCCTCCCCCTCCCCGACCCCCTGCCGGGCGGCGCCCAACTCTTCGGCGACCAGGTGACCCGCCTCTCGGCCCCGGCCCGCCGCGTCCTCCTCGCGGCATCCCTGGAACCGGACCTCACCCTGACCCTCCGCACCGCGTCCCTCCTGGACTCACCCGTACGGACCCAGCACGAGCAACCACCGACCGAGACGGAGACCCCCGCAGATGCGCCGGCGCGCGCAACCACCCCACCCGAGATGGAAACCGCCGCGAGAGCGCGGCCGAACGAGACCACGCCGTCCGTGGCGGAGACCGACGTACGGGCATGGCCGAACGGGGATGGTCCGTCCAGGGAGGCACCCGCGAGGGCGCGTGTGACGGAAGCGTCGGTGCGGGCACCCGCACGGGAGCTGCCTGCGGCGGTGAGCCTGCGCGAAGAGGTTGCTCTGGCCGGGCTCTATGAGGCGGAGAAGGCAGGGCTCGTGGTGGTGGACGGGGCGGCGGTCCGGTTCCGGCATCCTCTGGTGCGGTCGGCGGTGCACGGGGCGGCGGGCCCGGTGGAGGTACGGCGGGCGCACGCGGTGCTGGCCGAGCTGGTGGAAGGTGACAGGCGGGCCTGGCACCTGGCGGCCGCCGCCATGGGGCGGGACGAGCCGGTGGCCGCCGCGCTGGCCGCCGCGGCCGACGGAGCCCGAGCCAGAGGCGGGTACGGCGACGCGGCGACGGCACTGGGCCGTGCGGCGGAGCTGACCCCCGACCCCTGGACCCGCGCCCGCCGCTACACGGACGCGGCCACCGCAGCCTGGCTCGGCGGCCGTCCAGGCCAGGCCCAGACCTACCTCGCCGAGGCCCACGCCCTCACCCACACAGGACCCCTTCACGAGACAACACCCGCACACCAGAAAGAAGGCTCACCCCCCACGCCCCATCCCGCGCCAGAGACCGGCGACGAAAGACCACCCGCTCACGAGGGAGAAAGGGCACCGAAGCCGGAAGCCGCATCCCCACACAGAGCGAACCGTCCCCCAGCAGACGCCCGGGACGAGACGGCTGGAGGGAGGAGCGGTCCCAAGGGGTTCGATGGGTTGCGGCGGGAGATCAGGCAGTTGCGGGGGCGGTTCGAGTTGAACTCCGGGGACGCCGCGGAGGCCGTGCGGATCCTCGCCGGGGGCGACAGCATGGAGATGCTGGCCGACGCCGCCGAGGCGGCGAACTACGTGGGCGACATCCCGGCTCTCGTGGAGATCGGGCGCAGGGCGCTGGCGCATCCGCCGGGGTTCCTGCGGGACGTGGTGGCCGGGATCGGGGCGCGGCTCGACGACGGCGGCGGGGCGGAGCTGCTGCGGGGTGCGCTGGCGAGGACCGGGGAGCTGCGGGAGGCGGCCGAGTTCCTGTGGGCGTCGGCGGCGGCGAGCTATCTGGGCGAGGCGGACGTGTCGGCCGAGCTGGTCGGGCGGGCGGGCCGGGTGGCGCGCGTGTCCGGCATGGTCGGGCAGCTACCGGTGGTGCTGGAGTTCGTGTCCACGGGCGAGCGGCTCAGGGGCAGGCTGGCCGAGAGCGAGGCCGTAGCCGAGGAAGGGCTGGCGCTGGCCAGGGAGGCCGGATACACCAACAGCGAGGCCGCCCATCTGGCGAACCTGGCCGTGGTGGCGGCGCTGCGCGGCCAGGAGGAGTCCTGCCGGGAGCACGCGCGCCGGGCCCTGGCGATCGCGGTGCCGCACCGGGTGGGGCTGCGCGCGGGCGTGGCCTCGTACGCGCTGGCGATGCTCGATCTGGGGCTGGGCAGGTACGACGCGGCGCATGCCCGGTTCACCGCCCTGGCGGCGGCGGGGCATCCGACGGTGGTGTGGCGGACAGCGCCGGACCGGGTGGAGGCGGCCGTGGCCGCGGGTGAGCCGGAGGCGGCCCGCGAGGCCCTGGACGGGCTGGAACGGTGGGCGGCGAACGCCGGCACGCCCGAGTCGCGGGCGTCGCTGCTGCGCTGCCGGGCGCTGGTGGACGGGGACGCGGCGCTGTTCGAGGAGGCGGCGCGGCTGCACGGGGAGCCGTTCGAGGCGGCGCGCACAGCTCTGCTCCACGGCGAGCGGCTGCGCCGTACGCACCGGCCAGGGCAGGCGCGGGGGCGGCTGCGTTCGGCGCTGGAGACGTTCACCCGGTTGCGCGCGGAGCCGTGGGCCCGGCGCGCGAGCGGGGAGCTGCGCGCGGCCGGGGAGGCGGCGGGCGACGTGCCGGAGGCCGACCCTGCGGCGGCCCTGACGCCGCAGGAGCTGCGCATCGCGCGCCTGGTGGCCGAGGGGGCGTCGAGCAAGGACGTGGCGGCGCGGTTGTTCCTCAGCCCGCGCACGGTCGAGTATCACCTGTACAAGATCTATCCCAAGCTCGGCATCACCAGTCGTACTGAACTCGCCCGCCTTCTGTAGTGCCCAGTAGTCCTACGGAAGGCACCGGCGCCGGTCGGGGCCAAGCTTGGAGGCATGACAGAGAACCTGATCAACGTGGACGGCGTCGAGCTCTGGACGGAGGAGTTCGGCGACCCTGATCACCCGCCCGTTCTCCTGGTGATGGGGTCGATGTCGCAGGGCGTGCTGTGGCCGGAGGAGTTCGTCGGCAGGCTGGTGGCCGGCGGGCGCAGGGTCATCCGCTACGACCATCGCGACACCGGCAGATCGGGCACCGTCGACTTCGACGCGAACCCGTACACCTGGCTCGACATCAAGGACGACGTGCTGCGCGTGCTCGACGCGTACGGGCTGGAGAGCGCGCACCTGGTGGGCCACTCGGCGGGCGGGCTGCTCGGGCAGCTGGTGGCGGTGGAGCGGCCGGAGCGGGTACGCACGCTCACCGTGATCGGCTCGTCGCCGCTGGGCGGGCACGAGGGTGAGGTGCTCATGCGGGCGCTCACCGGGCAGCCGCAGCCGGAGGGCAGCCTGCCGCCGCCCACGCCGGAGTTCACGGCGTTCTACACCGAGGCGATCCAGAGCCCGCCGCCGGCCACCCGGGGCGAGCAGATCGACCGGATGATCGCCGAGGCGCGGGTGCTGAACGGGACGGCGCTGCCGTTCGACGAGGACGCCGAGCGGCGGCTGGCCGAGCGGGTCTTCGAGCGGGCCAGGGACCTGGCGGCGGTGGTCAACCACCGGCGGGCGGCCGCCGCGAACCCCGGCTTCGAGCCCGAGGGCGTGCTCGGCCGGGTCGAAGCGCCGACGCTGGTCATCGAGGGCACGCACGAGCCCGCCAAGCCCGGCCACGGCGCGCTCATCGCCGCGGCCATCCCCGGCGCGGAGCTGCTCATGGTGCGGGACATGGGGCACATGCTGCCGGCTCAGGTCCGCGACGAGGTGGCGGACGCGATCCTGCGTCACACGGCCGAGCCCACCGCATGAGACCACCAAGATCCCGGACGACCCTCCACGAACGCGGGCGGCACGGACGGGGGCGGAGTCAGGTGATCCCCAAGCGCGGGACGGGCGGGGTCAGGTGAGTGCGGAGATCGCGGCGAGGGCGTCGACGATCTGGCGGGAGTCGGGAGTGCTGTCCGGGTCGAGCAGCCATTGGATCATCAGCCCGTCGGAGATCGCGATCAGCACCGAGACCAGGACCTCGGGCGCGACCGGCAGCTCGACGCCCATCTCGGCGGAGGCCCGCCGCAGCATGCCGACCCCCGCCTCGCGGGCGTCGCCGTACGCGGCCGCGAGGCGCTCGCGCAGCGCCTGCTCGCGCAGCGCCGCGGGGTAGCCCTCGACGCAGCCCATCAGCGTCGGCCGCATCTCGCCGAACACGTCGACCAGCGCGGCCATGGCGCGTTCGAGCAGCTCGCGGGGCGTGCCGAGGCCGCTGCTGAAGATGGCCTTCTCGACCCGCTCGGTCCACCCCTCGAAGCAGGCGATGATGGCCTCGTTGAGCAGGGCGTCCTTGCCTCCGAAGTGATAACCGATGGAGGCGAGGTTGGTGCCCGACGCCGCGACCAGGTCGCGCGCGGTCGTGCGGGCGTAGCCCTTCTCCTGCAGGCAGCTCACCGCACCGGCGAGCAACCGCTCGCGAACCTCTTTCCGTGACACGGCATCCATGCTATCGATATATACAAACGTCTATGACATACGTACGTATCGGAGGACCTGTGATGCTCCCACCCGGACCGCGACTGCCCGCAGCCGCCCAGACCGCCTGGATCATGCTCGACCCCGCGGGCGCGTTCGACAGGCTGCACCGCGAGTACGGCCCGATCTTCACGGTGCGCTACTTCGGCTTCCCGCCCGAGGTGTACGTCACCACCGCCGAGCTGGCCGAACAGGTCTACCGCACCGACCAGGGCGGCGGCCTGGCCGGCGCCGCGCGGCGCGACTTCCTGGAGCCGATGGTCGGCGCCCACTCGGTGCTGACGCTGGACGGCGACGGCTGGTCACGCCACCGGAAGGCGCTCACCCCGCCGTTAAGAGCCAGGCAGGTGGCCGGCTACCACGACGAGATCGCGGCCATCGCCGCGGAGAAGATCGCGACCTGGCCGCTCGGCGTGCCGATCGCGCTGCGCGACCGCATGCAGGAGATCACCCTGGAAGTGATCATCAGGCTGGTCTTCGGCATCCGCGACGCGGAGCGCCTCGGCCGGCTGCACGCGCTGCTCCCCCGCCTGATCCGGCTCGGCGGCGCGACGTCGGTCGTCATGCTCCCGGCCCGCCTGCGCGAGCGCGCCAAGGGAGTGCCGTTCCTGCCGTACGCGCGCTTCCTGAAGGCACGCGCGGGCGTCGACGCGATCCTGTACGAGGAGATCGCCCGCAGGCGGAGCGCCGGGGCGGACGGCACGGACGTGCTGAGCAGGCTGCTGGAGTCGGGCTTCGACGACCAGGAGATCCGCGACGAGCTGATCACCCTGCTGATCGCCGGTCACGAGACCACGGCGACCAGTCTGGCCTGGGCGTTCGAGCGGCTGCTCCGGCTGCCGCACGTCCTGGAGCGGCTGCCCGACGACGAGCCGTACCTGGACGCGGTGGTGAAGGAGGTGATGCGGGTCAGGCCCGCGGTCTACGAGGCTCCCCGGCTGCTCGACGCCCCGCTCCGGCTGGGTGAGTACGAAATACCGGCCGGATCGTACGCGGGACCGTTCATCCCGCTCGTGCACCGGGACCCGGCGGCTTTCCCGTCACCGGAGGAGTTCAGGCCGGAACGCTTCCTCGATGGTCAGCAGAGCAGGGCCTGGATGCCGTTCGGCGGCGGCCGGCGCTTCTGCGTCGGCGCTCAGCTGGCCCTGCTGGAGATGCGGGTGATCATCAGGGAGGTGTTGCACCGCCTGGATCTCACGGCGCCGGATCCGGCGCCCGAGACCAGGCGGCTCACCAACGTCACCCTGAGTCCCGCACGACTCACCCGCGTTATTGCGCGCGCCCGGTCTCTTGATCGGACGACGTAGCGGGGTGCATGTCGTCACGTCGTTCGTCGGCGCCCAACTCCTCGCGGAGGCGGTCGTAGTCGATGTGATGGCTGGTGTACTTCAGCTGGCGAGCGACCTTCGTCTGCTTCGCCTTGGCTCTTCCTCGGCCCATGGCTCAACTCCCTAGTCCCCGCTGCCCATGCTATCCGACAACGTTACGACTTGAAGAATTATGCAACTGCGCTGGATTAGTCTGTCACTATGCACGTGGAGGTCAACCAGGCCAAGGCGGATTTGTTCCGGACTCTCGGCCACCCCGCTCGCATCAGAGTGTTGGAGCTACTCCAGGAAGGGCCACTTCCCGTCAGGGATCTCCTGGCCCAGATCGACATCGAGGCGTCGAGCCTCTCACAGCAGCTGGCGGTCCTGCGCAGAGCGGGCATCGTGACCGCCATCCGTGAAGGCAGCACCGTGGTCTACACACTGGCCACACCCGAGCTCGCCGACCTGCTGCGGATCGCCCGCCGCATCCTGACCGACATGCTCGCCGACCAGGGCCAGCTGCTCGCCGAGCTCCGGGCGGAGGTCCCCTGACCGGCCCGTGGGCCGGAGCCGCCACCCGGTAGGCTTCGGCCCATGGTCTCCGAGCTGTTCGATCCCAAGGCGTGGCAGGAAGTCGAGGGGTTCGACTTCACCGACATCACCTACCACAGGGCTGTCGACCAGGGCACGGTGCGCATCGCGTTCAACCGCCCGGAGGTGCGCAACGCCTTCCGCCCGCAGACCGTCGACGAGCTCTATCGCGCGTTCGACCATGCCCGGCAGACCACCGACGTCGGGTGCGTGCTGCTGACCGGCAACGGCCCCTCGCCCAAGGACGGCGGCTGGGCCTTCTGCTCCGGCGGCGACCAGCGCATCCGCGGCAAGGACGGCTACCAGTACGCCGACGGCTCGGCCGCGACCGGGCGGCTGCACATCCTCGAGGTGCAGCGGCTGATCCGGTTCATGCCCAAGGTGGTCATCTGCGTGGTGCCCGGCTGGGCGGCGGGCGGCGGCCACAGCCTGCACGTGGTGGCCGATCTCACACTCGCCAGCGCCGAGCACGCCCGGTTCAAGCAGACCGACGCCGACGTGGCGAGCTTCGACGGCGGCTTCGGCTCCGCCTATCTCGCGCGCCAGGTGGGCCAGAAGTTCGCCCGCGAGATCTTCTTCCTCGGCGACACCTACAGCGCGGCCGACGCCCACCGGATGGGCATGGTCAACGCGGTCGTGCCGCACGAGGAGCTGGAGGCCACGGCGCTCGACTGGGCCCGCAAGATCAACGCCAAGTCGCCGACGGCGCAGCGGATGCTCAAGTTCTCCTTCAACCTGATCGACGACGGGCTGGTGGGCCAGCAGGTGTTCGCCGGTGAGGCGACCAGGCTGGCCTACATGACCGACGAGGCCGCCGAAGGGCGCGACTCGTTCCTGGAGAAGCGCGAACCCGACTGGTCGCCGTACCCCTATCACTACTGACGCCCGCTCCCCGCGCGAGGCCCTGACCTCCCGAAAACCGGTTGCCCGGGCGGCCAGACTGGTGGCATGGAGATCGTGGTGCCGCCGGCGTTGACCGAGTCGCATGTCAAGTGGGAGGGCGAGGCGGGACGGGCCTGGTCGGCCGGGCTGCCCGCGCTGGCCAAGCGTTATCTGGAGGAGTGGGGGCTGCGCCTCGACGGCGCGTCCATGCACGGCGTGGTCTCCCTGGTGCTGCCCGTGGTGCGGGCCGACGGCACGCCCGCCGCGCTGAAGCTGCAGCCCGTCACCGACGAGAACGCGACCGAGCCCGTGGGGCTGCGCGCCTGGGCCGGCGACGGGTCGGTGCTGCTGCTGGAGCACGACCCGGCGACCGGGACGATGCTGCTGGAGCGGCTGGACGAGAGCCGGTCGCTGTCGGCGGTGCCGGACGACATGAAGGCGATGGAGATCCTCGCCGAGCTGCTGGCCCGGCTGGTGGCGCGGCCCGCTCCCGAAGGGCTGCGGCGGCTCGGCGACATCGCCGGGCAGATGGTGGAGGACGTGCCCGCGGCACTGGCGAAGCTGCCCCGGGAGGAGGACCGGGCCTGGCTGCGCCGGTGCGCCGCGGCGGTCGCCGATCTCGTCCCCGAGCCCGGCGACCGGCTGCTCCACTGGGATCTGCACTACGACAACGTGCTGGCCGCCGAGCGGGAGCCGTGGCTGGCGATCGACCCGAAGCCGCTGGCCGGCGACCCCGGGTTCGACCTGCTGCCCGCGCTGGACAACCGGTGGGGTGAGGTGGTGGCCTCCGGTGACGTGCGCGGGAGCGTGCTGCGGCGCTTCGACCTGCTGGTGGAGGCGCTGGGGCTGGACCCCGCGCGGGCGGCCGGCTGGACGCTGGGACGGGTGCTGCAGAACTCGCTGTGGAGCGTCGAGGACGGCGAGGACCGCCTCGACGATGTCCAGCTGGCCATCGCCGAGGCGATGGTTCACCGCCAGTAGGCCCGGCGGCCGGGGGTCAGTCCGAGAGGCCGCGCAGGAAGTCGCGGGTGAGGGCCGCGATCTGGGCGAGCCTGGTCTCCAGGGGGAAGTGGCCGGCGTCCAGCAGGTGGATGCGCGCGTCCGGCACGTCCCCGGCGAAGGTGCGCGCGCCGTCCGGGCCGAAGATCTCGTCGTTGCGGCCCCACACGGCCAGCACGGGCGGGCGGTGCGTGCGCAGATACTCCTGCCACTGCGGGTAGAGGGCGACGTTGCCCCCGTAGTCGAGGAAGAGCGCGAGCTGGATGTCGGCGCTGCCCGGCCGGTCCAGCAGCGCCTGGTCGAACAGCGCCTTGTCCGGGTTGACCAGCGTGGTGTCCGGCACGCCGTGCGTGTACTGCCACTGGGTTGCCTCCCAGGTGAAGTACGCCCGCAGCGCCGCCGTGCCGGCCTGCGGGTCTGCCCAGGCCTTCTTGAACGGGTCCCAGAACGGGGTCAGCCCTTCCTCGTACGCGTTGCCGTTCTGGGTGACGATGCCGGTGATCCGCTCGGGATGCCGGACGGCGAGCCGGAAGCCGACGGGTGCGCCGTAGTCGTGCACGTAGAGCGCGTAACGCCGCACGCCGAGCGTGTCCAGCAGCCGGTCCACCACGTCGGCGAAGCGGTCGAAGGTGTAGCCGAACTCTCCGGCGGCGGGCGCCGAGCTGTGCCCGAAGCCGGGGTAGTCGGGCGCGATCAGGTGGAACTCGTCCCGCAGCTCGCCCATCAGCTCCTGGTAGGCGATGGACGAGGTCGGGAACCCGTGCAGCAGGACGAGCGTGGGCGCGGACGGGTCGCCCGCCTCCCGGTAGAAGACGTCGAGCCCGTCGATCCGGACGGTGCGGTAGCGGATGGTCACGGCGAACCTCTTAACCGTTGAAAGTCTTTTCGATGGTTAAGTGGTAGCATGATGATCTGCAACCGGTCAAACTGACTTCAGGGGTTAATCACTGTGAGACTGCGTCCGCTCAGGACCGAACCCGTGGGGCTGGACCTGGTCGACACCGTGTGGATCGACAACGCCACACTGGTCGACCAGTTCGACGATCTCGACGGCGTGCGGGCCTGGCTGGCGGATCACGATCTGCCAGGCGGCGACGACCCGGAGCGCGCCCGCGACCCGCTGGTCCAGGCCCGCGACGCGATGCGCGCGCTGCTTGAGCGGGGCGAGGCGGCCCCGCTCAACGCGGTGCTGGCCCACGGCGCCCGCCGCCCCCAGCTGAGCGGCGCCGAGCCGTACGAGGTCGTCGTCCTGGACGATCCGGCCTGGCACGCGGCCTGGGTGGCGGCCGCCGACCTGGCCCGGGTGCTCGGCGAGCGCCCGGAGCGGGTGCGCAAGTGCGCCAACCCGCGCTGCGTGCTCTGGTTCTACGACGTGAGCAAGAACGGCGGCCGCCGCTGGTGCTCGATGGACGTGTGCGGCAACCGGGCCAAGGTGGGCCGGTTCAACCAGCGGCAGCGCGTCCGTTCCTAGGAGACCGTGATGACGATCTTGCCGGCGCCGTGGCGGGTCTCGATCTCGCGGTGCGCGTCCGCCGCACGCTCCAGCGGGTACGTCCTGCGTACCGGGAACTTGAGCCGGCCCTCGGCGTACAAGGCGGCGTAGCGGGCCAGGCGCTCGGCGCTGCGCGTGCCCCGGGTGACCTTGATGCCCAGCTCGGCGGCCTTGTCGTGCTCGACCAGCGTGAGGATGCGGTCGCGGTCCTTGACCAGCTCCAGCGACACCTCCAGCGCGTCGCCGCCCGCGCCGTCGAGCGCGGCGTCCACCCCGCCGGGGGCGAGGGCGCGCACCCGGTCGGCCAGGCCCGCGCCGTAGGCGACCGGGATGGCGCCGAGGTCGCGCAGGTAGGCGTGGTTCTCCTCGCGGGCGGTGCCGATCACGGTGGCGCCGCGCATCCCGGCGACCTGGACGGCCACCGTGCCGACCGCGCCCGCGGCGGCGTGCACGAGCAGCGTGTCGCCCTCGGTCACGGCGAGCCCGTCGAGGGCCAGCTCGGCCGTCTGCGCTCCGGCGGTCAGCGAGCCGGCCACCTCCCACGGCATCGAGGCCGGCTTGGGGGTCACGTCGCCCGCGTCGACCACCACGTACTCGGCGTAGCAGCGCAGCAGCGAGAACCCCAGCACCTCGGCGCCCGCCGTCACCCCGGTCACCCCCTCCCCCACCTGGTCCACCACGCCGGCGAACTCGTTGCCCGGGATCCGCGGCAGCCCGCCCGTCACCCCCGGCGGGGTCCAGCCGGCCCGGACGGCCGCGTCGAACGGCTGCACCCCGGCGGTCCTCACCCGTACGCGCACCTGGCCGGGGCCGGCCTGCGGAGCCGGCAGCTCCATCACCCGCAGCACCTCGGGGCCGCCGAACTCGGCGAAGGCCGCGGCCCGCATGATCTCGTCGTTCATGCGGCCAGCCTGCTTCCTCAACCGAGGTTGAGGTCAAGCGGGCTAACCGCGCGCAACATATGCCTAACCATTCGGGAACTTTTCGCTTTACTCGTTCTTTATCTGTATATAGTCCGACATGACGAGCACCGGGGGACGGGGCATCGGGTATTGACTGACTTCTTGCGGGTTGCGCTGAGCTTCCCGACGGCCGTTTTCAGCTTCCTTCTGATCGTGGTCGTCGGGTACTGGATCGTCGTGATCACCGGGATTTCCGACCTTGAGGGCGACGCCCCCTGGCTCGGGTTCGGCGGGGTGCCGGCCGGCATCACGATCTCCCTGCTCGTCGCCCTGGCGTGGCTGCTCACGCTGATCGGCAGCCAGTTCGCCGCGGGCCCGCTGCTGTGGGCCGTGCCGGTGCTCGCCCTCGGCGGAGCCTGGCTCGCCACCCGCGTGCTGATCGCCCCCCTGCGGAGGCTGGTGCCGGACGGACCACAGCCCTCACGTGGGGATTTCGTCGGCCAGCGGTGCGTGATCCGCACCGGGCGGGCGACCCCCGACTTCGGCCAGGCCGAGGTCACCGCCGCGGACGGGTCCTCCGCCGTCGTCCAGGTCAGGACGACCGGCCAGGACCGGCTCACCCGCGGCCAGACAGCCCTGATCTTCGAGTACGACGCAGACGGCGAGTTCTTCTGGGTCATGCCTTACGAAAGTGAGCAGTGAATGGATGTGATCTCCACCGGCGTCGGCGTGTTCATCGCCGTCGTCCTTGTGATCCTCATCGGCCTGCTGATTCTCATCAGCCGCCTTTTCCGCAAGGTCGAGCAGGGCAAGGCGCTGATCATCTCGAAGGTCAACAAAGTCGACGTGACCTTCACCGGCGCGGTGGTGCTCCCTGTCGTGCACCGGGCGGAGACGATGGACATCTCGGTGAAGACCATCGAGATCGAACGCACCGGCCGCGAAGGGCTGATCTGCCGCGACAACATCCGGGCCGACATCAAGATCACATTCTTCGTACGGGTGAACAAGACCGCCGAGGACGTCATCAAGGTCGCCCAGGCCATCGGCACCGAGCGGGCCAGCGACGAGAAGACGCTGCAGGAGCTGTTCAACGCGAAGTTCTCCGAGGCGCTCAAGACCGCCGGCAAGCACCTGGACTTCGTGGACCTCTACACCAAGCGCGACGAGTTCCGTGACGAGATCGTCCGGCTCATCGGCACCGACCTCAACGGTTACAGCCTTGAGGACGCGGCCATCGACTACCTGGAGCAGACCGCGCTGCACCAGCTCGACAAGAGCAACATCCTCGACGCGCAGGGCATCCGCAAGATCACCGAGCTGACGGCGATCGAGCACGTGCGCACCAACGAGTTCCAGCGCACCGAGGAGAAGGAGATCACCCGCCAGAACGTGGAGGCCCGCGAGGCCATCCTCGAACTGGAGCGCCGCCAGGCCGACGCCGAGATCAAGCAGAAGCGCGAGATCGAGACGATGAAGGCCCGCGAGGAGGCGGAGACCTACCGGGTGCAGGCGGAGGAGCGGCTGCGCGCCCAGAGCGCCGCTATCAAGACCGACGAGCAGCTCGGCGTGCAGCAGGAGAACCGCAACCGCGAGGTGGCCGTCGCGGAGAAGAACCGCGAGCGCGTGATCGCCATCGAGTCCGAGCGCATCGAGAAGGACCGCCTGCTGGAGGTCATCGCCCGCGAGCGGGAGACCGAGCTGTCGCGCATCGCGAAGGACAAGGAGGTCGAGACCGAGAAGCGGTCGATCGCCGAGGTCATCCGCGAGCGCATCGCCGTCGACAAGACGGTGGCCGAGCAGGAGGAGTCGATCAAGCGGCTGCGCGTGGTCGAGGAGGCCGAGCGGACCCGCCAGTCCGTCATCATCGCCGCCGAGGCCGAGGCGCAGGAGAACCTGGTCAAGGACATCAAGGCGGCCGAGGCCGCCGAGGCCGCGTCGAAGTTCAGGGCCCGCGAGGAGCTGGTGCTGGCCGAGGCCAGGCAGCAGGCGGCCGAGCTGGACGCCCGGGCCAAGATGCGGCTCGCCGAGGGTCTGCAGGCCGAGGCGGCCGCGTCCGGCCTGGCCGAGGTCCAGGTCAAGGAGCGCGACGCCGAGGCGATCGAGAAGGTCGGCAGGGCCGAGGCGCTGGTGCTGAACGAGCGGCTGCAGGCCGAGGCCGAGGGCGCCAGGGCGATGGCGCTGGTCGAGGGCGAGCGGCTCAAGGCGCAGGCTGCGGGCGAGCAGGCGATGGCGCTGGCCAACGCCGCGGCCGTGGGCGAGAAGCTCAAGGCCGAGGCGGAGGGCCTCACCGAGAAGGCCGCCGCGATGGCCGCGCTGGACGAGGCCAGCCGGGCGCACGAGGAGTACCGCCTGCGCCTGGAGGCCGACACGGAAGTGCGGCTCAAGCAGATCGACGTCACCCGCCAGGTGGCCGAGTCGCAGGCGAGCGTGCTGGCCGCGGGCCTGGCCAAGGCCAACATCGACATCGTCGGCGGCGAGACGATGTTCTTCGACAAGGTGGTGGGTTCGATCACCGCCGCCAAGACGGTCGACGGCTTCATGGAGCACTCCGAGGTGGCGGGTTCGCTCGCGGCTCCGTACCTGAACGGGAGCGCCAGCCTGATCGAGGACCTCAGGGGCGTCGTCGGCGGGGTGAGCACCGAGGACCTGAAGAACCTGACCGTCTCTGCGCTGCTCCTGCGGCTCATCCAGCAGGGCGGGCCGGAGTCGGGGCCGCTCGGCGAGCTGCTGGACACGGCCCGGCGGCTGGGCGTGGCCGACCAGCCGGTGGCCGCGCTGGCAGCGGCGAAGGTCTGACGCGTGACGGAGCAGGTCGACCTGGAGGCGGGCACCTACGAGGTGCTGCGGAACCGGCTCGGCGCCCAGGCCAGGGCGCTGGCCGCGGCCGCCGAGGCGGTCAACGCGGCGCGGCTGGAGGTGTTCGGCGGGGCGGAGCTGCGGCTGCTGGGCACCGAGCGGATCCGCACCGAGAACAACTGCGTCCCCAGGGACATCGTGTCCCTGGGTGAGGTGATGTTGTTCGGCTACAACGTCTTCATCGGGCTCAAGCCGGAGACGTCGGTGTCGGACGTGTTCGCGGTGCACCGCTTCGCCCGGGAGGGCGACGGGTTCCGGTTCGAGCAGGGCAAGCTGGAGGCGCTGGACGACCCGGCGTTCAAGAAGGACTTCGCCGAGCTCTACCGCTACTACAAGGAGACCCGGCTGAAGCAGCTCCGGCGGGTCGAGGGCAAGCTGCTGGCGGTGTTCAGGACAGGGCCGGCCGACATCCGGGTGCTGCGCTGGGCAGTCAGCCCCACCGGAGTCACGAAATATCTGGACAACAGGGGGGAGCGCGACCACGTCTTCCCCCCGTCCCACGACTTCGAGTGGACCCCGGCCACCCGCGACGACCACGTGCTCGGCCGGCACCCGCACATCGACATCCAGGGCGAGGTGTTCGTCGAGACGCTCGGCGGCGACCTCACCATCAAGATCGAGAACAACACGGAGACCGGCGAGGGCATCTACGCCGAGCCGGTCGCCGAACCGCTGCAGAGCCTGGCGGACGCCGACGTCGAGCACGCCCGCGTCGGCCCGCTCATCCTCATGCGGATCAGGCCGTACAAGGAGGACGCCTGGCGGCACCTGGTCTTCAACACCCGCACCAAGGCCGTGACCAGGCTCGACGGCATCGGCCAGGCCTGCCAGCGGCTGCCCGAGGACCAGGGCCTGATCTTCCCCGGCGGCTACTACCTGACCACCGGCGCCAGCAAGACGTTCGACACCGACGTGGCGGACCTGGAGTTCGAGCGGGTCGTGCGCGCGCCCAACGGCGAGGACGCGCTCTACGTCTTCCACGCCAGGGACGACGGCCGCTCGCTGCTGCTGCCGTACAACGTGATCAGGAAGGAGGTGGCCAACCCCATCGTCTGCCACGGGTACTCGCTGTTCGACGACGGCACGATGGTGGTCTTCCGCGCCACTTCCGAGGAGCCGACGCGGGTGCACCCGATGCAGGTGTGGCAGACGCCGTACGTCTCCGACACCTTCGCGGCCGCGCAGCCCGCCGGCACCGGCCCGCTGGAGCGGATCGGCAACGCCGAGCTGGTCCGGGGCATCTCCGACTGCCTGTCGGTCACCCGCATGGTGGAGGAGATGGCGCCGTCGGCCGCCACGTTCGAGGCGCTGATCGCCGCCTGCACGCGCTCCTTCGACAGCTACCACTGGCTGGCCGAGCACGGCCTGAGCGAGCCGCTCGCCGACGTGCGCGCCACCGCCGAGCAGGTGCTCGACGAGTACGAGCACGTCGAGCAGCTCACCGCCCAGGCCGCCGCCACGCTCGCCGAGGCCGACGAGGAGGTCACCCAGCTGGTCAGGCGGGCCGGGGCGGACGCGCCCGGCACCGCCGACGGGTGGGTGAGCCTGCTGGCCACGCTCCGCCGGGCCCAGGGCCACCTGGTGACGCTCCGCGAGGTGCGCTACATCGACACCGGCCGGCTGGACGAGCTGGCCGCGACCCTGGCCGGCGAGCTGGACGAGGCGGGCAGGCGGGCCGTGGCCTTCCTGGAAGGGGAGGACGCGTTCACCGGCTACCACGCGGCCGTCGAGGCGCTGGCCGCCGACGCGGCGGCGATCGCGACCGCCGCCGAGGCCGAGCCCGTCGCCGGACGGCTCGCCGAGCAGTCCGAGGGCCTGGAAGTGGTGACCGAGGTGGTCGGCTCCCTCGACATCGCCGACGCCACCGTGCGCACCGCCATCCTGGGCCGCATCGCCGAGGTGCTCGGCGGGGTCAACCGGGCGCGGGCGGTGCTCGACGGCCGCCGCCGCGAGCTGCTGAGCAGTGAGGGCAGGGCCGCGTTCGCCGCCGAGTTCGCGCTGCTCGGCCAGGCCATCACCGGTGCGCTGGCGATGGCCGACACCCCCGACAGGTGCGACGAGCAGCTCGGCCGGCTCATGCTGCAGATCGAGAACCTGGAGTCGCGCTTCGGCGAGATCGACGACTTCGCCGAACAGCTCGGCGGCAAGCGCGACGACGTGTACGAGGCGTTCTCGTCGTGCAAGCAGGCCCAGCTCGACGCCCTCGCCCGGCGCGCGGACCGGCTGTTCGCCTCCGCCGACCGCATCCTGGCCAGCGTCACCCGCAGGATCGCCACGCTCGGCTCGCCCGACGAGATCAACACGTACTTCGCCACCGACCAGATGGTGACCAAGCTCCGCTCGGTGGCGGCCGAGCTGCGCGAGCTCGGCGACTCCGTACGGGCCGAGGAGCTGGACGGGCGGGTCAAGGCGGCGCAGCAGGAGGCCGGGCGGGCGCTGCGCGACCGGCTCGACCTGTTCGCGGACGGCGGCGAGACGATCAGGCTGGGCCGTCACCGGTTCGCGGTGAACACCCAGCCCATCGACCTCACGCTGGTGCCTCACGACCAGGAGATGCAGCTGGCCATCACCGGCACCGACTTCCGGTCGCCGGCGCCGGCCTCGTTCGCCGACACCCGGCCCTTCTGGGAGCAGCTGCTGGTGTCGGAGACGCCCGAGGTCTACCGGGCCGAGTACCTGGCGGCCTCGCTGCTCGACCGGGTCACGCCGGGCGACGACCTGGACCGCCTGGTCCGGGAGGCCGCCGCGGCCCGCTACGACGAGGGCTACGAGCGGGGCGTGCACGACCACGACGCCGCCGCGATCCTCGGCGCGCTGATCCGGCTGCGCGACGGCGCGGGCCTGCTGCGCTACCCGCCCGAGGCGCGGGCCGCGGCCCAGCTCTTCTGGGCGCACGGCGTGGACGAGGTTTCACGTAAAACATTGGCCACCAGGGCCGTGTCGCTGGTGCGGGCCCGCGAGGTGTTCGGCCCCGGGCCCGCGCTCGCCACGCTCTCCGCCGAGCTGGGCGCGCTGATCGCCGCCTTCCTGGCGACGGCCGGCCTGCCCGACACCGACGCCGCGCTCGCCGGTGAGTATCTGGTGGAGGAGCTGGCCGGCAAGCCCGCCGGGTTCGTCACCGGCAAGACGGCCCGCGACCTGCTGGAGGGGTTCCACCACACGCTCGGGCCGGTCAGGACACGCGAGTTCGAGTCCGACCTCAAGGCCGTCGCCCTGCCGGAGCAGGTGCAGCTCGCCCGTGCCTGGCTCGGCGCTTACGCGCAGGGGCCCGAGCTGGCCGAAGCCGTCGCCGTGCAGCTGTGCGACCTGCCCAGGCACGACTCCGGCGCCACCGTCACCGCCACCGTGGAGAACCTGCTCGGCTCGCACCCGCGGATCGCCGGCAGGAAGCTGGAGATCCGGCTGGACGAGCTGCTGGCCAGGACCCGGCGGTTCGCGGCCGAGCGGGTGCCGGGCTTTCGCGCGTACCAGAAGCGGCGCACCGAGCTGGTCGCCGCCGAGCGGGAGCGGCTGCGGCTGGAGGAGTACAAGCCCAAGGTGATGAGCGCGTTCGTGCGCAACCGGCTGCTCGACGAGGTGTACCTGCCGCTGATCGGCGACAACCTGGCCAAGCAGCTCGGCTCGACGGGCGAGGGCAAGCGCACCGACCAGATGGGCCTGCTGCTGCTCATCTCGCCGCCCGGCTACGGCAAGACGACGCTGATGGAGTACGTGGCCAGCCGGCTCGGGCTGCTGTTCGTCAAGGTGAACGGGCCCGCGCTGGGGCACGACGTGACCTCGCTGGACCCGGCCGAGGCGCCCAACGCGACCGCCAGGCAGGAGGTGGAGAAGATCTCGTTCGCGCTGGAGGCGGGCAACAACACGCTGCTGTACCTGGACGACATCCAGCACACCTCGCCCGAGCTGCTGCAGAAGTTCATCTCGCTCTGTGACGCGCAGCGGCGCATCGAGGGCGTCTGGAACGGCCGCACCCGCACCTACGACCTGCGCGGCAAGCGGTTCGCCGTGTGCATGGCCGGCAACCCGTACACCGAGTCGGGGCAGCGTTTCCGGATCCCGGACATGCTCGCCAACCGGGCCGACGTGTGGAACCTGGGCGACGTGCTGTCGGGCCGGGACGACCTGTTCGCGCTCAGCTACGTCGACAACGCGCTCACGTCCAACCCGGTGCTCGCGCCGCTGTCGGCCCGCGACCGGTCGGACGTGGAGCTGCTGGTGCGACTGGCCAGGGGCGACGCCTCGGTACGGCCCGACCAGCTGAAGCACCCGTACACCAAGCCCGAGCTGGACCAGCTGCTCAGCGTGCTGCGCAAGCTGGTGCGGGTGCAGGAGGTGGTGCTGGCCAACAACCGGGCCTACATCGCCTCCGCCGCCCAGGCCGACTCCTCGCGCACCGAGCCGCCGTACCGGCTGCAGGGCTCGTACCGGAACATGAACAAGCTGGCCGAGCGGATCGTCCCGGCGATGAACGACGACGAGCTGGAGGCGCTCGTCGACGACCACTACCTCGGCGAGGCGCAGACGCTCACCGCGGACGCGGAGGCGAACCTGCTCAAGCTGGCGGAGCTGCGCGGCCGCCTCAGCCCGGAGCAGGCGGCCCGCTGGGCCGAGATCAAGGCCGCCTACCTGCGGGACAAGGCGCTGGGCGGCGACGCCGACGACCCGATGGGCCGGGCGGTCGGCGCGCTGGGCCTGCTGGCGGACCAGGTCCGTGACGTGGGCTCGGCGATCAGGAACCGCTGACGGGTCAGGTTTCCTGCCGGGTCAGGGCGGCGGTGGCGTCGCGCTGGATCGCCGTGGCCCGGCCGAGGAAGTCGAGGATGAGCTCCAGCTGCTCGTCGGTGTAGCGCTCGTACAGGCCGGCCAGGCCGGTCACCAGCGGCACGAACAGCTCGTCGAAACCGGCCAGCCGCTCCCAGTCGACCTCCACGATGACGCGGCGCCGGTCCTTGGGGTGGCGGGCCCGCCGCGCCAGCCCTTTGGCCTCCAGCCGGTCGATCAGGTTGCTGACGGTGGCGGGGGCCAGGCCGGTGTGCCGGCAGATCTCCCCCGCCGTCAGCGGACCGAGGCGTTGCAGCAGGTCGATGGTCTTCTCTTCGCTCATGCCGAGGCCCAGCCGCTCGCCCATGGCCGTGTGGTACATGACGGCGGCGTTGCTGTTCTCCCGCCCGGCCGTGGTCAGGGCGTCGAGCAATTTCTTTCGGCGATCCGAAACATCTCTGGCCATACGACCTCGCCTCGGCATATATTTCGTTCGGACGAACGAAAGGTTATCACGATGAAGGCTCTCATCACAGGGTGCGGGATCGGCGGCCCCGCCATCGCCATGGCGCTGCGCGAAGTGGGCATCGACGCCGAGATCCACGAGGCGTACGACGCCGGGGCCGAGGGCGTGGGCGCGTTCCTCAACGTCGCCTCCAACGGGATGGCCGCGCTGCGCGTGCTCAGGCTGCACCACGAGGTGGCGCGCGCCGGCATCCCCACCCCCGACATGGTCATGTGGAGCGGCACGGGCAAGCGCCTGGGCCGGGTGCCCAACGGGATGGCGCTGGACGACGGCACGGTGAGCCACACGATCCTGCGCTCGGACCTGTACCGGATCCTGCGGGACGCCGCCGCCGCACGGGGCGTCCCGATCGCCTACGGCAAGCGCATGGTCTCCTTCGACGACACCGGCTCCCAGGTGGTGGCCCGGTACGAGGACGGCACGAGCGCGACCGGCGACCTGCTGATCGCGGCCGACGGCGTGCACTCGCGCACCCGGCGGCTGCTCGACCCCGAGGCGCCCGAACCGCGCTACACCGGCCTGTACAACTGCGGCGGCATCATCAAGGACCCGAACATCACCGGCGAACCCGGCGTCTACCACATGATGTTCGGCAGGCGCGCGTTCTTCGGCTACACGGTGACCGGCGACGGCGAGACGTGGTGGTTCGCGAACCTGCCTCGCGCCCTCGGCGACGAGCCCGCGGACTGGCGGGCGGTGCTGGAGGAGGCGTTCGCGGACGACGCCGGCATCGCCGCCGGTCTGGTCCGGCGCGCCGACCTGGGCCAGGTGCTCCCCATCCACGACCTGCCGCCGGTGCCCGTGTGGCACCGCGGCAGGGTGGTGCTCACCGGCGACGCCGCGCACGCCACCTCGCCCAGTTCGGGGCAGGGCGCGTCGCAGGCCGTCGAGGACGCCGTGGTGCTCGCCCGCTGCCTGCGCGACGCCGCCGGCCACCGGGAGGCGTTCGGCCGGTACGAGAGCGAGCGGCGCGAGCGGGCCGAGCGGGTGGTCGCCTACGCCAGGAGGATCAGCAGCAGCAAGGCCGCCGGGCCGGTCGGCCGCATCTTCAGGGACGCGCTGCTGCCGATCATCCTGAGGCGTCAGGCGAACCAGGAGTCACTCGCCTGGATGTACCGTCACCAGGTCAGCCTGTGACACCGACTCCGCGCTCGCGGGAAGCAGCGGCAGCCGCACGTCGGGGGTGGGGATGAGACCGCGGGCGTGCAGCACGCCCTTGATCACCGTCGGGTTCGGCTCGGCGAACAGCGCGGCCGACAGCCGGGCCAGCCGGTGCCCCAGCGTCCTGGCCCTGGTCACGTCGCCCGCGCGCCAGGCCGTGACCAGCTCCGCGAACGCGTCCGTGGCCAGGTGCGCGGAGGCCATGATGCCGCCGGACGCGCCGAGGGCGAGCAGCGGCGAGATGAACGCGTCGTCCCCGCCCAGCACGTCGAACCCGTCCGGCAGGTCCCCGAGCAGGTCCACCGCGTCCTGGTCGACGCCCCCCGCCGCGTACTTGACGGCGGCCACGCGCGGATGGGCGCCGAGCCGCCGCAGGGTCGCCGCGCTTACGGCCTGCCCGGTCCGGTAGGGGATGTGGTAGATGACCAGCGGCACCGGCGTCTCCTCGGCCAGCGCCTCGAAGTGCGCGATCACCCCGCGCTCCGACGGCCGCAGGAAGTACGGCACGGTGACGAGCGCCGCGTCCACCCCGCCGGGCAGCTCCTTCAGCGCCTGTCCGACCGAGCGGGTGTCGTTGCCGGCGACCCCGACGGTCAGCGGCACGCCGCGCTCCCGGCAGGCGGCCGCGCAGGTCTCGATCACCCGGCTCCGCTCGTCCGGCGTCAGGGCCGCGACCTCTCCCGTCGTGCCCAGCGCGACCAGCCCCGAGGCGCCCTGGCCGAGCACGTGGTCGGCCAGCTTGCCGAGCGCGTCGAACGCCACCTCGCCGTCCGGTCCGTACGGAGTGATCAGCGGTACATGGATGCCTGTGAACATATCTCCAGCCTGGCCCGGAAGGACACGTAAGGTCCAGCGACGTTTTCTAAGCTGCATCGTAAGATGAGCTGATGCTGGACCCTCGCAAGCTCCACCTCCTGCGCGAACTGTCCCGGCGCGGCACCATCGCGGCCGTCGCCGAGGCCGCCGCGTTCACCCCGTCGGCGGTCTCCCAGCAACTCAGCGCGCTGGAGCGGGAGGCGGGCGTGCCGCTGCTCCAACGCACCGGCCGCACCGTGACGCTCACCCCGGCGGGCCGCCTGCTCGTCGAGCACGCCCAGGCCGTGCTCGAACAGCTCGAACGCGCCTCCGCCGCCCTGGCCGCCGTCCGGGGCGGACCGTCCGGCCCGCTGCGCGTCGGCGCCTTCCCCACCGCGGCCCGCGTCCTGCTGCCGCCCGCGCTCGCCACGCTCGCCGCCGCCCACCCAGGGCTGGTGCCGATGATCTCCGAGATCGACCCCGCCGACGTCTCCGCCGCCCTGCGCGCCGGGGAGCTCGACGTCGCGCTCGTGCACGAGTACGACTTCGTGCCGCCGGTCACCGACGACGCCCTGGAGACCGAGCCGCTCTTCGCCGAGCCCATGTACCTCACCGACCGGCCCGCCATCGCCGCGGCCGCCGGCGACCCGTGGATCGCCGGCACGCCCGGCACCCTGTGCCACACGATGACGATCAGGGCCTGCCAGGCGGCCGGGTTCGAGCCGGACGTGCGCCACCACATCGACGACTTCGACACCGTGCTGTCGTTCGCGGCGGCCGGGCAGGGCGTGGCGCTGGTGCCCCGCCTCGCGGCCCTCTCCCCGCCGTCCGGGGTGCGGCTCACCCCGCTCCCCCTGCACCGCCGCACGCTCGCGGCCTTCAGGCGGGGGTACGGAGAGCATCCGGCGATCCAGGCGGCCATCGCCGCCTTCCACGAGGCCCTCGCCGGCCTCAGTCTCTGAGCACGGCGTCCAGCACGGCCGCGGTGCCGGGCCGGTCGAAGACGTCGTAGTCGCCGGCCGTGACCGCCACCACCAGGTCCCGCGACGGGATCACGAGCAGCCGCTGGCCCCCGTTTCCTGAGGCGCTCACGGCCGGCGTCGCGCCCGTCTCCACGTACCAGTGATAGCCGTAGTGGCGGTCCCCGTCGATCGGCACCCGCGGCCGGAGCGCCTCCCGGAGCCAGCTCTCCGGCACCACACCGTCGCCCCCGCGCAGCACCATCACGCCGATCGCCGCCAGGTCACGGGGCGTCAGGCGCAGCCCCGCCGCCGCCAGCGGCACCCCGTCCGCCCCCTTCGTCCACTCGAACGCGCCGATGCCCAGCGGCTCGAACAACACCTGCCTCGCGTACTCGTCCAGCGGCCTGCCCGCGCCCCGGGCGATGATCCCGCCCAGCAGCGCCGTCGCCCCGCCGCAGTAGGACCACCGCGTGCCCGGCTCCTCGACGATCGGGCGCTCCAGGACGTAGCGGTAGCGGTCGGGGGCCTCCTCCATCGCGATCTCGCTGTTCGCGGCGCTCGTGTACGGCACGCTCTCGTCCCATTCGAGGCCGAGGGTCATGGTGAGCGCGTGCTCGACGGTGAGAGCCGCGTCCGCCAGGTCCCGATGCGCGGGGAACTGGTCGAGGAGCCGCTCGCCCGGATCCGGCACCAGGCCGCTCTCCAGCGCGATCCCGTACAGCAGCGCCACCACGCTCTTGGTGATGGACCGCACGTCGTGCGGCGTGCCGGCGTCGAACGTGACATGCCCCAGCGGGTCGCCCAAACGGAAGTCCTGCCCCGCGCCGTACCGCTCCAGCACCCGCTCGCCGCGCTGGACCACCACGATCCCGTGCAGCCCGGGCGCCTCACCGGCGTTCAGTACGGCGTCCAGCCGATCCACCATGCCCGTCATGGCCTCCATCCTGGTCTAATTCCTGACACCGTGTCAGGCTCGATCGCGTGGGTAGCTGGAGAACGCGCGCGGGCGCCAGCACCCAGGGCAGGTGACATGCACAAGACAGACCCCTTTCCCTTCGAACTTTCGGTGACGGTCAGCGAACGGACCCCGGCGGCCATCGAAGCGGCCGCCTATCCCCTGGCGGAACGGTTCTTCGGCAGCGACGCGGAGGTCCACGTCGTCAGCGCCAAGGTCCAACCGGACCCGGACCACCACGACCGTTTCACAGCCACCGTCGTCTTCCGCCGAACCATCACCTAGCGGCGTCCCGCACGCCCTGGGCCGCGGTGCGGCAGAACGCTCACGTACTGTTCGGCAGAACGCCCACAGGAGTACCGGCAGAACGACCACGCCCACATCGGCAGAACGACCACGCACTGCTGATGACCTGCACGGCCACCGAGGTCTTCAACCACATGAACGCCTGACGCCGCCCGTACCAAAGGGCTCGCCCAACCAGGCGCTCCGCGCCCCTCGCAAGCTCGGCGTGCTTCCCGGGCCTTCGGCCCTCTTCGCGCGAGGGCAAGCCCTCGCGCTGTCGTCCGGGGAAGACGGCGGCAGAGCGCTTTCACAGTCACCGGCAGAACGCTCACCAGCCCATCGGCAGACCGACCACGTGACCTCCGGCAGAACGCTCACGCGTCGGAGTTGGTCACGATGGTCCAGTTGGATGGGACGCGTACCCCGAACGGCTCACGTGACTCGCGCGTCTTGCCCAATCACCCTCCGTAAGGCATGATGGGGGCTGCCGCACCCCCTGGGGTGCGGAAGTGAGGCCGGGCCTCCCGATGGAATCGGGCGTCCGGCCTTTGCGTTTCCCGCTTCATCCGACGCATACCAGGCGTGTCTTCGGCGCGAGCATCTCATAGCAGCCTGTTCGGTCGTCCAGCCACCACGTCGTAGCGCCCACTACGGCGTCTGCCGCCCACAGAAGCGGCTCGCTGACGGATGGCTGCCATCTGACCACCAAATCGTGGGGAAGGGTTCGCGCGCGACGCATACCCGTCAGGAGGCCCCGATCGAGGTGATCCTGTTCGGCGGAACGAGCTTCGATGACAACCTCGGAGCACCCCGCCAGGCTGACTTCGCCGAGAAGCCGTTCGAGACATCGGCGGCGCGCGCGTTCGGTGCGAACTGCGCGATCGTGGATGTAGATCGTGACGATTCCGTGGATGGGCATCTCTGTGAGCCGCTGGGCTATGGCGAACTGCCGCTTGACGGGCTCGTCACGCCAATGCAGGCGAGGGCTCTTGCCGACCCGGAGCGATTCAAGTGCGACACGGATGTCGTCTTGGTCGACGGAGTCGATGACGACCGCGGCCATCGCGTAGACGCTGTCGTCGCCAGGGCGCCGACGGAGGCTCTCATCAACATAGGCCATAAGCATTAAGTAAAGATATAGCTACTCACAGTAAAAAGATGTTGTCCTATATGCACGTTCGGGCTGTCGGGCTCACCGAACGCGCCAGTCCTCCTTGCGGGGCGGGTAGGCGAAGGTCTGGGTGTCGGCCCAGTCCTCGCCGACGTTGCGGTAGTCGTGATCAGCCTCGCCGGCCGTGTGCTCGCGGCCGATGTCGACCTCGTCACTGATCGACCAGACACCGTCCACCTGCTGCTCAACGGTGTAGTAGAACTCGTTGAAGCCCGATGAGGACACCGAGGTGTTGACGATGGTGAGCGAGCTCCTCCCGGTGGTCAGCTCCGGTGGCAGCTCGACGACCTGGTCCCGCCACTTGTAGGTGCTCTCGCCGAGCAGCGGCCGCCATTCCGCCGCCGGCCGGCCGTTCACCGTGATGGTGGCGTGCTGCAGGGCGACGCCCACGTCCAGGCGGCGGATCAGCCGTACGGCGGTGTGGGCGGGGTCGACGGTCACGGTGAACCGGCTCCACCCGCCGCGGGGGAACGCGCGGCCGTCGTCGGTGACGAGGTGGCCGGGGTCCATGGTGCGGACGGGCAGGTCTTCGGGCACGCCGTGGCGGGACCTGACCGACAGGGCGATGACGGCGCCCGAGACCACGACCGCCACGAGCGCGGCGAGCAGGACGGCCCGCTGCCGGCTTCCTCCGGACCCGCGAACCGTCACCGCCTCGGCGGTCCCCTGATCCGCGAGCGGCGCGCCGGCGGGAGGTTCGCGGTCCTCACCGATGGCCATCCGGGTGATCCGCACCCGCTCCCACGCGCGTTCCCATGCCGGGATCTGCTGCTCGGGCACCCGGCAGGCCCGCAGGAACGCCAGCATCACCGCCTTCTTGGGGAAACGCCGCCCGGCCAGCATGTCGGCGCACGTCGCCCGGGGAAGCCGGGCCCCGCCCGCCCGGTCGGCCCGCGACTCCAGCTCCCGCAGCGACACGTCGGCCCTGGCGAACTGCTCGGCCAGCACCCTCACCAGCTCCGCGTGTGAGCCCACCCGTTCCAGCGCCTGATCGACAGACCGAAGATCTGGGCCCTCTTTGGGGTTCTCGTTCATCGTCGCGCAGAACCTTGCCCTCTCCCGACCAAGGGATGTCCACCAAGTGACTCCAAGTGTACGAGCAATTACCCAGAGCGTCCGGCGTCGACCACCGTGCGTCCCGGCGCGATCGAGTCCGGCCGAGTCCGTCCGACGCGCTGTTGGACACCCCCGCCGCCCGGCTTACCTGAGTGCCGAGGCGCCGACCGGCGCCTGACACCACCACACCGGGAGAACGACATGACACTCCACACCGAGGAAGACAAGAAGGCGGCACTGCGGGAGAACCCGGCCGTGACCGAGGTCCTGGCGCAGTTCGGCGACGGCGCCGAAGCCCTGCTGGACGAGCTGGCGGCCGGACTCAGCGCCGAGCAGATCGAGGCGATACCCCCGTCACCCGCCGTACCGCGGGACGACGTGGCCATCGCGGCGCTGAACTGCTGGAAGGCTCGGGCCGTGTACGCGGTCTACCAGCTGTTCGGCATGGCGGTCTGCACCATCGTCGGCGGCTACACGGGCGGGCTGGCCGCCATCGCGTGCCGCTTGATCAAGGCCGCCGCCGGCAAGGCGATCGACTGGAACCGCCTCTGCTGACGCGCCGAGCCCCGCCCGCACCCGCGCCACGCGGGCGGGGGCCGCGGCGCGATATTGCGGTGCGGACGAGCCGGGATCCGGCCAGACTCAAGCGTCATGATGAAGCGCATCAATCCCGACGAACTACATAAGACCCCCGGCTACCACCACGTCACCATCGTGGAAGCCGGCCGAACGGCGTTCCTCGCGGGCCAGTGCCCGCTCGACCAGACCGGCGCCATCGTCGGCCCCGGAGACCTGGACGCCCAGATCGACCAGGTCGCGGCCAACGCCCTGGCCGCCCTCGCCGCGGCCGGCGCCCGGCCTGAGCACGTCGTACGATCCGTGATCTACGTGGTCAGCGGTGACAGCTCCGTGCTCGGCTCCGCCTGGCGGCGTCTCAACGACTCGGTGATCGCACCGGCCTTCACCACCGCCAGCACCCTCCTCGGCGTCGCCCAGCTCGGCTTCTCAGGGCAGCTCGTCGAGGTGGACCTCACGGCGGCGCTGCCCAACTGATCAGGTCGGGGAGGCGGTGGAGAGCGGGGCGGCGATGTCTTCGAGGCCGCGCCGTTCCGCCTTCACTCCGAAGATCATCTCCACGATCCCCGCCAGGATCATGAGGATGGCCCCGATGGCGAAGGCCAGCGCCGTGTCCCCCGGCACCCCGCTCGACACCAGCTTGGCGAAGATGAGCGGCCCGGCGATGCCGCCCGCCGCCGTGCCGATGGCGAAGAAGAACGCGATGGCCATCGCCCTGGTCTCCATCGGGAAGATCTCGCTCACCGTCAGATAGGCCGAGCTGGCACCCGCCGAGGCCACGAAGAGCACCGCCGACCAGCAGGCCGTGAGCGTCACAGCGGTCAGCATCCCCTCGTTGAACAGCCACGCGGTCCCCAACAGCAGCACCCCCGACCCCACATAGGTCGCCGAGATCATCGGAACCCGGCCGACGGTGTCGAAGAGCCTGCCCAGCAGCAGCGGCCCGAGGAAGTTGCCGACCGCGATGACGGCGAAGTAGTAGCCGGTGTGCGTGTCGATCTCGTAGAACGTCGACAGGATCTGCGCGTACCCGAAGGTGATCGCGTTGTAGAGGAACGCCTGTCCGATGAAGAGCGACAGCCCCAGGACGGTCCGCGTGGGGTAGAGGGCGACCATGGTGTGCGCGATCCGGATGAACCCGATCGACTTGCGCGTGTGGATGGTGATGGCCTGCCGGGGTTCGGGCAGGGCGGCGCCGACCTCCTTCTCGACCTCGCGCTCGACCCCCTGGACGATCTTCTCCGCTTCGTCGCCGCGCCCGTGGATGAAGAGCCAGCGCGGGCTCTCCGGTACGTGCCTGCGCACGAGCAGGATGGCCAGCCCGAGCACCACGCCCAGCCCGAAGGCGACCCGCCAGCCGATGTTGACGGGCAGGTTGTTGAGCAGCGGCACGGTCAGCAGGGCGCCTCCGGCGGCGCCGAGCCAGTAGCTGCCGTTGATGAGGATGTCGATCCGGCCGCGGTGTCTGCTGGGGATGAGCTCGTCGATCGCGGAGTTGATGGCCGCGTACTCGCCCCCGATCCCGAACCCGGTCAGGAAGCGGAACAGGAAGAACCACCACACGCTGAACGAGAACGCGGTGGCCAGCGTGGCCGCCAGGTAGACGAGCAGCGTGATGATGAACAGTTTCTTCCTGCCGAACCTGTCGGTCAGCCATCCGAAGAACAGCGCCCCCGAGCAGGCTCCGGCGACGTAGAGCGCGGCGGCGAGGCCCGCGACCTGTTCCTGGGAGATGTCCAGGCCGCTGCCGGGCTTGGCGAGCTGGGCGGACAGGTTGCCGACGATGGTGACTTCGAGCCCGTCGAGGATCCAGACGGTGCCGAGGCCGATGACGATCATCCAGTGCCAGCGGGACCAGGGCAGCCGGTCCAGGCGCGCCGGAACCTTGGTGGTGATCGTGCCGGTCTCGACATCGCTCATGAGCACCTCGGGTTACCCGGCGACCGGCGCTCAAACCTTCAGCGCCTCCACCATGCGGGTCCTCGCCCACGGCCCGCCGTACCAGTACCGCCGGCCCAGGTCGCGGCTGTGCACGTCACGCGCGCCGAGCCCGCGCAGGACGGCCTCGTACGCGGGCACGTGCCTGACGTCCGCGACGAGCAGCAGCCCGCCGGGGCTCAGCACCCGGTACGCCTCGCGCAGGGCCTGCTCGCGCCCGGCGGCGCCGGGGACGCGGTGCAGGGCGAGCGCGGACACGACGACGTCGAACCGCTCGTCGCCGAACGGCAACTCGTGCAAATCGGCGGTGACCAGGTCGACGCGTTCCGAGACGCCTTCGGCCTCGGCGTTGGCCCTGGTGAGCGGCTCGCCGGTGGAGCGCCACGGGTCCACGCCGGTGGCCCGGCCTGACGACAGCCGCCGGGCGGCGAGCAGGAGCACGGCGCCGCGCCCGCAGCCGAGGTCCAGCACGTCCTCGCCGCCTTCGAGCCGGTCCAGCTCCTCGCCCCACACGGCGAACCTGCCGCGCCGGGTGGTGTAGAGGTGGCTGGCGGCGCTGGCGAGCGTGTAGACGGCGCCGCTGGTGAAGACCACACCGGTGACGAGGATCCCGGTGACGAACGAGACGGCCGCCAGCGCGACCAGCAGGACCGTCCCGAGCATGAGACCGGTCAACGCCCAGGGTGCGTCCAAACCGTACTTTCCGCGTCCATCACCCACATGGACGTTATAACGCAAAGAATCTCTTGACCCCATGTTTGGTGTTTCGTGTCATCAGGTGAGGTCAATCGGCCGCAAAGCTCATTAGCGTTGGAGAGATCTGCGGACACCAGGGGGTTTGACCAGGCATGAGAGGTAGGAAGCGCGGCTTCGGACTCGGTTCCAGCCTCGGGCTGACCCTGGGGTCCGCTCTCTTGTGGGGCGTCGCTCATCTGGCGACGCAGCGGCACCGCACCGCATTCGTGCTCATGTCGGTGCAGATCGTACTGATCGCCGCGATCCTTACGGTGCTCACCGCGTTCAGCACCCAGTTGCTGTCGCTGGCCGTCCAGCCGGGGTGGATGACCGGGCTGGCGCTCATCCTGGCCGCCGTCGCGATCGCCTGGACGGCCGTGATCATCTGGTCGTACATGCTGGTACGGCCCGCCGCGTCGGGCATGCCGGGCCGCGCCCTGGCCGCCGGCCTGGCCGTCTCCCTGTGCGCGCTGGTGCTGGCCCCGACCGCGTACGCGGCGCGGATGGCGTACGTGTCGCGCGACCTGGTGCACCACCTGTTCGCCGGCAACATGGGCCCGGTCGTGGCCGACGACCCGTGGAGCGGCACGCAGCGGGTGAACTTCCTGCTCATCGGTGCCGACTCGGCGCCGAACCGGCCCGGGGTGCGCACCGACAGCATGACCGTGGCCAGCGTGGACACCGCGACCGGCGCGACCACGCTGCTCGGCCTGCCGCGCAACCTGGAGGAGGTGCCGATGCCCGCGGGCCCCGCCCGCGCCAGGTTTCCCTACGGCTTCACCGGCGATGGCCTGGACTCCCCCGGCCTGCTCAACGAGGTCTTCCAGTACGCCGAGAACCATCCGGAGGTCGTGCCGGGTGTGCCGGACGGGCAGCGCGGCCCGGCCCTGCTGAAGGAGACGGTCGGCGGCGTGCTCGGCATCCCGGTCCGCTACTACGCCATGGTCGACATGAAGGGCTTCGCCGAGATGATCGACGCCGTGGGCGGTGTGCGGATCACCGTCGAGGAGCCGATCGTGTACGGCAAGTACCGCGAGGGCCTGCTACCGGCGGGCACCCGCCGGCTGAGCGGCGAGGAGGCGCTCTGGTACGGCCGCTCCCGCACCGACAGCGACGACTACGTGCGCATGGGCCGCCAGAAGTGCCTGATCAACGCGGTGGCCAGGCAGGCGGACCCGGTCACGCTGCTCAACAGCTTCGACGGCCTGGCCACGGCCACCAAGCGGGCGATCTCCACGGACGTCCCGCAGGACCTGCTCCCCGCCCTGGTCGAGCTGGCGCAGAAGGTCCGCGACAACCCGATCAAGAGTCTCAACTTCGTCCCCCCGCTGATCAACACTGCCTACCCGGACTGGCGGTTCATCAGGCACAAGGTCAACGAGGCGCTCTCCCCGGTGGCGCGCACGCCCGCGCCCGCCGCCCAGGCGGCCCGCCCGACCGCGTCCCCCGAGGGCCCGGTGACCCTCGACAAGACCTGCGGCTGACGGTCAGGCCAGGGGCGCTCCCGGCGGCGCGCCCGCGCCGGCCGTCTTCGTCTCGCCCGCGGCCGCGCGCGGCACGGGGTAGGCGACGTGCAAGCGCAGCAGGGAGCGGTCGCCGGACCGTTCGACGACGACCTCGTCGCAGAGCCTGCGGATGATCCAGAGACCGTAACCCCGCGACGCCGCCGGAGGCGGGTCGGCGCCCTGCCGGTAGAGGTCGCCGGCCGTCAGCGTGCCCGCCGAGTCGGCCACGTCGATCCAGATGCCCCGGTCGTCGGCCCAGGCGTCCAGCCTGCCGGACCCGCCGCCGTGTTCGAGCACGTTGTCGGCCGCCTCGTTGACGGCGATCACCAGGTCGTCCAGCCGCGAGCCGGACAGCCCTTCCGCGCTGGCGAAGGCGCGCACGTGCTCACGAAGCAGGCCAAGGTCAGCGGTGATGGGGCAGCTCAGCGCTGTCTCCTCGCCCATGCTCAACTCCCGGCATGATTCGGCCCGGCTGCTTGCTGCCCGCTCCTCGTGGACGCATACATCGAGCGATCCTGACCTGGCCTCTTGCGCGTGCGGGCGCGCTCACACCGGGATCCCCCCGGCATCCGGACCACAGCGGAAGTTACACCGTCTGCACCGGCTTTTCCGAGCATTACGCCATATCGCGGTCATATCGACACTCTTTCCGCATGTCACCGGCCCGACATGACGCTCGATCGCCACTCCCGGCACCGGCTCCTGTGGCATGATGAGGACGCGACAGTGGAAACGGTTTTCATAATCGTGATCAGGAGGGACAAACCGTGAGAGTGGCCTTCGTCGGCAAGGGCGGCAGTGGCAAGACCACGCTGTCGGCGCTGTTCGCGAGACACGTGGCGAGCCGGGGAGCCCCGGTGGTCGCCGTCGACGCCGACATCAACCAGCACCTGGCGCTGGTGCTGGGCCTCGACCGGCCGCCCGAGCCACTGGGCGCCCACCTCGGCGAGATCAAGGATCTGCTGCGCGGCGACAACCCGCGCATCCCGTCGGCCGACGCCATGGTCAAGACCACCCCGCCCGGCCGCGGCTCCCGGCTCCTGCGCTTCCACGAGCTCGCCGCCTACGAGCACGCGGTCACCACCTCCGAGGGCATCAGGCTCATGGCCACCGGCCCGTTCGAGGAGGACGACCTGGGCGTCGCCTGCTACCACTCCAAGGTCGGCGCGGTCGAGCTGCTGCTCAACCACCTGGTCGACGGTCCGGGCGAGTACGTGGTGGTCGACATGACGGCCGGTTCCGACTCGTTCGCCTCCGGCCTGTTCACCCGCTTCGACCTGACCTTCCTGGTCGCCGAGCCGACCCGCCAGGGCGTGGGCGTCTACCGGCAGTACCGCGACTACGCCGCCGACTACGGCGTGGCGCTGGCCGTCGTCGGCAACAAGGTGCACGGCCCGTCCGACGTCGACTTCCTGCGCGAGCACGTCGGCTCCGGCCTGCTCACCTGGATGGAACACTCCGGGGCCGTGCGCGCGATGGAGCAGGGCCGCCCGTTCGCCCTCGACGACCTGGAGCCGGCCAACTCCGACGCGCTCGCCGTGCTGCTCAAGCACCTCGACGAGCAGGAGAAGGACTGGGCGCGGTTCGGCAGGCAGGCGGCCGAGTTCCACCTGCGCAACGCCAGAGCGTGGGCCAACGCCAAGACCGGCGTCGACCTCACCGGTCAGATCGACCCCGACTTCGTCTACGGGCCCTGACCACACGACTGTCCCCCTCCAGCCATCTGGAGCGTTTCCAGATGCTCACCTAGCGTCAAAAGGCGATGTTCTTCTGAAAGGAGACAGCATGTCGCTGACCGTTCCGAACGATCTGCTCGACCGGGCCCGTGCGGGCGACGTCGACGACGCGGCCTTCGTGGCCTGCGTGCGCGACTCCCTGCCCTACGCCTGGTCGGTGATCAGCGAGCTGGTCGAGCAGCGAGACAAGACCGGAGCCGAGTTCGCCGACAACCAGGTGCCGCCGCCGGACGAGCAGGCGCGCGGGGAGCTCCTGCGCTGCCTGGCCAGCGATGCCATGCGCGGTGCCCTGGAGCGTCACTTCGGCGTTCGCCTCGCCTTCCAGAACTGCCACCGGGTGGCCGTGTTCGCGCCGTCCGCCGGCGAGGCGCTGCGCGAGTTCGTCACGCCCCGTGCGCAGATCCTCAACCAGAAGCCGGAGCTCGTCGACTGCTAGCTCCGCGCGCCTCCGGTGGGCGACCGCCTACCGGAGGCGCGGCAGCACCTCAGCGCCCAGCCGCCGGACGTTCTCCACCACCCGATCCTTGTCTCCCGCGCCCTCCACCATGAGCAGGAACCTCTCGACGCCGGTCGCCTCGGCCGTGCGGGTCAGCCGTTCCACGCAGAGCTCCGGTGAACCGACCGGGTGGATGCGGGTGAGGAGGTCCACGTACGCGCCGACGTCCCTGGGCGGGCGCGGCCGGCCGTCCACCGGCACGTAACCGGCGAGCCCCGGCTCCAGCCAGGCGGGCATCGCCCGCTTCAGCTCCCCGACCGCCTCCGGCGTGCTGTCGGCGACGTGCGCCACCGCCGCCGCCACGTGCCCCGGACCCGCCCCGGCGTGGCCCGTGCCCTCGGCTCGCCGAGCGTATTCGCTGACCATGGCGGCCTTCTCCGCGTCCCCGACGTGCATGCCGAGCAGCATCGGCAGGCCCCGGTCGGCCGCCAGCGCGGCCGTCGCCCCGGACGTGCAGGCCACGACAGGCCGCATCCGGGCCGCGGGCACCAGGTTCACCTCGCGGAAGGCGAAGAACTCTCCGCCGGCCTTGACCGGCCCGCCCGACAGCGCGGCGGTGAGCAGGTCCAGCGCCTCGGGGAAGCCGCGCTCGAACCGCGCCGGCCCGGTGCCGAACACCTCCAGGTCCACCCACGGCCCGCCCCTGCCGACGCCCAGCGTGAACCGGCCGCCCGACAGATGGTGGAGCATCGCCGCCTGCTCGGCCAGCGCGATCGGGTGCTGCGTGGACAGCACGCTCACCGCGGTGCCGAGGCCGATGCGCGAGGTCCTGCCGGTCGCCACCGCCGCCAGCGTGGTGGGCGACGGGCAGACGCCGTAGGACATGAAGTGGTGTTCGGCGATCCACGCCTCGTCGAACCCGGCCCGCTCCGCGGCCACGATCAGGTCGACGGTGTCGGCCAGGACCTGCCCTGGCTCGCGACCGGGGAAGCCGGCCGCGATGAGGAAGATGCCGATGCGCACCTCTCCGATGATGTCAGCCGAAGAGGCTGACCTGCCCCTCCCCCACGGCTGGATCCCGGTGTCGCTTCAGGTGCCGCCACGCGGGCAGGTCGTCGAGGTACGACCAGGAAAGCCGGTGATGCGGTGTCGGCCCGAGCCGGGCCAGCGCCTCCTGGTGGAGCGGCGACGGGTAGCCGGCGCTCTCCGCGAACCCGTACTCCGCGAACCCGATCGCCGCCATGTGAGCGTCCCTGCGGACCTTGGCCAGCACCGACGCGGCGGCCACCGACACGCTGGCCGCGTCGCCCCTGACCTCCAGCCGCACCCGCCAGGGCGGGCCGATGTAGTCGTGCTTGCCGTCGAGGATCACCGCGTCGGGCCTGACCGGCAGCGCCTCCAGCGCCCGCCTGGCCGCCCTGCGCAGCGCCTCGGTCATGCCCAGCTCGTCGATCTCCAGGTGGGACGCCTCGCCGAAGCCGACGCCCGCCGCCCACGGCTCCAGCTCGGCCGCCACCGCCTCGCGCCTGGCCGCGGTGAGCCGCTTGGAGTCGGTCAGCGCGGCCGGCGGCTCCCCGTCGCCCGCGACCACGGCGCAGACGGTGACCGGGCCCGCCCAGGCGCCCCGGCCCACCTCGTCCACGCCCGCGACCGTGCGGATGCTCGGCTGGGACAGCAGCAGGTGCTCGATGTCGTACGAGGGCGGCATGGCCCCAGAGGCTACCGGGCCGCGAGCTGTACGGCGGCGAGGTCGGCGGCGATGAGCCGGGCCGCGACGTGGATCGCGCGCAGCGTGACCGAGACCGAGGGCCGGTTCACGCTGGAGGCGCGGGCGACGGCGAGCACCTCGCGGGCCACCGGGTTGCCGGGGAAGTCGCGCACCGACAGCCCGCGCACCCCGGCGGCCAGCGCCAGCGCGGGCACGGCGGCGATGCCGATGCCCTTGGCCACCAGCGACAGGATCGTGCCGAGGCCCTCGAACTCCCACGGGACCGGCTTGGTGCCGCCCACGTCCATCAGCAGCCGGTCCATCGCCAGCCTGGACGGCTCGCCGTCGGGGGTGGCCATCCACGGCTCGTCGCGCAGTTCGCGCAGGTCGAGCGGCACTTCCGGGTCGGCGAGCCGGTGCTTGCGCGGCACCACGAGCACGAGCGGGTCGGACAGCAGCGGGAAGACGCGCAGGTTGTCGCTGTCGGCGGCTCGCCCGTACCAGTCGTCGACCAGGGCGATGTCCACCTCACCCGATTGCACCTCGCGCATTCCCCGTCCGGACCGGCTCTGCCGCAGGCGGAGCGTGAGTTCGGTGTGGCGGCGGAGGGAGCGGGCGAGCGCCGGGGCGAATGCCACCGCCGCTGTGGGGAAGGCGGTGACCACGACGCGCCCGGCGGGACTCCCCGCGTGGGCCGACAGGTCTGATTCCGCCTCTTCGACCATGGAAAGGATGCGTTCCGCGTGGGCCACGAGCCGCCGTCCGGCGTCGGTGAGTTCAGCGCTTCTGGCCGTCCGGTCGATGAGGGCGGTGCCCGCCTCGCGTTCCAGCGCCGCCAGCTGCTGGGAGACCGCGGAGGGGCTGTAGCCGAGGGATTCGGCGGTCCCGGCGATGCTGCCCCGGCGGGCGAACTCGCAGATCAACATCAAACGCCGCAGATCAAGCATCAGACTTCCTTATGCCTACCCACAACAAGCCTCGCTTGTACTGATGCCTTCATCCAACCACCCTGGGAACGTGACAAACATGGCTGTGACTCTGTCTGCCACCCTGGCGGCGAACGAGGACATCGAGCGAAGACGACGCGCCGGGGAACGCGTGCTGAACCTGGCCTTCGGTGAGGCCGGTCTGCCCGTCCACCCGGCGCTGCGCGAGCAGCTGGCCGCCGCATCCCATCGCAACGGCTACGGGCCGGTCGCGGGGGCGGCCGGACTCCGCGGCGCGGCAGCGGGCTACTGGACTCGACGGGGGCTCATCACCGACCCCGAGCAGGTCGTCTGCGGGCCCGGCAGCAAGTCGCTGCTGTACGGGCTGCTGCTGGCGATCGGCGGTGACGTCGTCCTGACGATGCCCAGCTGGGTCAGCTACGCGGCGCAGGCCGATCTGGTCGGCTCCAGCCCGATCCTGCTGCCCCCGCCGCCGGGCGAGGGCGGCGTGCCGGATCCCGACCTGGTGGCCGAGGCCGTGCGCGGCGCCCGCGCGCGGGGCAGGACCGTACGCTCCGTGCTGGTGACACTGCCGGACAACCCGACGGGGATGCTCGCGCCGAGGCGGACCATCAGCCGGCTGGTGGAGGTCGCCCGCGAGCTGGACCTCTACGTCATCTCCGACGAGATCTACCGCGACCTGCTGCACGATCCCGGCCAGGAGTACACCTCGCCCGCCGACCTCGCGCCCGAGCGCACGCTGATCACCACCGGGCTCAGCAAGAGCCTGGCGCTGGGCGGCTGGCGGATCGGCGTAGCCAGGCTCCCCGACGGCGCCGACGACCTGCGCGGACGGTTGCTCGCCGTGGCCAGCGAGATCTGGTCAGCGCCGGCCGCGCCGGTGCAGGAGGCCGCCGTCTACGCCTTCACCGATCCGCCCGAGCTGACCGAGCGCATCGCGCGCAGCGGGCGCCTGCACGGCACCGTGGCGCACGCCGTCCGCGACCGGTTCCTGGCGATCGGCGCGTCCGTGCCGGCCCCGCAGGGCGGTTTCTACCTCTACCCCGACCTGGGCCACCTGGGCCTCGGCGGCTCGGCGGAGATCACCCGGCTCCTGCTCGACACGCACGGCATCGGCGTGCTGCCCGGCCACGCGTTCGGCGACGACCCGGCCGCCGCGCGGGTCCGCGTCGCGGTCAGCCTCCTGTACGGGGATACGCACGAGGAGCGCATGGCCGCGCTGGAGAGCTCCGACCCGCTCCGGCTGCCGTGGATCAAGGCCAGCCTGGACCATCTGGCCCTGGGCCTGGCGGAGCTGTCGCTGACGCGCCCCGCCCTGGTCTCCTGACCCCCTTCAGACATGCGGAGGCCCCGCCCTGTCCCCCCAGGGCGGGGCCTCCGACGTCTCGGCTGATATGCGCTCCCGATGCGGCCGCCCCCGCGGGCCACACCGTCCTTGTCTGAAGGGTCGCCCGTGGGGCTCAACGGGGAATCAAAGCCGGATCAACGCGAGAATGAAGGAATGGGTTCCTTTCTAGGTGCCGGCTGAGGTTGGATCTATCATTTGGTACCAATTCGTTCCATTGCTGTGGGGACAGGCGGCATGGCTGGTCAGGGAGTCGAGGGCGGGCTGCGGTTCGCCGTGCTGGGTCCCGTCCGTGCCTGGCGCCACGGGCAGGAGCTCGACCTCGGCACCCCGCTGCAGCGCTCCATCCTCGGCATGCTGCTGCTCAAGGAAGGGCGGGCGGTCACCCCCACCGAGATGATCGACGCCATCTGGGGCGAGGAATCACCGCCGCGCGCGCTGGGCGCGCTGCGCACCTATGTCTCCCGGCTGCGTACGGTGCTGGAACCCGACCGGCCCGCCCGCTCGCGCCCGGAGCTGCTGACCTCCGTCGGCAAGGGCTACGCGCTGCGGCTGGCGGCCGACGCCCTGGACCTGACCAGGTTCGAGCGCGGCATCGCGGCGGCCGAGTCCGCCCGCAAGAGCGGCCGCCCGCGCGAGGCCGCCGAGAAGATGAGGGCCGCGCTCGCGCTGTTCGAGGGCGAGCCGCTGGCCGGAGCCGTCGGCCCGTACGCCGAGCACCAGCGCGACCGCCTCGTCGAGCGGCGGCTCGGCGTGGTCGAGGCGCTCATGGACGTGGACCTGGAGCTGGGCGACCACGCGGCGGTGGTGGCCGAGCTGATCGCGCTCACCGCCGACCACCCGCTGCGCGAGCGGCTGCGCGCCCAGCTGATGCTCGCCTACTACCGGTGCGGACGGCAGGGCGACGCGCTCAACGTGTTCACCGAGACGCGCGAGGCGCTGATCGACGAGCTGGGCGTCGAGCCGGGGCCGGAGCTGACCGCCCTGCACCAGCGCATCCTGGCCGCCGACCCGACCCTGGCCGCCCCGGCCGCGCCCGCCCACGGGGCCGCCGCCGAGGCCGGGCAGGACGCGCCCGAGCCCGACGAGGAGCCGGCGCCCGAACTTCCCAGGCCCGCCCAGCTCCCGGCGGCCGTCAACGACTTCACCGGGCGCAAGGAGGTCGCCGGGCGGCTGCGCTCGCTGCTGTCGGCCCAGTCGTCGGCCGAGGGCGTGCCGGTCGTGGCGATCTGCGGGATAGGCGGGGTGGGCAAGACCACGCTGGCGGTGCACGTGGCGCACGCCACCGGCGACCTGTTCCCCGGCGGCCAGCTCTACGCCGACCTGCGCGGCTACACCGACGAGGCGGCCGACCCCACGTCGGTTCTGGGCTCGTTCCTGCGCGCGCTGGGCATCCCGGCCGACGTGATCCCCGAGAGCCCGGCCGACCGGTCGGCGCTCTACCGGTCGATCCTGGCCGACCGGCGCATCCTCGTGCTGCTCGACAACGCCCGCGACGCCTCGCAGGTCAGCCCGCTGCTGCCGGGCTCACCGGGCTGCGCGGCGATCGTGACCAGCCGGTCCAAGCTCGCCGACCTGCCCTCGGCCAGGCTCGTCGACCTGGACGTGATGGAGCCCGACGAGGCGCTGTCGCTGTTCGCCGCGGTGGCCGGGCCCGAGCGGGTCGCGGCCGAGCACGGCGCCGCCATGGACGTGGTCGCCGCCTGCGGGTTCCTGCCGCTGGCGGTGCGGATCGTCGCGGCCAGGCTGGCCGCCCGCCCGTCGTGGACCGTCGCCTCGCTGGTGCCCCGGCTGGCCGACGAGCAGCGCCGGCTGGACGAGATGCGGGTCGGCAACCTGGCCGTGGAGGCCACGTTCGCGCTCGGCTACGGCCAGCTCGACCAGACGCAGCAGCGCGCCTTCCGGCTGCTGTCGCTGCCCAACGGGCCGGACATCTCGATCGGGGCGGCGGCCGCGTTGCTGTCGATGACCGCGATCGAGGCGGAGGACGTGCTGGAGTCGCTGGTCGACGCGAGCCTGGTGGAAGCGCCCGCGCCCGGCCGCTACCGGTTCCACGACCTGCTCAAGCTGTTCGCCCGGCGGGAGCTGGACAGGGCCGAGCGGCAGCAGGCGCGCACGCTCGCGCTGCGCCGCCTGCTCGGCTTCTACCTGGCCTCGACCCAGTCGGCGCACCGGCTGGCCTACGAGGGCAGCATGATCTCCGACAACCTGGTGGTGGTCGGCAGCGGGCGCACGTTCGGCACCGCCGACGAGGCCGTCGCCTGGCTGATCGTCGAGGGCGACGCGCTGTTCGCCACCATCAACCAGGCCGCCGCCTCCGCCCGCGCGGGCGAGCAGCTGCTGCCCGCCGGCGACCTGCTGGTGGCCATGGAGCCGCTGCTGGAGTCCGGCACCCACACCCGCGAGTTCGACCACGGCACCCGCGCCGTGCTGGCCACCGCGCTCCGGCTCGGCGACCGGGGCAGCGAGCTGCGTGCCCGGTACGTGCTCGGCCGGGTGCTGTTCGCCGGCAACCGGCTGCCGGAGGCCGAGGAGCAGTTCACCCGGGTCCACGAGCTGTCGGCGACCCGCGGGGAGAAGATCGTCACCGGCGAGGTGCTCAACGCGCTGGCCGTCGTGGTGGGCCGGCAGCGCCGCCACACCGAGGCGCTGGCCTGGTTCGAGGCGGCGATGCGCTGGTACCGGGAGAACGGCGTGCCTGCGGGCGAGGCGCTGGTGCTCAGCTACTCGGCCCGCGACCATCTCGGCCTGGGCCGGCCCGAGGACGCCATCGCGGCGGCGGAGAAGGGCCTGGCCATCTTCACCGAGATCGGCAGCGGCGCCGGCACCGCCAGGGCCCGCTACCACCTCGGCATCGTGCTGTCCCGGGTGGGCCGGCTGACCGAGGCCGTCCACCACCACGCCGAGTGCCTGGCCTTCTTCCGGGCCGGCAAGCAGCGGGTGTGGGAGCAGCGGGTGTGCTCGCGGCTGGCCGAGACGTTCATCGCCGCCGAACGCTACGAGGACGCGGTGCGCCACGCCGAGCAGGCGCTGGTCGTCTCCCGCGAGATCGGTCATCCGTACGGGGAAGCGCTGTCGCTCACGGTGCTGGGCCGCGCGCTCAAGGGGCTGGGCAGCGCGGCCAGGAGCGCCGAGTGCCTACGTGGGGCCCTCGCCATCTTCACCCGGCTCGGCGCTCCCGAGGCCGGCGACGTCAGGAGCCTGCTCGACAGCGTCCCCGTCGCCGGGAAGGCCGGCGGGAAGGTCGTCGAGTCCTGAGTACAGCTCGTCGTCCAGACGTGTCATCCACACATGGTTAAACAAGGCTGTCCTTTGGGAGTCACGAACCCCCGTGGTCCGTACAGGTGGATCGGCGGCCCGGCCGGCCGCCTGACCACCGCGCGTCGCTAGGGGGCCCGGTCATCCGGATGCTCCGCGCGGCGGCTAGCCGCCTCACAACGGCGACCGGCCGGACCCGACACGGTCCTCGAACCCCCCAGGGCCGCGTCGTGGTCAGAAGTTTCCACGGCGCCGGTCAACAGCCGATCAACGCCGGATCGCAGCCCTCCGGCGAAGCGGTCAGAGGAGGAAGTAGCCCTCGGCGATGAGGGGGCGGATGGCCTCGGTCTGCGGGGCGCCGCCGTCGCCGACCAGTTCGGCGATAACGTTGAGCAGGGGCCCGAGCGCCAGCTCGCCGTCGCACACGCCGGCCAGCGCCGCCTCGACCGTGCCGACCTCGCGGGTGCGGCGCAGCCCGGTGGTCTGGCGCAGCACGATGCGCATCGGGTCCTCCGCGCCGGGCAGCCCGACGCGCTCGTCCAGCAGGCCGTCGGCGGTGCGCAGCCGGACCGACGGCAGGTCGCGCACGCGGTGGGCGGCCGCGATCGCGTCGAGCACGCCGTCCACGTAGTCGCCGACCGGCAGCGCCACCTGGTGGGTGAGCTGCTCGACGCGGACCACCGGGTCGAGGGTGCCGGAGTTGCGCATGCTGATCCAGCCGAAGCCGACCGCCTCGACCTTGTGCTCCTCGAACCAGGCCAGCCACCGGTCGTAGCGCCCGGTGTAACCGGGGGTGCCCTGCTCGGCGGCGTCGCGCAGCCACAGCTCGACGTACTCGGCCGGGTCCTGCACGTCGCGCTGCACCACCCAGGCGTCGCAGCCGCCCTCGCGCAGCCAGCCGCCCACCCGCTCGCGCCAGTCTTCCCCCTCCACGTGCAGCCAGCTGGCCAGGAAGTGGGCCTGGCCGCCGGGGCTGAGATGGCGCGGCGTCTCCCGTACGAGATCGCGGCAGAACGCGTCGCCGCCGGCGCCGGTCTCGCGGTAGGTCAGCGTGCCGCCCGGAGAGATCACGAACGGCGGGTTGGCCACGATCAGGTCGTAGTGCTCGTCCGCGACCGGCTCGAACAGCGAGCCGACGCGGGCGTCCACGCCGGACACGCCCGAGAGCCGCCAGCTGAGCCGGGCCAGCTCGATCGCCCGCGGGTTGACGTCGGTGGCCGTCACGTGAGAGGCCCGGCCGTCGAGCGACACCACCTGCACGCCGCAGCCGGTGCCGAGGTCGAGCGCCCGGTCGGCGGGGCGGCGGGTGACGAGCTGGGCGAGGTTGGCGGACGCGCCGCCCGCGCCGACCACGTGGTCGGGGCGGAGAGCCGGGTCGCCGGGGCGCACCTTGCGGTCGGAGACCACGTAGCCGTCGCTCTCCCAGGGCTGCAGGTGCACGTCGGCGCGGACCGTGTCGCCCTCGGCGCTGACCAGCCCGGACTCCAGGACCACCGCCGGCAGGCTCGCGGCCTCGACGGGAACGCCGAGCCACCAGAGCCGGATCAGCGCGCCGAGCGGGTCGCCGTCGGCGGTGGCGCGCAGGGCCGGGACCAGCTCTTCGCGGGCGAGCGCGGAGGCCGCGACGTCGCCCAGCCGGTCGCGCACGCCGTCCACTGTGTAACCGGTCTCCAGGAGATGATCGCGCAGTCGTTCCACGACACCATCCTTTCACCGTGAACCAACACGCATGATCCGATACTGTCAGTGATCATACTGTTACGAGATACCGCAGCATTCTCCAAGCGAGGCACAAGTGTGGCGGGGTATCTCTTGGATGCTCTCCCCCGCCGTTCGAAGAGGAGCGGATCCCGTGCTCATCCCCTGTCTGGCCTGCGAGGCGCGTTTCGTGCCCGACGACTACTTCGCCGCCTGCTCCGACTACAACCGCGGCCTGGACCTGGTGTCGTGGACGTGCCCGCACTGCGGCAACCGCGACGACCTCCGGGTGCTGCCCGGGGAGCTCGGGTTCGGCTACTCGCGCGGCGGGCGCTTCGACGTCCAGGACCGCGTGCGGGTGCCGGGGCTGCGCCGGCAGCGGGGAGAGCTGCGGCTGGACATCTCGCTCGACGCGGCGAGCTGGAGGGTGCGGACGCGGGTGCGGCAGCCCGCCTGACCGCTAGTCCTCGTCGCGCTGGCGCAGGCTGTGCCAGGCGGCCTCGGCCAGGCCCTTGACCTCTTCGTCGGTCGGGGTGTGCGCGCCGGCGAACCACAGCCGGCAGATCTCCTGCGCCGGCCCGAGCCACAGCACGTAGCACATGGTCGGGGAGACGGGCTGGAGCATGCCGTTCCTCATGTGCGGCCGCCACCAGTCGGACACCTGGCGGAAGAACTCGCGCCGGGCCTCGGCCACCTCGGCGCCGCCCGGCTCCTGCTTGCGCGGCGGGCGCTCGCTGACGAGCAGCCTGGCCCGCTCGGGGTGCTCGCCCGACCAGCGCATATGGAAGGCGACCACGGCCTCCACGCCGTCGCGGGCGTCGTCGTGGCGCCTCAGCTCGGCGACGAACTCCTGCTGGTAGGCCCGGAGCGTCTCGGCGTAGAGCACGCCGAAGACGTGCTCCTTGCTCGCGAAGTGGTGGTAGAAGCTGCCTACGCTCACACCACTCTCGTCACGGAGGCTGGCCAGGGTGGTGGCCGACACCCCATCCTGGCTGAATCGGCGGAGGGCCCCCTCGATGATCCGGGTCCGGCCGTCGCGTCCGTTCTTGGCACTCTTCACACTGTCAATGGTGAGCCACCAGAACCTTGTTCCGCAAATATCTGGGCCTCTCGGATCATAGCGGTCACCTCCACCGATCCGGCGGATACTTTCATCTGCGCGCCCGGCCAGATCCTGCGGATCATGCCCAGCACCTTGCGGTTGTCACCGAGCACGTCCATGCCGACGGTGCTGGCCCCGCGCACGGTCGCCCTGGCCAGCAGCGTGTCGATCAGCGCGGGGCCGAGCCCGAACCCCTGCCACTGGTCGGCCACCACCACCGCGATCTCCACGTCGGTCTGGCCGCCCCGGTAGCTCATGGCGTGGCCGACGATCTCTCCCTCCAGCACGGCGACGAGCGCGTCCCTGGTCTCGTTCACCTCGATGAGCGCGCACACCAGACTCGCCGCCGGACGGCTGACGCCGGCGAAGAAGCGCAGGGTCTGCGTGTGCAGGGATAGGCCCGTCAGGAAGCGCCGGACGCGCTCGGCGTCGTCGCTCACGGCCGGACGGATCAGCACGCCGCACGGAGGTTCCCCCTGAGTTCCAGACATGAACTCAGCTTGCTTCAGCAGACCTGAGTCTGTCAATTGAACTCAGGTAGAATGTGCGGCATGAACGTGCCTTTCCGGGTGAACAACTGCTCGATCGAGAGCACCCTGGACGTCGTCGGGGAGAAATGGACCTTCCTCGTGCTGCGTGAGGCGTTCAGCGGCGTGAGACGGTTCGCCGACATGCAGTCCAACACCGGCGCGCCGCGCCAGGTGCTCAGCGCCCGGCTGACGCGCCTGGTCGACGAAGGGCTGCTGCGCAAGGTCCCCTACCGCGAGCCGGGCCAGCGGCAACGCGACGAGTACCGGCTGACCGAGAAGGGGCGCGACCTCTATCCGCTGCTGGTCGCGCTCATGCACTGGGGCGACAAGTACCTCACGGGCGAGGAGGGGCCGCCCGTGCTGCTCTCCCACCGCGACTGCGGCGCCCTCGTCGAGCAGCACTTCCGGTGCGCCGAAGGCCACGAGGTGGGCGGCCCGAGCGAGGTCACCCCGCTGCCGGGAGCTGCGCGTAAGATCGCCTGAGCCGCGTGCGGGACCACCCGCCGCGGTGCCTACCCTTGAAGCGTGTACCGGTTCCTGCTCACACCCCGGTGGATCGCGCTCCACGTCGTCGTGCTGCTCGTGATCCCCGCCTTCGTGCTGCTGGGGCAGTGGCAGTTCGGGCGCTTCGAGGAACGCTCGGCCAACAGCGACCTGGTCACCCGCAACATCGAGAGCGCCCCGGTGCCCCTGGAGACCCTCGTCCAGCCGGGCCGGCCGGCCAAGGAGTCCGACCGGTTCAAGAACGTCACGGTCACCGGCACGTACGACCCCCAGCAGGAGCTCGTCGTGCGCCGTCGGCCGCAGGGCGGGCGGCCGGGCTACTACGTGCTCACTCCCCTGCCCATCGGCGGCGGCCACGCCGTTCTGGTCAACCGGGGCTGGGTCAAGGCGGGCGCCACCGCCGACGAGTATCCCGCGGTGCCGCCGCCGCCCACGGGTGAGGTAACTGTCACCGGGAGGCTACGCCCGAGCGAGACCGAGGCCGGCAGCGGCATCAGGGAGCGGTCCGGGCTGCCGCCCCGGCAGGTGCTGCTCATCAACCCGGCCTCGATCGGCCGGTCCCTGCCGTATCCCCTGCTCGACGGGTACGTCGAGCTGACCGGGCAGGAGCCCGCGGGCGCCGCCGCCCCCGAGCCGGTGACCGAGCCCGACGTGGGCGCGGGCGGCGGGCTCAACCTCGCCTACGGCGTGCAGTGGTGGCTCTTCATCGGCATCGCGATCGGCGGCTGGGTGCTGCTCATCAGGCGCGAGGTGGCCGACAGGAAGGCGCAGGAGTCCGTACCCGAGCCGGAGGAAGTCCGCGCCGATTAAGGTGTTGGACGTGATCCGGCACATCAAATTCGCCAACATCCACAATTTTCGTGACGTTGGCGGATATGCCACCGCCGACGGCCGGTCCGTCCGCTGGCAGCGCCTCTACCGCGCCGACTCCCTCGGCTGGCTGGCCGGCGAGGACCTCGACACGTTCCGGGCGCTGCGCGTGCGCACCGTCATCGACCTGCGCAACCCCTTCGAGGCGGAGAAGTACGGCCGGGTCCCCGAGGAGCACGGGCTGGCCTACCACAACCTGCCCATCGAGGGCCGCCGCTGGGACTTCGCCCTCTACGAAGAGGACCGGGGCGTCGCCCGCTACCTGGCGGACCGCTACCTGGAGGTGACCGAGGACGGGGTCGCCAACCTGCGCACCGCCATGGAGACGATCTGCCGCGCCGACAGCGCGCCCGTCGTCGTCCACTGCGCCGCGGGCAAGGACCGCACCGGCCTCCTCTTGGCGATCGTGCTGTCCCTCCTGGGCGTCGCCGAGGACGACATCGTCGCCGACTACGCCCTGACCGGCCTGGCCACCGACCGCTTCATCGCCGACTGGACGGCCCGCCACCCGGACGGAACGCTCTGGCCCGGCTTCGGCCTGGCCCCGGCGGAAGCGATGCACCTGTTCCTCACCGACTTACGCGCCCGCCACGACTCCATAGAGTCGTACGCGACGAAAACCCTCGGCCTCACCCCCGACGCCCTCACCGAACTCCGCCAACACCTCCTCACCTAACGGGGCAGCACCGGTGCCCGACCTTCCATGGGGAAGGTCTTGCGAGGAGCGCCGGTGCCTGGACTGAGGAGGGAGGGAGCCCCGCGAGGAGCGCCGGTGTCTGGACTGAGGAGGGAGGGAGCGAAGCGACCGAGCGACGAGGGAAGACGCCGGGTCTGAGCGACGAGCCGCGATCCGCAGGATCGCCATAAGCACAGCGACCGAGCGACGAGGGAAGGCGCCGGGTCTGAGCGACGAGCCGGCGATCCGAAGGATCGCCAATCAAACACAGCAGATCGCAATTAGAGACCTCGCAGCTTGTTCCACGTTATCCAGCCGTCGTACGGTTACCTGCGTGACTACGCCGCTGCTTCCCGACCCAGAGCCGAGGCGGCGCGACTACGTGATCATTTCCGCCGACGATCATCTGATCGAGCCCCCCGACCTTTTCGAGGACCGGGTGCCGGAGAAATTCGCCGACGTCGCGCCGAAGGTGGTGGAGACCGAGGCCGGTCACCAGGTGTGGCGCTATGGAGGCGCCACCTATCCCTGCGCGGGGCTCGACGTCGGCGCCGGCCTGCCGCGCGAGCAGTGGACGCTCGACCCGGTCAGGTTCGAGAACATGCGTCCCGGCTGCTACGACATCGAGGCCCGCGTCAAGGACATGGACACCGCGGGCGTGTGGGCCGCGCTCTGCTTCCCCGGCATGGTGGCGGGCCAGTCCGGCATGGCCTTCGCCAGGACCCGCGACCAGGAGCTCGGCTTGGCCCTGGTCAAGGCCTACAACGACTGGCACATCGACGTCTGGGCCGGCACCTTCCCCGAGCGGATCATCGGGCTGCAGCTGCCCTGGCTGCCCGACCCTGACGTGGCCGCCAAGGAGATCAGGGCCAACGCGGCGCGCGGTTTCAAGGCCGTGGTGTTCCCCGAGTTCCCGACGCGGCTGCGGCTGCCGTCCATCCACAGCGGCCACTGGGATCCGTTCTTCGCGGCCTGCGAGGAGACCGGCACCGTGGTCGCCCTCCACACCGGCGCGTCCAGCTGGTCGCCGGTGCCGTCGCCCGACACGCCGATCGAGGCGATCACCACGCTGATGCCGACCGGCGCGATGTTCGCGTGCGCCGACTGGCTGTGGTCCGGGCTGCCGCTGCGCTTCCCCAACCTGCGGATCCTCATCGTGGAGGGCGGGGTGGGCTGGCTGCCGATGCTGGCCGATCGGGCCGACTACGCGCTCGACCACCCGGTGACGGGCGGCGAGACGTCGTGGGAGGGCGGGCTGAAGCCCAGCGAGGTGCTGCGCCGCAACTTCTTCTTCGGCACGCTCAACGACCACGCGCTCTCGGGGGTGCGGCTCGCGGTCGGCCTCGACCACGTGCTGCAGGAGAGCGGCTACCCGCACTCCGACTCGACGTGGCCCGACACGCAGAAGGCTGTGGCGCGCAACCTCGGCCCGCTGCCGCCGGCCGACATCGCCAGGGTCGCGTACGGGAACGCGGCGCGGTTGTTCGGCCACCCGCTCCCGTCACGCGCCTGGCTGCGCATGGAGGAGATCTAGCCTTCCTGCGGCCGGGCCTCCACGTGCCCGGTGACGACCTTGCGCTGCTCCCAGTCGACGTAGCGGCCGCTCTCCCCGAGCAGCGACGCCATCAGCCACAGGAACACCCCGAAGTCGTCGGCGACCCCGATCAGGACGAGGAAGTCGGGCACCAGGTCGATGGGCGAGATCATGTAGACCACGCCCATCGCCATGAGCCCCAGCTTGCCCTTGCCGAGCCCGTCGTACCGGCCGCGCATCACGTCGCCGATCATGCGCGGGGTCGCCCGCACTCTCGTCATGAGAGACGGGGAGCCCGGCTTGCTCACTTCGCGGTACGTCCGATAGACCGCGGCGGCGCGTGCTGGTTTCGGCTTCATGTGATCCCCTTACCCCGGTTTCACGACATAACGTGTTACCCACGGGGATTGGTTCCTAACGATCAGGCTTTCGGCGCGAGGTCCCGGACGGCCTGGGCGATCGGGGTCTCACCGGGGATGGGCGCCAGCACGGGCGTGTCGAGGCCGTTGTCCACGTACTCCTGGATCCTGGCCCGGCAGGTGGCCGCGTCGCCGTGCACGATGAGCGCGTCGACGACCTCGTCCGGGATGGCCTGGAGCGCGGCCTTGCGGTCGCCGGCGGCCCACGCCTCGTGCAGCGGGCGCAACTGCTCGCCGCGGCCCAGCCAGTCGTGGAAGGCCGCGTAGGCGGGCACCGTGAGGTAGCTGGCCAGCATCCAGCGCCCGCGCTCGCGTACCGCGTCCGCGTCCTCGCTGACGCAGACGAACAGGCGGGCGATCAGCTCGGTCTCCGGCCGGACCTCCGCGCGGACCTTGCGCACGTCGTCGGGCGAGAGCCAGTTCGTGATCGCGCCGTCGGCCTCCTCGGCGGCCAGCCGGAGCATCCGGGGCCGGAGCGCGGCGAGCACGATCTTCGGCGCGACCTTCGGCGCCCGCTCCAGCTTGAACCCCTTGACCGCGAACGTCTCGTACGTCTCCGACACCTTCTCGCCGGCCAGGGCGGCCCGCAGGAAGCGCAGGGTGTCGCGGGTGCGCGCGTACGGCTTGGTGAACTCCATCGCGTTCCAGCGCTCCACGATGGCCGGCGAGGACGAGCCGATGCCCAGCACGAACCGCTCCGGCGCCAGGTCGGCCAGCGTCGCGGCGGACATCGCCAGCAGGCCGGGGCCGCGCGTGGAGACCGGCACGATCGCGCTGCCGAGCCGCGTTCCCGGGGCCCACTGCGAGGCCAGGGCCAGGGGCGTGAACCCGTCGGCGCCGTTCACCTCCGCGGACCACAGATCGGTGTAACCGAGCGACGGCAGCTCCTCGATCAGCTCCTTCGACGCGGCGAGCGAACGGTCGTAGAAGGGAATGGTCATGCCCCAGTTCTGCGTCATGCACCGCACCATACCAATCGGTATGTGGTACGCCTATGCCCTGAGCTCGTGCATCGCCGCGATGAAGTCCTTGGTGATGCCGCGCAGCCCCGGCAGGTGTGACATCCCCACCAGCCGGTCGACCAGCGGCACGGTCACCTCGATCAGCCGGTACGTGCGCGCACACCCCGGCGAGGTGTCGTGCACCCAGAACAGCACCATGCCCATCGACAGCAACCAGAGCAGCTCGGGCAGCTCCTCGCGCAGCTCGGCGTCCATGCGGTCGGCCGCGCCCTCGACCACCTGACGGTAGATGGCGATCGACGCCTCCCTGGCCGGGGAGGACTGGGCGCTGAACGGGCTGAGCGGGTTGGCCGGCTCGGCCGCGTGCTTGAAGAACTTGACGGCGAACGCGTGGTACGGCTCCGAGACCCGTACCCACTCCCGCAGCACGCCACTCAGGCGGGCCGCGAAGGCGCGCTCGGTGGCCAGCAACTCCGCGCAGGCCTCCTCGTGCTCGGCCTGGGCGCGGTCGTAGTACGCCTGGACCAGCGCTTCCTTGCTGTCGAAGTAGTAGTAGGCGTTGCCCACCGACACCCCGGCCTCGGCGGCGATGGCCCGCATCGTCGTCGCCTCGAAGCCACGCTCCCGGAACAGCCTGAGGGCCGTCGCGACGATGACCTCCCGGGTGCTCTCCGATCCTCGGTTTCGGGCTTCGGCCACGTTCGTCACTTTACGGCTTGATGCCGGGTTAGGTCATGAACCCGCACGGTGATCGCAGACACAGGGCAAAGATGCCGCTGAGACAGGGGTCATCTCATGTGAAGCGTGGGATTGATGATTCCAGCGGAAGGGCTATTCCGCGAAAAGGCACAGACATGTGGATACGTAGGACAGTGCGGCTCTGCGTGGTCGCGCTCTTTGCTATAGAAACTTCCATAATCGCCATGGCCACCGCCGCCTCAGCCACTCCGATCCCTCCCGGTAAGGACCTGGGAGAGGAGCTGGTGCCGATCATTCGCATCGAGGACGCGTTCAAGGCTCCCCGCTGGATCGACTCACTCGAGAACAGAAACGACGGCCTGGACTGGACGTACGGCGGCGCCCGCTCGCTGGCCCCTCGCCACGAGCATGCCGCGCACCGGATCCGCGAAGCCGGACGGCACGTCCGGGACATCGGCTGGTCCGGCTACCGCGCGGGCCCACCGGCCCACAGGACCAGGTGGCACGACTACGAAGCAGGCTGGCGGTCCCGGGCCCACGAGGCGCTGGAGGGCACCGACAGCCGCGGCAAGCGGCGCGTGAAGCTGGCCCGGGTCAAGCCCAGGTACGCGACCATGCACCTGTCGCACAGCCACGCCACCCGCTGGCTCAAGCAGGCCGGCCTGCGCTGGACCTCGTCGGGCGGCTGCGCGAACCGGCACGTCCGCCACTGCACCTCGCTCGAATCCGTACGCACCGCGACCGTGCAGCGGATGGTCCAGCTCAAGAAGCGCAGCGGCTGCTCCGTCACCGTCACCGGCGGCACCGAGACCGGGCACGCGCCCGGCCGCTTCAGCCACGGCAGCGGCCACAAGCTCGACATCGGGCACAACAAGTGCATCGACCGCTACATCAAGAAGACCGCCGAACCGGCCGGGGTGCGGGGTGACGGCGCCCGGTTGTACCGTTCGCCGTCAGGCACCGTCTTCGCCGACGAGGGCGACCACTGGGACATCCTCTTCAGGTGACGGGCCCGTACCCCGGCCGCTCGGTCAGAACTCGGCGGCGACCAGCTCCGCGATCTCGGCCGCGTTCAGCGCGGCGCCCTTGCGGAGGTTGTCACCGCAGACGAACAGGTCGAGCGTGTTGGGGAAGTCGACCGCCTGGCGGACCCGGCCGACATAGGTCGGGTCGGTGCCGACGACGTCGGCCGGAGTGGGGAAGACGCCGTTGGCGGGGTCGTCCATCAGGACCACCGTCGGCGCCGCCTCCAGCACCCGGTGCGCGTCGGCCACCGTGATCTCGCGCTCGAAGCGCGCGTGCACCGCCAGCGAGTGGGTGGTGATCACCGGCACCCGGACGCAGGTCGCGGAGACCTTCAGGCCGGGGATGCCGAGGATCTTGCGGGACTCGTTGCGGAGCTTGAGCTCCTCCGAGGCCCAGCCACCGTCCTTGTAGGAGCCCGCCCACGGCACCACGTTGAACGCGACGGGCGCGGGGAACGGCGAGTCGTCAGGCAGCTTGTTGGCCAGCGCCTTGCGCACGTCGCCCGCCGCCTGGCCGATCGACCGGTCGCCGGCCAGCGCCTCGACCTCGTCGTAAAGCCTGGCCGAGCCCGCCACGCCGGCGCCGGACACCGCCTGGTAGGAGGCCACCACGAGCTCTTGGAGGCCGTACTCGGCGTGCAGGGCGCCCATGGCCGCCATCATCGACAGCGTGGTGCAGTTGGGCGTCGAGATGATGTTGCGCGGGCGCTGGCGCGCGTCGTGCGGGTTGACCTCCGGCACCACCAGCGGGACGTCGGGGTCCATCCGGAACGTGCCGGACTTGTCGATCACGATCGCGCCCCGCTCCGCGGCGATCGGCACCCACTCGGCCGACACCTCGTCGGGCACGTCGAAGATGGCGATGTCGATGCCGTCGAACACCTCGGGCGCGAGCGCCCGCACGACGACGTCCTCGCCGCGGACCCGCAGCACCTTGCCCGCCGAGCGCGGGGAGGCGACCAGGCGGACCTCGCCCCAGACGTCGTCACGCGACGAGACGATGTCGCGCATGACGGTGCCCACGGCGCCGGTCGCGCCGATCAGGGCCAGATTGGGTCTGCTCATCGTCCGGTACCTCCATACACAACGGCTTCGACCTGGTCGACGTCGAGGTCGAAGGCGTGGTGGGCGGCGGCGACCGCCGAGTCCACGTCGTCCTGCCCGACGACCACGGAAATCCGGATCTCCGAGGTGGAGATCATCTCGATGTTGACCCCCGCGTCCGCGAGAGCCGCGAAGAACGTGGCCGTGACGCCGGGGTGGGAACGCATGCCCGCGCCGATCAGCGAGACCTTGCCGATCTGGTCGTCGAACAGCAGCGACTCGAACCCTATCCGGGCCTGGATCTTCTTCAGCGCCGTGAGCGCCGTCTGGCTGTCGGCCGTCGGCAGCGTGAAGGAGATGTCGGTGCGGCCCGTCGCCGCGGCCGAGACGTTCTGCACGATCATGTCGATGTTGACCTCGGCGTCGGCCAGGGTTTTGAAGATCGCGGCAGCCTCACCGACCTTGTCGGGGACCCCGACAACAGTGATCTTGGCCTCGCTCCGGTCGTGTGCCACGCCGGAGATGATCGGCTGCTCCATCTCGGTTCCTTCGGAGTAGGGGTCGGAGACGACCCACGTGCCTTCCTTGTTGCTGTACGAGCTGCGTACGTGGATCGGCAGGTCGAAACGGCGAGCGTACTCGACGCAGCGCAGGTGGAGGATCTTCGCGCCGCAGGCCGCCATCTCCATCATCTCGTCGTAGGAGATGCGCGGGATCCGGCGGGCGGCCGGCACGATGCGCGGGTCGGCGGTGAAGATGCCGTCGACGTCGGTGTAGATCTCGCACACGTCGGCCTCGAGCGCCGCCGCCAGCGCGACCGCGGTGGTGTCGGAGCCGCCGCGGCCGAGCGTGGTGATGTCCTTGGTGTCCTGCGAGACGCCCTGGAAGCCGGCCACGATCGCGATGTGGCCCTGGTCGATGGCCTCCTGGATGCGGCTCGGCGTCACGTCTATGATGCGCGCCTTGCCGTGGGTGGAATTGGTGATCACACCCGCCTGCGAGCCGGTGAACGAGCGCGCCTCGTGGCCGAGGTTGGCGATCGCCATCGCCAGCAGCGCCATCGAGATGCGCTCGCCCGCGGTCAGGAGCATGTCGAGCTCGCGGCCCTGCGGCAGCGGCGACACCTGCTCGGCCAGGTCGAGCAGCTCGTCGGTGGTGTCACCCATGGCGGAGACGATGACGGCGACGTCGTTGCCGGCTTTTTTCGTCGTGACGATACGCTGCGCCACCCTTTTGATGGAGGACGCGTCGGCAACGGACGAACCACCGTACTTCTGCACAACGAGTGCCACGAGAGTCTCCCGATCTGGACTGTGAAAGCCCAGTCTACTTGGGACGTCTCATGCCACTGATGTGCCAACCACTATGTGGACACCTACCCGGTCGTGACCTCTTCCGCCACGTCGAGCCGCGAGTGCGCGGCCAGGGCCTGCAGCGCGCGCATGGCCGCGCCCGCGTGGTTGCCCCAGGTGTTGAAGTAGGAGTATTGCCACCACCACAGCGCCTCGTGCGGCCGGCCCGCCTGATAGTGGCGCAGTCCGTGGATGAGATCGGCGGCCACCGCCGTCAGGTCGTCGGACAGACGGTAGGGAGTCACCCCGGTGTCCTTGTACGGGTCGAACACCTCGGCGTAGTCGTCGACCGGGCCGAGCCGCTCGGCCAGGGCCGTGCGCACCCCGTCGATGTCGGGATCCTCGCTCAGCGGCGGTTCGTAGTTGCCCGAGAGGATCACGTCGCGGTTGGCGCCGAGCTTGGCGCCCGCCAGGCTCACCTGGGCGACCTCGACCAGGAGCAGCGACCAGATGGCGTCGCCCCCCTCGCCGCCCGCGACCCTCGCCAGGCCGTCGACGTAGTTCTGCGCGTGACCGGCGATCTCCTCCGCCAGCGCTCCCCACTCGTCAGACATCCAGCAGCCTCCGTCCTTCGAACGCGCGGCCCAAGGTCACCTCGTCGGCGTACTCGAGATCACCGCCCACGGGCAGACCGCTGGCCAGTCGTGTCACTTTCACACCCATCGGCTTGACCAGACGGGCAAGGTAGGTAGCCGTCGCCTCACCCTCGAGATTGGGGTCTGTGGCGAGGATGAGCTCCGTCACCCGGCCGTCGGCCAGCCGGGTCATGAGCTCGCGAATCCGCAGGTCGTCGGGGCCGACACCGTCGATCGGGCTGATGGCACCGCCGAGCACGTGGTAGGTGCCGCGGAACTCGCGCGTCTTCTCGATCGCGACGACGTCCTTCGACTCCTCCACCACGCAGATCACGTGAGTGTCGCGGCGCGGGTCGCGGCAGATGCGGCACTCCTCCTCGGAGGCCACGTTGCCGCACACCCGGCAGAACCGGACCTTCTCCTTGACCTCCAGCAACGCGTGCGCCAGCCGCTTGACGTCGGCCGGGTCGGCCGCCAGCAGATGGAAGGCGATGCGCTGCGCGCTCTTGGGACCTACGCCGGGCAGCAGGCCCAGCTCGTCGATCAGATTCTGGACGACCCCTTCGTACATCGCTAGAACCCTGGCAGCTGGCCGAGGCCGCCGCCGCCCAGCCCCTGGGCCAGCGGCCCGAGCTTCTCCTGCTGCAGGTCGCCGGCCGCCCTGACGGCGTCGCGCACGGCGGCGATCACCAGGTCGGCGATCGTGTCGGCAGTGTCCTGCGCGTCTCCGGCGTCGATGACACTCGGATCGATCTTGAGCTCCAGCAGCTCGCCCGAGCCGTTGACGACGGCGGTGACCATCCCGCCGCCGGCCGAGCCCTCGATCTGCGCGTCGTTGAGCTCCTGCTGGGCGCTCACGAGCTGCTGCTGCATGAGCTGGGCCTGCTCCAGCAGCTGCTGCAGGTTGACATCCCCTGGGTTCACCGTCGTGCGCTCCTCGTGGCTCCGCGTTCTTGACTGCCACGAGCCTACGGTGTTTGGGCCTCGGCATGTACTGGAGGCTTGCAGGTGTTTCGCTCCCGGGCCGTGAATCCGGACATCTTCTTGGCCGGGTCCCGGCCCCCCTCCAGCGTCCGGGACCCGGCCAATCGCGTCGACCGGAGCGGCCGCACCACGCCGACGCGGTACGCCGGAACGCTAGCGGCAGTGACGTTGCACACACGTTGCTATCGTTCAATCACCCTCGGCAATCCCCTGAACTGCTTGCGCGGGCGGCACCCCAACGCGGATGCTCCCCCTAGGGGACGATTACTTGGAGTGGCTGATGAGTTACGCTCACCTTGACGCATACTCCCGCCGTCTGCAGGCCGCGCACGAGGTGGTGACCGCTGCCGCCCCGGTTCCCGCAGGCCCGCGCAAGCTGATCCGCGACTCCTGGCGCCGCTCGCTCGCCGCCGGCATCGACCCCGACGCCCCCGGCGCGCCCGCCGCCCACGACCCCGGGCAGGTGAAGAACGCGTTCGAGACCCACCCCCTGCGGCCCCTGCTCCCGCTCATCAAGCAGACCCTGCGCACGGTCGCGGACGAGGGCGAGCACATCATGGTCCTCACCGACCGCGAGGGCCGCGTCCTGTGGCGCGACGGCCACACCGCCACCATGCGCCGCGCCGACGAGGTCGGCCTCGCCGGCGGCTACCGCTGGGCCGAGGAGGCCGCCGGCACCAACGGCATCGGCACCGCGCTCGCGCTCAGGCGGCCTGTTCACGTCTACTCCGAAGAGCACCTCATGCGCGTGCTGCGCGTCTGGTCCTGCAGCGCCGCCCCCATCACCGACCCGGAGACCGGGCAGCTCCTCGGCTGCGTGGACGTCAGCGGCACCGCGCCCAGCCTCCACCCCGCCACCGTCGCCCTCGTGGCCGCCACCGCGAAGCTGGCCGAGACCCAGCTCGCGCTCCGCATGCGCGACCACGACGATTCCCTGCGCCGCCGCTACGAGTCGCTCCGCGCCCGCCCCGCCGTGCTGCTCTCCGCCGGCGGCCGGGTCATCGCCGGCGACCCCGGCGGCCAGCTCGGGCCGCGCCTCCAGCTTCCCGTCACCGGCGAGCGCATGATCCTGCGCGACGGGCGGATCGCGCTCCTGGAGCCGTTCTCCGACGGCTACCTGCTGCGCGCCACCTCCAACACCGCCTCCACACCCGCCGCCCTCGCCCTCACCTTCCTCGGCGACGGCCCGCCGACGGCCATCGTCGGCGGCCGCAAGGTGCTGCTCTCCCTCCGCCACGCCGAGATCCTCGCCATCCTGGCGCTCCACCCGCGCGGCCTCACGGCCGAGCAGCTCTCCTTCCACCTGTACGGCGACCTCGGCAATCCGGTCACCATCCGCGCCGAGATCCACCGGCTGCGCACCCAGCTGGACGTCCCCATCGACGCCAAGCCCTACCACCTGGCCTGCCCCGTCGAGGCCGACTTCCTGGACCTGCGCCGCCTCCTGGCCGCCGACCACCCCGCCTCCCTGGTGGCCCGCGCCTACCCCGGCCCCCTGCTGGCCCGCTCCGAGTCCCCCGAGATCCGCCGCGAGCGCGACGAACTGGAGGTCCTGGTACGCACCTGCCTCCTCCAACGCGGCGCCCCCGAGGACCTGTGGACATACGCCCAGACGATGAACGGCCGCGAGGACTTCCAGCTCCTCGAACGCCTCACCTCCAGCCTCCCCCAGGCGGACCCCCGCGCCGCCGCCGCCCGCGCCCGCCTGCGCGCCCCTTGACCCCTCACACCGCGAAACCCCTACGGCGCTCACTGAAGTCACATCCCGCCGCCCGCCCCCCGCCCGGCCGTCACCCACCTCAGACCTGAGAACCCCCGCGGCACTCACCCCACGACCCCCGCGCGGCCCCATTTGCCGTCTCCGCCCGCACGGCAAGCCCCGCGCCGAATCACCAACACGCCGCGCCCGTACGACCGGGAGTACAAGCATCCCGAAGCCCGACCTGCGGCCATGTGAAAGGTGGGACCGGTTACCGGCTCCGACGTGCCGCCCGTACAGCTACCGACCCTTCCGTACGACCGCGAACGCGAGTATCAGAAAGACGCATCCGAAGCTCGACCGGCGGCCCTCTGGAAGGTCAGATCGGCCACCAGCTCCAACGCTTCGCCCGTACGGCAACCGGTCCCTTTCCGTACGAACGCGAGCATCGGGAAGACGCACCCGAAGCGGCCCTCTTAGAACGCCTAACAGAATGATCTCTGTTGTGCTTTGATCTCTCGCTGTAGCCGAGCGAGAGGAGCGCGGGTGACCAAGCTGAAGCCATGGGAGGTCAGCGACGAGCTGTGGGCGGTGATCAAGCCACTGTTGCCCGAGCATCAGCGCAGGTTCCGGCATCCGGGACGTAAGCGGCTGGATGACCGGCTTGCGTTGCAGGGCATCTTGTTCGTGCTGCACACCGGGATCGCTTGGGAGCACCTGCCGCAGGAACTCGGCTACGGCTCGGGCATGACGTGCTGGCGGCGGCTGGCCGAGTGGAACAAGGCCGGCGTCTGGCAGCGGCTGCACGAGGTCCTGCTCGATCGGCTACGGGCCGCCGACGCCCTCGACTTCTCCCGGGCTGCAGTGGACTCCTCGCAGATCAGAGCGTTAAAAGGGGGGCGCAGACCGGCCCGTCCCCGGTCGACCGCGGACGCGCCGGCAGCAAGCACCACCTGATCACCGAGGCCACCGGCATCCCCCTCGCCGTCATCTTGACCGGCGCCAATCGCAACGACGTCACGCAACTACGCCCGCTGCTGGACGCCATCCCGAAGGTGCGCGGCAAGCGCGGCCGACCCCGCCAGCGTCCCGACGTCGTGCTCGCCGACCGCGGCTACGACCACGACAAGTACCGCAACCTGGTACGCGAGCTGCAGATCCGCCCGCTGATCGCCCGACGCGGTACCGAACACGGCTCCGGCCTGGGCAAACAACGCTGGGTTGTCGAGCAGACCTTCGCCCTGCTGCACGCCTTCCGACGCCTGCGTATCCGCTGGGAAGTCCGCGCCGACATCCATGAGGCCTTCCTCAAGCTGGCCTGCGCACTCATCTGCTGGCGACGCCTGACCTCATTGCGTTAGGAGCTCTTAGAAAGTCCGAGCGGTCCCAACTCCGACGTGCCGCCCGTACGGCAACCGGTCCCTTACGGCCGGGAGTGCGGTATCGGAGGAGGTCGGCCCTCGGGAAGGGCTGGCGGCTCGCTGTCAGGAGTGGTCGATCTCGCCGATGACCTGGGCGCCCAGTTCACGTTGCAGGAGAGCCATCCCCGAGAGCTCGTCCACGTCGGCGTCGGCGTCGTTCAGCGGGTCCACGTCATCCGTGTCGGGAGCGCTGCCTCGCTTGGGGATGGCGCTGGGCCACCCGGCCGAGCCGCCTCCCTGCCTGGCGGCCGGAACCCGGGGGCCTGCCTGCGCCGCCGCCCTGGCCGCCGAACGAGCGGCAGCCAGCCCGGTCCCGGTCATCACACTGGCAGGAGCCGCCTGCGACGGATCCGGCCCAGGCGGGGACCCAGGGCCGGGTTCGTCGGGAGCCGACGGCCAGGACTCGTCCGTCGTCGGCCGCTGCTGGGACCCGCCCTGCGCACCGCCCGCCGCCTGAACGCCTCCAGCCTCCGCGAACTGTCCAGACGACACGGCACCCACGGCAGCGCCCGGCCCGGAGCCGACGCGACCGTCCGCCCCCGCTCCGGCGCCATGCGCCGCAGAGCCGGCGTGACCATTCGCACCGGTCACCCCGGAGCCCGCCCGGCCATCCACACCGGTCACCCCGGAGCCGGCCTGGCCATCGGCACCGGTCATCCCAGAGCCGGCGTGACCATCCACACCGGTTACCCCAGAGCCGGCGTGACCATCCACACCGGTCATCCCAGAGCCCGCGCGGCCATCTACACCGGTTACCCCAGAGCCCGCGCGGCCGTCCACACCGATCATCCCAGAGCCTGCACGGCCATCCGCAGCGCCCGCGTGCCCGCCCGCGTCAGGCATCCCGGCACCGGCGCGACCCTCAGCACCGTGCGTCGCGGAGCCCGCGTGGCCATCCGTGCCAGGCGTTCCCGCCCCGGGGCCGCCGGTGGACGGCCGCGTACCGCCGGAGGCGTGGGCGCCAGGAGAACCGGCGGCGTCACCCCAAGAATCCTGGGAACCTCCGTACGGCCCAGCGGCTCCTCCTGGAGAACCCGCAGGCCCCGAACCCCCGGACGGCCCGGAGTGGGCCCCACGAGACGGCGGAGGACCGTTGCCGACCACGGCCTCGACCCGCCACGCGCCCCCCAGCACGTCGGCGAGCGCCGTGGCCACGACGGCGTCCTTGCCGCCGCCGGTGAAGTTCTTCATCGCGCCGATCTGGGTGAACCCGAGCGTCACCAGGTTGCCCTCGACGCCGACCACCTGCGCGTTGGTGCTGACGTTCGCCCACACGACGATGCTGCGCTGCTTGAGCGCCGCCAGCACCGCGGGCCACTGCTGCTGCAACGCCGCCGTACCGCCGCCCGACTGCGCAGCCCCCGCCTGTCCGGAAGCCTGGGGACCACCATGAGCGGGACCGCCCTGCTCCTGGCCGCCGCTCTGGGGTTGCCCACCGTACGCGGGAGCACCCGAGCCGGAGCCCGGCCGAACGGTCTCGGGCCAGTCGTCGGCCGCAGGCCCACCGGTCCGGGCCGGGTGAGGCCCGTCCAGCGCCTGACCGCTCGGCGTCGCGACGGTGCCCGGCCCTCCCGCCTGCGAGGCCGCGGGCACACCACCACCGGCATGCCCCGTACCGACGCTCCCGGAAGCACCGTGACCAGACGAGGCCCCCCCAGCCCCGGACGAGGCGTGCCCAGAAGCCGCAGACCCAGAAGCGCCAGGCCCAGAAGCGCCAGGCCCGGAAGCCGCAGGTCCGTGGGCCGCGGGCCCGGAACCCCCCGGCCCGGAAGCCGCGGGCCCGGACGACGGGTGCCCCGTGGCGGCGGGCCCGGACGAGGGCGGCCCGGCGGGTGGAGCGGCCGGGACCGCGCGGGCGGCCATGCCGGCGACGGCGCTGCCGCGTTCGAGGCGCTCCAGGCGGGCCAGCAGGGCGGCCTCGCCCTGTTCGGCCGCCGGGAGGAGGACGCGGGCGCACATCAGCTCCAGGAGCAGACGCGGCGAGGTGGCGCCGCGCATCTCCGTGAGACCGGCGTTGAAGATCTCGGCGGCCCTGGTCAGCTCGGCGGGCCCCATCGAGGCCGCCTGCTGGACGAGCCGCTCCAGCTCGTCGGCGGGCCGGTCGAGCAGGCCGTTGGCGGCCGCCTCGGGGACGTTGGCCAGGATGACCAGGTCGCGGAAGCGTTCGAGAAGGTCGGAGGCGAAGCGGCGGGGGTCGTGGCCGCCTTCGACGACCCGGTTGACCGCCTGGAAGACCTGGCCGCCGTCGCGGGCGGCGAACGCGTTGACCACCTCGTCGAGCAGGTCGCCGTCGGTGTAGCCGAGCAGGGAGACGGCGCGGGCGTAGGTGATGCCGTCGTCGCCGGAGCCGGCGAGGAGCTGGTCGAGGATCGACTGCGAGTCGCGGGCGGAACCGGCGCCCGCGCGGACGACGAGCGGCAGCGCGGCGGGCTCGAACGGGACGTTCTCGGCGGTGAGGATCTCTTCCAGCAGCGCGCGCAGCGTCGCCGGCGGGATCAGCCGGAACGGGTAGTGGTGGGTGCGCGACTTGATCGTGCCGATGACCTTTTCCGGCTCGGTCGTCGCGAAGATGAACTTGAGGTGCGGCGGAGGCTCCTCGACGAGCTTGAGCAGCGCGTTGAAACCCTCGCGGGTCACCATGTGCGCCTCGTCGATGATGTATATCTTGAAGCGCGCCGACACGGGGGCGAAGAACGCCCGCTCGCGCAGGTCACGCGCGTCGTCGACACCGCCGTGGGAGGCCGCGTCGATCTCGATGACGTCGAGGTGGCCGGGCCCGGTCGGGGCGAGCGCCACGCACGACTCGCACTCGCCGCAGGGGTCGGGGGTCGGGCCCTTCTCGCAGTTGAGCGAGCGCGCCAGGATGCGCGCGCTGGAGGTCTTGCCGCAGCCGCGGGGCCCGCTGAAGAGGTAGGCGTGGTTGATGCGGCCGGTGCGCAGCGCCTGCCGCAGCGGGTCTGTGACGTGTTCCTGACCCTTGACCTCCGCGAAGGTCCCGGGTCGGTACTTGCGGTAAAGCGCAAGGCTCATGCGACCATCCCGCCTGCGAGGGGCTTCCCAACGAAGGAACCCCTCGCACACCCGCCAGAGCCCGCTTATCCTTGCTGCCTTCCGGCCCTGGGGAGGTTCACAGGATGACGCCGCGCGAGGGGTCCGGGGACAGTCTATCCACATGCGGCAGTGCTCGCTGCCACGAAATGGTGGTCCCGAGACCCTGCCGAGTCCGGTAAGCTCGTCGGCGGAGGATTCGCCTAGTGGCCGAGGGCGCACGCTTGGAAAGCGTGTAAGGGGCAACCCTTCGGGGGTTCAAATCCCCCATCCTCCGCGCCTGGTTGAGGCAGTAAACGCGAAGGGGCCGACCCTATCCAAGTCGGCCCCTTCGCTGTTTTCCGACCTCATCATGCTCGCAGCATGCCTAGGGCGCTGACCCGGCGGCGCGTCAGGTTCGGCGGATCCCGGTGAGCTTGTCGGGGTTGGTCACCGAGTAGATGCCGACGATCCGGTCGCCGTCGGGCGTGAGGTCCACGACGACGACGGCCAGCGGGCTGTCGCCGGAGAAGACGAGCGCGCACGGGTCGCCCGCCACCCGCCGGTAGCGGATGTCCAGCCCGCCGTCGGGCAGCGTCGCGGCGACCGACACGAACAGCGCCGCCACCCGGTCGCGGCCGTGCACGGGACGCAGGCTGGTGGCGGGCCCCTTGCCGCCGCCGTCCGTCCACAGGGTCACGTCCGGTGCCAGCACCTCCAGCAGCGCCCGCAGGTCCCCGCCGAGCGCGGCGGCGGCGAAGCGCTCGGTGACCTGGGCGTGGACGTCCGGCTCCGTCCGGTGGCGGGGGCGGCGCGCGTGCACGTGGCGGCGCGCGCGGGCCGCGAGCTGGCGGACCGCCGCAGGCGTGCGGCCCAGCATGCCCGCGATCTCCGGATGGCCGAAGCCGAACACCTCGTGCAGGACGAACACCGCCCGTTCGAGCGGTGACAGGGTCTCCAGCACCACCAGCATCGCCATCGACAGCGACTCGGCCCGTTCGGCGGCCCCGGCCGCGTCCTCGGCGGTGACCAGCGGCTCCGGCAGCCACGGGCCGACGTAGGTCTCCCGGCGGCGGCTCAGGTCGGCGCGGCGGGCCAGCGCCCGGTTCACCGCGATCCGCACCAGATAGGCCCGGGGGTTCTCGACCGGCTCGGCGGCCGGCCTGCCGTGCCGGGCGGACCAGGCCAGCCACACCTCCTGCAGCGCGTCCTCGGTGTCGGCGACGCTGCCGAGCATGTTGTAGACCACCGAGAACAGCAGCTCGCGATGGCCGAGGAACTGCTCGGTGACGGTCGCGTGCATCATGGCGAACCTCCTCATCTGTCGCGACCGCAGAGACCCGTGACGCCGGGAGTGTGACATGGACGCCCGGGATGTGATCCATGCCACGGCCGGTCGTGGCCATGTCACAGCCGGCCGCCGACAGCCCTCTGTGGTGGCGTCCGTGACTCACGACCTTCAGAGGAGATGTTCGATGCGTACGCTGATCCGCGACGTCCGGGTGTTCGACGGCGAGCGGTCCATCGCCAGGGCCGACGTGGTGATCGAGGGCGAGCTGATCACCGCGGCCGGGGCCGGTGCGGGTGACCAGGCCGACGTGGAGGTCGGCGGGGCGGGCAGGACGCTCCTGCCGGGGCTGATCGACGCGCACACGCACGTGTTCGACGGCAGCCTGGCCCAGGCCCTGCGGCACGGGGTCACCACCGAGCTCGACATGTTCTGCCTGCCGCACATCCTCGCGGAGCAGCGCCTGCTGGCCGCGGGGAACGACGACGTGGCCGACCTGCGCAGCGCGGGCACCCTGGCCACCGCACCCGGCGGGCATCCGACCCAGCTGCTGGCGGCCCTGGCCGGCACCGTGCTCGACGGCGCCCCGGCGATCGACTTCGTGTCGGACCCGGCGCAGGCGCCGGCGTTCGTCCGGGCCCGGCTGGCCGAGGGAGCCGACTACCTCAAGATCGTCATCGACGACGGCAGGGTGCACGGCGCCGACCTCCCGGCGATGACGCCGGACGTGGCCACCGCCCTCACCGAGGCGGCGCACGACGCCGGGCTGCGGGTCGTGGCCCACGCGATCACCGCGGCCGAGGTGGGGATCGCGCTCGACGCCGGCGCCGACGGCCTGGCCCACGTGTGGACCGACCTCGCGCCGGGCGACCCGGCTTCCCGGCGGCTGGCCGAGCGGGTATGCGCCCTGGGCGTCTTCGTCGTGACCACGCTCGCGTACTTCGAGGCGATCACCGCGCAGCACGTCGAGACCGCCGACCGCGCGCGTCCCGGCAGCTCGGCCGGGGCCGCCGGCGCGCTGCGGGACCTGCACCGGGCCGGGGTGCCCCTGCTCGCGGGGACCGACGCCACCCCGTTCGCGCCCGCCCACGAGGCCGGCCTGCACCGCGAGCTGGAGTTGCTCACCGAGGCCGGGCTCAGCGCCGAGGAGGCGCTCGCCGCCGCGACCGGCCTGCCCGCCCGGCACTTCGGCCTGGACGACCGCGGCCGCATCGCCCCCGGACTCCGGGCGGACCTGGTGCTGGTCGAAGGCGACCCGACCCGTGACATCACCGCCACCGGCGCCATCGTGGACGTCTGGCGCCGAGGGTGCGCCAGACCCGTCGGTGACGCACTGTACCTTCGTCCTTATTGCACATGGATTGCAATAAGGAGGCCTTCATGTCCGACACCAGCCCGCCGGTCCGGCGCTCGCTGTTCCTGCACGCGCCGATCCGGCGGGGGCCGCGCATGATGCTGGAGCGGATGCTCGCCCTGGTCGACGACGACACCCCGGCCGACGGCCCCGAAGGCCCCGTCGCGGTGCTGGAGCGGCGGCTGGCCGAGCTGCTCGGCAAGGAGAGCGCGCTGTTCTTCCCCAGCGGCACGATGGCCCAGCAGACCGCGCTGCGCGTGCACGCCGACCGGCGCGGCCGCCGCACGTTCGCCGCGCACCCGCGGTCCCACCTGGACGTGTGGGAGGAGCAGGGCTACAACGCCGTCCACGGCCTGCGGTTCCGCAGGGCTGGCGACCCGCACGAGCTGATGACCGCGGAAGACCTGGCGGCGATCGGCGAACCGCTCGCGGCAGTCGTCTGGGAGCTGCCGCAGCGCGACCTCGGCGGCCTGGTGCCGGGCTGGGACGACCTGCGCGAGCAGGTCGCGCTGGTGCGCGCCACCGGCGCCGCCGCGCACCTGGACGGCGCCCGGCTGTGGGAGGCCCAGACCTACTACCGGCGGCCGTTCGACGAGATAGCCGCGCTGTTCGACACCGTCTACGTCTCCCTCTACAAGAGCCTGCAGGGCGTGCGCGGCGCGGTGCTCGCCTCCGACGCGGCCACCGTGGAGGTGGCGAGGGTGTGGCGGCAACGACTCGGCGGCGGCATCGGCGACGCCTGGCCGCTCGCCCTGGCCGCGCTGGTCCACCTCGACACCCTGGCCGGCGAGATGCCCGCGTACCGCGAGCACGCCATCGCCATCGCGGCCGCGATCAACGCGGACGGCGCCGCCCGCGCCTGGCCCGACCCGCCGCAGACGCCGCTGTTCCACATCCACCTGCCCGCCGACCGGCGCGCCGTCGAGCGGGCCGGCGCGGAGATCCTGGCCGAGCGCGGCATCCAGCTCTGGGGCCGGGTACGGTCCGCGTCCGAGCCCGGCCGCTGCGCCTTCGAGGTCAGCGTGGGCGAGAACGCCATGGAGTTCACCCCCGGCGAGGTGGTCGCCCTCATCCGCGACCTGCTCGCCCGCGCCGCCCCTTGAGCGACACGATCAGGAATCGAGAAGCGTCGCCGGGCGCGGCACGCCTAACGTGGCAGCCATGGACATCACCATTCACGCGAGCTTCCTCCCGCACTCCGACCCCGACGCCTCGCTGGCCTTCTACCGCGACGCCCTCGGCTTCGAGGTGCGCAACGACGTCGGCTACGAGGGGATGCGCTGGATCACGGTCGGCCCCGCCGGCCAGCCCGACACCTCCATCGTCCTGCAGCCCCCGACCGGCGACCCCGGCATCACCGACGACGAGCAGCGCACCATCGCCGAAATGATGGCCAAAGGCACCTTCGCCGGTATCGTCCTGTCAACCGACGACCTGGACGGCACCTTCGCCCGGCTCCGCGACAACAGCGCCGAAGTCATCCAGGAGCCGACCGAGCAGGACTACGGCCTGCGCGACTGCGCGGTCCGTGACCCCGCGGGCAACATGATCCGCATCCAGGAACGGCCCTGACCCTCCGGCGTTCACCGCGGTGGCCGCCCAGCTGACGAGCGACCACCACGTACCCATGGAGACACGATGACCACGAGAACGGACACGCGGTCGCCCGAGCCGCACGCCGCCGACACCCACGACCTGATCCGCGTGCACGGCGCGCGGGTGAACAACCTCAAGGACGTCAGCATCGAGATCCCGAAGCGCCGGCTGACGGTGTTCACCGGCGTCTCCGGCTCGGGGAAGAGCTCGCTGGTGTTCAGCACGATCGCCGCCGAGTCGCAACGGCTGATCAACGAGACCTACAGCGCCTTCGTCCAGGGCTTCATGCCGGTGCTGGCCCGCCCCGAGGTCGACGTGCTCGACGGGCTGACCACCGCGATCATCGTCGACCAGCAGCGGATGGGCGCCGACCCCCGCTCCACCGTCGGCACCGCCACCGACGCCAACGCGATGCTGCGCATCCTGTTCAGCCGGCTCGGGGAGCCGCACATCGGCTCGCCGCAGGCCTTCTCCTTCAACGTCGCGACGGTACGGGCGAGCGGCGCGATCACGGTCGAGCGGGGCGCGCGCAAGACCGAGAAGGCGACCTACACCCGCATCGGCGGCATGTGCACGCGCTGCGAGGGCCGCGGCACGGTCTCCGACATCGACCTCACCCAGCTCTACGACGACTCCAAGTCGCTCTCCGAGGGCGCGTTCACCATCCCCGGCTGGAAGTCCGACAGCTTCTGGACGGTGCGGGTCTACGCCGAGTCCGGCTTCGTCGACCCGGACAAGCCGATCCGCGACTACACCAAGAAGGAGCTCCAGGCCTTCCTCTACAAGGAGCCGGTCAAGGTCAAGGTCGACGGCGTCAACCTGACGTACGAGGGCCTGATCCCCAAGATCCAGAAGTCGTTCCTCTCCAAGGACCGGGAGGCGATGCAGCCGCACATCCGCGCGTTCGTGGACCGGGCGGTCACCTTCACCACCTGCCCCGAGTGCGACGGCACCCGGCTCAGCGAGCTGGCCCGCTCCTCGCGCATCCGCGGCGTCAGCATCGCCGACGCCTGCGCGATGCAGATCAGCGACCTCGCCGCGTGGGTCCGCGACCTCGACGAGCCGTCGGTCGCGCCGCTGCTCGCCAAGCTGCTGCACACCCTCGACTCGTTCGTGGAGATCGGGCTGGGCTACCTCTCGCTCGAACGGCCCGCCGGCACGCTGTCGGGCGGCGAGGCGCAGCGCACCAAGATGATCCGCCACCTCGGCTCCGCGCTCACGGACGTGACGTACGTGTTCGACGAGCCGACCATCGGCCTGCACCCGCACGACATCCAGCGGATGAACGACCTGCTGAAGCGGCTGCGCGACAAGGGCAACACCGTCCTGGTCGTCGAGCACAAGCCGGAGACGATCGCGATCGCCGACCACGTCGTGGACCTCGGCCCCGGCGCCGGCACGGCGGGCGGCGCCATCTGCTTCGAGGGCACCGTCGAGGGACTGCGGGCCAGCGGCACCATCACCGGCCGCCACCTCGACGACCGGGCGTCGCTCAAGCCGGAGGTGCGCACCCCCACAGGGAAGCTGGAGATCCGCGGCGCCACCCGGCACAACCTGCGCGACGTCGACGTGGACATTCCGCTCGGGGTGCTCTGCGTGGTCACCGGCGTCGCCGGCTCCGGCAAGAGCTCGCTGATCCACGGGTCGATCCCGGCCTCCGCGGGCGTGGTCGCGGTCGACCAGTCGGCGATCAAGGGCTCACGGCGGAGCAACCCGGCGACGTACACCGGGCTGCTCGACCCGATCCGCAAGGCGTTCGCGAAGACCAACGGCGTGAAGCCGGCGCTGTTCAGCGCCAACTCCGAGGGCGCCTGCCCCGACTGCAACGGCGCCGGCGTCATCTACACCGACCTGGGGATGATGGCGGGCGTCGCCACCACCTGCGAGGAGTGCGGGGGGAAGCGCTACCAGGCGTCGGTGCTGGAGTACCACCTCGGCGGCAAGGACATCAGCGAGGTGCTCGCGATGTCGGTGACCGAGGCCGCCGAGTTCTTCGGCGCCGGAGAGGCGCGCACGCCGGCCGCGCACGCCATCCTCGGCAGGCTCGCCGACGTCGGGCTCGGCTACCTCAGCCTCGGCCAGCCGCTCACCACGCTGTCCGGCGGCGAGCGGCAGCGGCTCAAGCTGGCCACCCACCTGGCCGACAAGGGCGGCGTCTACGTGCTCGACGAGCCGACCACCGGCCTGCACCTGGCCGACGTGGAGCAGTTGCTCGGCCTGCTCGACCGGATCGTGGACTCCGGCAAGTCCGTGATCGTCATCGAGCACCACCAGGCGGTCATGGCGCACGCCGACTGGATCGTGGACCTCGGTCCCGGCGCGGGCCACGACGGCGGACGGGTCGTCTTCGAGGGCACCCCCGCCGACCTGGTCGCCGCCCGCTCCACCCTCACCGGCGAGCACCTGGCGGCCTACGTCGGCGCCTGATGCGCGTTCGTAGCATGATTGACATCCGCGCGCAGGACAATGCCTCATGGCCGAACGAGAGCAGCGCACCGGCGACCCCGAGCTCGACCGCGTCATGGCGGAGTTCCGGGCGAACTCCACGGAGCTCGCCGACGTCATGGGCGCGGTCGGCGAGGTGACCGGCCACGCGGCCACCCCGGACGACAAGATCAAGATACGGGTCTCGGCGTCCGGGCAGCTGGCCGCGCTGCACATCGACCCCCGGGCGATGAGGATGGGCTCGCGCGAGCTGGCCGACACGATCGTGGACCTGTCGCGCCGGGCCGCCGAGGACGCGGCGCGACGGCTGGTGGAGGTGACGCGGCCCTACCTCGGCGAGGGCGACCGGAAAGTCACTTGAGTCGCGGGATCAGGCTCCGCGTGCCGTGGACGATGAACTTCTGGTACATCTCCTCCTCGGTCAGCCCGTGCTCGGTCCCGGGCAGGGGGTTGTCGCCGCGCTGCGCGTCCAGGGACATCGAGTACGCGGTCGAGCCGGCCAGTCTGGGGACGAAGTTGCCGGTGTTGAGTGTCGTCCCGTTCGGCAGGGTCAGGTTGGCGGTGACGGCCCGCAGCCCGGGCACCTTCGCCATCAGCGCCGCCGTGCCGTCGAGGACCCCGTTGAAGGTCATGTTGGCCACGAAGTGCTCGCGGAACGCGGTGAGGTTGTGGCCGAGTGACCTGACGTCGTTGCCGGACAGGTCGGTCTTGATGCCGCCCGCGTAGTTGAGCGCCAGGGGCAGCGCCACCTCGCCGGTCGCGTACGACACGCTGTCGGCCACCCAGTAGGAGAAGGTGGGCAGCAACAGGGTGACGAAGCGGTGCGCGCCCAGTCGGAGCAGGATCGCCTGCCTCTTCATGATCGCTTGCAGGAGCTTCCAGGTGAAGACCTGATAACCGATGGTGTACATCATGTCCACGGTCAGGATCCAGCACAGCACGTGCAGCGCGTGGTTGACCTTTTCCACGACGTCGGCGTAGGCCCGGCAGGCGTTGGCCGCGTTGCGGTGTTTGAGCGAGACCGCGAGAACCGCGGGGCCGTATTCCTCCTGCCAGAACTTCTTGAACGCGTCGACCGCCTCGTCGGAGCTTTTCTTCCATACCGTTTCCGCGGCCGTGTTCGCCTCCCGGAAACGCAGGTCGATCGCGTCGGCGATGTCGTCGAGGACGTCGGCCGCCTGGCGGATCCGTTCGGGGTCGCCTTCGAGATAGGAGATGCCGAACAGCACCTCGGGTGCCAGCGCACCGGCCACGCCGGCGCCGGCCATACCGCCCAGGGCGACCTTGGTCGCGAGGCCGACGGGCATGTCAGGCCCTCTCCACCGGGGTGGTGGGCACGCTGACCTCGTCGTTCTCGCGCTCGGCGAAGGCGACCAGGTCGCGCACGGACGCGTTCCGGTCGACCATGCTCGCCCAGTCGGCCGCCTTGACGTTCTTGCTCATGGCCACGACGGCGGACCCGATGTCCCGGTACGCCTTGCCGAGGTTGTCCACGGCGGTGCTCAGGTCCTCGTAGGCGCTGTCGAAACCGGGGTGACCGTCGGCGCCCCTGCGGAAGATCCGCGCGGCCTCGTCGCTCGCCGGGTTTCCGAAGTAGGGAATGAGCGGCTCCAGTTCGGCGTGGAGCCGGCTGATCTTGCGGGCGAAATCACCATCCTCGCCGTGGATCGCCTTGCCGCTGCTCTCCATACTGGAATGGTCGATATCCAAGGTGGTCGCCTCCTCAGATGGCAATCAGCGGCCAGCCTTCACCTCATGTGTTACTCGTGGATGACTTCTCAGTTTCCGTTTGTGCGCTATCGCGCGGGCAGGACTTCGAGGGCGCCGGAATCGCTACGCAGGGTGATCTTGCGCGGGGCGGCGCCGTCGTGCGCGGCGTCGACGCGCCTGCGGCCCGAGTCGGTGGTGGCGGTGATGTCGTACGGGCCCTCCGGCACGCGTACGACGCTGGAGCCGGAGTCCGAGTTGGTCTCGACCTTGTCCGGCGCCGCGGCGAAGGACAGGGAGATGCCGCCCGAGTCGGTCCCGGCGACGACCTGCTTGCCGGTCAGGTCGGTGGCCTCGATCCGGCCGGAGTCGGAGTTCGTCTCGACCTCGCCGGACAGCCCGCGCAGCGTCACGGCGCCCGAGTCGGTGCCGGCCTTGACGCGCAGCCCGCGGGGGATCTCGACCTTGTAGCCGACGTCGCAGTGGAGCATGCCTCCCCAGCCGGTCGGGCAGGTGTAGGCGAGCACGAGCGTGCCGCCCTTGACCTCGTGGGTGGGCTGGGGAGGCCGGTCGCCGGTCCAGGTGAGCGTCTCGGTGACGTGCACGCCCTGCCTGTCGGACTCGATCACCTCGATGGCGCCCCCGTCGGCCCCGACGTCGAGCGCGGTCACCGTGCCGGTGACGTCGTAGGAGGCGGTTTCCGTGTTCTCGGGACCGCCGATGCCGCAGCCCGCCGTCACCGCCGCCAGCCCGAGCAGGCCGGCGATCATCGCTGTTCGCCTGACGTCCATGGGCTCAAGTGTCGTGGGTCAGGGTCCGGGGGACCTCAGGTGACTCCCTGAGACTTCCCCTGAATCCGGCTAGGCGGTCGTCAGGGCTCTGGACCGGTCGGTCGCCAGATGGACGGCCATGCCGCCGAGCACGGTGCCCATGAAGTAGCGCTGGACCCTTACCCAGACCGGGCGGCGGGCGAGGAAGGCGGCCAGGCCGCCGGCCGAGATGACGATGAGCCCGTTCACCAGCGTGCCGACGGCGATCTGGGCGGAGCCGAGCACGAGGCTCTGCAGCATGATGTGGCCCATCGAGGGGTCGATGAACTGCGGCAGCAGCGACATGTACAGAATGGCGATCTTGGGGTTGAGCAGGCAGGTGAACAGGCCCATGGCGAAGAGCCGGCGGGCCGGCTCGACCGGGAGCTCGCGGGGCTCGAAGGCGGAGGTGCCGCCGGGCTTGATGGCGCTCCAGGCGAGGTAGAGCAGGTAGGCGGCGCCCGCCAGCTTGAGCGCGGTGTAGGCGGCGGGGACGTACGCGAAGATCGCCGTCAGGCCGAGACAGGTGGCGGTCAGGTAGACGCTGAACCCGAGGAAGACGCCGACCAGGGAGATGAGGCCCGCCCGCCGGCCCTGGGTGATCGACCGGGAGACCAGGTAGATCATGTTCGGCCCCGGGGTGAGGACCATGCCCAGGGAGACCAGTGCAATCCCTACTATTCCGCCCGTCATAGGGGAAGACTAACGGAACAACATAGGGATGACCATCTGCCCAGGGGGAAGCAGTGATCCACCCCCACGGAAGGGACACCGGGCAATGGACTTCAGGGACGACGTCAATCTAGACCCCTCACAGGTGGAGGACCGCGGCGGCGGGGGCGGCGGCGGCCGGTTCCCCGGCGGCATGGTCGTCGGCGGCGGCGGGATCGTCAGCCTGATCGCGCTCGTCCTGGTCTTCGTGCTCAACAATGTGGGCGGCGTGGACACCGAGCCCGGTCAGGGGCAGCCGCCCGCCAACCTGGCCGAGGAGTGCCGCACCGGCAAGGACGCCGACCAGGCCGGGAAGTGCCAGGTCGTCGGCGTGGTCAACAGCATCCAGGACTACTGGAAGACCGAGCTCCCGGAGTACCGCCTGGCCAAGACCGTCCTGTACTCCGGTGGCGTGCGCACCGCCTGCGGCGCCGCCGACTCCTCCGTCGGCCCGTTCTACTGCCCCGGCGACCAGCGGGTGTATCTCGATCTGACCTTCTTCGACGACCTGGAGACCCGGTTCGGGGCCAAGGGCGGCCCGTTCGCGCAGGCGTACGTGATCGCCCATGAGTACGGTCACCACGTGCAGAACCTGCTCGGCGCCCTCGACTCCGGCAGCTCGGTGGCCGTCGAGCTGCAGGCCGACTGCTACGCCGGGGTGTGGGCGAAAAAAGCGTACGAGGGCGGCTTCTACGCCGCCGAGTTCACCGCGGCGGAGATCGCCGAGGCGCTCGACGCGGCGGCCGCGGTCGGCGACGACCGGATCCAGCAGCGCAGCGGCGGCCGGGTCGATCCCGAGTCGTTCACCCACGGCAGTTCGAAACAGCGGACGGCGGCGTTCCAGCGCGGTTACGACACCGGAAATCCGGGCCGATGCGAGGGCGCCGAGCTGATGTGAGGAGTGCGGAGAACACGAGCGTGCGAAATCCGGCCTAAAATCGGGGGGGTGATCTTCAAGATGGTCGGCGACGGACGCCCTTATCCCGAACACGGATTGTCCAACCGCGATTGGGCCCAGATACCACCGCGGCAGGTCCGGCTCGATTCGCTGATCACCACCAAGGCCATGCTCGACCTGCACTCGCTGCTCGCCGCCGATTCCACGTTCTACGGTGATCTCTTTCCGCACGTCGTGCAGTGGCAGGGCGAGCTCTATCTGGAAGACGGCCTGCACCGGGCGTTGCGCGCGGCCCTGCACCAGCGGTCCATCCTGCACGCCAGGGTTCTCGAACTTCACAGCTAGGGGAAAGCGCGCTCTTTTCTTCCGGGCCGCGGCGGCCCGGTCATTTCGCGCGGCTGAAAGGCGAAGGGGCCCCCGCTCGACGCGGAGGCCCCTTCGGGTGGCGGTGGTGGTGGGATTTGAACCCACGGATGAGTTGCCCCATCACACGCTTTCGAGGCGTGCGCCCTCGGCCACTAGGCGACACCACCGCCGACGAGCTTACCGGATCCGGCGAGTGCCGAAGAACTTCTTGAGGACGGCCGCGGACTCCTCGGCCAGCACGCCCATGACGACCTCGGGCCGGTGGTTGAGCCTGCGGTCGCGGACGACGTCCCAGAGCGAGCCCACGGCCCCGCCCTTCTCGTCGACGGCTCCGTACACGATCCTGTCGACGCGCGCCAGGACGGCGGCTCCCGCGCACATCGTGCAGGGCTCCAGCGTGACGACGAGCGTGCAGCCGTCGAGCCGCCAGGCGCCCCTGCGGCGGGCGGCGGCGCGGAGCGCGAGGACCTCGGCGTGGCCGGTGGGGTCGGCGGCGGACTCGCGGTCGTTGCCCGCGGCGGCGAGCACCTCGCCCGAAGGGCCGAGCACCACCGCGCCGACGGGCACCTCGCCGCGCTCGCCGGCGGCGGCCGCCTCGGCGAGCGCCTGCCGCATCGCGGCGGTCCAGGTCACCGCAGGCGGTCGAGCTCGTCGGCGAACGACAGCCGCTCGGCCAGCACCGAGACGATGTCGGCCGGGAGCATGTTCTCTTCCATGCTGAGTTCGAGCAGCTCCTCTGAGCTGATGCCGAGGTCGCTCAGCAGCTCGAAGTCGCCGGCCGGGCGCACTCCCAGCTCGTTGCCCTCCTTGTCGGGCGCCACGCCGGCGAACTCGGCGAACAGCTCACCCAGGTGGTCGGACATGATCGCGTGAGCGTCGGAGAGGAACACCCGCGGCTCCTCGTCGCCGCGGTAGCGCACGATCGCGAACCATTCGTCCTCGACCTCGACGCAGAGCAGGGCCAGCTCGTCGCCGACCAGCCCGAGCGCCTCCGTCACGGCGTCGCCGAAGTCGTCGACGATCTCGGTGGCGGACAGGTCGACCTCGGCGCCGCTCCAGCCGTCGGAGGTCCTGACGAAGGCCGCAGAGAAGGTGTTCGCCGCCATGTGCGCTCCAGGGGTCAGTCGAAGACCGATTCGATGGCACGCTCGAACGGCTCGGAGAACCCGAGCCGCGCCGCGATGCTGGACAGGACCTCGTCCGGCAGCAGGTCGACGTCGCCGGAGAGGATGCCGAGCTCCATCTCGTCCAGCCCGAGGTCCGCGAAGATCGACAGGTCGCCGGCCGGGAGCGCGGTGTCCTCGTCCTGGAGGATCTCGTCGAGCTCCTGCTCGTCGGGCACCGGCACGTCGAGGTAGTCGAGCACCTGCCTGGCCAGCGGGAAGTCCCACGAGGCGGCGATGTCGGAAAGGAAGACATCGACCCGCTCACCCAGGACCCGCAGCGCCACGAAGAACTCATCCCCCACGGCCACGAGGCCAATCGTGCCGCTCTCGCTCGGCTGCTGGCGGAGCGCCTTGACGAGCCCCTGCAGATCGGACGTGAGCGCCACGGGGAGCAGCTCGGCGTCCCAGCGCTCGTCCTCTCGATAGACCACGATGGCGAAATCGAGTGCCTCTTCGTCTGTCATCGCGATCCCCCACCCGACCCTGACACCAGAGTCTTCACAGGTTTCCAATCGTTCCAGACCAGGCTGCCCGTCGTGGGCCGCTCCGACCAAATTGTGATCAAAACCAAGACCGGGACGTGCCGGTACGTAACACACAAGATAGCGTTGTCCCTTATGGAAACCCTCGTCGTCGATCATCCGCTCGTGGCCCACAAGCTCACCGCGCTGCGCGATGTCCGCACCGACTCCCCCACCTTCCGCAGGCTGGCGGACGAGCTGGTGACGTTGCTGGCGTACGAGGCGACCCGCGACGTCCGCGTGACCGAGGTGACGGTGCAGACCCCCGTGTCCCCCGCGCGCGGCCTGCGGATGGCCAAGCCCCACCCGCTGGTGGTCCCGATCCTGCGGGCCGGGCTGGGCATGCTCGACGGCATGACCCGGCTGCTGCCCACCGCCGAGGTCGGCTTCCTCGGCATGATCCGCGACGAGGAGACGCTCCAGGCGGAGACGTACGCCACCCGGCTCCCTGACGACCTGTCGGGCCGGCAGTGCTACGTGGTCGACCCGATGCTGGCCACGGGCGGCACGCTCGCGGCGGCGATCAAGTTCCTGTTCGACCGGGGCGCGGTGGACGTGACGGCCATCTGCCTGCTGGCCGCGCCGGAGGGCCTGGCCTACATGGACAAGGTGTTCGCCAACTCCGGCAAGCCGATCCGGGTCGTCACCGCGGCGCTGGACGAGCGGCTCAACGAGTACGGCTACATCGTGCCGGGTCTCGGCGACGCCGGCGACAGGCTCTACGGCGTGGTCTGACCTGCGCCAATCCCCCACCCAGGGTGGCCACTTCGTTACATACTGTGATTGCATGGGTACGTAGAGCCATGAAAGACACTGGGGTGTGGGGGATCACCATGTGCGTTTGTCCGAGCTCCGGAGTGTGCTCGTGAACGGTCACACCGAGTCGGAGCCGAGCCCGTACGCGGAGGTCGAGGCGGCGCTGTGCGACGAGTTCGCCGGCGTCCACTCCGCGGCCACCGTGACGAGATGTGTCGAGGCGGCACATTACGGCGCGCTGGAGGTCACCGGGTTCGCCCACCCCAACCTTGTGGAGCGGATCGCTCGCAAGCATCTCCACGTGCTCGCCCTCGTGGCCAGCGACCGTGGCTAACAAGATCGGAACCAAACCGTCGAGTCACCTTTACCCCGGCATGGGGGTGGGTAATGTATGAGACGGGTGGAGTGGGTAAGTCGGTTCGGAGGCGACAGTGCAGGTCAAAAAGGTCCTCACATACGGCGGCATCGGTTTTGTCGCCTACTACCTGTTCGCACGGCCCGCTGACGCCGCTGACGCGGTCAGAGGGGCGTTCGACACCGTGTTCACCGCGGCCGATTCGCTGGCCCAATTCGTGAACAACCTCGCATGAGACTTGTGACCCACGGGGACTCTGCTCCGTCGTCGGTCAACCGCTACCTTCTCCCCCACGAGCAACAAGTCATCATGGTGCGGCGCCACCCCGCCGTGCTGCTCCGCCCCGTCGCCGAGGTCTTCGGGGGCCTGATCGTCGCCGGACTCCTCAGCCGGTTCTTCAGCGGCGAGGGCAGCGCCGGCACGGCCCTGGTGGTCGTCTGGTGGCTGTGGCTGCTGTTGTTGATCCGTTTTGTCTGGAAAGTGGCTGAGTGGTCGGTTGACTACTTCGTCGTGACTTCCAAACGGATGCTCTTGACCACCGGGCTGATCACGCGCAAGGTCGCGATGATGCCGCTGGGAAAGGTCACCGACATGAGCTTCCAGCGATCTCTGCTGGGGCGCATGCTCGGCTACGGTGAGTTCATCCTGGAGTCCGCCGGCCAGGACCAGGCACTCTCCACCGTGGAGTACATTCCGTATCCGGAGACCCTGTACCTGGAGGTCTGCTCGATGCTTTTCCCGGGCAAGGACGACGGAGACGATTAATCTCCAGGTAGAGAATTCTTCACGCGGGTATACCCCATTCGGCTACTTCATGCAATCATTGCGGGGTGTTGACCCTTCCCCGCCTTGAGAGATGAGATGCCGAGTCAGGGAACCATCGGTGACCGCGTCCGAGGATTGCGGCTTAACAGGCGGATGTCGCAGGCCCAGCTGGCCGGACCCGACCTGTCGGACAGTTACGTCTCGCTCATTGAGTCGGGCAAGCGCACGCCGACTCCCGTCGTCGCCCGGCTTCTGGCCGAGAGACTCGGCTGCACCACCGAGTTCCTCCTCCATGGCATAGAGCCCCGCCAGCGCATCGACACCGAGCTCGGCCTGCGTCATGCGGAGCTGGAGCTGCACCACGGTGATCCCGCCGTAGCGGCCGACCGATTCACGGAGATCGTCAAGGCCGCCGACGAGGAGAACGCCATGCTGACGGCGCAGGCCCGCTTCGGCAGGGCTCGCGCGCTGGAGGCCCAGGGCAGGCTCGGGCAGGCCGTCGAGGCCTTCGAGCGGCTGCGCAGGGAGGCCTCGGCCCACCCTGAGCGGCTGGCCGACCTGCCGATCACGGTCGCGCTCAGCCGCTGCTACCAGCGGGCCGGCGACCGGCTGCGGGCCCGCGACCTGGCGTCGAAGGCGCTGGAGCAGGCCGAGCGGATGTCGATCGTGCAGGGCGAGCTCGCCGTCGACCTGGCCTGCGCGCTGGTGGCGCACGCCGGCCGCGAAGGCGACTCCCCCGAGCTCGTCTACGTCAAGAAGGTGCTCGACGTCGCTGGCTTGTCTGATGTTATGGACCGTTCCGGAGAGGTCCGCGCTCTCTGGCGGGCGAGCGGCGAGGCGGCCGCGGGTGAGGACTCCGCGCTGGCGGTGCGCCTGGCCGACGACGCCATCAGCGCAGGTCGCGACGGCCGGATCGCGCTTCAGCTGGCTCGCCTGGGCATGCACTGGGCGCGGCTGGAGTGGGCTCCGGCGGACGAGGCGGAGCGGTTCGCCGCCGCGGCCGCCCGCACGTTCGCGTCGGCGGGCCTCGGTCACGAACGGGGCGAGGCCCTCATCGTGCTGGCCCGGGTCATGCTGCGCGCGGCCGATCCGGACCGCGCGGCCGAGCTCGCCGCAGAGGCGCTGGGGCTGCTCGGCGGCGGCAGCGCCGTGGCCGAGGCACACCTGGTGAGCGCCACGGTGGCCGTCAGGCGCCAGGCCGACCCGGCCGACCACCTCACCGCCGCCCGCGTCGTCCTCGACGGAGCAGGCCGCCAGCCGTACGGCGCCGACCGGGTCTCCGCCCGGTGCTGGCGTGAGCTGGGCGACCTGTTCGGCCAGGTCGGCGACCGGGCCGAACAGACGGCCGCCTACCGTAAGGCCCTGGAAGCCGCCGGGGTGCGCTCGATGATGGCGGGGCTGACCGTCGACACGACGATCGCCCGCTGACCGCCGAGGGGGGTTCCAGACTCGGGCATTCCCGGGTCTGGAATACACTGGGGTTCCAGTCATTGACTCATAGGATGATTGGTTTCCCCAGAGGAGGCGGACTGTGAGTCTGCGTACGGCGCAGCGGGCTTCGCTCGTCGACCAGGTGATCGATCAGCTCAAGGAGCAGATCACCACAGGGTCGTGGCAGATGAACGGCAAGATCCCGACGGAGACCGTGCTCGCCGAGCAGCTCGGTGTCGGGCGCAACACCGTTCGGGAGGCCGTGCGCGCGCTCACCCATGCCGGCCTGCTGGAGTGCCGCCAGGGCGACGGCACCTACGTGCGCGCCACGAGCGAGCTCTCGGGGGCCATGCTCAGGCGCCTGCGTCAGGCCGAGCAGCTGGAGATCTTCGAGGTCCGCCGCGCGCTGGAGGTCGAGGCCGCCCGGCTGGCCGCCACCCGCCGCACCGACGAGGACATCGCGCTCATCGAGGCGGCGCTGGCCGAGCGCGACCACGCCTGGGAGCAGGACGACCCCGCCCGGTTCGTGGAGACCGACCTGGCCTTCCACATGGCCGTCGCCTACGCCACGCACAACCGGGTGCTCATCGACCTGTACGAAGACTTCTCCGCGGCGCTGCGGGCCAGCATCACCGCGGCCGGCACGTCGCTCAACAAGACCTACATCCCGCATGACGCGATCGCCCGCGCCATCGCCGCCGGCGACGCGTCCGCCGCCGAGCGCGCCGGACACGCGTGCATGGAACACATCCTCATCGCGCTCACCGAGGGCTGAGGCCGGCCCGAGGGCCGGGTCAGCCGCCGAGCCGGTCGGCGTGGTCGGCGGCGAACGCCTCGAACGCGCGGGCTTGGTGTCCCATCACCTCGGCGAAGTCACCGGTCGTGTAGTCCCCCCAGCCGCTCGCGTACGCGCGGGCGTACTCGACGTTGACCGCCGCGTCCCACTCCGGCAGCCCTGCCTGGATCATCGCCTGGCGCGCGTCCTCGGGGCCGACGGGCTGATAGCCGGCGCCGATCCTGGCGGCGGCCTCGCGCAGCGAGATGCTCTCCGGGCCGGTGATCGTGTAGGTCCTGCCGTGGTGTGGCCGCGCGTCGGCGAGCACGCGGGCGGCGAAGGCGGCGATGTCGCGCACGTCGATGAGGCCCATCCTGCCCTCACCCGTCGGGCCGTACAGCGTGCCGGCGTTGACCGACCCGAACAGGTTCTGCATGAAGAAGGCCGGCCGGATGACGGTCCAACTCAGCCCGGAGGCGGCCAGTTCGATGTCGGACAGCACGTGCAGGCGGCCGTTGCGGGTGGGTGCGTCGTGCCCGGCGCCGATGGCCGACATCCGCACCACGTGCCGCACCCCCGCCTCGCGGGCCGCCCACACGGCGTTGGAGCCGGCGTGCGGCGCGTCCGGCCCCATCGCGGTCAGCAGCCATACGGTTTCGACCCCCTTGAAGGCGTCTTCGAGCGTTTCCGGCCTGTGCAGGTCGCCCACCGCGACGTCCACCCCTCGCGGCGCCCGCGCCGGGTCACGGACGAGCACGCGCACGTCGTCGGTGCCGGGCAGGGCGCGCAGCAGCGCGCCGGAAACGGTGCCGGTGGCACCGGTTATCAGCAGAGTCATGTCAGCTCTCCTTCTTCGGTGGAGACCAGGTCGTCGATCAGATCGAAGAAGGCTCGGATGCCGGGCAGGTCGCCGCCCTTGGCGCGCGAGGCGGCCAGGTCGGCGGGGCTGCGCCACTCCACGATGTCCAGCCACTCTCCGCCGGGCAGCCGGACGAGGCGGGCGCCGAGGAAGCCGGTCCGGCCGGTCCGAAAGCCGGCCAGCATGCCGGGGCGGGCGGCCAGCAGTTCGCCGGTACGCTCCGGGGCCACACGGAATCTCGTCAGTTCCACTGTTGTGGTCATACCGGAAGCCTAATAGTAAGAATTAATGACCGTCAATATTGGTGACTAATTGGAGGATGGCATGCGCCGGAGCGAGCGCAAGAGAAACGAACCCGACCTCGGCATCCTGAGCAGCCGCACCCTCTTCAGCCTGCAGAAGGAGTTGTTCGCGGCGCTGGCCGAGCAGGGGCACCCGCGGCTGCGGCCGCGCCACGGCGCCGTGCTCGCGTACCTGGACGAGGAGGGCAGCCGGGCCACCGACCTCGCCGCCCGCTCGGGGCAGCACAAACAGGTCATCGGCACGCTCGTGGACGAGCTGGAGGAGCTCGGTTACGTGGAGCGGCGGCCCGACCCGGCCGACCGGCGGGCGAAGCTCATCGTGCCGACCGGCAGGGGCCTGGACCAGATGGCGCGTTCGGAGGAGATCCTGGCCGCCATCGAGGAGCGGCACGCCGAGGCGGCGGGCGCGGCCGACTACGCGACGTTCAAGCGGGTCTTCAGGCTGGTCGCCGAGCGCCAGTCAGGTCAGGCGGAGTGACATCACGAGATAGCGGAAGTCGGGGCCGGCGTCGCCGGGCACGTCCTGGATGAGGGCCGGCCGGGTCGTGGACTCCATGTTGATGCGGGCCAGCTCGGTCTCGATGCCGGTGAGCCCGTCGAGCAGGAACTGCGACTGGAACGCGATCTGGATGTCGTCGCCGCGCAGCTCGCAGTCCACCACCTCGGCGCCGCGGCCGATGTCGCCGCCGCCCGCCTGGATGAGCACCTGGCCCTGGCTGAACGACAGCCGGATCGCGGTGTTGCGCTCGGCCACCAGCGCCACCCGCTTGATGGCCGCCACGAACGGCGCCACCCGCACGTCGGCCCTGATCGACCACTGCGAGGTCAGCCTGCCCCGGTAGTCGATGAACTGCTCGTCGAGCAGCCGCACGGTGGTGCTGCGGCCCACGCTCTCGAACCCGGCCACCCCGTCGCCGAGCGCGACCTGCACCTCGCCGCCGCGCAGCGACCTGGCCACCTCCACCAGCACCCGGGCGGGCACCATGGCGGAGACCGCGGCGTCGGGGCTGACAGGGCGCCAGCCGAACTCGCGGGCGGCGATGCGGTAGCGGTCGGTGGCGGCCATCGTCACCGACTCGCCCTCCACGTCGACCCGGATGCCGGTGAGCATGGGCAGCGTGTCGTCGCGGCTCGCCGAGGGCGCCACCTGGCCGACGGCGGAGGCGAACACGCCACCGCCGATGGCGCCGATGGCGGGCGGCATCGTCGGCATGGTCGGGAAGTCTTCGACCGGCATGGTGATCAGGCCGAACTCGGCGCTGCCGCAGGTCAGCACCGCCTCCTGGCCCTCGGTGAGGATCTCCACGTCGTCTTCGGGCAGGCTCCGGCTGATCTCGGCGAGCAGCCGGCCGGGGATCAGCACGCGGCCGGACTCCGCCACGTCGGCGTCGACGGCGGCCCTGGCCGAGACGTCGTAGTCGAACGCGGACAGGCTCAGCTCCTCGCCCGCCTCCAGCAGCAGGCCGGACAGCACGGGGGTCACCGGGCGGCTGGGCAGAACCCTGGCGGCCCAGGCGACGGCGTCGGCCAGCACGTCACGGTTAACCCGGATCTTCACCTGATCGACCCTTTCTTCTCGGCATGCCCTTAGAAGGTATCCGAGGCCACCGACAAAGCCCGCCTAGCGGTTGTTGAGGTAGGCGAGGACCGCCAGCACCCGGCGGTTGTCGTCGTCGGACGGGGCCAGGCCGAGCTTGCCGAAGATGCCCGCCGTGTGCTTGGCCACGGCGCTCTCGCTCAGGTAGAGCCGCTGGGAGATGGCGGCGTTGGAGCGGCCCTCGGCCATCTGCTCCAGCACCTCGCGCTCGCGCGGGGTGAGCGCGGCCAGCGGCTCGTTCTTGGCGTTGCTGGCCAGCAGCTTGGAGATGACCTCGGGGTCCATCGCGGTGCCGCCCGCCGCGACCCGGCGCACCGCGTCGATGAACTGCTCGGCGTTGAACACCCGGTCCTTCAGCAGGTAGCCGATGCCGCCCGAGCCGTCGGCCAGCAGCTCGCGCGCGTAGAGCTGCTCGACGTGCTGCGACAGCACCAGGATCGGCAGCCCCGGCACCTTCTTGCGCGCCTCCAGTGACGCCTGGAGCCCCTCGTCGGTGAGCGTCGGCGGCAGCCGCACGTCCACCACCGACACGTCGGGACGGAGCTCCAGCAGGCCCTTCAGCAGCTCGGGGCCGCTCTCCACGGCGGCGACCACGTCGAACCCGTGAGCCTGCAGCAGGTGGACCAGCCCGTCTCTGAGCAGGTAGAGGTCTTCGGCGACGAGCACCCTGTTCATCAGCAGAACCCTACGCCCTCAAGCGGGTTGCGGGGCGCCAAGGGGTGGTCCTTGTGGTGGGCCGGGATGGCGACCGCGGTCGCGTACATGGCCGTACCGAGCAGGATCATGAAAGCGATGCAGGGCCACTGCCACGCATCGGGCAGGTGCAGCGCGAGGAACCAGGCCTTCTCGTCGAAGCCGACCAGTTTGAAGATGCCCGCCACGACGCCCTGTGGGAACAGCGGGCACCAGGCCGTCCCGTACAGGGCGATCACGGTGGCCAACTTCCAGCGAGGCAACTTGGCCACGTCTCCGGCCCAGTGCTCGGGCAGCACCTTCGGCAGCTCCAGGGTCACCGTCGTCGGCCCGCCCGCCGGGCTGTGGATCGCCATCACGCCGTCGAAGGCCGCCAGCCGGCGCTCGATCCCGGTCAGGCCGCTGCCCTTGGACGGGTCGGCGCCGCCCCATCCGTCGTCGGTGACCGTGATGCGCAGGTTGGCTCCGCTGGTGCTGATGTCGATCTCCACCGACTCGGCCCCGCCGTGCCGGGCGGCGTTGGACAGCAGCTCGCTGACCGCGAAGTACGCCGCCGCCTCGACCGGCGCCTCGGGCCGGTGCGTCAGCTCCACCTGGACCGACACCTTCAGGGCGCTGTCCATCGCCAGCGCCCGCACCGCGTCGCCGAGGCCGCGCTCGGCCAGCACCGGCGGGTGGATGCCGCGGATCACCCGGCGCAGCTCGGTGAGCGTCTCCGCCGACGCCTCCCTGGCCTTGGCCATCAGCGCCCTGGCCGCCTTCGGGTCGGACTCCATGAGCTGCTCGGCGGCCCCGATCGTCATGCCGAGCGCCACCAGTCTGGCCTGCGTGCCGTCGTGCAGGTCACGCTCGATCCTGCGCATCTCGGCGGCCTGCGTGTCGACGGCGAGGTTGCGTGCCCGGTTGAGACTGCTGAGCTGGCCGGCCATCCGGCTGGACGCGGTCGCGGCCAGCAGCAGCTCGCACCAGAGCCCGTACACGCGCAGCCCGCGGCCCGGCAGCAGGATCAGCAGCGGCAGCAGCACCATCTTGACGCCCGGATCGAGCAGCAGCCAGAACCCGTCGCGCCAGGTCGCCGGGTCGGTGAGCATCCACTTCCAGCGGTCGTTCCAGGCCGGCATCCGGGGCGTCTTGTAGAGCGTGCGGTGCGACCGGTAGAGCCCGTCGGGCTGCCGCTGCGGAGGCGGCGGCTTCGGCAGGTACGGCGGCTCGATCACGATCCCGGACGAGGCGCGCACCAGGTAGCGCGCCATCCCGGTCACCCATCTGATCATCCGCACCTGCGGCGGGAACAGGAACACCATGCCCAGGCCGAAGCAGAGGACCAGGCACAGGAACGTCGACACGAGCGTCAGGAGCTGCACGACGACGAGCGCGAGCAGCGCGAGGACGTGACCGATCTTCCGCACCATGACAACCAGTGTGCGCGATGGAGCGGGATGCGCACACTGCACCTAAGTACACCTATGCCCGGCAACCAGCTCGATTCCCCGGCAGAACCGGCGTCCCTAGCGTCGTAGACATGAACGTCATCGAGGTCAAGAACCTCCACAAGCGCTACAAGGACCACGTGGCGGTGGAAGACGTGTCGTTCGAGGTCCGGGCCGGCGAGATCTTCGGCATCCTCGGCCCGAACGGCGCGGGCAAGACCACCACCGTGGAGTGCGTGTCGGGCCTGCGCGTGCCCGACGGCGGCACCCTGCGCGTCGCCGGCATCGACCCTGTACAGGACAGGGACGCGCTCCGGCGCGTGCTGGGCGTGCAGCTGCAGAGCTCCGCGCTGCCCGAGAAGATCAAGGTGTGGGAGGCGCTCGACCTGTACGCGTCCTTCTACCAGGACCCGGCCGACTGGCCGGAGCTGCTGGAGCGGGTCGGCCTGGGCGCCAAGCGCGACGCCATGTTCGGCAAGCTGTCCGGCGGTCAGCGCCAGCGGCTGTCCGTCGCGCTCGCGCTCGTCGGCAAGCCGCGCATCGCGGTGCTCGACGAGCTGACGACCGGGCTCGACCCGCAGGCCCGCCGCGACACCTGGGAGCTGGTCGAGCAGGTGCGCGACTCCGGCGTGACGATCGTGCTCGTCACCCACTTCATGGAGGAGGCCGAGCGGCTCTGCGACCGGATCGCGCTCATCGACTCCGGCCGCGTCGCCGCTATCGACTCGCCCGCCGGGCTCGTCGCCCGGGTCGGCGGGGAGCAGAAGGTGCGGTTCAGGCCGTCCGCGCCCGTGGCCGACTCGGTGCTGACATCGCTGCCCGAGGTCAAGGAGATCAGCCGCACGGGCGACCAGGTGGTCGTCACCGGCATCGGCAACCTCGCCCCCGCCGTCACGCTCGCGCTCGCCGAGCAGCGGATCGTCCCCAACGACCTGCGGATCGAGCAGGCCACCCTGGACGACGCGTTCCTCGCACTCACCGGAAGGAAGCTGGCATGAAGAAGATCCTGCTCGTCGAGACCAAGCTGCTGGCGCGTGACTGGCTCGGCGTCGCGCTCTCGCTGGCGCTCCCGGTCGGCCTGCTGCTGGTCCTGGGGCAGATCCCCGACCTGCAGAAACCCGACCCGAACCTGGGCGGTCAGCGGTTCGTCGACGCCCAGCTGCCGGCCCAGATGATCCTGCTCGCCCTGCTGACGACCGCTTTCACCATCCTGCCCGGCGCCATGGCCACGTATCGGGAGCAGGGCGTGCTGCGCCGGATGTCCACCACGCCGACGCACCCGGCGCGGCTGCTCGGCGCGCAGCTCCTGCTCAACCTGATCATCGCGCTGTGCAGCGCCGTGGTGGTGATCGTCGCCGGGTGGCTGGTGTTCGGCTCGCAGCTCCCCGGGCAGCTCTTCGGGTTCCTGCTGGCGTACCTGCTCGGCGCCGCCGCGATGCTGGCGCTCGGCCTGGTGATCGCCGCCATCGCGCCGAACAGCAAGACCGCGCCCGGCATCGGGTCGGTGGCGATGTTCCCGCTGCTGTTCGTGGCCGGCATGTGGATCCCGCGCGAGATCATGCCCGACACGCTGCGCACGATCAGCGACTTCTCCGTGGTCGGGCCGTTCGTCAACGCCATGCGCGACACCTGGGCGGGCGACTGGCCGCAACTGCCGCACCTGGCCGTCATGGTCGGCGGACTGGCGCTGTTCAGCGGGCTCGCCGTGCGCCTGTTCAAGTGGGAGTAGTTTGTTCCCATGGTGGCCTTCGCACAGATCAGCGACATCCACATCGGCGGCTCGCCGGCCAGCGAGGAGCGAGCCGCCGCCGTCCTGCGTCATGTCGACTCCCTCGGCCTCGACGCGATCCTGGTCACCGGCGACATCGCCGACCACGCGCTGCCGGAGGAGTACGACACCGCCGCCGCGCTGATGCGCGTCGGCACCCCGCTGATCGTCTGCCCGGGCAACCACGACTCGGTGCCCGAGTTCGACAAGCGGATCGGGCCGGCCAACCAGGTGCTCAGGCTCGACGCGGTGACGCTCGCACTGGCCGACTCCAGCGTCCCGGGCGAGGCGTACGGGTTCCTCGCCGACGAGACGCTGGCCTGGCTCGACGAGGTGCTGGCCGAGCGGCCCGGGGTGCCGGCCTTCGTGGGCCTGCACCATCCGCCCGTCCCGCTCGGCATCCCGTACGTGGACAGGATCGCCCTGCGTGAGCCGGAGCGGCTCGCAGACGTGCTGGCCCGCCACCCGCACGTGACGGCGGTGCTGGCCGGGCACGCGCACACCGCCGTCCAGGCCCGGTTCGCCGGGCTGCCGCTCGTCGTCGCGCCCGGCGTCGTCTCGACCTGCCTGACGAGCGTGGAGACCGCCGACACGTTCCCTGTCTCGTACGAGCTGCCACCCGCGTTCGCGCTGCACCTGTTCGACGGCGGGAACCTGGTCACCCACTTCAGGCCGGTCGTCCTCAAGTAATGTCGAGGTCGTGACCAAGGTTGCCTGGAACTCCAAGGAACTGACCGTGGGCCAGCTCGCCGAGCGCAGCGGCGTCGCCGTCTCGGCCCTGCACTTCTACGAGGCCAAGGGTCTCATCGCCAGCCGGCGCACGGCCGGCAACCAGCGCCGCTACACCCGCGACACCCTGCGCAGGGTCGCGTTCATCCGGCTCTCCCAGCGCCTCGGCATCCCGCTCAAGACCATCAAGGACGCCCTCACCGAGCTGCCCGAGGGCCGCACCCCCACCAGGGACGACTGGGCCCGGCTGTCGGCCGCCTGGCGCGGCGAGCTCGACGACCGCATCGAGCAGCTCCAGCGGCTCCGCGACGACCTCACCGACTGCATCGGCTGCGGCTGCCTCTCGCTCGACCGCTGTGTGCTCGCCAACCCCCACGACCGGCTCGGCACCGAAGGGCCGGGCGCCCGGCGCATCGACACCCGGATCTGTCCCCCCAGCACCTGCCGCTAGCCCGGCCGGGGACGATACGGCAGGGGACGGCAAAAAGGTCAAATACCTCCTGTCCGGATTATGGGGTGAGGCCGAGGAGAAAAACCGAGAGGTACCGGCATTCGCGCCCAAGGAGGAGTCATGGCTGATACCCAGACGCAGCCGTCCACAGCCCAGGACAAGAAGGTCACGCTGGACCTGCCCATGATGTCCATCCAGCTCCACAAGCCCGACATGAAGCTGCCGCACGTCCCGATGCCGCACATCAGCAAGCAGGAGATGGGCCACGCGGTCGACGTCGCCAAGTCGATCCTGCCGCCGCCGGAGCGCGTCGCCTACTACGGGGCGCTCGGCGCGCTCGCGGTGTTCGGCGTCGTCGAATGGCCCGTGGCGGCCGCCATCGGCGTGGGCACCGTCATCGCCCAGCGCGCCCGCGGGAACGGCAACGGCAAGCCCACCTCGGCCCGCAAGCCCGAGAAGCCCAAGCAGAACGAGATGGAGACGAGGCAGAAGACGGCGAGCAAGGCGGCCGAGGCCGCCACCGCGAAGAACAAGGCCGCGGCGGTCAAGAACGCCTTGACCCGGCAGAAGGAAGCGGTCGAGCGCACCCGTCCGAGCAAATAGGCCGAACCAGCCGAGAGAACAGGGGGCGGCATGCCGGCGTTCGGCCTGTTCTCCGCTGACACCTTGCTGGACCTCCTTCCTGAGCCGGTACGCGGTCTCGTCCCACGTCCCCGCCGGGTGCGGGCGTGCCCCGGCGGGACCCGCGTGGAGCTGCGCCACCTGGGCGGGCCGGGAACGGAGGAGCGCGTCCGCGAGCTGGAAGGGCGGCTGCTGGCCCGCGGCGCGCGCCGCGCCGAGGTGAACGGGACGCTCGGCTGCGTGTTCGTCGACTGCCGGCCTGGCGAAGAACTGGACGAGCTCATCGAGCTCATCGAGGAGCACGACACCGAGGGCCCGCCCCCCGCCCGGGTGCTCGACGGTGCGGAGCAGCAGGCCAAGGCCGCCGTGAGCCTCGGGCTCAACCTCGTCGGCGCCGCCCTCGCGCTGACCGGCCAGGTCGCCCGCGTCCCCCGGCTGTCCGACGCGGTGCCCAGCTTCGCCGCGCTGGCCGACGAGATCCCCCGGGTGCGCCTGGAGCTGGAGCGGCGCCTCGGCGCGTCGGCGACCGACGCGATACTCGGCACGACCAGGATCGTCGCCAACGCGCTGGCCGCGCGACCCGTGACGCTGCTCGTCGACTCCGCCGCCGCCGCGGGCCGGTACGCCGCCGCGCACACCGGCCGACGCGCCTGGGAACGGCGCGAAACGGCGCTCGCCGGCCACGACGGCTCCTACCGGCACATCAGGACCGAGGAGTCCGAACGGCCCGCCCCGCTGCCCCGCGGCCCGCTCGAACGCTACGCCGACCTCGCGGGCCCCGGCGCGCTGGCCGCGCACGGCGTGACCACGTTCCTCACCCGCGACCACCGGCGCGGGCTTCCCTTGCTCATCTCCGGCACGCCCAAGGCCGGCCGGCTCGCCAGGGACGGCTACGTCAGCGCGATCATGGCCGCTCTGGCCGGGCGCGACGCGATGGTGCTCGACCGCCGGGCGTTGTCCCGCATGGACCGCGTCGACACCGTCGTCTTCGACGCCGCCGTGCTCACCTCCGGCCGGTGGGCGATCGAGAGCGTGCTCCCCCTCGTACCCGACGTGGACCTGGACGAGCTGCACGCCTGCCTCTACACGCTGCTCGACCTCACCGACCCGGACGCGCGGCGCGAGCAGGACGGCTGGACCGCCGCCCCCGCCGGCCTGGACGTCGCCCGCTCGGAGTGGGTCGACCAGGGCATCCGCCCCGTCACCGTCTCGAAGGACGGCGCGGAGGTCGCGCTGGTCGGGCTGGCCAGGGAGCCGCATCCGATGGCCGAGGCGCTGGTCTCCGCGGCCAGGAGCGCCGGCACCGTGATCATCGCCGGCGACGAGGACGGCCTCGCCCTCCGGCTCGGTGTCGATCCGTCCCCAGGGTCCGAGCCGGCTGAGCTGGTGCGCGAGCTGCAGGCTGACGGGCACGGCGTCGCCGTGGTCTCGCGGCGCGCGCGGCGCGCGCTCCGCGGGGCCGACCTGGGCATCGGCGTGCTGGAACCGTCCAGGCGCTTCCCCTGGGACGCCGACGTGGTGGGCGGGCTGGACGCGGCGCACCTGGTGCTGCGGTCCCTGCCGGTCGCCAGGAAGGTGAGCACCCGAGGCGTGTGGCTCGCCGCCTCCGGCGCGGTCGCGGGCTCGGGGCTGGCGTTCATCGGCCCGGAGGCGGCCGCCCCCCGGCGTGCCAGTTGGGTGCGGGACGCCGTGTCGGCGGTCGCGCTGGTCTTCGGCTACTGGTCGGGCCGCGCCACCGGGCGCGGCACTCCGCCCGTCCAGGCCGACCCCACGCCCTGGCACGCCATGGCCATACCCGACGTGCTCGCCCGGCTCGACACCTCACGCAAGGGACTGACCGAGGAGGAGGCCGCCCGCCGCAGGACCCCGCCCGCCGCGACGGAGGAGGCGCCGGAGTCCCTGGCCGGCGCGGCGGTCCGGGAGCTCGCCAACCCGCTGACACCGGTGCTCGCCGCCGGCGCGGGCGTGTCGGCCGCCGTCGGCTCGGTCCTGGACGCCGGGCTCATCGGCGGCGTGATGCTCATCGACGCCCTCCTGGGCGGCGCCCAGCGGACCGGCGCCGACCGGGCGCTCAACCGCCTCTCCGAGATCACCGCGGTCACCGTGCGCGTGCGCCGGCCCGGCGGCACGGTCGACTGCGACGCCGGCGTCCTCGTCCCGGGAGACGTGATCGAGCTGCGCGCGGGCGACGCCGTTCCGGCGGACGCCAGGCTGATCAAGGCGTCCGGGCTGGAGCTCGACGAGTCCACGCTCACCGGCGAGTCGCAGCTCGTCACCAAGACCATCAGCCCCACCGCTGCGCCCGCCGTCGCCGAGCGCAGCTCGATGGTGTATCTGGGCACCACCGTCGCGGCGGGCAGCGGCCGCGCCGTGGTCGTCGCCACCGGCGAACGCACCGAGGCCGGCCGGACCGCCGCGCTCGCCGCCCTGGAACCGCCACCGAGCGGCGTGGAACTGCGGCTGCGCGAGCTGAGCCGCAGGATCCTGCCGGCCGCCGTCGGCTCCGGCGTGGTGCTGATGGGCATCGACCTGCTCCGCGGCTCGCCGCTGGCCACCGCGCTCGGGCCCGCCGTGAGCATGATGGTGGCCGCGGTGCCCGAAGGCCTGCCGTTCGTCGCCACCATCGCCGAACTCGCCTCCGCCAAGCGGCTCTCGCAGCGCAACACGCTGGTACGCAACCCGTCCACGATCGAGGCGCTGGGCAGGGTCGGCGTGCTCTGCTTCGACAAGACCGGCACCCTCACCGAAGGCCACATCAGCCTCGGCCGGGTGTCGGACGGCTGGCACCAGAGGTCGCCTGACGAGCTGACCGGCGAGATGCGGGCCCTCGTCGGCGCGGCGCTGCGCGCGGGGCCCAAGTTCGGCGACGACCGCAGGATCGCCCACCCCACCGACCGGGCCGTCATCGAAGGCGCGAACGCGCTCGGCATCACCCTCGACGAGGGCCTGAAGTCCTGGAAACGCGTCGACGAACTGCACTTCGAGCCCGCCCGCGGCTACCACGCCGTGCTCGGCACGTCCGGGCCCGGACACCTGCTCAGCGTCAAGGGCGCCCCCGAGGTCGTGCTCGGCCGCTGCTCCACCGTCCTGCGCGACGGCCACCACGTCCCGCTGGACGACCGGATCAGGCTGGAGCTGGGACAGGAGGTGGAACGGCTGGCCCGGCAGGGCTACCGCGTGCTCGCCGTCGCCGAGCGGTCCGCCTCCAGCCGCGCCGACCTGGACGAGTCCCGCATCGAACGGCTGTGCTTCCTCGGCTACCTCGGCCTGGCCGACCCCATCAGGCCCACGGCCAAGGCGAGCGTGCGGCAGCTCATCGGCGCGGGCGTCCGGGTCATCATGATCACCGGCGATCACCCCAGCACCGCCGAGGCCATCGCCGCCGAGCTGGACGCGATCAACGGCCGGCGGATCATGACAGGGCCCGAGATCGACGCGCTCGACGACGAGCGGCTCGGCGAGGTGCTCTCCGACGTGGCCGTCTTCGCCAGGACCACGCCGGAGCACAAGGCACGCATCGTGACCGTCCTGCGCGACACCGGCAAGGTCGTCGCCGTGACCGGCGACGGCGCCAACGACGTGCCGGCCATCCGCCTCGCCGACGTGGGCGTCGCGCTCGGCTCCACGGCCACCCCGGCCGCCCGGTCGGCCGCCGACATCGTCGTCCTGGACAACCGCATCGAGACCATCATCGACGCGATCGTCGAGGGCCGCGCCATGTGGGGGTCCGTACGTGACGCGCTGGGGATCCTGCTCGGCGGCAACGTCGGCGAGATCGCCTTCACCCTCGGGTCGAGCCTGCTGACCCGGCGCAGCGCGCTGAACGCCCGCCAGCTGCTGCTGGTCAACCTCCTGACCGACATGCTGCCCGCGCTGGCCGTGGCCGTGCGGCCGCCCAGTGCCGCCAGCCCGGAGAAACTGCTGGCCGAAGGGCCGGAGGCCTCGCTCGGCACCGCGCTCACCCGCGAGATCTACCTGCGCGCCGTCACCACGGCGGCGGCGGCCGCCGCCGCGTGGCTGCTGGCCAGGATGGGCGGCACCCGCGGGCGCGCCGACACCGTCGGGCTCATCGGCCTGGTCGCCGCCCAGCTCCTGCAGACCCTGGCGCTCGGCCGGCGGGACCGCCTGGTCGTGGCGGCGTCCGTGTCGTCGCTGGCCGCCCTCTTCGTGGTCGTGTCGGTGCCGGGCCTCAGCCAGGTATTCGGGTGCCGCCCGGTCGGCCCCATCGGCTGGGGGATCGGGCTCACCAGCGCGGCCGCGGCCACGCTGGCCGCCGTCGCGGTCGAGAGCCTCGGTATCAGATAGACATCGATCGTTCACCTTCCGGTCACTCGGACTACAGTTCCCGGCGTGTTTTGTGGTTAATTATGCGAGGAAAGACACACTCGTCCCCGCGAGGTACCTAATGTCCGAATTCCTGGCGTCCCTGCTGGCCAAGGCGGCGGTCATGCTGCTCGAAGCCCTCATCATGCGCCTCGTCCAGTCGATCGTCACGTCGCTCGTGAGCCCTGCCGGAGTGCGCCTGGCCTAGTGTTGCGCCATGTCGACGAAGCGGCTGTAGTGGCCCTGGAAGGCCACGGTCACGGTCGCCGTCGGCCCGTTACGATGCTTCGCCACGATCAGGTCGGCCTCGCCCGCCCGTGGCGACTCCCTCTCGTAAGCGTCCTCACGGTGCAGCAGGATCACCATGTCGGCGTCCTGCTCGATGGAGTTGTGCAGGCTGATCCCGTTCGCGATGAAGTTGTGCGTGCCCAGCACCGTGGCGTCGAAGACCGGCTGCTCGCCCAACGACTCGACTGAGGCGATCTCATCCCAGAAGACGTCGTTGGTGGCCAGCAGTTCGAGGTCCGAGGCGTCCAGGACTGCGGCGACCCGTCCGAGGCGCTCCCGGCTCGGCGCGTGTTTCCAGAGCGTGGTCCCGCAATAGCTCGTCCCCATGCCGGCGGCGAACTCACGCTGTGACATACCTCGTTCCACCAGCGCTGTGCGGACGCGCATCCAAACCTCCTTCGGCACCGTGTCGATGTTGGTGTTACCGGTGATCAGCCGTAGGCGCCCGGCGCACTGACGCGCAGCCGTCTCGCGCCCGCCGTGGACACCGATCTCGTCGAGGAAACGCAGCTGGTTCTCCGCTCCGTAGACGAACAGCTGGTAAGAAGGGCGGTGATCGCCCTTGCGGGACTCCTTCACCCGAGTCATCACGTTGAACCGCAGCAGGAGCCGCGCCACGTCGTCCACCAGGCGCCTGCTGGTGGACGCGTAGTAGATGCGCGCCTGCCCGGCCTTCTCGTCCCACCACACGCACCCGTCGGTGGCCCACAGATGCCTGAGGAAGAGCGCGGCCTGCCGCTTCGGCAGCGCGAACAGGCCGTCCGGCATGAACTTCTCATGACTGCGCAGACCGAACAGGCCCAGCCCGTCGAGCCAGGCGGCGATGGGATTCCGCTTGCCATGGGTCAGCCGATACGGCGCGGGCAGCCGCAGGGAGGTGCACCGAGCCGCGGCGTGCTCGTCCCGCACGGCGGTGATGTGGAAACGCCGGGCGGCCGCCTCCGTGACGACGGCCAGGTTCGCCTCGTCGGTGCTGCTGTAGCGGATCGGCTGCCCGCGTACGAACGAGCCGTCGCCGATCAAATGGGCGAGCAGGACCAACTCGTCCTCGTCCCAAGACTCGACGTCCAAGGGAGCGGGGACGTGTCGCGGCACGGCCACCCGCGCCCCGGCGGCGAGATCCGCCAGGGGACGCCAGCCGTCGTAGGTGAGGAACGGGTGGCTGGCCGTCGCCTCCACCTCTCTGCCTGACCGGAGCCGGACCCGGTAGACCTCCCTGACCCCGCTCGGGAAGACGTGCGTCATCGTCCGGGGCACGAGCTTCAGCCGGTCGTCGAGGGACCAGACCGGGATGTCGCGCGCACCCGATTCGAGCAGATCTCCCAGCGAGACCTCGGCGCCCGTGTCGGCCCGCATGACGCGGGTGGCGGCGGTCAGGCAACCGGACTCACGCAGGTCGCTCACCTGGGGGCGCTTGTCCGTGCGTTGTTCGGGGCCTCGGTTGAGCTGGGAGATGGCAATGACGGGGACCTCCAGCTCCTTGGCCAGCAGCTTGATGGCACGGGAGATCTCCGACACTTCGTTCTGACGGCTCTCGGTCTTCTTCGGCGAGCTCATCAGCTGCAGATAGTCGATGACCACGAACCGCAGGTCGTTGCGCTGCTTGAGGCGGCGGCACTTGGCCCGGATCTCCATCATCGACATGTTGGGCGAGTCGTCGATGAACAGCGGCGCCTCCGCCACCTCGCTCATCCGCCGCGCCAGGCGTGTCCAGTCGTCGTCGGTCATCATGCCCGAGCGCATGGCATGCAGCGCCACCCGTGCCTCGGCCGACAGCAGTCGCATGGTGATCTCGTTGCGCGACATCTCCAGCGAGAAGATGACGGTCGACATGCCGTGCTTGATCGCCGCCGACCGGGCGAAGTCCAGGCCGAGCGTGCTGTTGTGGGTCGGGATCCAGGACCGGCTCGCCAGGTAGAGGTGGTCGGCGTTGTCGACCTGCACGCAGCGTACGGGCCTGGACGGGACGGGGCGCACGTCCACGATGTGGCGGACCGACGCCTTCGGGTCGGCGTCGCCGACCTGCCCGACGGCCTTCCCGGGGAGCCGGAAGACCTGGTCAGGCGTGGTGAAGCCGATCACGTAGGTGGATGACGCCTTCATCCGCTCGGTGCGGACGGTCGGCTGGTAGCCGAGGCTCAGGATCAGCTCGCGCGCGTCGCCGGCGAGGCGCCGGTCCGTCACGGCGAACCGGATCCGGCCCGAGGCGTCGACGCGTCCGCCGGAGTCGAGCAGCCCTGCCAGCAGGGCGCGGCGCTGCCGCTCCGACGCGCGCAGGTAGCTGACCGGGATGTGCCTGTAATCCAGGACGCCGAGGGAGCGCAGGACACCCTGGAGGCTGGGGCTCACGCTCGCGCCCCGGCCGTCGCCCAGCCAGACCCCGAGGGCGTAGGGCGGCAGAAGAAGGTCCGCCTCCTCCCCCTGGAGAGCCGCGGCCACCTCGACGGCGTGGTGGGGCCGCTGATCGGCGGGACACCACAGGGTGGCGGCGATCTCCTCGGTGGTCACGACCGAGCGGACGGCCGCGCGTGTCCGTCCCTCTCCGCCGGGCAGGGAGAGCGATCGGCGGGAGGCACGGGTCGTGGTGCGCCACTGATGGCCGGCGTCGGCCACGATCACCGTGCCGTCGCTGAACTCCACCTCGTAGCAGGGCCTGCCGTGCATCACCTCGGTGGCCGCGACCACGCGGGTCGGCCTGCCGTCGGCGCCGATCAGGTGATCGCCGACCCGGACCTCGCCCATCGTGGTCCAGCCCGTCGGCGTGGGCAGGGGGGTGTCGAGGGCGAGAGCCTTCCCGATGGCCGGCCGGGCGGCGACGACGATCATCTGGCCCGGGTGGAGGCCGTTGGTGAGCTGGTCGAGGTCGGCGAAGCCGGTCGGGACGCCGACCATCTGACCGCCGCGGCTGCCGATGGCCTCCAGCTCGTCGAGGGCGCCGGGCATGATGTCGGCCAGGGCCGCGTAGTCTTCGGACGTGCGGCGCTCGGTGACCTTGTAGATCTCGGCCTGGGCGCGGTCGACGAGGTCGTCGACCTCTTCGTTCTGGCCGCCGTAGCCGTAGGAGACGATGCGGGTGCCGGCCTCGATGAGGCGGCGCAGCACCGCCTGCTCGCGGACGATCTTGGCGTAGAAGTCGGCGTTGGCGGCGGTCGGGACGACGGCCGTGAGGGTGTGGAGGTAGGCGGCGCCGCCCACGCGGGCCATCTCGCCGCGTTTCTGCAGCTCGGCGAAGACCGTGACCGCGTCGGCCGGCTCACCGCGGCCGTAGAGGTCGGTGATGATGTCGAACACCATCTGGTGGGCGGGCCGGTAGAAGTCGTCGGAGCGGATGATCTCGATGACGTCGGCGATCGCGTCCTTCGACAGCAGCATGCCGCCCAGCACCGACTGCTCCGCCTCGATGTTGTTGGGCGGTGTGCGCTCGAACCCCGGGCCCGCACCGATCTCTTCGTCAATGCTCACCGCGCCCCCTCAACTGCTCGCAGCGGTCGAGCCACCCCCAGTTGTAGCCGACCGGTCTGACAGTTTCGCGGCTCTGCGGCCCATCAGCAACGCGGCCTGTGGACAAGGTTGTGGTCAAGCTGTGTACGCAGCCCGCTCAGGGTGTGAAAGGCCTGTGGACGAGCCTGGGGATAACTGTGGACATCATCATCCACATGCCCTCCGACCTGCGGATACGATGTCCACCGGCTGTGGAGGGAAGAAAGTTGGCAACCTGCGTCCCGTAAGGGGCATAATCGATGAATGCCCATTACGCCCCAGGATAGGGAGATATTGCGGCTGGCCGTGCCCGCGTTCGGCGCGCTGGTGGCCGAGCCGCTCTTCCTGCTCTCCGACTACGCGATCGTGGGCCACGGGCTGGGCACCACCGCGGTGGGCGCGCTGGGCGTGGCCGGCACGGTCCTGACGACGCTGGTGAACCTCTGCGTGTTCCTCGCGTACGGCACGACCGCGTCGGTGGCGCGGCAGACCGGGGCGGGCCACCACGAGCGGGCGATGCGCCACGGGGTGGACGGCATCTGGCTGGCGCTCGGCATCGGCGCGGCGCTGATCGCGGTCATGTGGCCGCTCGCGCCGCCGGTGGTGGACCTGTTCGGCGCCGCCCCGGACCAGGCCGAGCAGGCCGTGACGTACCTGCGGATCAGCCTGCTGGGCACCCCGGGCATGCTGGTGGTGCTGGCCGGTACGGGAGTGCTGCGCGGCCTCCAGGACACCGTGACGCCGCTGGTGGTGGCGGTCGGCTCGTTCGCGCTCAACGCGGTGCTGAACGCCTGGTTCGTGCTGGGCCTGGCCTGGGGCATCGCCGGGTCGGCGTGGGGCACCGTGCTGGCGCAGACGCTCGGCGCGGCCGTCTACGTGGCGGTCGTGGTCAGGGGCGCGCGGCGGCTGCGCGTCCCCCTGCGGCCGGACCCGGCGGGGGTGCGGCAGGCGGGCACGGCCGGGTTCGCGCTCCTGGTCAGGACCGTGTGCCTGCGGGTGGTGCTGGTGGTCGCCATGGTGATCGCCACCAGGATGGGGCAGGCCGAGCTGGCCGCGTACGCGATCGCCACGCAGGTGTGGACGATGCTGGCGTTCGCGCTGGACGCCATCGCCATCGCGGGGCAGGCGATCACCGGGCGGGCGCTCGGCGCCGGGGACGTCGAGGCCACCCGGCGGGCCACGCGGCGGATGGTGACGTGGGGCGTCTGGTCGGGTGCGGTGCTGGGGCTGCTGGTGCTGGCGGCGCGGCCGCTGCTGCCGGGCCTGTTCGACGCCGACCCGCAGGTGACCGAACAGCTGCTCGCCGTCCTCTGGCCGGTGGCGCTGTTCCAGCCGATCTGCGGGGTGGTGTTCGTGCTCGACGGCGTGCTGATCGGCGCGGGTGACCAGCGTTATCTGGCGTGGGCGGGGGTGTGGACGACGCTGGCGTACCTGCCCGCCGCCGCCCTCGCGTCCGGGATGGACATCGTGGCCCTGTGGTGCGCGCTCGGGGTGTGGATGGTGGCCAGGCTCGTCACCCTGGCCCGTCGCGCCACCGGCTCCGCCTGGCTGGTGGTCGGGGCTTAGCACCGTGACGCTTCCGTGCTTGCTGTGGCCGGAAGTGGTGAGGCACTGTGGGCGGGTCTCATGAGCGGGGTGTGTCACTTTGTCCGCAATGATGCGACGGCTGCCACCAGCCGAGGCGACCGGCCTCCGCACCGGCGCGCGCCATGCGCTGGCCCAGGTGTACCGGACCTCCGACCTCGTGGTGCTCGGACTCGGCGTGATGATCGGCGCCGGGATCTTCAGCATCGCCGGGCAGATGGCGGCGACGAAGGCCGGTCCCGGCGTCATCCTGTCCTTCATGATCGCGGGCATCGCCTGCCTGCTGGCCTGCCTGTGCTACGCCGAGCTGTCGTCGACGATGCCGACCTCCGGCAGCGCCTACACCTTCACCTACGTCATCTTCGGCGAGATCTGGGCGTGGATCATCGGCTGGGCGCTGATCCTGGAGCTGCAGCTGGCCGCGGCCGTGGTGTCGCGGGCGTGGGCGCAGATCACCGTGGGCGCCATCGGCAACTTCGGCGTGCGGGTCCCCCGGCCCGAGGTGGTCGAGAACGTCCTCGTCCTGGTCATCCTGGTGCTGCTGACCGGGGTCGTGGCGGCCGGCGCGCGGATCGGCCTGCGCGCGCTGTGGGTGATGGTGACCGCGAAGCTGCTGGCCATCGGCGCGGTCATCGTGGTCGGCGCGACGTACGTGGACGTGGCGAACTTCGGCGACTTCCACGCCGAGCCGCAGCCGGTCACCACGCCGACGGCGACCGTGCTGGACCTGTTCGTCGGCCAGGGCCAGACGTTCGGCTGGTCAGGCGTGTTCGCCGCCGCCCCGGTGATCGCGTTCGCCTACATCGGGTTCGACATCGTCGCGACCGCGGCCGAGGAGACGGTGAACCCGCGCACGGTGGTGCCGAAGGGCATGATCCGCAGCCTGGTCGTGGCCACGGTGATCTACATCGCGGTGGCCGCCGTCATGGTGGGGATGGTCCCGTACACGAGCATCGCGGTGGAGGCGCCGCTGGCGAGCGCGTTCCAGGCGGTGGGCGCCGGGTGGATGACGCACGTCATCGACGTGGGCGCGGTGCTCGGGCTGACCACGGTGATCCTGGTGCTGCTCGTGGGGCAGACCCGGGTGCTGTTCTCGATGGCGCGCGACGGGCTCATCCCGCGCCGGTTGGCGGTGATCAGCCGGGCCTACCACACGCCGTCGCGGGTGACGCTGGTGATCGGCGCGGTCGCGATCGTGCTGGCCGAGTTCGTGCCCGTGCTCACGATGCAGGAACTCGTCGTCATGGGGACGCTGTTCGCGTTCATGTTCGTGGCGGCCGGGGTGATCGTGATGCGGCGCAGGATGCCGGAGCTGGAGCGCGGCTTCCGGGTGCCGCTGTCGCCGCTGCTGCCGATCCTGTCGCTGGTCGCCACGTTCTGGCTGATGGTGAACCTCCAGGTGCACACCTGGGCGTGGTTCGCCCTGTGGATGGCCTTCGGGGTGCTGGTCTACCTCGGGTACGGCAGACGCCGCAGCCTGCTGGCCGACCCCGGCCGGGCCGCCGCGGCGACGCCCGGACGGGGCAGGCACCGGCGTTAGAAGCGGCCCGACTCCAGCACGCTGCCCAGGAAGGCGCGGGTGCGGTCGTGCTCCGGCTCGGTGAAGATCTTCTCCGGCGGGCCCTTCTCCAGCAGCACGCCGCCGTCGAGGAAGCACACGGTGTCGGAGATGTCGCGGCAGAAGGACATCTCGTGCGTCGTCAGGATCATCGTCATGCCCGACTCCTTGAGCTCCCTGATGACGGCGAGCACCTCGACGACCAGCATGGGGTCGAGCGCGGAGGTGACCTCGTCCAGCAGCATCACCCGCGGCTTGGTGGCCAGGGCCCTGATGATGGCCACCCGCTGCTGCTGGCCGCCGGAGAGCCGGTCCGGGTAGGCCCCGGCCTTGTCCGCCAGCCCGAACCTCCGCAGCAGCTCGTGCGCCTCCTCCTCGGCCTGCGCGCGGCCGACCCGGTGGACCTGGCGCGGGGCCAGGGTGATGTTGTCCATCACGGTCATGTGCGGGAACAGGTTGAACGCCTGGAACACGGTGCCCAGGCGCTTGCGCACCGCGTCGACGTCGACCCGCGGATCGGTGATCTCCTCGCCGTCGAGATGGATGGTGCCGTCGTCGGCCGTCTCCAGCAGGTTGACGCAGCGCAGCAGCGTCGACTTGCCCGAGCCGGACGCGCCGATCAGGCTCACCACCTCGTGCTGCTCGACCTCCAGGTCGATGCCGCGCAACACGACGTTGCCGCCGAAGCTTTTCCACAGGTTGTGGATGGTCAGCACGCTCATGAGCCCTGCCTCTTACGCGCCTTCGCCGACAGGTGGTCGGTGTACCGGGCCAGCGGAATCGTCAGCAGGATGAACAGCAGCGACGCCACCAGATAAGGGGTGTAGTTGAACGTCTGCGAGGCGATGATCTGGGCCTGCCGGAGCACCTCCACCAGGCCGATCGTGGACACGAGCGCGGTGTCCTTCTGCAGCGAGATGAAGTCGTTCAGCAGCGGCACCACCACCCGGCGCGCGGCCTGCGGCAGCACCACGAACCGCAGGGTCTTGCCGTGGCTCAGGCCCAGCGAGCGCGCCGCCGCCACCTGGCTGGGGTGGATCGACTCGATGCCCGACCTGAACACCTCCGCGACGTACGCACCGTACGAGAGCGTCAGGGCGATGACGCCGAGAGTGACCAGGTCGTTCGGGATGCCCTGCAGCTTCAGGGCGGGGAGCCCGAAGCCGACCATGAGGATGACCAACAGGGTGGGCACACCGCGGAAGGCGTCGACGTAGAACGTGGCCAGTGCCCTGAGCGGGAAGAGCGCGGGATTCTTGGTGCCGCGGACCAGCGCCACGAGCAGGCCCACGACCAGGATCAACGGCTCGGCGATCAGGAAGATCTTGATGTTGATCAGGAAGCCCTCGGCCACCGCCGGCGCCGACCTGAGGAACATCTCCGGGTCGAAGAACGTCTCCTGCACCCGGGGCCACCCCGGCGAGTTGACGACCACCACGACGGCCAGGGCGACGAACAGGATCGTGGAGATCGTCGCGACCGAGGCCGTGCGGCGGCCCTGTGACGCGAGAACCCGCTCGCGTTCGCGCTGGCGTTCGCTCTTGACCCAGACCGGGTCGGCGGTCACTTCAGCTCCGGCGCGCCCGCGGCCTCGCTCAGCCACTGCTGCTCGATCTTGTCCAGGTCACCGTTGGACTTGAGCTTGTCGACGGCCTTGTCGACGCACGACTTGAGCCCGCTGCCCTTCTCCATGACCAGGCCGAACTCCTCGGGACCTCCGCCGGTCGCGCTGAACTGGCCGACGATCTTGGAGCCCTCGACCTGCGCAGCCGTCACGTAGAAGGCCGTCGGCAGGTCGAGCACCAGAGCGTCGATCTGCCCGTTCTTCAGCGCGTTGATGGAGTCGATCTGCTCGTTGTAGACGTTCGGCTCGGCGCTGGGCTGGATCACGCTCTTGACCGCGTCCAGCGCGGTGGTGCCGACCTGCACGCCGATCTTGGCGTCCTTGAGCTCGGCCAGCGAGGCGGCGCCGGCGAACTTGCCGTCGCCCAGCGTCACCACGGACTGCTTGACCGTGTAGTACCCGTTGCTGAAGTCGACGGCCTTGGCCCGGTCGGGCGTGATCGAGACCTGGTTGATGTCGAAGTCGAACCGCTTCTCGCCCGGGGCGAACGCGGTGTCGAACTTGACCGTCTCCCACTGCACCTCGTCGCGGTCGAAGCCCAGCTCCCCCGCGACCGCGTACGCGACGGCGCTCTCGAACCCCTGGCCGTTGGCCGGGTCGTCGTCCTTGAACCACGGCTCGAAGGCGGGCTTGTCGGTGCCGATGGTCAGCTTGCCCTGGTTGACGAGCGTGAGCTGGTCCTTGGTGCACGCCGTGGACGAGGTGGGAGAGGCCGCCGCCGTCGTCGCCGTTTCGTCGACGGGCGCGCAGGCGACGGTCGCGGCCGCCAGCGCACCGAGCGCGATCAGCATCGAAGGACGGGCCATGGGGAGCCTCCAGGGGGAACGCGAGAGGAAGAACGTGAGAATTCTACGCGGCCACGGCGGGGATCAGGTCCCCCACCTGCGCGTACGGGCCGCCAAGCGGCGACCCCGTGAGCAACGGCCCCTGGCCGCGGCAAAAGGCAGGCCCCCTTCCCGCGGACGGGAAGGGGGCCGTGAGGCCGGGGCCTGGTGTCAGCCCGCGACGACCTCGACGTCGACGGACGCCGAGACCTCGGGGTGCAGCTTGACGGTGACCTTGTGGGCGCCGGTGCTCTTGATCGGGTTGACGATCTCGATGCGACGGCGGTCGAGGATCGGGCCGCCGGCGGCCTTCACGGCGTCGGCGATGTCGCCCGTGGTGACCGAGCCGAACAGCCGGCCGGACTCGCCGGCACGGGTGGCCAGGCGCACGCGCAGGGCGCCGAGCTGGCCGGCGACCTCCTTGGCGGTGCCGAGGTCGCGGATCTCGCGGGCGTCGCGCGCCTTCCTGATGGACTCGATCTGGCGCTCGGCGCCACGGGTCCAGCGCATGGCGTAGCCGCGCGGGATGAGGTAGTTACGGCCGTAGCCGTCCTTGACCTCGACGATGTCACCGGGGGTGCCGAGGCCGGAGACCTCGTGGGTGAGGATGAGCTTCATGTCGACAGACCTCCTTAGCGCGCGGTGCTCGTGTAGGGCAGCAGAGCCACCTCACGGGCGTTCTTGATCGCGGTCGCCACGTCGCGCTGGTGCTGGGTGCAGTTGCCCGTCACCCGGCGCGCACGGATCTTGCCGCGGTCGGAGATGAACTTCCGCAGCAGCGCCGTGTCCTTGTAGTCGACGTAGGAGATCTTGTCGTGGCAGAACAGGCAAACCTTCTTCTTGGGCTTGCGCAGTGCCGGCTTGGCCATCGTGGTGCTCCTCTCAGAGCCCCGCTGTCAGAAGCGGGAATGGACTCGGACTGGATTTCTGGTGGGTTAGAAAGGCGGTTCGTCGCTGAAGTCGCCACCGCCGCCGAAGCCGCCGGAGGAGGACCCGCCGCCCTGCTGCTGGCCGCCGCCCTGGTAGCCGCCGCCACCGCCGAAGCCGCCGCCCTGGGGCGGGGCGGGCGTGGCGGACGCCCAGGGGTCGTCGGCCGGGCCGCCGCCGAAGCCGCCGCCGCCACCCTGCCGGGAGGTGCGGTTGACCTTGGCGGTGGCGTTGCGCAGGGACGGGCCGACCTCGTCGACCTCGACCTCGTAGACGGTGCGCTTCTCGCCTTCCTTGGTCTCGTAGGAGCGCTGCTTGAGCCGCCCCTGGACGATGACCCGCATCCCGCGCTGGAGGCTCTCGGCGGCGTTCTCCGCCGCCTGGCGCCACACGTTGCAGGTGAGGAAGAGGCTCTCGCCGTCCTTCCACTCGTTGGTCTGGCGGTCCATAAAGCGCGGAGTGGACGCGATGCGGAACCGGGCCACCGCTTGCCCCGTCGGGGTGAAGCGCAGCTCGGGGTCGTCGACGAGGTTGCCGACGAGGGTGATTACGGTGTCGCCTGCTGCCATGGCTTGCGCTCGCCTTCCTGCACGTCTTCGCTTGGGATTACGGCTCAGACTACGGTCGCGGCCCGACAAAAAGCCGGGCTACGAGCGGCTCCTTCAGTGGTTGTCCGGACGCAGGACCTTGGTGCGCAGAATGCCCTCGTTGAGGTTCATCTGCCGGTCGAGCTCCTTGACCGTGGCCGGCTCGGCGGACAGGTCGATGACGGCGTAGATGCCTTCGGACTTCTTGTCGATGTCGTAGGCGAGACGGCGACGGCCCCAGACGTCGACCTTCTCCACGGTGCCGCCGTCGTTGCGGACCACGGTGAGGAACTGGTCGAGGGACGGTGCCACGGTGCGCTCATCGAGCGAAGGGTCCAGAATGACCATTACTTCGTAACGACGCATGCGGGACTCCTACCTCCTCTGGACTGTTGCGGTCACGACGCTCTGCCGTGACAGGAGGACGCTGACGTCTGACCCGGACGCCCCCTTCGGCGCTCCGGGGTGACGGGTCTCCCATCACAACGCAGCCTGACCAGGTTACCAGCAGCCCGCTGATGGGAAAGCCTGTCAGAAAGCCAAGGAGGTGCTCCGCAGTGCCACACTTCCTCCAGCCCGCCCAGACCGAGCGGTTCCGGCTCACGCTCAACACCGACGGCCGCCGGCATCCGGTGGAGAACACCCTCGCCGTGGCCGCGGTGGTGTGCGGGCTCGTCGCCTTCGTATCCCTGTTCTTCCCTGGCGGGCACGTCGTCGCTTCCTGGGCGGGCACGCTCGGCCTCGGCATCGGCTTCTACTCGCAGTACGTCTCGGTGACCACGCCGCAGCGTTCGCTCAACATCGTCGGCATGGTGTCCGCGTTCGTCGGCGTCGCGCTCGGCATCGCGGGCGGCGGCTACCTTCCGTAAAGCGAACGGCCCGGGCCGGAGCCGGGGCCGTTCGGTGATATCGGTCATCCTCCGATGTGCAGGTCCACGCCGAGCAGGACCAGGAACCAGAGGAAGATGGCGAGCAGCGCCTCGGCGACGTCCCTCAGGACGGCCGGGGTGATGTAGTCGTACACCCACGCCACGTAGATGCCGATGATCACGTAGACGAGCAGGATCAACGACCGCCAGCGCCAGCGGGTCATATCGTCTCCTCGGGGTAGGGGGTGCAAGGCGACTGCCCCGCCGCAGGTCAGTCAAACGGATAGGCTCCATGACATGGTGCGCATCGGAGCTCACGTCCACCAGGACGACATCACGGCCCACGCCGAGGCCGTCGGCGCCGAGGTCGTGCAGTTCTTCCTCGGCAACCCCCAGGGCTACAAGAAGCCCGTGCTGCCCGCCCAGCCGGTCGAGGGCGTCGACATCTACATCCACGCCCCCTATCTGGTCAACGTCGCCACGACCAACAACCGGATCAGGATCCCCAGCCGCAAGCTGCTCGCCCAGCACCTGGAGGCGGCGGCGAGCATCGGCGCCAAGGGCCTGATCGTGCACGGCGGCCACCTCGGCAAGGACGAGGACCCTCAGGTCGGCTTCGACAACTGGCGCAAGGTGTTCGAGCGCATGGAGTGCCCGATCCCGGTGCTGATCGAGAACACCGCGGGCGGCGACAACGCGATGGCCCGCAGGCTGGAGAGCATCGCCCGGCTGTGGGACGCGCTCGACGGCTTCGACGTCGGGTTCTGCCTCGACACGTGCCACGCGCACGCGGGCGGCGAGGAGCTGCTCGGGCTGGTCGACCGGGTCAAGGCGATCACCGGCCGGATCGACCTGGTCCATTGCAACGACTCCCGCGACGACTTCGGCTCGGGCGCCGACCGTCACGCCAACATCGGCAACGGGCGGATCGACCCGGAGGTGATCCTGGAGGTGTGCCGGATGGCCGGGGCCCCGGTCGTGGTGGAGACTCCGGCGGAGGGCCAGGCGGACGACATCGCGTTCCTGAGGAAGAATCTGTAGACGATGTACACAACCTGTGGATAACTTCCCTGGATTACCGATGCCGTCTAACGGGTATAGAGATCAGCCCGCCCAGGCGCCTTCCAGGAACCGGGCCGTGTTCAGCACCATCAGCGGCCCCGAGACCAGCGCGTACGCCACGATCACCCACCGTCTCCTGGTGGCGAGCAGGGCCAGGGCCACCCAGAGCGGAAACCACAGCAGCAGCGAGCGCGGCACCGACAGGTAGTACGCCGACGTCATGAGCGCGGCCGCCTGCAGCCCCGTGTAGACGGCCTCGCTCCACCTGCGCAGCGCCAGCAGCCAGATCAGCCCGATCACCGCCACCACGGCGCCGGCGATCTCCATCCGGAAGGCCGGCGCCATGTCGCCGCCCCCCATCGCGTTGTTCCAGGTGACCGCCCAGGCGTCCCAGGGCCACACCATCTCGCGCCCCCAGCCGGCCTCCTGCGCGTGCTTCCACGCCAGCCAGTCGCCGGTGCGGGTGTAGTGGTAGAAGGAGTAGCCGGCCAGCGGCAGGAACGGCACGGCCAGCCAGGGCGCGCGGCGCAGCGGGGCCCTGCTCAGGGCGAACTCCGCGATCAGCGCCGCGGCCAGGAACAGCCCGGTGATGCGTACGCACGAGGCGCCGGCGGCGAGGGCCGCGGCCGCCGGCCAGCGGCCCTGCCGGGCGGCCAGCCAGGCGGGGATCGCGAAGGCCAGGAACAACGACTCGCTGTAGCCGGCGCTCAGGAACACGGCTGCGGGGAAGAGCACCAGCCCCAGCACCGCCATCCAGCCCTGCGCGCCCTCGTGCTCGGCCAGCCTGGCCAGCGCCACCATGGCCACCGCCCCGGCGACGAGCGAGACGATCAGCCCGGCCGCCGACCAGTCCGGCACCACCAGGTGCACCAGGCGCAGCGCCGCCGGCAGGCCGGGGAAGAAGGCGGGCAGCCCGCCGTCGGCCGGCCGGGCCGGGTCGCCGTCGTAGCCGAAGCGCGCGATGGTGACGAACAGGTGCGCGTCCCACCGCTCCCACCGGCCGAGATACTCGTGCAGCGACACGCCCAGCAGCGTCGTCACGAGCAGGCCGATCCGCGAGCCGAACCAGATCAGCAGCGCGTCCCGGCCGGCCGAGCGGGTGATCATCGGAAGGCGAGGCTCCGCAGCGTGAACCGGTCAGGCGCCTCGTCGAACACCCCGCCGATCTGGTCGTCCACACCTCCCTGGCGCACCAGGTCCTTGTCCGGGCGCAGGATGTCGCGTACCACGAACGCCATCATGATCCCGATGGTGATGACCCGTCCCCAGACGGCGGTGAAGTACGTGTCGTCCCCGATGCCCAGGTCGGTCCGGGAGAGCGGCGCCTGGTTGAGCAGGTAGAGCCAGATCGCGAAGAAGTACCAGACCTCGGCCACCTGCCACAGCGCCAGCGGCTTCCAGTTCGGCCTGGCGAGCACCGCGAGCGGCACCAGCCACAGCACGAACTGCGGCGACCACACCTTGTTCGTCATCATGAACGCGGCCAGCGCCAGGAAGCAGATCTGCGCCAGCCGGGGCCGGCGCGGCGAGGTCAGCGTGAGCACCGCGATGCCCAGGCAGAGCAGCGCCAGCGAGACCATGCCGAGCGTGCTGACGTCGGTCTCGCCCAGGATCGGCCAGCCCTTGTTGTGGAAGAACAGCCACGGCGAGCCCCAGTCGACGCCACGCTCCTGGGAGAAGACGTAGAACCGGCGCCAGCCGTCCCAGGCGAAGACCATGAAGGGCAGGTTGACCGCGAGCCACACGCCGGCGGCGTAAGCCATGGTGACCAGGAACGGCCGCCATCGCCCCGTACGCCAGGTGAGCAGGAACAACGCCCCCACGAACATCAGCGGGTAGAACTTCGTGGCGATGGCCAGCCCCAGCAGCACGCCGGCCAGCACCTGCCGCTTGCGCGCCCAGGCCAGGAGCATGCCCATGGACAGCGCGCCGGCGACGAGGTCCCAGTTGATGTAGGCGGCCAGCACGACCGCGGGCGCGAGCGCGTACCAGACGGCGTCCCAGCGGCGGGTCGGCCCGGCGGCGGCGGCCATCAGCAGCACGCCGGCCACCAAGGAGAGGCCCATCAGCACGACCGTGATGTCGTAGAAGCGCGCCGCCTGCGCCGCGACGTCCTGCTCCAGCCACCGCACGATCCAGGCGATGACCTGCATCACCTCGCCGAGCACCACGGGGTACTCGACGTGCTTGTCGAACGGGACGTCGGCGAAGTAGGGGTTCTGGGTCGCGAGCTGCCGGTCGAAGTAGAGCGGGTAGATGTCGGTGTAGCAGAAGTTGGTGTACGTGGCAGTCTGGTCGTTCCAGCCGCCGTTGCGACAGGGCAGCCGCATCACGTACGCAAGGGTCGCCCCCAGGACCGCGAACAGCCCCAGGGGGAGATACGGCACGACCCGCGCCATGGACGGGCCGCGCCTCAGTATCGCCGTCACCGTTCCTCGCGCCTGCCCGGCGGGGAGTCCGGCCCGTTCCTGCTACCGCCCATGAAGCCGTCGTCCACGGGGATCTCGTCGTCCTGGTTGGGGTCGACCGACACGTTGCCGTCGTCGTCGGAGCACGGCCCGATGACGCAGTCCTGCTCGGTGCCCTGCTGGTCGTTGTCGAACGGGTCGCCGGTGTCGAGCTCCAGCGAGTCCTCCGTGGGCGTCGGGGTCGGGGTCGGCTTGGGCACGAGGTCCTCGGTGACACCGGTGTCGGCCCGCTCGGGGAACGGCACGACTTTCTGGCCCTTGGTGGCCTCGGTCATGAACGTCTTCCAGATCGACGCCGGGTAGGTGGCGCCCTGGAACCCGGTGCCCAGCGGGATCTCGTACGGCCTGGAGTACGGGTTCTCCATGGTGTACTTCTTGCTCTTGCCGCGGGCCCAGGGGCAGTTGTCGTTCACCGGCTTGACGACCTTGCCGCTGTCGGTACGGCACTGCTGCCTGAACATGCCGACCGCGGTCGACACCTGCGGCGTGAACCCGACGAACCAGGCTTCCTTGTTCTCGTTGTTGGTGCCGGTCTTGCCGGCCACCGGGCGGTCGTAGAGCGCGGCGTTGCGGCCGGTGCCCTGCTTGACCACGGCCTCCAGCGCGATGACGGCGTCGGCGGCGGCCTCCGGCGAGATGACCTGGGCGTAGCTCTTCTTCTCGGTGAGCACGGTGTCGCCGTGCTTGTCCTTCACCTCGATGACGACGTGGTTGTCGTAGTGCCTGCCCTGGTTGGCGAAGATCGAGTAGCCGCCCGCCTGCTCCACCGCCGACACCGTGCCGCTGCCGATGGTGATCAGGTAGTGGTGCTGCTCCATGGCGGCCTCGAGCCGCTTCTTGCTGAGGCCCGACTTGCTCGCGATGTCGATGACCTTGTCGAGGCCGACCTTCTCCCCCATCTTGGCGTAGGCGGTGTTGACGGAGCTGGCCGTGGCGCTCACCACGTCGACGCCGGGGGCCTTGAACGGGTGGTCGTTGTCGATCGGGGTGGTGCCGGGCAGCTTGACCGGGCCCTTGGTGGGCACGTAGCTGCGCAGGCTGTAGCCGGCGTCCAGCCAGGCGGCCAGCACGTACGGCTTGAACGCCGACGCGGCCTGCTTCTGCGACTGGAAGGCGTCGATCCACTGGTCCTTGGCGTAGTCGGCGCCGCCGTAGAAGGCGAGGACCTGCCCGTTGCGCGGGTCGACGGCCGCCAGGGTGGTGTTGATCTCCGGGTCGAGGCTGCCGGTGTGCTTGTCCACCGCGGCCTTGGCGGCGCGCATGAGCTTGAGGTCGAGCGACGACTTGATCCTGTAGCCGCCCTTCTCGACGTCCTCCCTGGGGATGTCCAGCGACTCCAGCTCGTCCAGGACCACCTGGACCATGTAGCCCTTGATGCCGTTGAACGGGTTCTTCGGCTTGTACTTGGTCCGCTTGGGCGCCGTGGGCGACTTGGCCGGGAGTGCGCCGTACGCCTGCGGGTCGAGCTTGGCCATCTGCCCGAGCGCGTAGTCGTAGCGCTCCTCGGTCGGGGCGAGGTTGCCCGCCTTCTCCTCGCGGTCGAAGCGGTCCGGGTTCTGGATGCGGCCGGCGAGGTAGGCGCCCTGCTCGGGTGTGAGCTTCTCCACCTTCTTGCCGAAGAACGCCTCGGCTGCCGCGCCGATGCCGTGGGCGCCGCGGCCGAAGTAGATGGTGTTGAGGTACTGCTCCAGGATCTGCTCCTTGGAGATCTTGTCGCTCAGCTTGACCGCGACGAAGATCTCCTTGACCTTCCGCTGGATCGTGCGCTCCTGGGAGAGGCCGTCGTAGTAGGCGCGGGCCATCTGCTGGGTGATGGTGGACGCGCCCTGCACCTGCTGGCCGCTGACCGTGCTGTAGAGGGAGCGGACCATGCCGCTGAAGGAGATGCCGGAGTCATCCCGGAAGGTGTCGTTCTCGGCGGCGATGACCGCGTCCTGCACCGCGCGCGGCACCTGGTCGTAGGTGACCGGGATGCGCTTGGTGCCGAGCCTGGCCAGCTCCGTGCCGTGCCGGTCGACGATGATGCTCTCCTGGTCCTCCACACCGTCCTGGACCTGGTCCTGGGTGGGGACGGGCGTGTTGGCGTACGCGACCGCGATCATGCCGAAGACGCCCGCGGACAGCACCACGAAGCTGGCCACGACGAGCTTCCAGCTCGGCAGGAACTTGCGCCACTTGGGGCGGTCGCCGCCGCCCTTCGGCGGGCCGTCCGGCGGCTCCGACGGGCCGCCGGGCCCGCCGCCGCTCCTGCGCGCGCGCCGGGGCGCGTCGCTGACCATCGTCTCCTGGTTGCTGCGGGCCCTGGTCTCCTGCTCGGGAGCCCGGCGGCGGGAACCGGCCGCGCGCCTGCGACCGGGCTGGCCGGGAGCGCCCGGCTGCTGACCGGGCTGACCGGGCTGATGGCTCGGCTGAGGGCCGGGCTGATGGCTCGGCTGCTGACCGGGGGCGCCGGGCACGCCCGGCTGGGCGGGCGGCGCCGAGCGCGGGTTGGCGCGGGTGGGCGGGTCGTTGTACGGCTGCGCGGCCATCGCGCCGGTCTGCTCGTACGCGGCCTCGGGACGACGGGCGGGCGGCCCGCCCCAGCTGGACTCGCCGGTTTGCGGCGGCGGCTCCTGGGGCACGGAACGAGTTGAGCCGGAGCGGCGGCGCCTCCCCGGGCGGGCCGTCCCTTCGTTGCTGCTGTAACTCACGCGTCCTCGCATCGTCGTCGGATAGCACGGCGGATTGGGGCGTGACTCCTCGCCGTCCTCGGTTCTGTCGTGCGGCCGTTTGCCCTAGCTCCGGCCGACGAGGCCCGGCGGCCCGTTCCCGAGGACGAACGAGACCGTCAGGTGATTCCAGGAACAACCTTGGCAGACCTCGACCACGTACACCCGGAACTCGTCGTAATCATGAGCCATCTCGGTCAGGTCTGAGGTCACCTTTGCCTGACCGGCATGGCGTCCGAGCGGGTCCCCGTACACATAGGTCACGTTGGTGACGTTCTCCCGCTCGCACATCGGGCAGAGGCGATCGGTCGGCTCGCCGAAGTGGCGGGCCGCCCGGAGGAGGTACGGCTGTGCGTCGCAGACGTCGCCGGGCGGAGTCCGCCCCGCGCGCACGGCGTGGACGACCGCCCGCTTGGCGAGCCCGTAGTCCACCACCCTTCGCTGTGACCACATGGGCGCCAGACTACGGCTTTTTTCCGATTGATCCCAACGACTTGGGGAAGTCGTCAATTGCTCGATATAGCGGCGCGACGTATCCTCTGGATGTATCGGCTCGATACATCGACGCGAGAGGAGGGCGGTTCCCATGGCCAGCGGACAACGCAGGGTGCTGGAACTGGCCGTGCTCGGGTCGCTGCACGAGACGCCGCTTCACGGCTACGAGCTGCGCAAACGGCTCAACACGCTACTCGGCATGTTCCGCGCGTTCTCCTACGGGTCGCTGTATCCCTGCCTGCGCTCTCTGCTGGAGCAGGGGCTCATCGCGGAGGAGCAACCGGCCCAGGCCACGATCGTGGGCGGCCGATCGAAGATCGTCTACAAGCTCACGGCGGAGGGCAAGGAGCGACTGCAGGAGCTGCTCACCCAGGCCGGCCCGTCGGCCTGGGAGGACGAGAGCTTCGGCGTCCACTTCGCGTTCTTCCGCCACACCGAGGCCGAAGTCCGCCTGCGCATCCTCGAAGGCCGGCGCAGCCGGCTGGAGGAGCGCCTCGACAGCGTGCGCACCGCCCTGGCCCGCACCAGGGAGCGGCTCGACAGCTACACCCTCGAACTCCAGCGTCACGGGCTCGAGTCCGTCGAGCGCGAGGTGCGCTGGCTCAACGAGCTGATCGCCACGGAAAGACGGGCCTCAGAGCGGGGCCCGGCAACAGACACCACATCAAGTGATGAGTAAGGGAGCGAGTGCGATGGGTTCGGTTCGCGTGGCCATTGTCGGTGTCGGCAACTGCGCGGCGTCACTGGTCCAGGGCGTTCACTACTACAGGGACGCCGACCCGGCCGCGCGCGTGCCGGGCTTGATGCACGTGAAGTTCGGCGACTACCACGTGGGCGACGTCGAGTTCGTCGCGGCCTTCGACGTGGACGCCAAGAAGGTCGGTCGCGACCTGTCGGAGGCGATCGTCGCCAGCGAGAACAACACGATCAAGATCACTGATGTGCCTCCGACGGGGGTGATCGTCCAGCGTGGCCACACCTACGACGGCCTGGGCGAGTTCTACAGCGAGATCATCGAAGAGTCCGACGAGACTCCCGCCGACGTGGTCCAGGTGCTCCGCGACAACCGGGTCGACGTGCTCGTCTCCTATCTGCCCGTGGGCTCCGAGGACGCCGCCAGGTTCTACGCGCGGTGCGCCATCGAGGCGGGGGTGGGCTTCGTCAACGCGCTGCCCGTGTTCATCGCCTCCGACCCCGAGTGGGCGGAGAAGTTCACCGAGGCGGGCGTGCCGATCGTCGGCGACGACATCAAGTCGCAGGTCGGCGCCACCATCACGCACCGCGTCATGGCCAAGCTGTTCGAGGACCGCGGGGTCGAGCTGCTGCGCACCTACCAGCTCAACTTCGGCGGCAACATGGACTTCATGAACATGCTGGAGCGCAAGCGCCTCCAGTCGAAGAAGATCTCCAAGACGCAGTCGGTGACCTCGCAGATCCCGCACGAGATGGCCAAGGCCGACGTGCACATCGGGCCGTCCGACCACGTGCCGTGGCTCGACGACCGCAAGTGGGCCTACGTGCGACTCGAAGGCCGCTCGTTCGGCGACACGCCGCTCAACCTGGAGTACAAGCTCGAGGTCTGGGACTCTCCCAACTCGGCCGGCATCATCATCGACGCCGTGCGCGCGGCCAAGATCGCCCTCGACCGCGGCATCGGGGGCCCGATCCTGAGCGCTTCTTCGTACTTCATGAAGTCGCCGCCCGTGCAGTACTCCGACGACGAGGCCCGCGAGCAGGTGGAGAAGTTCATCCGCGGCGAGGTCGAGCGCTGACCCCGGTCTTCGCGGCGCCGCACGGCACGTGCGGCGCCGCGGCGCGTTTCTAGGGGGCGTACGGCTGGCGCGCGGCGGGCGGCAGCTCGTCCTCCGAGGCCGTCGGCCACTGGAGCGGGTCGGGGCCGAGCGCCGACAGCAGCGGCATCTGCTCGCGGCACCACGGCGAGATGGAGATCAGCTCGCTGAGCACGCCCTCGGCGAACTCGGGCCACGGCATCCACCTCGTCTCCCCCACCTCGTCGGGGTTGGGGCTGGCGGAGCCGTCGACCAGCACGCGGTAGACGGGGCACAGCTCGTGCTCGACGATGCCGTTGCCCATGACCGCGCGGTAGGAGAAGCCGGGCAGCACCAGGTCGGCCCGCTCGACGGACAGGCCCAGCTCGAAGGAGAGCCGGCGCAGGACCGCCTGGTCGAGCCGCTCGCCCGGCAGCGGATGGCCGCAGCAGCTGTTGGTCCACACCCCCGGCCAGGTGAGCTTGTGGCCGGCGCGCCTGGTCAGCAGCACGCGGCCGTCGCGGTCGAAGGCGTAGCTGGAGAAGGCCAGGTGCAGCGGAGTCTCCCGGCCGTGCACGGACAGCTTGGGCGCGGTGCCGAGCGCGTGGCCGGAGCCGTCAACGAGTACCACGTGTTCCACAGTCGTCACGCTATGAAGCGTATGTGATCACGTGCTTCCCCTGAACCCGTTCGCCCACCTGATGCGCCAACCTCTTGTGTCCCCGCGCATCACAGGCTCAGGGCTAGGCTGGCGGGGTGTCATTCGTCGCCGATCTGCGCGTGGTCCTCCGAGGCCGGGATTTCCGGCGGCTTTTCGGCACGAGACTGGTCTCCCAGTTCTCCGACGGGATCTTCCAGTTCGGCGTACTCGGGTTCGCCTTCTTCAACCCGGAGAGCCAGACCACCGCCCTGGGCGTCGCGGCCGGTCTGGCGGTGCTGCTGTTGCCTTACAGCGTGCTCGGGCCGTTCGTCGGGGTGTTCATCGACCGCTGGTCGCGGCGGCAGATCCTGATGATCGCGCCGATCGTGCGCGGCGCGCTGCTGCTCGGCGCGGCCGCCCTGGTGGCGGCCGACGTGCCCGACCCCGTCTTCTACATGGCGGCGCTCGCCGTGCTGGGCGTCAACCGGTTCTTCCTGGCGGCGCTGGGCGCCTCGCTGCCACACGTGGTGCCGAGAGACCAGTTGATGGCCGCCAACGCGGTCACCCCGACCTCCGGGACCGTCGTCACCTTCGTCGGCGTGGGCGCCGGGTTCCTGCTGCGCGAGCTGTTCGGCATCGGCGACACGGGGGTGGCGTGGCTGCTGGCGACCTCCGGCGTGGTGTTCGGGCTCAGCGCCCTGATCGCGCGCACGATGGAGCGCTCGCTGCTCGGCCCCTCCCACGACCCGGACCGGCCGCAGACGCGCGAGGCGCTGCGCAACGTGGTGGCCGGGCTCGCCGACGGCGCCCGCCACCTGGTCGGACACCGGGTCGCCGCCGCCACGATGGGCGCGATGGCCGCGCACCGGTTCTTCTACGGCATGGCGACCGCGCTGGGCATCATCCTCTACCGCTACTACTTCACCGACGGCGATCCGGAGGCGGCGCTGAACGGGGTCAGCCTCGTGGTGGCCACCTCCGGCGTCGGCTACTTCCTCGCCGTGATCATCACCCCGTACGCGACCGAGTGGTTCACCATCACCCGGTGGGTGCCGATCGCGCTGACGTCCGCGGGCGTGCTCGCGGGCGTGCTCGTGGTGCCCTTCCAGGAGTGGGGGCTCCCGGTGGCCGGGTTCGTGCTCGGCCTGGCCGGGCAGAGCGTCAAGATCTGCGCCGACACGACCGTGCAGCGCGACCTCGACGACGTCTATCTCGGCCGCGCGTTCTCCGTCTACGACATGCTCTTCAACGGCATGTACGTGCTCGCGGCGGCCCTGTCGGCGGCCATCCTGCCGCCCGACGGCAAGTCGTACGCCGCCGTGGTGATCATCACGGCCGGCTACCTGGCGAGCGCGCTGGCCTACCGGATGATCACCCGGACGCGCGAGACGGTCAGCCCGTGACGACGTCGTTGGCCTCGGCCCAGTCGCGCAGCGCGGCCGTGGCCTCCTCCTTGCCCAGCACGCCTTTGTCGAGCCGCAGGTCGAGCAGGAACTTGTAGGCCTGACCCACCACCGGCCCCGGGCCGACGCCGAGCACCCGCTGGATCTCGTTGCCGTCGAGCTCGGGGCGGATCTTGGCCAGCTCCTCCTCCTCGGCCAGCCGGGAGATGCGCTCCTCCAGCTGGTCGTACGTGCGCGACAGGGCGGCCGCCTTGCGCTTGTTGCGCGTGGTGCAGTCGGCCCTGGTCAGCTTGTGGAGGCGGGTCAGCAGGTGGCCGGCGTCGCGCACGTAGCGGCGCACCGCGCTGTCGGTCCACTCGCCGGTGCCGTAGCCGTGGAAGCGCAGGTGGAGCTCCACCAGCCGCGACACGTCGGCGACGACGTCCTTGGGGAAGCGCAGCTCGGTCATCCGCTTCTTCGTCATCTGCGCGCCCACGACCTCGTGGTGGTGGAACGACACCCGGCCGCCGGGCTCGTGACGCCTGGTCTTGGGCTTGCCGATGTCGTGCAGGAGCGCGGCCCAGCGCAGGATGCGGTCGGGCTGGCCGTCGTCCTCCTGGGCGATCGCCTGGTCGAGCACGGTCAGGCTGTGCTCGTAGACGTCCTTGTGGCGGTGGTGCTCGTCGATCTCCAGGCGCAGCTTGGGCAGCTCGGGCAGCACGTGGGCGGCCAGGCCGGTGTCGACGAGCAGCCGCAGGCCGTCGCGTGGGCGGGCGCCGCAGACCAGCTTGTCGAGCTCGTCGCGGATCCGCTCGGCCGAGACGATCTCGATGCGCCCGGCCATCTCCGTCATCGCGGTCACCGCCGCCTGGTCGACGGTGAAGCCGAGCTGCGAGGCGAACCTGGCGGCGCGGAGCATGCGCAGCGGGTCGTCGCCGAAGGAGCGCTCCGGCGGGCCGGGGGTGCGCAGCCGCTTGGCGGCCAGGTCGGGCAGGCCGCCGTAGGGGTCGACGAACTCGTTGGAGGGCAGCCGTATCGCCATCGCGTTGACGGCGAAGTCGCGGCGCTCCAGGTCGGCGTCCAGGGTGTCGCCGTACATGACCTCGGGTTTGCGCGACTTGGGGTCGTAGCTCTCGCTGCGGTAGGTCGTGATCTCGATCAGCCAGCCGCCTTTGCGCAACCCGACCGTGCCGAAGTCGATGCCGATCGTCCAGACGGAGTCGGCCCAGTCGCGCACGATGTCGAGCACCCGTTCGGGCCGCGCGTCGGTGGTCAGGTCGAGGTCCTTGCCGACACGGCCGAGCAAGAGGTCGCGCACGGGGCCGCCGACCAGGGCCAGCTCGTGGCCGTGGTCGGCGAACACGCGGCCGAGCTCGTCGGCCACGGGGGCGATCTTGCGGAACAGGTCACGCATGGCCCGCTGCTGCGTTTCGGTCAGATTTGAGTCGGACAAGCTGGGTAGGTCCTTCGATTCCGGAACATATCCCCCGAGCCACACCGGGTCCGGGTTACCTTCGGTCAGGGGACCGACGGCGCGATGGAACGAGGCAAGGAGGTCTCATGAAGGACGCCCTCGCGATCCACCGCTGGCTCCTCGCACACCAGGTCCACCATGAGATCGTACGCCTTCCGCGCCCCATCACTTGCGCGGACGAGCTTCCCGAGACGATCTCCGCCGCGCCCGAGAGGTGCGTGACGGTCACGGTGTTCGAGGTCGCTCCGAGGATAGGGCGCGAGTTCGTCGTCGCCGTCGTCCACCCTCTCGCCACTCCCCCGGGACCGGCCGCCGTCGGCGGCCTGCTCGGTGTCCGTACGGTACGCCTCGCGCGCGCGCACGTCGTCAACAGGGCCACGGACTACGCGGCCGGGCTGGTCGGCCCGCTGCTGCTGCCCGAAGAGCTGCCGCTGTTCATCGACGACCGCCTGAGCGCCGACACCGAGCCGGTCTTCTCCGCCACCGGCGAACGCCACGCGGTGCTCAGCATGCGCGCCCTCGACCTGCTCACACTCGTGTCGGGGAAGACCGTCGACCTCCGCGTGCCGCAGCCCCGGGGAAGCCTGGAGGCGGTCGCGCCGGGGCACTGAGCCCGTACCATTGCGGGCGTGTGTCGTAATCCAGCCAGGGCGCAGGCGTGATCCGGAAGGCCACGCTGCTCGCCGTGCTCTCGGCCGCGCTGCTCGTCCCCTCCACGGTGGCGGCGGCGCCGGGCGCGGCTGCCGCGAGCGCCGCCGCGCGGCAGGGCATCGACCTGACCCTCACCTCCGTCACGCCCGATTACGCCACCGAGCGTGCGACCGAGATCAAGATCACCGGCACGGTGCGCAACAGCGGCTCCGTCGCCACGCCGGGCTTGCGGGTCAGGGTGCGCTACTCCTCCCAGCGCTTCGCCGACCGGGCCGCGATGGCCGCCTACGCCGACGACACCACGACGGCCACCCAGCCGCCCAACGTCTCGACCCAGTCGAGCATGGTCATCTCCGAGCTGGCCGCCAGCGCCTCCCAGGACTTCGAGCTGACCATGACGCCCGCGCAGTTCGGGCTGACCTCGTTCGGCGCCTACCCGCTCGCCGTCGAGGTGGTGCAGTGGGACGCCGTGCAGCTCGCCTCCCAGCGCACCTTCCTCACGTACGCGCCCGCGACCGGCCAGCAGCAGCCGGTGCGCAACCGGCTGGCGCTCGTGCTGCCCGTGATCGACCAGCCGCGCCGGTCGGACGACGGCACGTTCGTCGACGACCAGCTGGGCGCCGAGCTCACCGGCAAGGGCCGGCTCGCCGACCTGGCGCGCATCGCCGAGATCGCGCCCCCCAGCGTGACCTGGGTCGTCGACCCGGCGCTCTTCGACGACGTCCAGGCCATGACCAAGCCGTTCCGGGTCAAGACCGGCGACGGCAAGCCCGAGGAGCGGCCCGCCGACGCCGCGGCCTCCCAGTGGCTCGTCGGGATGCGCGCGGCGCTGGCCGACAATCCCGTCATCGCCACCCCGTACGCCGACCCCGACGTGACCGCGCTGGCCCACCGGGGCCTCGACCGGCAGCCGGGGCGCGCGCTGGAGCTGGCCGCGAAGAAGGCCGCGCTCATCAAGAGCGACGTGTCGACCTCGACCTACTGGCCGGTCGGCGGCATGCTCGACGCCGACGCGCTCGACCTGCTCGCCGTCGGCGCGCCCGGCGCCACCCGGGTCGGCAAGGTCCTGCTCGACCCGGCCAGCCTGCCGACCCAGCAAGCCGCCTCCGCGGCGACCGTGCTCCCCGCCGTCACCCCCGACGCCGCCACCACGCTCGACACCGTCATGGGCCCCGTCACCGCGCTGGTGGCCGACGCCGAGCTGAGCCACGTGCTCGAACCCACCCCCGGCACCCGCGGCGCGATCCTGCTGAGCAGGCAGCGGTTCATCGCCGAGACCGCGATGATCTCCGTCGAGCCGGGCCAGACCCGCGCGCGCTCCCTCGTCATGGCCCCGTCCCGGCGCTGGAACCCCAGCCCGACGCTCGTCTCGACGCTGCTGAAGACCGCGGGCAAGCTCCCGTGGCTGTCGCTCACCCCGCTCGACTCGATCAAGGTGCCCCGCGACCGGGTCCCGCGCGCCGGGCTGACCTACTCCGACCGCGACCGCAAGCAGGAGCTCAGCGGCAAGTACCTGGAGCCGGTCCGCGAGGTCGCCGCGCAGGCCCAGCTGGCCGCGGAGGTCACCGGCCAGCAGCAGTCGTCCTTCGACGCCGCGGTGCTCAGGCTCGCCTCCTCCGCCTGGCGCGGCGACACCAAGGCCGGGCGCGCCGTCACCGAGCAGGTGAGCGAGGCGGTCAAGGACCGCATCGGGAAGGTGTCGATCACCGGCGCCGGCCCCGACCAGCCGCGCACCCTCGCGGGCAGCGACGGCGAGGTCCCGATCAGCGTGAAGAACGAGCTGAGCACCCCCGTCTCGCTGTACGTCGACGTCAAGTCCGACGACCCGGGCCTGCTCGAAACCCATCTCCCGCAGCTGGAGCCGCTGCAGATCGACGGCGAGCAGAGCGGCACCGTCCAGATCCCCATGACCGTGACCTCCTCCGGCGGCGGCGACGCCTCGGTGACCGTCCAGCTGCGCACCGCCGACGGCCGGGCCTACGGCGAGCCGGTCAAACTGATCGTGCGCACCACCGGCTACACCGGCATCGCGCTGGTCATCGTGGGCGGCGCGCTGACCGTCATGCTGGCGGCGGTGGTCACCCGGATACTCCGGCGCAGGTCGCAGCGGCGGGTCGCACGGGCCGCCCGGACACGTGAGAGTGAGGCCATATGAGCCGCCTGCTGCGTGCCAGCGCCATCATGGCCGCCGGCACGATGGTTTCGCGCGTCACCGGGTTCGTCCGCACCATGGTGCTGGCCTACGCCATCGGCACGGCCGCGCTGGGCGACGCCTACAACGTCGCCTACGCCATCCCCTACAGCATCCTCGACCTGCTGCTGCTCGGCGTGCTCAGCAGCGTCGTGGTGCCGATGATCGTCAAGGCCCAGCAGCGCGACGCCGACGGCGGCCGCGCCTACGAGCAGCGGTTGCTGACGCTCGCCACCATCGCGCTCATCGTCGTGGCCGCGCTGGCGGTGCTGGCCGCCCCGATGATCATCGACCTCTATACCGACTGGGACCGCGGGGAGCGCCAGTTCGAGGTGGCGGTGCGGCTGGCCCAGTTCATCCTGCCGCAGCTCGCCTTCTTCGGCATCGGCGCGGTGGCCGGGGCGATTCTCAACACCCGTGACCGGTTCGCCGCCCCGATGTGGGCGCCGGTGGTCAACAACCTGGTCGTCATCTGCGTCATGGTCGCCTACGCGATCATCGTCTCCAACGGTTCCGACGTCGACGCGGTCACCAACGGCGAGCTGGCCCTGCTCGGCCTCGGTACCACGGCCGGCATCGTGGCCCAGGCGACGGTGCTGGTGATCGCGCTGAAGCGGGCCGGGTTCCGTTTCGTCGCCCGCTTCGACCTGCGCAACGCCCGCCTCGGCGAGATGGCCAAGATGGGCGTCTGGACGATCGGCTACGTGGTCGTCACCCAGCTCGGGTTCCTGCTCACCACCAACCTCGCCAGCGCGGCCGGCGACGTGGTCAGCGGTCACGGCGTCTCCCCGTACACCCTGGCCTTCCAGCTCTTCCAGCTTCCGTACGGGGTCGTCGGCGTCTCGGTGATCACCGCGATGCTGCCCAGGATGAGCCGGGCCGTGGCCGAGGGGCGCTTCGACGAGGTGCGGACCGAGTTCGGCTCCAGCGTGCGGCTCATCGGGGCGGTGATGGTGCCGGTGTCGCTGCTGCTCATGGTGCTCGGGCCGGCGATCGCCGTGCCGCTCTACGGCCACGGCGCCAACACCGTCGCCAACGCCGTCTACATCGGCAACGTGCTGCAGGTCTACGGCCTCGCGCTGGTGCCGTTCGCGGTCTTCCAGCTGCTGTTGCGGGTCTTCTACAGCTTCGGCGACACCCGCACGCCCGTCTTCGTCGGCGCCGGCACCACCGCCGTCAACGCCGCGCTGATGGTGCTGCTCTACAACCTGCTGCCGGCCCGCTACGCGGTCATGGGGCTGGCCCTGGCCTACGCGATCGCCTACGCGCTCGGCGCGCTGCTGGCCTGGGTGCTGGCCTCCCGCCGGGTCGGCGGGCTGGGCGGCTGGCAGGTCTGCATGTCGATGACCAGGATGTATCTCGCCGCCCTGCCCACGGCGGTGCTGGCCCTGGCCACGGTGTGGAGCATGCAGGAGATCTTCGGGATGCCCGGCTTCCTCGACTCGGTGATCACTTTGGCCGTCGGCGGCGGGCTGGGGATGATCCTTTACCTGTGGGTCGCCCACCGCGCGCGCATTCCCGAGGTCAGCTCGGTCGTTGGGATGGTCGCCGGGCGGGTACGCCGCTAAAGAGCGCGGGGAGCAACCGGCTCGGGCACTAGCATGGTGCCGACACGCGCGAATGGAAGCAGGAGGGGCGTGGGCGGATCCATCCGGCATAGCGTGCCTGCGCAGGACACCGCCAGGCAGGCACGTCGAGCCGTGACCAGGGATGATCGGGCGAGCGAGGTGAGCCAGTGAGCACATCGGCGATCGAGCCCGGCACCCGCCTCTCCGACCGGTTCCGGCTGGAGGACCGGGTCAGCGAATCCGACGGCGCCACCTACTGGAAGGCCATCGACGAGATCCTCGCCCGCCCCGTCGCGGTGCTGACCTTCGCGCCCGACTTCCCGCGCGTGCAGGAGGTCGTCACCGCCGCCCGGGCCGCGAGCAGGCTCACCGACCCCCGACTCACCCAGGTGTTCGACGCCGCCCAGGACGCCGATCGCGCTTACGTCGTCAGCGAGTGGGTGACCGGCGACACCCTCGCCGACCTGCTCTCTTCCGGTCCCCTGGATCCCGAGCGGGCCGCAGGGCTGGTGGCCGAGGCCGCCGAGGCGCTCGCGCACGCCCACGAGGCCGGCCTCTACCACCTGTGCCTGCGCCCCGGCAACCTGGTGTGGACCACCGGAAACACGGTCAAGGTGCTGGGCGTGGCCGTCGACTCGGCGCTCTACGGACTGACCACCGACCAGCCCGGGCTCGACGACGCCGAGGGCCTCGGCCGCCTGTTGTACGCGGGGCTGACCGGCCACTGGCCCGGCGACGAGGAAGAGGGCACGCTCCCGGCCGCGCCGATGACCGACGGCCACTTCTGCACCCCCCGCCAGGTGACCGCCGGCGTGCCCGGTTATCTCGATACGGTCACGATCCGGGCCTGCCTTCCCGAGTCGCGCCGGGGGCAGGGCGCGCTGTCCAGCCCCGCCGAGATCGCCGAGGCGCTCGCCGACGTGGCCAGGCCGATGCCGATCTCGATCCCGTACGGATCCGCGCCGTCGGTGACGACGTCGGCCTCCCCCAGTGAGGGCCTCGACACCGACCGGCGCAGGCCCACGGCGCCGCAGCACCTCCAGCCGGCCGTCCAGACCGGGCCGCAGGGCGGCGGCAACGTGCTCAACCGGGCGCTGATGACCGCGGTCGTGCTGCTGGTGATCGTCGCGGTGGGCGTCGGCGCCTGGACGATCGGCCGGAGCCTCGGCAGCCCCGACGGCCAGGAGGCGCAGCCCACGCCGACCACCGCCACCACGTCGCCGCCCGCCCAGGCGCAGGCGGTCAAGGCCGAGAAGGCGACCGGGTTCGACCCGCTCGGCGACCAGGAGGAGAAGGCCGAGCTGGCGGCCCTGACCATCGACGGCAAGCCCAGCACGTTCTGGAAGACCGACAACTACAACAGCGCCGCGCTGGGCAATCTCAAGGACGGGGTGGGCCTGCTCCTCGACATGGGCAAGTCCATGCAGATCAGCGACGTGGTGGCTACGCTGGGCGAGGCCCCCGGCGCGACCGTCGAGCTCAAGGTCGGCGACCAGGCCGACCTGTCGTCGCTCAAGACCGTCGCCCGGGTGAAGGGCGCCTCCGGCAAGACGACCTTCAAGCCGGAGCAGACTGCCAGCGGGCAGTACGTTTTGATCTGGTTTACCCGTCTTCCGGCGGACGCGGGCAAGTTTCATGGCACCATCTATGAAGTAGTCGTGCATTCTCCAGGATCGGCATAACCAGGAATCCCTCTTGTGAACTCCCCACCCGAGACCCCCTCACCAGCGGATCGGCCTGCGGTCAGCGACGCCGATCTGCTGGCCGCGCACATCACCGGGGATCCTCACGCCTTCAGCGAGATCGTCAAGAGGCACCGCGACCGGATGTGGGCCGTCGCGCTGCGCACGCTCGGCGACCCCGACGAGGCCGCCGACGCCGTCCAGGACGCCTTCGTCTCCGCCTACCGCAAGGCCGGCTCGTTCCGCGGCGAGGCCGCCGTCACCACCTGGCTCCACCGCATCGTCGTCAACGCCTGCCTCGACAGGATGCGCCGCAAGTCCGTGCGCCCGGTGGCCGACGACGAGCTGATCGAGGCCGCCGAGCGCGACGCCCAGCTGCCCGACCAGACGGTCGAGCGTGAGGTGTCGATGGAGGTCTCGGCCGCGCTCAAACTGCTCCCCGCCGACCAGCGGGCCGCGCTCGTGCTGGTCGACATGATGGGCTACTCCGTCGAAGACGCAGCTCAGGTGCTGCAGGTGCCCAGCGGGACGGTGAAGAGCCGATGCGCCAGGGGCCGCGCGAAACTTGCCCCGATTCTTTCGCATCTGCGGAACCGATCTGACTTGAGTCGCGTCTCATCCGCGAAGGGAGACAGAACTTCGTGACGGGTGAAACGCACTACGATCTGGACGCCCTCGCCGATTTCGCCGAGGGCCTCCTAGACGCCGACACGGCCGGCCTGGTCCGCGACCACCTCGCGGTCTGCCCCCCATGCGGGGAGCTGCTGGCCGATCTAGCGGCGGTTCGAGAGGTGCTCGCGGCGACTCCCACACCGGCCATGCCGATGGGTGTCGCACTGCGCATCGACAAGGCGCTGGCCGCCGAGGCGGAGTCCCAGCGCGGCGGAGTCGGCCTGGCGGATGCGCCGGACTGGGACAAGCTCATGCGCGACGCTCCATGGGAGCGGCAGGAGCCGGAGCCCGTGCGACTCGGGGTGGTCTCCGACGACGGCACGGTCGTCCCGGCCCGCACGCGCACCACCCGGCGGCGCCGGTGGGCGATGCCCGCGGTGGCGGCGGCCGCCGCGGCCGCGGTGGTGGGCACCGCCGCGGTGTCGGCGAGCCTGCTCGCCTCCGGAGGGGGCGAGCCGACAATCCAGCCGCCACCGGTCGTGGCCCAGAGCCAGCCGTCCCGGGAAGAGGCCAAGGCCCGGGCCTACGCGCTCACCGACAGCGGCCACAACTACAGCGACCAGGAGCTGGCCCAGGCGCTCGGCGACTTCCTCGCGCCCGCCCCGATCGTCGGCGGCGAGTCCGGCGGCAACCAGGTCGACCACTGCGTCGGCACGGTGTCCAGCCGGGCCAAGCTCGAGGTCTTCGCCGTCGACCAGGGCCAGTACAACGGCCAGGAGGCCATCATCATGGCGTCCTGGAAGAACAAGGAGACCAAGCGGCTGCGCATCGACGTCGTCGACCCCTTCAACTGCAAAAACTTGCGCAAGCCCGCTCTGGGCCGCTGGTAAGTCCCTGACCTGTGAAGAGCCCGCCTCGGCGGGCTCTTTCGCGTGTGCGCCCGAGGGCCGGGAATGGCGACGGCTTAGGATCTGTTGAGGCCAAAGGCAACATCAGACTAGAGAGGCGTGGGAGCGTTGGACGACGTTCGTAACGTGATCATCATCGGATCCGGTCCCGCCGGATACACCGCGGCCGTCTACTCCGCACGCGCCGAACTCCAGCCTCTGGTCTTCGAAGGCTCCGTCACCGCCGGCGGCGCGCTCATGAACACCACCGACGTGGAGAACTTCCCCGGGTTCCCCGACGGCATCATGGGCCCCGACCTGATGGGCAACCTGCGCAAGCAGGCCGAGCGGTTCGGCGCCGAGCTGATCGCCGACGACGTGGTGGAGGTCGACCTCAAGGCCGATCCCAAGGTCGTCAAGACCTACGACCAGACCTACTACGCCAAGTCGGTCATCCTCGCGATGGGCTCCGGCTACCGCGAGCTCGGTCTGGAGAACGAGAAGCGGCTGTCCGGCCGCGGCGTCTCCTGGTGCGCGACCTGCGACGGCTTCTTCTTCCGCAACAAGGACATCGTGGTCGTGGGCGGCGGCGACACCGCCATGGAAGAGGCGACGTTCCTGACCCGCTTCGGCCGCATGGTGACCGTGGTGCACCGCCGCGACCAGCTGCGCGCCAGCAAGATCATGCAGGATCGGGCGTTCGCCAACGACAAGATCCGCTTCATCTGGGACACCGAGGTCGTCGACGTCCTCGGCGACACCAGGGTGGAGTCCGTCAAGCTGCGCAACGTCAAGACGGGCGAGGAGTGCGACCTGGCCACCGACGCGCTGTTCCTGGCGATCGGCCACGACCCGCGCACCGAGCTCGTCAAGGGCCAGGTGGACCTCGACGACGACGGCTACATCAAGGTCGCCCACCCGACCACCGCCACCAACATCGACGGCGTGTTCGCCGCGGGGGACGTCGTCGACCACATCTACCGCCAGGCGATCACCGCGGCGGGCACCGGCTGCTCGGCGTCCCTCGACTCCGAGCGCTGGCTCGCCAACAACGAGAAGTAAGGGAGCGCATCCGTGAAGGCAGTTACCGACGCCACGTTCGAGGCCGAGGTCCTCAAGAGCGAGAAGCCCGTTCTGGTCGACTTCTGGGCCGAGTGGTGCGGCCCGTGCCGTCAGGTCGCGCCCATCCTCCAGGAGATCGCCAACGAGCACGGCGACAAACTCGAGATCGTCAAGCTCAACATCGACGAGAACCCCGAGGTTCCCCGGCAGGCGGGTGTCCTCCAGATCCCGACGATGAACGTCTACAAGGGCGGCGAGCTCGTCAAGCAGATCATCGGCGCCAAGCCGAAGGCCATGCTGCTCCGCGAGCTCGACGGCATCATCTAGGTCCGTCCACCCGAGAGCCCTCCGCCGCGTGGCGGAGGGCTCTCGCGTTCACAGCTCGCCTCGATACCAGGCCTCGGCCTCGGCTCTCAGCGCGTGCTCGTCCGGTTCCGGCGGCCGCGCTCCGGCGGCCTTCCCCAGCAGTGCCCGTACGAACCGGTCCGGATCGTACGGAGGGGTGAAGGACGCGACGAGTGGGTCGCCCGCGTCGCAGCGGGCGCACAGGAGCACCTCGCTGATGCCCCGGACCTCGTTCCCCGAGGCGTTCGTCCAGATGTGGGGCAGGCGCAGGACGGCGAGGACGTCGCCGGTGCGGCACCTCGGGCACGCCGGGGTCATGCGAACGCGCCGGCGCCGAGCAGCGCCTTGACGTCGCCGTAGAACGCCGGCTCGGCGGCGACCCGGAAGGGGCGGAGGTCCAGCAGCACGGCCCCGACCCGCACGTGCACCGGCGCCCTGCCGGGATGGGTGGTCAGGATGTGCTTGAACTCCCGGACGAGTCGCGGGTTCAGCTGGTTCTCCCTGATCGAGATCACCACGGGCGGCTCGGCGTCCGCCCGGGTGACGTCCAGGACGGCGATCTCCTCGGCGTAGACGCTCGTCGTCTCGTCGCGCACGTTGACCCGTCCGCGTACGGAGATCACCCGGTCCTGGGCCAGCGCTTCCCCGTACAGGATGTAGGTCTTGGGGAAGACGAGGCACTCCACGGAGGCGTCGTGGTCCTCCAGGGTGACGATCGCCCACGGGCTGCCCTGCTTGGTGACCTTGCGCTGGAGGCCGGAGACGATGCCGCTGACCCGGGCCGCGGCGTCCTGCCGTCCGGAGGCCAGCAGGTCGGCGATCGTGGTGTCGCGGTTGGCGTCGAGGATGTGCTCGGCGCCGTCGAGCGGGTGGCTGGAGACGTACAGCCCGAGCATCTCGCGCTCGAAGGTCAGCAGCGTGGCCTGGTCCCACTCGCCTTCGGGGATCACGACGGAGAACCCCTCGCCCTGCTCGGTGTGCTCGCCGAAGAGCGAGTCCTGACCGCGCGCCTCGTTCCGCTTGACGTCGGCGACCAGGTCGACGGCCTGCTCGTGCACCGCGACCAGGGCCTTGCGGTGATGGCCCAGGCTGTCGAAGGCCCCCGCCTTGGCCAGTGACTCGATGACCCGCTTGTTGCAGACCACAGAGGGGACCTTGGCGAGGAAGTCGTTGAAGCAGGCGTAGCGGCCCGCGGTCTCCCTGGTGGTGACGATGGCGTCCACGGCGCCGGCGCCGACGTTGCGGACGGCGCCCAGGCCGAAGCGGATGTCGGAGCCGACGGCGGCGAAGTCCAGCCGGCTGGCGTTGACGTCGGGAGGCAGCACCCTGATGCCCAGGCGACGGCAGTCGGCCAGATAGACGGCCATCTTGTCCTTGTCGTCGCCGACCGAGGTGAGCAGCGCCGCCAGATACTCCTGCGGGTGGTTGGCCTTGAGGTAGGCGGTCCAGTAGGAGACCAGGCCGTATCCGGCGGTGTGCGACTTGTTGAAGCCGTAGCCGCTGAACGGGACCAGCACGTCCCAGACCGCGCCGATCGCCTCGGCGGAGAAGCCGCGCTCGCGCATCCCGGCGGAGAAGCGGTCCCACTCGGCGTCCAGGACCTCCTTCTTCTTCTTGCCCATGGCCCGGCGCAGCATGTCGGCGGCGCCGAGGGAGTAGCCGGCCAGCTGCTGGGCGATGGCCATCACCTGTTCCTGGAAGACGACCAGGTGGTAGGTGTCGCCCAGGATGGGCTCCAGCGCCTGTTCCAGCTCCGGGTGGATGGGCTCGACGGGCTGCCTGCCGGTCTTGCGCAGCGCGTAGTTGGTGTGGGCGTTCATCTCCATCGGGCCGGGCCGGTAGAGCGCGTTCACCGCGGCGATGTCGGTGAACGTGGTGGGCCGCATCAGCCTCAGCAGGACCCGCATGCCGCCGCTGTCGAGCTGGAAGACGCCGAGCGTGTCGCCGCGCGCCAGCAGCTCGTACGTGGTCGGGTCGTCGAGCGGGATGTCCAGGATGTCGAGGTCGACGCCCTTGTTGGCGCGGACGCCCGCGATGGCGTCGCCGATGACGGTGAGGTTGCGCAGGCCGAGGAAGTCCATCTTCAGCAGGCCCATGTCCTCGGCCTGGGTGAACGGGAAACCGGTGATGACCGGGCCGCCGGCCTTGGGCTTGACCAGCGGGAGCACGTCGATCAGGGGCTCGCTGGAGAGGATCACGCCTGCGGCGTGCACGCCGGTGCCCCGGGTCAGGCCCTCGATGCCGGCCGCGGTGTCGATCACCCGCTTGACGTCGGGGTCCCGCTCGTACATCTGGCGCAGCTCGCTCGCCTCGCCGTGCCTGGGGTGGGCGGCGTCGTGGATGGCGGCCAGCGGGATCTCCTTGCCGCCGTCCGCCGCGGGGAACGCCTTGGTGATGCGGTCGCCCAGCGCGTAGGGCAGGCCGAGCACCCGGCAGGAGTCCTTGATGGCGGCCTTGGCCTTGATGGTGCTGAAGGTGACGATCTGGCAGACCCGGTCGTCGCCGTACCTGCGCGTGACGTAGTCGATCATCTCGTCCCGCCGCCGGTCGTCGAAGTCCAGGTCGACGTCCGGCATGGTGACGCGTTCGGGGTTGAGGAAGCGTTCGAAGATGAGCCGGTGCTCGATCGGGTCGAGCTGGGTGATGCCCGTGCAGTAGGCCACCATCGAGCCCGTGGCGGAGCCGCGGCCGGGGCCCAGGCCGATGCCGTTCTCGCGCGCGTACCGGCAGATGTCGGCGACGACCAGGAAGTAGCCGGGGAACCCCATCGCGTCGATGACGGACAGCTCGTAGTCGATGCGGTCGAGCACCTCCCGGGGCGGATCGCCGCCGTAGCGGCGGCGCGCCCCGTCGAGCGTCTCCGCGCGCAGCCAGCTCGACTCGGTCTCGCCTTCGGGTACGGGGAAGCGCGGCGTCAGATCGCGGTGCGCGAACACCTCGTCGTAGTCGCCGACCCGCTCGGCGATCAGCAGGGTGTTGTCGCAGGCGCCGGGCACCTCGGCGTCCCAGAGCGCGCGCATCCGGGCGGGAGACTTGATGAAGTAGCCGCTGCCGGAGAACCGGAAGCGGTCGGCGTCGGCCAGGCGCTTGCCGGTGCCCACGCACAGGAGCGCGTCATGGGCCCCGGCCTGGTCCTCCGTGACGTAGTGGGAGTCGTTGGTGGCCAGGGGCGGCAGTCCGAGCCGCTTGCCGAGGCGCAGGAGGTCGTCCCTGACCCGGCGCTCGATGGCCAGGCCGTGGTCCATCAGCTCCAGGAAGTAGTTGCCGGGGCCGAAGAGGTCGCGGTAGCGCGCGGCGGCCTCGACGGCCTGGTCGTACTGGCCGAGGCGGAGCCTGGTCTGCACCTGGCCGGAGGGGCAGCCGGTGGTGGCGATGATGCCGGGGGCGTGTTCGGCCAGCAGTTCATCATCCATACGCGGATATTTCTGGACATGCCCCTCCAGCCAGGCCCGTGACTGGAGGCGGAACAGGTTACGCAGCCCCTGGGCGCCGGTCGCCCACATGGTCATGTGCGTGTAGAGGCCGCGCCCGGAGACGTCGCCGCCCTCGCCGGTTTCGTCGTCGGACCGGCGCAGCGCGAGGTTGTCGCTGTAGTACACCGGCTTCCGGTGGAGCCGCGACTCCGGGGCGACGTAGGCCTCGATGCCGATGATGGGCTTGACTCCGGCCTTGCGCGCCGTCCGGAAGAACTCGTACGCCCCGTGCACGTTGCCGTGGTCGCTCATCGCCACGGCGGGCATCTCCTGGCGGGCGACCTCGTCCATCAGCAGGCCGACCTTGGCGGCGCCGTCGAGCATGCTGTACTCCGTATGCACATGCAGATGGACGAAGGACACCACGTCTCCCGGTTGTAGGCTCGCTCGCGAACCCGAGCATTCGACCCGAGAGGCGGCCCGGTTGTCCAACAATCGACACGCCGATCCCCCACATCCACCGGTTGTGGACCTGGACCTCGGCACGGTCCGGGCCTTCGTCGCCGTCACCGAGGACCACTCCTTCAGCGAGGCCGCCACCCGGCTGGAGATCAGCCAGCAGTCCGTCTCCAAACGGATCGCCAAGCTGGAGTCCGACCTCGGCGTGCGGTTGTTCTACCGCTCACGCAACGGGGCCGCCCTCACCGAGGACGGCCGGGCGTTCCTGCACTACGCGCGCAGCCTCGTCGGCCTCGCGGACCAGGCGCTCGGCGTGCTGCGCGGCCGCTTCCGCCCGCTCCGGGTCGACGTCCTGGACACCAGGCTGGCCTCGGTCGAGCTGGTCAGGGCGTTCCACAGTACGGCCGAGGACCTGCACATCGACGTCACCACCTCGAACGGCCTCAGGTCGGCCCGCGGCACACTCGCCAGGGGATCCGTCGACGCCGCCTTCGTCCGCGTCAGCGGGACGCTGGAGGAGGACCTCCGGTACGTGCCGGCCTACTTCGACCCGGTGCACCTGCTGATCAGCCGCGACCACCCGCTGGCCGACCGGCGCGCGGTGGAGGTGTCACGGCTCGCGGGATCGACCGTGTGGATGCCCGGCAACGCCCCCGGCAGCGAGTGGGCCGAGTTCTACGGCCTCCTCGGCGCCGCGTTCGACCTCCGGATCGACGCGTCGGGGCCGGACTTCGGCTGGGAGCACTTCGTGGCCGACATCGCCTCGGGCGAACGCCTCGGGTTCGTCGGCGAGGGCTGCCGCCTGCCCTGGCACGCCGGTGTCGTGCAGATCCCGGTCGTCGACCCCGTCCCCGTCTACCCGTGCTCGCTGCTCTACCACCGGCAGAACCACCACCCGGTGCTGGCCTCGCTCGTCGACTTCGTGTCCGAGAGGTTCCGGCCGCTCGACCCGCGGCGTCAGTGGGTGCCGGACGCCGATCGCGCCGCCCTGGCCGCCCTGGCCGCAGGAGGGCGCTGACGGGCCCGTACGAGGGCGGGCGGGGGCAGACTGGGGTCAGACCGGGCGAAGGGCGCGTTCGGGGCTCATGGAGCCCAGGAGACGTTCCAGGGCGACCTCGACGTCCTCGCGCCAGGACACGGCGGTTTTCAGCTCCAGCCGTAGCCGCGGAAATCGCAAATGCGGACGAACAGTTTTAAAGCCTACGGAAAGCAAATATTCAGCAGGAACCACACAACTCGGCTCCTCCCATTTGAGGTCCCCGAATGCCTCGATCGCCTTGACCCCCCGGCGTGTGAGGTCCTTCGCCACGCCCTGGATGAGCATCCGCCCCAGCCCGCCACCGGAGAACTCCTGCACGATATGGGCCGTCATCAACAGCACGGCGTCGGCGCTGACCGGGGACGTGGGAAAGGCCACCGAACGCGGGCTGTAGAGCGGAGGGCTGTAGAGCACGAACCCCGCGGGCACCCCGTCGACATAGACGATCTTCCCGCAGCTCCCCCATTCGAGGAGCGTGCCGGAGATCCAGGCCTCCTTCTCCAGCCCCGGGTCACCCGACTTCACCGCCCGCTCTCCGCTGACAGGGTCGAGCTCCCAGAAAACACACTGGCGGCAGCGCCTTGGAAGATCTTCCAGATTGTCCAGGGTGATATTGACCAGCCGACGCGACAACTACGGCCCCAATCGTAGACCCGGAAAAGCGCGGAAAACCGCGTCCCCACCTGGCATCGTAGCCCAGTGACGGTCTCGCCAGCGGGCACCACGGCCGTACCGCCCCGTCATGGGCGACATGTCCGGCTGGCGTAACCTGGAGTCTCGGATCGATATACACCTAGGAGGTGGGCCGTGACAGAAGAGCAGGATCACGGTCAGACGCCCGCGACCCAAGGGTCGCGCATCGACGCCTACGTCGACCGGTACGCCGCGCGAGCTACCGGGATGGTCGCCTCCGAGATCCGAGCTCTCTTCGCCGTCGCGTCGAGGCCCGAGGTGGTCTCGCTCGCGGGCGGCATGCCGTACGTCACGGCGCTTCCCCTCGACATGGTCGGCGAGCTGGTCTCGGATCTCGTGACCAGGCGCGGGCCCGTAGCGCTCCAGTACGGCTCCGGCCAGGGCGACCCGCATCTGCGCGAGCAGATCTGCGAGGTCATGGCGCTGGAAGGGATTCAGGCCGGCGGCAACGACGTGGTCGTCACCGTCGGCTCACAGCAGGCACTCGACCTGATCACCCGGATCTTCATCGATCCGGGTGATGTGGTCCTGGCGGAGGGCCCCTCGTACGTGGGCGCCCTCGGAACCTTTGCGGCATACCAGGCCAAAGTGGTGCATATCGCCATGGACGATCAGGGCATCCTGCCCGAATCCCTCGCCCAGACCATCTACGCCCTGGAGACGGCGGGAGCTCCGATCAAGTTCCTGTACACGATCCCGACCTTCCACAACCCCGGCGGCGTCACGCTCAACACCGCGCGGCGCCAGCAGGTGCTCGACATCTGCCAGCGCGCCGGGGTGCTCATCGTCGAGGACAACCCGTACGGGCTGCTCGGTTTCGACGGCGAGCCGATGCGCGCGCTGCGCGCGGACAACCCCGACGGGGTGGTCTACCTCGGGTCGTTCTCCAAGACGCTCGCCCCGGGCTTCCGCGTCGGCTGGGCGCTCGCCCCGCACGCCGTCCGCGACAAGCTCGTGCTCGCCATGGAGTCGGCCGTGCTGTCCCACTCGTCGTTCACCCAGCTGGCCGTCGGCCAGTACCTCGCCACGCAGCCGTGGCGCGAGCAGATCAAGACGTTCAAGGAGCTCTACCGCGAGCGTCGCGACGCCATGCTCGACGCCCTGGAGTCGCTGATGCCTCCGGAGGTCACCTGGACACGGCCCGCGGGCGGGTTCTTCGTCTGGGCGACGCTCCCCGAAGGGCTCGACTCGAAGGCGATCCTGCCCCGCGCGGTGGCGGAGCGGGTGGCGTTCGTCCCGGGCACCGGGTTCTTCTCCGACGGCAGCGGCGCCCGCCACATGCGGCTGTCGTTCTGCTACCCGGAGCCGCACCGCATCCGGGAGGGCGTCCGCCGCCTGGCGGGCGTCATCGAGCAGGAGATGCAGCTGCGCGACACGTTCGGCACCGGCTCCACCCGGGACCACCCCGGCGTGGACACGCCCGGCCCCGACCTCGCCTGACCACCTCACGAACGACCGGCGTCCGCGCGGACGCCGGTCGTTCGCCGTTCCACCCGGCCGGCGTGAACCACGCCCGTCGTACGCCACCGCCCCTTCTCCGCCGGTACGGTTGGACCTCGGGCGATCAGCGAGGAGAAGAGATGAGCGACCTGGGCCACGTGCTCGTGCTGGCCGGCGGCCTTTCCTACGAGCGTGAGGTCTCCCTGCGCTCCGGCCGCCGGGTGAGCGAGGTGCTCAGGGCGGCGGGCATCGACGTGGAGGCCCGCGACACGGACGCGTCGCTGGTGCCGTCGATCCTGGCCGACCCGCCCGACGCCGTGTTCGTGACGCTCCACGGCGGAGCCGGCGAAGACGGCGCGATCCGCTCGGTGCTGGAGCTCCTCAACGTGCCGTACGTGGGAGCCGACCCCGACGCGTGCCGGGTCGCCTTCGACAAGCCCACGGCCAAGGCCGTCGTCCGATCGGTCGGCCTGCGCACGCCCGCCTCGATCACGCTGCCCAAGGAGACGTTCCACGACCTCGGCGCGACGGCCGTGCTCGGCCGCATCGTCGACCAGCTCGGCCTCCCCCTGTTCGTCAAGCCCGCCCGCGGCGGCTCCGCCCTGGGCGCCTCCATCGTCCGCACCGCCGAGGAGCTCCCGGCCGCGATGGTCGGCTGCTTCGCCTACGGCGACACCGCGCTGATCGAGCGGTACGTCGAGGGCATCGAGGTCGCGGTCTCGGTCGTCGACCTGGGCGAGGGCCCCGTCGCCCTCCCGGCCGTGGAGATCGTCCCCGACGAGGGCGTGTACGACTACGCCGCCCGCTACACGGCCGGCCACACGGAGTTCTTCGCCCCCGCCCGCCTGTCCCCCGCCGCGGCGGCGGCCTGCGCCGAAACCGCCGTGACGGCCCACACGGCGCTCGGCCTGCGCGACATCTCCCGCACCGACCTCATCGTCGACGCCACCGACACCCCCCACTTCCTGGAGGTGAACGTCGCACCCGGCATGACGGAGACCTCCCTCCTGCCGATGGCGGCGGAAGCGGCCGGCCAGGACCTCGGCGACCTCTGCCGCGCCCTCCTCCAGAACGCCGCCTCCCGCCCCCGCCCCAACCTCTCCGCCCTCTGACCACCCTCCCCCCGAGGACACGCCTTTCCCTGAGGTCGGAAGGACTGTCTCCACCGACCACGCGAGGTTCTCAGCCGAACTCGGACTCGTCCTGAGGGGGGTGCAGGAGCGCATCCCGCCGAGGTCGATCGCAGCGCCTCCCGTCAACCCAGCCACGTCGGAATCCATGGAGCCCTCCCGCAGGGGACTCGCCGTCCGCCGAAGCTGGGAGCCGCCCCGAGGGACGCAGGAGCGTCCCATCGCACACGCCCGCTGAGGTCGAGAGCAGTGCCCTCCGCCGAGGTCCGTAGAAGGGCCTCCCGTCGTACGGGCTACCCGCCGAGGTCGCCACGCCGACGTCCCTGGGACCCTCCCCTCCAATGCGCCACACGCCAAGGTCGAAAGCAGCGCCTCCCGCTGTTCTCCCACGCAGCCTCAGCAAGCATCTCCCTCTCGGGAGTCGCCACTCACCGAAGCCGGTCCTTGCCTCCCGTCGAGAGGCATAGGAGCGCCTCCTGCGAGGCTCGCGCTCGCCGAGGTCGAGAACAACTCCTGCCCTGCCCTGGCCACGCCGGGTCTCATGGACTCGTCACCCGCCGAAGCGGAGGCTTGCCCCGAGGAGCGTCGGAGCGCTTCCCATCGCACGCGTCAAGGTCGAGGGAAGCGCCTCCCATGGAAACTCGCCGCCCTCTCCGAGAGCCGGGGGCAGCGCCCTCCGCCGAAGTCCGTAGGAATGCCTCCCGCCAGACGCACCACCCGCCAAGGCCGGGAGCAACTCCTAGCGTCGACCCCGCCACACAGGGGCCGTGGGGCTCTCCCGCCCGATGCGCCGCGCCGAGCTGGGACGCCCCCGCTGAAGGGCGTGGTGGCGCCTCGTCATGCGCGCCCAACCACCGGGATTGAGGCGCAGCGCCTCCTACTGGACTCGTCCTCTCCAAGAGCGGGAGCAGCGTCCTCTGCCGAGTCTGTGGGAATGCCTCCCCGTCGTAAGCACCACCGCCTTCTACTGGACTCGCCCTCGCCGAGGTCCAGGTACAGCGCCTGCCACCGACCCGACCGTGGTGGCTCTCCTGCCTGAGACTCGCCTCCTATCGAAGCCGGAACTCGCGTCGAGGGCGTGGGAGTGTGTCCCTTCTGATTTGCTGTCCGCCGAGGTGCTGGGGTCACGCCTGTGGGAATCGCCGGTTGCCGTGGTCCGGGGTAGCGCGTTGGGCGGCTTTCTCGATGTCGCTCAGGTCGCCGGTCGTCGGCGTGCTCGTTCCTGGATGCGGGTGCGGCCATCCTCGATCGGATGCGACGGATCTCGTACGAAGGGGCGTCTCTTTCGTAAGTAGCCTTGGCGTGTGATCGAGCCGACCTACCCGAAGAGCTTCGCCAGCGACAACCACGCCGGCGTCCATCCAGCCATCCTCGAAGCCATGGCCGCCGCCAATCAGGGCGACGCACCCGCATACGGCGGCGACACCTGGACGGGGGCGTTCGAGCAGCGCGTCAAGGACGTGTTCGGCTCTCATGCCGAGGGTTTCGCCGTGCTCAACGGCGCGGGCGCGAACATGGTGGGCCTGGCCCTCATGCTCGGCCGCTATGACGCGATCATCTGTCCCGACACCGCCCACATCGCCACCCACGAGACCGGCGCCACGGAACGCATCCTCGGCGTGAAGCTCATGACCGTCCCGACTCCGGACGGCAAGCTGCGCCCTGGTGACATCACCTCCCGGCTGTCCGTGCTGGGCGACCACCACCAGCCCCAGCCGCGCGTCGTCTCCATCTCCCAGGTCACCGAACTCGGCACCTGCTACTCCCCCGACGAGATCGCCGCCCTGGCCGAGACCGCCCACGCCGCCGGCATGCGCCTGCACGTCGACGGCGCCCGGCTGGCCAACGCGGCGGCCCATCGCGGGTGCGGCCTCGACGCGATCACCACGGCGGTGGGCGTGGACGTCTTCAGCTTCGGCGGCACCAAGAACGGCGCGCTGGCCGCCGAAGCGGTCGTCGTCCTGGATCCGTCCCTCGCCGACTCCGTCCCGTTCCTGCGCCGCCAGTCGCTCCAGCTCGCTTCGAAGATGCGCTTCATCTCGGCTCAGCTCAGCGCGCTTCTCACCGACGACCTGTGGCGGCAGAACGCGGCCCACGCCAACGCCATGGCCCTCCGCCTGGCGAACGGCCTCGCCGACGTCCCCGGTGTCGCCCTGGAGTATCCCGTCGAGTCCAACGCCGTCTTCGCGCGGCTCCCCATCCAGGTCGCCACCGCGCTCAAGCGCCGTTATCTCTTCCACTTCTGGGACGAGACGGCAGGCGTCGTCCGCTGGATGACCGCCTTCGACACGACACCGGAACATGTCGACGACTTCCTCGACGACATCCGCAAGGCAGCCACCGCCTAACGCCCCACCCGTGTTTCACGTGAAACACGTCCCAAGCGCCCTCGCAGGGCGGGGAGAGTCACGAGCCATGGGCAACGACGCTCACCGCCGCCACGAGACAGGCAGTCTCACAGCGCCAGAAACACCAAGCCCTACGTTTCACGTGAAACACGCCCCCGAGCCCTCCCCGGATGGAGAACCACGAGCCATAGGCAAGGACCTTCACCACGACACGAGGAGCGAAGTCCCACAGCGCCGCCAACAAGAAGCCCCGTGTTTCACGTGAAACACGGGGCGTGGGCAGTCGGCGGACGCTTCACGTGAAACCGAGGACTTGAACCGGAACTACTCCCCGGCCTCCCGCATGGCACGGGCCGCCTCAGGCGCCATGGTGCCGATGATGCGCTCAAGGTCGTCGATCGTGGCGAACTCCACCACGATGCGCCCCTTCCGGCGCCCGAGGTCGACCTTCACCTTGGTCTCGAAGTGATCAGAGAGCCGGTCCGCGAGATGGGAGAGGCCCGGGGCGGTGGGCTTGCCGGCCTGGCGTTCACGGACAGGCTTGGCCGGTGCGGCCTGGGCGCTGCCGAGGGCGACGATCTCCTCCACCGCGCGCACCGAGAGCAGCTCGGCGCTGATGCGCTTGGCGAGCAGGATCATCTCCTCCGGTGTGGAGAGGCCGAGCAGAGCGCGCCCGTGACCGGCCGTGATGGAGCCGGCCGCGACCTTGAGCTGAACTTCCGGCGGGAGGTTGAGCAGGCGGAGGGTGTTGGTGATGTGTGAGCGGGAACGACCGACCTTCTGGGCGAGCTGGTCGTGGGTTGCATCGAAGTCGTCGAGGAGTTGCTGGTAGGCGGCGGCCTCTTCCAGCGGGTTGAGCTGCTCCCGCTGGAGGTTCTCGATCAGGGCGTCGCGGAGGAGGTCGGTGTCACGGGTGTTGCGGACGATCGCCGGAATCTCCTGCAGGCCCGCCATCTTGCAGGCCCGCAGCCGCCGCTCCCCCATGATGAGCTCGTACTGTCCGCCACCCACCGGGCGCACCACCACGGGCTGCAGGAGACCGACCTCGCGGATCGACGCCTCCAGCTCCAGAAGGCGTTCGTCGTCGAACACCTCACGCGGCTGGCGCGGGTTCGGCACGATCGCGGAGACGGCGACTTCCTTGAAGTACGCCCCGGCGACGGGTTTCGGCCCGGCCTCCGGCGCCGCCGAACCGTTGGCAGGGGGCACCGTCCCCGCGCCGTCGACAATGGGACCGGTCGGAATGAGCGCCCCCAGCCCCTTGCCCAATCCCCGCCGCTGCTGGCTCACTGCGTCTCCTCATCCACCCGAACCGATTCCGGTCACTCCAGGAGAGGTTACCGTTGCCTGCCCCGGCCAGGGCCGCCTCTACACACCGTCCCACCGGATTTACACCACCATGCCCTGAACACACCCGATGCCAGAACCCCCGAGAGGGGGCACAGCGGGCATGCACGACTCAATCAGCTCAGGCGGCCGACCCTCATCAGGTGCTCGGCGGCTGCTGAGCCTCTGGCCACTGCCGTTGAGCCGCTGGTCGCTGCCGTCGAAAGGGCACCGTCCCGTCGTGACCCAGAGAGATCACACCAACGCGCGGTGGGCGATCTCCCTGGCGGCGTCCATGTAGGCCATCGCGCCGCTGGAGCCCGGATCGTACGTCATCACCGACTGCCCGTAGCTGGGCGCCTCCGAGAGGCGGACGCTACGCGGGATCAGCGTGTTGAGCACCGTGTCCCCGAAGTGCGCCCGGACCTCCTCCGCCACCTGTGAAGCCAGCCGGGTGCGGCCGTCGTACATGGTGAGGACGATCGTGGACAGGCGGAGCGTCGGGTTGAGGTGGACCTTGATGAGGTCGACGTTCCTGAGGAGCTGCCCGAGACCTTCCAGCGCGTAGTACTCGCACTGGATCGGGATCATCACCTCGTCCGCCGCGACCAGGGCGTTGACCGTGAGCAGGCCGAGCGACGGCGGGCAGTCGATGATGATGTAGTCGAAGTCCATGGAGTCGTACGCGGCCAGCGCCCGGCGCAGCCGCGCCTCCCGAGCCACCAGGGAGACGAGCTCGATCTCCGCGCCGGCCAGGTCGATGGTGGCGGGGGCGCAGTAGAGGTTGGGCATGTCGGGGACCTGCTTGACGATGTCCGCCATCGGCAGGTCGTCGACCAGCACCTGATAGACATCCGGCACGTCACCACGGTGCTCGGTGGCCAGCGCGGTGGACGCGTTGCCCTGGGGGTCCAGGTCGACCACCAGCACGCGCTCGCCCTTCATCGACAGCGCGGCCGCGATGTTCACCGAGGTCGTGGTCTTGCCGACGCCACCCTTCTGGTTCGCCACCGCGATCACCCGGGTCTTCGCCGGCTTGGGCCAGGCGTCACTGTCGCCCAAGGGGAGATCACCCGCCTGGGCGGGCAACTGTGCGGCCGGTGTTTCACGTGAAACCACTGAGTTGAGCGCCTCTCGTACCAACGGCGAATCACCTGGGTTCAGGGGGGTCTGGGTCACGATGGCCATCCTTTCAACCCGTGGCGTATCGGTGACGGGGATTCGCTGTCGGGACACGCCCGTTTCGGGCCAGCCAACCCCGGTGGGATTCTCGGACAGAGGCCTGTCCGGCCAGCCCAGACCGCATTGCGCGACTGGCATGCCGTCACCTCCTTCGTCGCCGCCTTTTCTGCTCCGGCGCGCGACCCGCTACGACTCGCACCAGTGTTGCAGGCGGCTCGACCTTACCGTGCCCCACGGTCACAAGCTCGGCCGTGAGGGCGCCGACGGCCTTGAGTCGCGGCTCCGCCTCGGCGAGCTCCTCGGCGGCCCGCTCCCCCTTCATGGCGATGAGCTCGCCGCCCTCACGCAGCAGCGGCATCGCCCAGGTGAGCAGCCGATCGAGCGGCGCGACGGCGCGGGCGCTCGCGACGTCGAACTCCCGCTTGCCCTTCAGCTCCTCGGCGCGGCCGCGCAGCACCTCGACGTTGTCGAGCTTGAGCGCCTCGACGCACTCCTCCAGGAACACGGTACGGCGGAGCAGCGGCTCCAGCAGGGTGACCGTGAGATCCGGCCGGACGATGGCCAGCACCAGCCCGGGCAGGCCCGCACCGGAGCCGATGTCGACCAGGCGGGCGTCATGAGGCACGGCCTCCGCGACGACGGCGCAGTTGAGCAGGTGACGGTCCCAGATCCGCGGCACCTCGCGCGGGCCGAGCAGCCCTCGCACCACCCCGGGGCCGGCGAGCAGTCCGGCGAACTCCTGGGCGCGGTCCCAGGCGTCGCCGGTGAACACGTCCCGCGCGATGTCCGGCGGAGGCGGCAGCTCGTCGCTCACTGCTTGGTGGCCCTTTCTCATGGGTGACGGTTTCTAGGCTGGGCAGGCGATCTCACCGAAGACTATCGGCCCTGCCTGAACGGAACCCCAGAGCGCGCCGCGCCGACTTTTCCACAATGCGGAAGCGCAGCTGGGGAGGGGGTCTGTGGATAAGGCTGTGGACAGAATGGATGCTCGCTCGTACCCCTGAAAGCTCCTGGGAGAGGCCCGGAAACGCGAGCGGCCGCCGGCGCCCGAAGGCGGGCCGGCGGCCGGGATGCCAGAGGAGTGGTCAGGCGGGCATGACCACGACGTAGCGGTTGGGCTCCTCGCCCTCGGACTCGCTGCGGAGGCCGGCGGCCGCCACCGCGTCGTGAACGATCTTGCGTTCGAAGGGGGTCATCGGCTCCAGAGCCCTGGGCTCACCGTGATCCTTGACCTGGTCGGCGACCTCGGTGCCGAGCTTGGTGAGCTCCGCGCGGCGGCGCTCGCGGTAGCCGGCGACGTCGAGCATGAGGCGCGACCGCTCCCCCGTCTGCCTGTGGACGGCCAGCCGGGTGAGCTCCTGCAGCGCCTCCAGCACCTCGCCGTCGGGGCCGACCAGCTCGTTGCTCTTGATGCCGACGACGGAGACCATCGCGCGGTCTCCCTCGACGTCCATGTCGATGTCGCCGTCGATGTCGGCGATGTCGAGAAGGCCTTCGACGTAGTCGGCCGCGATCTCGCCTTCCTGCTCCAGCGCGTTGAGATCAGGAGCTTTCTCCTGCTCGGCCTCGGTCATGACCGGCCTCTCCTTCGTAATCACGACTTCTTGCTGCCGGTGCGCTTGCTGCGGCTCTGGCGGCTGGGCTGGTTCCTGACGATCTTAGGCTCAGGAGGCGGGGCGGGGGCCTCTTCTTCCGGAGTCGTCCCGCGCAGCCGCTGGGCCAGGCTCGGCTTGGGCTTGACCGGGATCACGTTGCCCTTGGCGTCGAACTGCGGCATCGGGTTGCGGCTGTAGAACCAGTGCTGCTGGCCGAGCGTCCACACGTTGGTGGTGACCCAGTAGAGGATCAGGCCGAGCGGGAAGTTCAGGCTGAAGAACGCGAACAGCGGCGAGATCCACATGAGGATCTTCTGCTGCTGGGCCATCGGGTTGTCGGGCATCTGCGCCATGGATCGCGTGACGCTCTGCCGGACGGTGAGGAAGGTGGTCAGCGAGCTCAGCGCGACGAAGATCGCCATCACGACCCGCGTCTGCACGGGGCTCGCGTCCAGGGCGATCATGTCCGCTTCGGGCATGAAGAAGTAGGCCGGCAGCGGGGCGCCGAAGATGTGCGCCTTGCCGGCGCTGTCGACCAGCTCCTGGGTCATGCCGAACTTCGGCTCGCCGCTGGCCATCGCCTGCAGCACGGTGAACATGCCGATGAAGATCGGGAACTGCGCCAGAACGGGAAGGCACCCGCCCAGCGGGTTCGCGCCCGCGCCCTGGTACAGCGCCATGACCTCTTGGTTCATGCGCTGTTTGTCGTTCTTGTAGCGCTTGCGGATGTCCGCCACCTTGGGGGCGAGCTCCTGCATCTTCTTCGACGAGCGCATCTGCTTGAGGAAGAGCGGGAAGATGCAGATCCGCATCAGCACGGTCAACGTGATGATGGTCAACGCCCACGTCAGGCCACTGTCCGGGTTGAGGAAGGTGGCGTATCCCGTATGGATCCAGGTGATGACGAAGGCTACGGCTTCATAGAGCCAGCTCAGCCAGGACAGCTCCACTGAGCTATCTCCCTTGCAATTCGTGAGACCGAACCGGGCGTGGGGGCACCGGGTCTATACCTCCGGGGTGGAATGGGTGGCACCGCCCGATGCGCCGGACAGTCAACCATGTGCCGCGCAGGGCTCCGTGTACGGACATCGCCTCAAGCCCGTACGCGCTGCACGATGGGTAGAAGCGGCAGCGTGGACCGAGCAGCGGGCTGATGAACGCCCGATAGAACCGGATGGGGACGATCAGCACGCGAGCGGCGAGGCTCGGCGTCCCTTGCGGCTGCTCCGTCATCTCTGCTGCCCATCCATCGCGGACTCGTGCCGCCTGAGCAATCGGTCCAGGGTGGAGTCGAGCTCGGCGGCGAGGTGCTCGTATCGCGCTGACGCGGCCGGGGGGTTGGCGCGTACCACAAGCAGGCTACCTCTCGGAAGCCGGTCGAGACGCTCGCGCATCAGGTGTCGGAGCCGCCGCTTGACCTTGTTGCGCACCACCGCGCCTCCGACGGCCCGGCTCACCACGAAACCCACCAGAGGCGTCTCTTCCCCAGAAACGGCGAGATGTATCACCAAAGTAGGGCGACCGGCGCGATTTCCGCGCTTGATCGCCTTCTGGAAGTCGTCGCCCCGCCGCATGCGGGATGGCCGGGAAAGCATGGGAATACGCCTATCGCCCGCCGGCACAAGTCACCGGCGGGCGGAAAGTCGGGCGCGGGTCGATCAGGCCGACAGCTTCTCGCGGCCCTTGCGGCGGCGAGAGGCGAGGATGGCACGACCGGCCCGGGTGCGCATCCGCAGCCGGAAGCCGTGGGTCTTCGCGCGGCGACGGTTGTTCGGCTGGAAAGTACGCTTGCTCACGAGTGGGCTCCAGGCTTGAGGGTGCGCACGAGGCGCTGAACACACATGGCTGGCCTGTCATTAAGGCGAGGGCACGCGAAATAGCCGACGCGTGACAAGCCGACCGTCGTACGTTACGGGTCAGGAGCGCCCCAGGTCAAACCGGAACCGTCATCCACGGATCCACAGGCGACTTTTCCACCGGCCCGCCGACGTCCACATGTTGTGCACTCAGGTACCACTAGGCTGTGGACAACGCCTTGAACACAGCTGTGCACATAGATACTGTCGGCCCTTCCAGACCCACTAGCAGGGCTGTGCACAACTTGTGGATCTCCTGTGGAGACCCTGGGGGTTCCCACCCGGGCTCGACGCTGTGGACGGCAGGGCTGATCGCGAGGCGGTGGCCCTCTGGGTGTGGATAACACTCGCGGGGGGCCGCGATAGGAAGGAGGGGGAAACGCCCGATGACCAACGTCGACCTCGGCGCGGTATGGGCCAGGGCTCTGGGCAACTTTCTCAACGAGAACGTGCCCATACAGCAGCGCACCTGGCTCGGGATGGTGCGCCCCATCGCTCTCGCGGACGACACGATCGTGCTCGGCGTCCCCAACGACTTCCTGAAGGACCTCATCGAGGGCAAGCTGCGCCCGCTCGTGGCTCACGCGCTGTCCCAGGAACTGGGCCGCGCCATGCGGCTGGCCGTGATGATCGACACCACCGCCCCCGAGCCGCCCAAGCAGGATCTTCATCCCCAGCCTGGGGGTAATGGTTATCCCCAGGGGCAGGACCCCCAGCCGCGTTTTCCACAGGGTGCGCCACCCCAGCATTTCCAGGTTTCCGAGCCCCCGCAGTTCTATTCTCCACAGCCGGAATCCGGCCAGCCGTCCACCGAATATCCACAGCCTTCGTTCTCTTTCGACCCGGGCACGTTCGACCAGGCTCCGTCGTACACACCGCCTGTGGAGAAGGCGCCGGAACCGGCGCCGAACCGGTGGGAAGCCAAGAGCAGCAAGCCCAGCGAGCCGGCCCGGCTCAACCAGAAATACACCTTCGAGACCTTCGTCATCGGCGCCAGCAACCGCTTCGCGCACGCCGCGGCCGTGGCCGTCGCCGAATCGCCGGCCAAGGCGTACAACCCGCTGTTCATCTACGGCGACTCGGGGCTGGGGAAAACTCACCTGCTCCACGCGATCGGGCATTACGCGCAGAGCCTGTACGACGGCGCCCGGGTGCGTTACGTGAGCTCCGAGGAGTTCACCAACGACTTCATCAACAGCATCCGCGACCACAAGGCTGACGGTTTCCGGGGCCGCTACCGCGCGATCGACATCCTGCTCGTGGACGACATCCAGTTCCTGGAGGGCAAGGAGCAGACGCAGGAGGAGTTCTTCCACACCTTCAACACGCTCCACAACGCCAACAAGCAGATCGTGATCTCCAGTGACCGGGCGCCGAAGCAGCTGATCACGCTGGAAGACCGGCTGCGCAACCGGTTCGAGTGGGGCCTGATCACCGACGTGCAGCCGCCCGAGCTGGAGACGCGGATCGCGATCCTCCGGAAGAAGGCCATACAGGAGGGCCTGGCGGCGCCGCCGGAGGTGCTGGAGTACATCGCCAGCCGGATCTCCACCAACATCCGCGAGCTGGAGGGGGCGCTGATCAGGGTCACCGCGTTCGCCAGCCTCAACCGGCAGGGTGTGGATCTCCAGCTGGCCGAGGTGGTGCTGAAGGACCTGATCACCTCGGAGTCGGGGCCGGAGATCACCATCGCCACGATCATGGCGAAGACGTCCGAATACTTCGGCATCAGCATCGACGACCTGTGCGGCAGCTCGCGCAGCAGGGCTCTGGTGAACGCGCGGCAGATCGCGATGTATCTGGCGAGGGAGCTGACGGAGCTGTCGCTGCCGAAGATCGGGCAGCAGTTCGGCGGCCGCGACCACACGACCGTGATGCACGCCGAACGCAAGATCCGCTCGCTCATCGCGGAGCGCCGCTCGATGTACAACCAGGTCAACGAGCTGACAATGCGCATCAAACAGACGTCGCGCGGGTCCTAGCCGTCATGCACACCCTGTGGAAAACGCTGTGGATCAGGGGAAACGCGCCAAGCCGCCGTTCGTACGCCCCGCTATGCCCGGAAATTTCCTGCACAGAGGCTGGGGATAACAGTGGGGACATCCTGAGGAGAACCTGGGGACTACCGGTGGATGACTTGGGGACGGCCTGTGAACAGTCTCCGAGGGCGGAACGGAAGACCCGTTTACCCCGTGGACAACCGGTGGAAACCCGGTGGATGACCGGTGGACGAAGGCACCAAGATCTGGGGACGGCCTGTGGGCGACGCGGCTTCATCCCCAGCCGCCGAAGTTACCCCCAGGCGTCACCCACACCCGCAGTGGATGAAAATCGGGCCGTCGAGCTGCGGAGACGCAGGTTTTCCACAGTATCCACCGCCCCTAGTGTGATGACTCCACTTATCTCTTAAGAAGAAACTCAAGACCCATAGAGGGGTTCTCGCTGTTCGCGTCTGCCGGAGGCGAGACACTTGGAATCAACGACGAAGCAGGAGGCTGATCACCGTGATGTTCCGAATCGAGCGAGACGTCCTCGCTGAGGCGGTGGCATGGACGGCACGCAGTCTCCCGGCACGGCCGTCCGTGCCCGTCCTCGCGGGCATGCGCCTGGAGGTCACCGAGGAGCAGCAGTTGAAGCTGTCCGGCTTCGACTACGAGGTCTCGGCGGAGGTGACGCTCGAACTGCACACCGGCGAGCCCGGCATGGTCCTGGTCTCCGGCAAGCTGCTGGCCGAGATCACCCGCTCGCTTCCCGCACAGCCTGTGGACTTCGTGGTGGAGGGCGCCAAGGCGGTCGTCACGTGCGGCAGCGCCCGGTTCACCCTCCTCACCATGCCTGTGGAGGACTACCCGACGCTCCCCGCCATGCCGCCCGCGGCCGGCCGGGTGGGCAGCGACGTCTTCGCCTCCGCAGTCAGCCAGGTGGCCGTCGCCGCCGGACGTGACGACACGCTGCCGATGCTGACCGGCGTGCGCATGGAGATCGAGGGCGACACCGTCACCCTCGCCGCGACCGACCGCTACCGCCTGGCCGTGCGCGAGCTGAAGTGGCAGCCGGGCCAGCCCGACTTCTCCGCCATCGCGATGATCCCCGGCAAGACCCTGGCCGACACGGCCAAGGCCCTGGGCGCCACCGGCGCCGAGGTGGAGATCGCGCTCAGCTCCGCCGGCGGCACCGGCGAGGGCATGATCGGCTTCTCCAGCGCGGGCCGGCGCACCACCACGCGCCTGCTCGACCCCGAGTTCCCCAAGTACCGCTCGCTGCTGCCCACCGAGTTCTCCGCGCGCGCCGACCTGTCCACAGGCCCGTTCGTCGAAGCAGTCAAGCGCGTCGCCCTGGTCGCCGAGCGCAACACCCCGGTGCGGCTGGCCTTCAGGAGCGGCGAGGTCGTGCTGGAGGCGGGCAGCGGCGACGAGGCCCAGGCCGTCGAGGCCCTGCCCGTCGAGTACGAGGGCGAGGAGATGAACATCGCCTTCAACCACCAGTTCCTGCTCGAAGGGCTGGGCGCGATCGACTCCGACGTGGCCCGCCTGCAGATGACCACCTCGACCAAGCCCGCCATCCTCACCGGTGGAAAGCCTGTGGACGAGGGCGGCACTCCCGATTACCGCTACCTGATCATGCCGATTCGCCTGTCTAGCTGAATAATCGGTCGGAGATGGTGGAATCCGGACGAGGGGGTAGTGGGGCAACATGCAGATCGGCATGGTTGGACTCGGCAAGATGGGCGGCAACATGGCCGAGCGGTTGCGCCGCGGCGGTCACGACGTGGTCGGTTTCGACCGCGACCCCTCCCTCAGCGACGTGGCGAGCCTGAAGGAACTGGTCAGTCGGCTGCAGACCCCCCGCACGGTCTGGGTGATGGTGCCGGCGGGCGCGCCCACCCAGCAGACGATCGACGACCTCGGCGAGCTGCTGTCAGCGGGCGACGTGGTCGTCGACGGCGGCAACTCCCACTATGTGGACGACCAGAAGCACGCCGCCGAGCTGGCCGGCAAGGGCGTCGGCTTCGTCGACTGCGGCGTGAGCGGCGGCGTCTGGGGTCTCGACAACGGCTACGCCCTCATGTGCGGCGGCGACCGGCCGCACGTCGAGCGCCTCATGCCGATCTTCGAGACGCTCAAGCCCGAGGGCGAGGACGGTTTCGTGCACGCCGGCGACGTGGGCGCCGGCCACTTCGCGAAGATGGTCCACAACGGCATCGAGTACGGCATGATGCAGTCCTTCGCCGAGGGCTGGGAGCTGCTCGAGGCCTCCGACGTGGTCAAGGACGTGCGGGGCTGCTTCAGCAGCTGGCGCACCGGCACCGTGATCCGCTCCTGGCTGCTCGACCTCATGGTGCGGGCGCTCGACGACGACGAGCACCTGGAGGGCCTGCGCGGCTACGCGCAGGACTCCGGGGAGGGCCGGTGGACCGTGCAGGCCGCCGTCGACCACGAGGTGCCGCTGCCCGTGATCACCGCCGCGCTGTTCGCCAGGTTCGGCTCGCGGCAGGACGACCCTCCGGCGATGAAGGTGGTGGCCGCGCTGCGCAACCAGTTCGGCGGCCACGCGACCACCTCGGCCGAGGGCTCGACGGCCAAGGGCGCCGACGCGCCGGGCGCGGACGTGCCCCCGCTGCCCCGCGACGGCGAGCGGGAGTGAGTTTTCCACAGGCTGTGAGCCGGTGACCGCAGAGGTCGGCGCGGCCGACTAACCTTCGTGGGGTGCATGTCGCCCACCTGTCGCTGACCGATTTCCGGTCCTACACGTCCGTGGAGCTCGGCCTGGAGCCGGGCGTCACGGCCTTCGTGGGGCCCAACGGCCAGGGCAAGACCAACCTCGTCGAGGCGCTGGGCTACGTGGCGACCCATTCCAGCCACCGGGTGGCGAGCGACGCGCCGCTGGTGCGCCACGGCGCCTCGCGGGCGGTCGTCCGCTGCGCCGTCCACAGGGACGACCGGCGCGCCCTCGTGGAGCTGGAGATCAACCCCGGCAGGGCCAACCGGGCCCGGCTCAACCGCTCCCCCGTGTCCCGCGCGCGCGACGTCGTCGGGCTGCTGCGCACGGTCCTGTTCGCCCCCGAGGACCTCGCCATGGTCAAGGGCGACCCGTCCGAGCGCCGCCGCTTCCTCGACGACCTGCTGGTCTCCAGGACTCCGCGGTTCGCCGGCGTACGCGCCGACTACGACCGGGTGCTGAAGCAGCGCGGCGCGCTCCTGCGTACGGCCGCGCAGGCCCGCAGAGGCGCCAGGAGCGGCCGGAAGGCCGAGAGTGAGGCCGGGTTCGCGGCGGCGGGCGCCGGCGACGTCCTGGGCACGCTGGAGGTGTGGGACGCCCATCTCGCGCGCCACGGCGCCGAGCTGTTGCGCGCCCGCCTCGAGCTGATCGAGTCGCTGCGCCCGCTGGTCGCCGGGGCCTACGCCGCGCTGGCCCCCACCAGCGCCCCCGCGACGCTGGCCTATCGCAGCACGTTGTCCACAGGCGACGACGCCTCTGAGGACGAAATCCCCGGTGAGAGGGGATCTTCCGATGCGCCGACGTTATCCACAGACCTGGGGAAAACTCTTGAGGAGCGGCTCAAGGAGCGGCTGCTGGAGGTCCGTCCCGCCGAGCTCGAACGCGGCGTGACGCTCGTCGGCCCCCACCGCGACGATCTGGTTCTCGGCCTCGGCGAGCTGCCCGCCAGGGGCTACGCCAGCCATGGCGAGTCCTGGTCGTTCGCGCTGGCCCTGCGGCTGGCCGCCTACGACCTGCTGCGGGCCGACGGCGGTGACCCGGTGCTGATCCTCGACGACGTGTTCGCCGAGCTCGACGCGCAGCGCAGGCGCCGTCTCGCCGAGATCGTCGCCCCGGCCGAGCAGGTCCTCATCACGGCGGCTGTGGACGACGACGTGCCGCCCGAGCTGTCCGGAGCCAGGTTCGAGGTCGCTGAAGGGAGCGTGCGACGTGTCCGCTGACCACGACGCCACGGCCAGGGGCGCCGCCCTGGCCAGGGAGAAGCTCGCCCAGGCCAAGGCCGACGCGGCCAAGCGGGGCCAGCTGCCGCGCAGCGAGCCCCGGCGCAGGGCGGCCGGTCCGCGCCGGGACGCCGGCGACCCGCTGCTGTTCGGCCGGGCCATCGCCGACCTGCTGGCGGCCCGGGGCTGGGAGCAGTCCGCGGCCGTGGGCGGCGTGTTCGGCCGGTGGGCCGACATCGTCGGTCCCGACCTGGCCGCCCACACCAAGCCCGAGTCGTTCGAAGACGGCGAGGTGCTGGTGGCGGCCGACTCGACGGCGTGGGCGACGCAGGTCAGGCTGCTGGCGCGCACCCTCGTCCGCCGCCTCAACGAGGAGCTCGGCGACAACACCGTGACGAAGGTGAAGGTCAGAGGCCCGATGAACGCCCCGCGCCCCACGGGCGGATTGCGGGTGACCGGAAGCCGGGGTCCGGGCGACACCTACGGATAGCCGGTCCGCCGGCCGTCCACAGCAGGCCTTTCGCGCCGCCGCAGCCGGCCGCGGGCGCTCGCGTGGCTCTGGGCAGGCTGTTGGGCGATCAGAGGGCTCCCAGACGCGCTGACCCCCCGATCGGGAGGGGGGATGCTGATCCGGGGGGAAAACGAGCCAGAGAGCATCACAGGCGCGTTCAATGCCACCTTCGGGCTCCGGACCCGGTAGAATGAAAGCGGATTCCGGACACGTCCGCTTGCGTGTCACCCCGGCAGGCAAGCCGACTCCCCTGGGTGACCGCGCATCGGGGCACTCACGACGGTGACGGGCACGGCAGGGGCAGCTTTTTCGCATTCGAGCGTCCCCGCCGCGTGTCCGCGGCAGGAGGATTACGCAGTTGTCCTACGACGCTAGCTCAATCACCGTACTCGAGGGGCTTGAGGCCGTACGCAAGCGCCCGGGTATGTATATCGGCTCGACCGGCGAGCGCGGCCTGCACCACCTCGTGCAGGAGATCGTCGACAACGCGGTCGACGAGGCGCTCGCGGGCTACGCCGACCGGATCGAGGTCACGCTGCTCGCTGACAATGGCGTGCGCGTGGTCGACAACGGCCGGGGCATCCCCACCGGCATACACCCCGTCGAGAAGCGCTCCGCGGTCGAGGTCGTGCTGACGACCCTGCACGCCGGCGGCAAGTTCGACAGCCAGGCCTACGCCGTCTCCGGCGGCCTCCACGGCGTCGGCTCGGCCGTCGTCAACGCGCTGTCCACGGCCATGGACGTCGAGATCAAGCAGAACGGCCACTACTGGCGCATCTCCTTCGACCACTCCAAGCCGACCGCTCCCCTGGCCAAGGGCGAGGAGACCGACGAGACCGGCACCAGCGTGACGTTCTGGCCCGACCCCAACATCTTCGAGACCACGACATGGAACTTCGAGACGCTCTCGCGCCGGTTCCAGGAGATGGCCTTCCTCAACAAGGGCCTCGCCATCGTCTTCACCGACGAGCGTCCCGACCACGTCAACGGCGAGCCGCACCGGGTCGAATACCTGTACGAGGGCGGCCTGGCCGACTTCGTCAAGCACCTCAACGACAAGAAGGAGCCGGCCCACGCGTCGATCATCTCCTTCGAGACCGAGGGCGACGGCATAGCGGTCGAGATCGCGATGCAGTGGAACAACTCCTACGCGGAGTCCGTCTACACCTTCGCCAACACGATCAACACCGCCGAAGGCGGCACCCACGAGGAAGGCTTCCGCGCCGCGCTGACGACCATCGTCAACCGCTACGCGCGCGAGCAGAAGTTCCTCAAGGAGGGCAAGGACGACAACCTGTCCGGCGAGGACGTCCGCGAGGGCCTCACCGCGATCATCTCGGTCAAGCTCTCCGACCCACAGTTCGAGGGCCAGACCAAGACCAAGCTGGGCAACACCGAGGCCAAGTCGTTCGTCCAGAAGGCCTGCAACGACCACCTGCGCGACTGGTTCGAGCGCAACCCTGGCGAGGCCAAGGACATCATCAACAAGTGCCTGCAGGCCTCACGCGCCCGCATGGCCGCCCGCCAGGCCCGCGACCTGACGCGCCGCAAGTCCCTGCTGGAGTCCGGCAGCGGGCTGCCCGGCAAGCTGGCCGACTGCCAGTGGAACGACCCCGAGAAGTGCGAGCTGTTCATCGTCGAGGGCGACTCGGCCGGCGGCTCGGCCAAGGGCGGCCGCGACTCGCGCTTCCAGGCGATCCTCCCCATCCGCGGCAAGATCCTCAACGTGGAGAAGGCGCGGATCGACAAGGTCCTGAAGAACAACGAGGTCCAGGCGCTCATCACCGCACTCGGCACCGGCGTCCACGACGACTTCGACATCGCCAAGCTGCGCTACCACAAGGTCATCCTGATGGCCGACGCCGACGTCGACGGCCAGCACATCAACACCCTGCTGCTGACGCTGCTGTTCAGGTTCATGCGACCGCTCATCGAGGCCGGCCACGTCTACCTGTCCTGCCCGCCGCTCTACAAGATCAAGTGGGACCGCAAGGGCGAGGACGCCTCCTACGCCTACTCCGACTCCGAGCGCGACGCCGTCATCCAGGCGGGCATCGAGGCCGGCAAGCCCGACCCCCGCCCGCGCGACAACGTCCAGCGGTTCAAGGGTCTGGGCGAGATGAACGCCGCCCAGCTCTGGGAGACCACGATGAACCCGGAGACCCGGCTGCTGCGCCTGGTCACCCTTGACGACGCCGCCCAGGCCGACGACCTGTTCAGCGTGCTCATGGGCGAGGACGTGGAGGCGCGCCGCGACTTCATCATCCGCAACGCGCGCGATGTCCGCTTCCTCGACGTCTGAGCGGCCTAGCCGCATCTCGATAAAGGACCACAACCTGTGACGGAAGTGAACACCACTCCCCCAGCTGACCGCATCGAACCGGTGGACATCCAGTCCGAGATGCAGCGCAGCTACATGGACTACGCGATGTCCGTCATCGTGTCCAGGGCGCTGCCGGACGTGCGCGACGGACTCAAGCCGGTGCACCGCCGGGTGCTGTACGCGATGTACGACGGCGGCTACCGCCCCGACCGCGGCTACTTCAAGTGCGCCCGCGTCGTCGGTGACGTGATGGGCACCTACCACCCCCACGGCGACACCTCGATCTACGACGCGCTCGTCCGCCTCGCGCAGCACTGGTCGCTGCGCTACCCGCTGGTCGACGGGCAGGGCAACTTCGGCTCGCCGGGCAACGACCCGGCGGCGGCGATGCGCTACACCGAGTGCAAGCTCGCGCCCATCGCCATGGAGATGCTGCGCGACATCGACAAGGAGACCGTCGACTTCCGGCCCAACTACGACGGCAAGTCGCAGGAGCCCGACGTCCTCCCCGCGCGGTTCCCGCAGCTGCTGGTCAACGGCTCGGGCGGCATCGCAGTCGGCATGGCCACCAACATCCCGCCGCACAACCTGCGCGAGGTCGCCGCCGCGGTCAAATGGTGCCTGGAAAACCCCGAGGCCGACGACGAGGAGCTGCTCGAAGCAGCGATCAAGCTGGTCAAGGGGCCCGACTTCCCCACCCGCGCGCTGATCGTCGGCCGCCGCGGCATCGAGGACGCCTACCGCACCGGCCGCGGCTCGATCACCATGCGGGCCGTGGTCGAGGTCGAGGAAGACGGCAAGGGCCGCCAGGCGCTCGTCGTCACCGAGCTGCCCTACCAGGTCAACCCTGACAATCTCGCCCTCAAGATCGCCGAGCTGGTCCGCGAGGGCAGGCTGACCGGCATCGCCGACGTCCGCGACGAGAGCTCCTCCCGCGTCGGGCAGCGGCTGGTGATCGTGCTCAAGCGCGACGCGGTCGCCAAGGTCGTGCTCAACAACCTCTACAAGCACACCCAGCTGCAGGACACCTTCGGCGCCAACATGCTGGCGCTGGTCGACGGCGTGCCGCGTACGCTCCGCCTCGACCAGTTCGTCCGCCACTACGTGGCGCACCAGATCGAGGTCATCGTCCGCCGTACGCGCTACCTGCTGCGCAAGGCGGAGGAGCGCGCCCACATCCTGCGCGCGCTGCTCAAGGCGCTCGACCGGCTCGACGAGGTCATCGCGCTCATCCGGGCGTCGGAGTCCGCCTCCCACGCCCAGCAGGGCCTGATGTCGCTGCTGGAGATCGACGAGATCCAGGCGCAGGCCATCCTCGACATGCAGCTGCGCAAGCTCGCCGCCCTGGAGCGCCAGGCGATCCAGGACGAGTACGACCACCTCATGACGCAGATCGCCGAGTACAACGCGATCCTCGCCAGCGAGGCCCGTCAGCGGGAGATCATCGGCGAGGAGCTGGGCGAGGTCGTCTCGCGTTACGGCGACGAACGCCGCACCGAGATCATCGCGCACGACGGCGACATGTCCATCGAGGACCTCATCGCCGAAGAGGACGTCGTCGTCACCATCACCCGCGGCGGCTACGCCAAGCGGACCAGGACCGACCTCTACCGCGCGCAGAAGCGCGGCGGCAAGGGCGTGCGCGGCGCGCAGCTGCGCCAGGACGACATCGTCGACCACTTCTTCGTCACGACGACCCACCACTGGCTGCTGTTCTTCACCAACAAGGGCCGCGTCTACCGGGTCAAGGCGTACGAACTGCCCGACGCGGGGCGCGACGCCCGCGGCATGCACCTGGCCAACCTCCTGGCCATGCAGCCGGACGAGACGGTCATGGAGGTCCTCTACCTGCGCGACTACGAGGTGGCCCCCTACCTTGTGCTCGCCACCCGCAGCGGCCTGGTGAAGAAGACCCGCCTGTCCGAGTACGACTCCCCCAGGTCCGGCGGCCTGATCGCGATCAACCTGCGCGACGACGACGAGGTCATCGGCGCCCGCCTGATCTCCGAGGAGGACGATCTGCTGCTCGTCTCCAGGGGCGCGCAGTCGATCCGGTTCACCGCCTCCGACGAGGCGCTGCGCCCGATGGGCCGCGCCACCAGCGGCGTCATCGGCATGCGTTTCCTCGAAGGTGACGAACTTCTGGCCATGAACCGGATCTCCGACGGGCAGGATGTGCTTATCGCCACAAAGGCTGGGTACGCGAAGCGGACACCCGTTGAGCAGTACCCGGTGCAAGGACGTGGCGGAAAGGGCGTGCTGACTGCAAAAATCGTGAGCTCTCGTGGCAAGCTGGTCGGAGCCGTCATGGTCAACCCGGAGGACGAGGTCTTCGCGATCACGTCCGCAGGCGGGGTGATCCGGACGAGTGCCGGTGAGATCAAGCAGTCCGGCCGGCAGACCATGGGAGTCCGATTGATGAACCTCGCCGAAGGCGACAGCGTGGTGGCCCTCGCCCGGAACGCCGAGTCGATGGAGACTTCGGTGGAGAGTGAAGCAGACGGGGGAGGAGAGTAATAGATGAGCGCCCAGGGTGGCGCCGCCAGGACCCAGGCGGCTCGGGACAACGGCCAGCAGCAGCCTGGCAAGGCCCCTGACAAGGAGCCTCGCCAGGCACAGGAGGAGGAAGGCAACCCGACGAAGCCGGCACTCAAGCCGGACGGACAGCAGCCCCGACCCCAGTCGGGCCCCGCCCCGTCAGCTCCCCCGCGGGCCCCGGCCCCGTCGGAGCGCGACGGCAACGACACCGCGCGCTCGCGCCCGTCACTCGCGACCGAGGCTCCCCCGCCGGCCGTCGAGCTCCCCGGCAAGAAGAAGAAGTCGTCCGGCGGCGGAGGCTCGCGCCTCCCCCGCAAGGCCCACCTGGTGCTGCGCCGCATCGAGCCGTGGTCGGCCATGAAGTTCAGCTTCGTGGTGTCCCTGGTCTGCTTCGTGGTGCTCTTCGTCGCGGTCGCCGTCCTGTACGGGGTGCTGTCGGCCCTGGGCGTGTTCGACTCGATCGTCGACCTGGTCAACCAGCTCAGCCAGGGCGAGCAGGGTGAGGGGTCGCTCCAGATCGACATCGCCTCCTGGTTCGAGCCGGTGCGCATCCTGGGCTACACGGCTCTCATCGGCGCCGTGAACGTCGTTCTCATCACCGCGCTCGCCACCCTCGGCGCGGTCATCTACAACGTCTCCAGCGACCTCGTGGGCGGCGTCGAGGTGACCTTCAGCGAGGCCGAGTAATCCCGTCCCACGCACGCTCGCGCCGCCCCCGCGGCGGCGCGAGCAGCGTGCGGGAGGCGGTAAGCTTTTCCTCAGCCGAACCGGTTCGCCTCCGCGCGGCGGATGCGATACGGTTCCATGTGTTGCGGGGCTATAGCTCAGACGGTTAGAGCGCTTCCCTGATAAGGAAGAGGTCCCAGGTTCAAGTCCTGGTAGCCCCACCCAGCTAGAAGGCCCGTCGGGATGATCCGGACGGGCCTTTGACGGTAATAGGCACGGCAACGGCCCTCACCTCACTCCCCGAAGAGCTGCCGCGAGATCGGACGGGAAGATCGGGCCGACCTTGCGCATGCGTGGTTACCTCGGGTTCTGTGAAGAAGACGATGCATGCCGCCTCCGGCGGTCCGGCCGGAGGCGGCGGGGTCGCGTCACGCTACGGCGGTTCCCTCGAGTTCGACCATCAGGGTGGGGATCGCCAGACGTGTCACCCCGAGCATCGTGGTGGTCGGTGCCACCCCGGCGGCGCCCAACCGTGAGGCCAGCACGCCGTAGTGCTCGAAGAGGCGGTCGACGTCGGTGGTGTAGACGTTGAGCCTCACGAGGTTCGCCAGGGACATGCCGGCCTCGCCGAGCACGGCCTCCAGGTTGTCGAGGCTCAGCGCCAGCTGCGCCGCCATGTCATCGGCGTGCTGCGGCTTGCCCTCTCCGCTCATCGCGGTCTGTCCTGAGCAGTACAGGGTCCGGGTGTGTCCGGAGACGACCTCGCCCTGGTTGTAGCCCAGTTCCGTCGACCACGCCCACGGGTTGACCGCCGTTCGTTCCATTGCCACATCAGCTCCGTTCGAATGGGTTGCCACCTGTCGATGAGCCTCGCAAACAAACCACGACATCCCCTGTCATGTATTCCGGTAGCGTTTTCGTATGCGTGCCGACCGGCTGGTCTCGCTGGTGCTGTTGCTGCGGCAGCACGGCAGGCTGTCCGCGACCGCGCTGGCGCGCGAGCTGGAGGTGTCCACCCGGACCGTGCTGCGCGACATCGAGGCGCTGTCCGCGGCCGGCGTCCCGGTGTACGCCGAACGCGGCCGGCACGGCGGGTTCGCGTTGTTGCCCGGCTTCCGGACCGAGCTCACCGGGCTGAACCCCGACGAGGCCCTCGCCCTGCTGGTCGCCGGGTCGCGGCGCGGCGCGCAGGCGTTCGGGCTCGGGTCGGCGCTCGCCTCGGCGATGCTCAAGGTGGTCGACGCGCTGCCCGAGAGCTATCGGGACACCGCGGCCGGCGCGGCCGAGCGGTTGCTCATCGACCCGGAGACCGACCTCCTCTCACGCCGGCTGGTCGCCGAGGAGGTGCCCGACGCCGTCGCGGCCGAGGTCCTGCGCGCGGTGTTCGCCGGGCACAAGCTGCGCATCCACTACGCGGCCGCGGACCAGGCGCCGGAGTGGCGCACGGTGGACCCGATCGGCCTGGTCACCGTACGAGATCGGGGCTACCTGCTGGCCACGAGGTCCGGCGCGGACCGCACCTACCGCCTGTCCCGGATCCTGGCCGCCCAGGAACTCGCCGAACCCGCACAGCGAGCGGACCGGGTCGATCTGGACCTGGCCTGGCAGGAACGGAGCACGAGGTTCCGGGCCGGTGGCGACCAGGTCACCGTGGTGGTACGGCTGGACCCGGCGCGTCGTGAGGACCTGGTGGGCACCGCGCTGGCCGTCCTCGCCGAGGAAACCGACCCGGACGGCCGGCTGCGGCTGGAGGTGACCTTCCAGGATCGGAGACACGCCGAATGGGCGCTGTGGCAGCTCAGCACGAACGCTGAAGCCCTGGCCCCGCAGTGGTTGCGCGACTCCCTGCGCGCCCGCGCCACCGCGGTCGCCACCCGCTACGGCATGTCATCCTAAGCCTTCCGCGGGCCGCCGACGAAAGTCCCACCCAGGCGTGCCTTCGACAGAGGGGCCGCGGCGGAGGACCAGGGCATGATCCCCGGGGACCCTCGGCGCACAAATACCAGTAATTCCTATTGATTATACCGGAATAATAGGTAATCGTGGGAGGGCACCGAGGACCGAGAGCATGGGAGAGGCGTATGACCACCGGCCAGGCCACGTTCCCCGCCAGGGCGGTGGCCGCGGCGGGAGTCGGGTTGCGCGGGGTAGGCCACACCTACGGCAACGGCCACACCGTGCTGCGCGACCTGGAGCTCGACATCCTCCCCGGCGAGATCGTCGCCATCCTGGGGCCTTCGGGCTGCGGCAAGTCCACCCTGCTCCGCCTCGTGGCCGGGCTGGAGGCGCCCTCGGACGGCGAGATCACGGTCGACGGACGTCCGGTCCGCGGGGTCGACGCCCGATGCGCGGTGGTCTTCCAGGAGCCCCGGCTGCTGCCGTGGCGCGACCTGGCCGGCAACGTCGCCCTCGGCCTGCCAAAAGGCGTCGGCAGGGAGAGCGGCGCGCGCATCGTACGGCACTGGCTCGACGTCGTCGGCCTCGACGGCTTCCACCAGCACCGGCCCCGCCAGGTGTCCGGCGGCATGGCCCAGCGCGCGGCCCTCGCCAGGGCGCTGGCCAGGGAGCCCGGCGTGCTGCTGCTCGACGAGCCGTTCGCCGCGCTGGACGCCCTCACCCGGCTGCGCATGCAGGACCTCCTGGCCGACGTGCAGCGCGGCGCCGGAACCACCGTCCTGCTCGTCACCCACGACGTGGACGAGGCGTTGCACCTGGCCGACCGGGTGGTCCTGCTCGGCGCCGAACCGGAGCGGCCGGGCGCCACGATCGCGACCGTGCTCGACGTCCCCCACCGCCGGCCCCGCGACCGCGCCCATCCCGAACTCGCCGCCCTCCGCGCCGACCTGCTGGAGCGGCTCGGCGTGCCCCGCCCCACCCCCGCCGAGGAGCCCACTCCGTGATCCACCGCCGTTCCCTGCTCACCGCCGCCCTGCTCGTCCCCCTGGTCACCGCCTGCGTGCCAGGTGAGAGCGGCACCGCCACGCCCGCCTCGGGCCGGCTCCGGCTCGACTACGCCTACTACAACCCGCTCAGTCTGGTCATCCGGCAGCAGCGCTGGCTGGAGGACGCGCTCCCGGGCACCGAGGTGACCTGGGTGCTGTCGGCCGGCAGCAACAAGGCCAACGAGAACCTGCGCGGCGAGACCATCGACCTCGGCTCCACCGCGGGCGCCGCCGCCCTCCAGGCCCGCGCCAACGGCACCCCGATCAAGACCGTCGGGATCTACACCCGTCCCGAGTGGGCGGCGCTCGTGGTGGCCAAGGACTCTCCGATCACCGAGGTGAGCGGGCTCAAGGGCAAGAAGGTCGCCGCCACCAAGGGCACCGACCCGTACTTCTTCCTGCTCCAGGCCCTGGAGGAGGCCGGGTTGGACGGCACCGACGTCGAGGTCGTCAACCTCCAGCACGCCGACGGCAAGACCGCGCTGGAGCGCGGCGACGTGGACGCGTGGTCGGGCCTAACCCGCTGATGGCGCAGAGCCAGGTGGACTCGGGCACGAAGCTGATCTACCGGAACGCGTCCTTCAACTCCTACGGCTTCCTCAACGCCCGCGAGGAGTTCCTCGCCGAGCATCCGGACCTCGCCCAGAAGGTGCTCGACGCGTACGAGAGAGCCCGCGCGTGGATCGTCGAGCACCCCGACGACGCGGTCCAGCTGCTGGCCTCGGAGGCCAAGCTCGCCCCCGAGGTCGCTCGCGTGGTGCTCAAGGAGCGGACCGAGGTCGAGGTCAGCCCGGTCCCGGGTCCCGACCAGCGCGCGGTGCTGGAACGCATCCTGCCGACGCTGGTACGGGAGAGCCAGGTGCGCTCCGAGCAGGAGGCGAAGACGGCGCTCGACTCCCTGTTCGCTCCCGAGTTCGCCGAGAAGGCCGGGGCCTCGTGACGACACCCGGCCGGTGGGTGCGCCCGTGGAGCTTCGCCGCGGGCCTGATGGTGCCGCTGGCGGCGCTCGCCGCCTGGCAGGTCGCCACCGGCGCCGGCTGGTTCACCGCGAGCCAGTTGCCTCCGCCCGCGGCGGTCCTGGCGGCGGTGGGCGAGCTCATCCGGCGCGGCGAGCTGTGGCAGCACGTCGCGATCAGCGGTCAGCGCGTGCTGCTGGGCTTCGCCGGGGGAGCGTCGGCGGGGCTGGTGCTCGGCGCGCTCGTCGGCCTGTACGCGCCGGTCCGCACCCTGCTCGCCCCCAGCATCGCCGCGCTGCGCGCGGTGCCGTCGCTGGCGTGGGTGCCGCTGCTGGTGCTCTGGCTCGGCATAGCGGAGGGCCCGAAGATCGTCCTGGTGGCGATCGGTGCCTTCTTCCCCGTCTACACCACCGTGTCCGCGGCGCTCGCGCACGTGGATCCGCACCTGGTCGAGGCCGGGCGGGCGTACGGGCTGCGCGGCGTGGGCCTGCTCACCCGCGTCCAACTCCCCCACGCCGCCCCCGCCGTCTTCGCGGGGTTGCGGCTCGGACTGGCCCAAGGCTGGTTGTTCCTGGTCGCGGCCGAGCTGATCGCCTCGTCCATGGGCCTGGGATTCCTGCTGATCGACAGCCAGAACACCGGCCGCACGGACATCCTGCTGCTGTCGATCCTGCTCCTGGCGCTCCTCGGCAAGGCCGCCGACATGCTGCTCGGGCTGGCCGTGAGAGCCGCGCCCTTCGACCCGCGCTGAGACCCTTCGTCACAGGACCCGGAACCAGAGGTTGGTCGCCTGGGGGACCTGCGTCACGCCGAGACGTTCGAGCTTGACGTTCGTGCCGCCCGGGTGGTCGAAGAGGCGGACGCCGTCGCCGAGCATGACCGGGGCGACGCAGACCAGGACCTCGTCGAGCGCGCCCGCCGCCAGGCACTGGCGGGCCACGTCGGCGCCGATGACGTTGACGTACTTGCCGCCCGCCGCGGCCTTCGACGCGGTGATCGCGGTGTCGAGGTCGGTGACGAAGGTGACGCCCGGCACCGGATCGGCCGGGGGGTTGTGGGTGAGCACGAACTGGGGCCCGCTCCACCCTCCGCCGAACGCCTCGCCCTCGTGCTCGGTGTCCCTGTACGGGTCGTCGCCGCCGAAGGAGCGGTTGCCCACGAGAAGGGAGCCGACCTGGGGGAGCAGGTCGTCCACGGTCGGGTTGGGGCCGAGGTGCTCGGCCAGCCAGGACATGTCGCCGCCCGGCCCGGCGATGAAGCCGTCGAGCGACATGGTGACCGAGTAGAGCATTTTCGCCATGGGTTCCTCCCGCGATCGGACCTTACCTCGGTTAAGACCACGCACGGCGGCGGAAGTCATCGTGGTTCCGGCAGTACGCTCTTCTTGACGAGCGCTGCGGGGGCCGCGACGGGACGAGTCCGGAGGCTTGATCGCGCATGCCGTCCATCCCCGTGTACGAGCTGATCGACGAGGCCCAGCGCCGTCCCTCGCCCTTGGCCGGGGATCGCAAGCTGCCCATCCTGGTGTTCACCGGCGACGCGCTGCCGACCGGCACGGCCGTGGAGACGGCGGAGTGCTTCAAGCTGCGGGCACCGTACGCCGAGGTCAACGCGGACGAGACCGACGTCGCGACGATCGTCGACCGGCTCGCGGGGGAGAAGGGCTCGCTGACACCGTGGGTCAAGGGCACGCTGCTCCCGCCTCCCCGCTTCCCGCTGACCCGGTTCGTCCTCTGGGCCTGGAGCGAGCGCGAGACCGCGGCCGGGGAGCCGAAGGATCCGGTGGGCGTCCGCGGCACCCTGCGGCGGTCGCTGTCCCAGCGCCGGAAGAAGGACGCCTTCACCGGGTCGGCGCTGCGGGTGATGGTCGACTACGTGGGCAGGACCATGACCACGTGGCTTCCGGCCACCGGGCTGGCCACGTTCGGGCTCCAGAAGCTCGTGGACGGCATCAGCCTGGCGCTCTGGCTGGCCAGCCCGATCGTCGCCGTCATCGGCGCCCTGCTGCACGCCGCGCTGCTGATCCGCGGCTGGCTCTTCTACCGCTGGTTCCGCAAGGCCCCCTACGTCAGGCGCAGGAAGGGCGAGGACATCATCGCCTACGCGATCAGCGTGGGCCGCGCCGACCAGGACGCGGTCGAACGGCTGATGGTGACCGCGCTGCTGGAGGACCTCCGCCAGGCCTACCAGCGCCGTGTCCTTCCGTGGCCCGGCTGGGGGCGCAACACCTATCCCGTGGTAGCGCTCAGGAACGCCGACCCGGGCACGATGGGCCGCCGGTTCATGGAACTCCTGGACGAGGTGCGGGTCCGCGGACAGCGGGGCCCTCTCCTGCTGGTCGCCTCCACCTCGGAACCGCCGGCCGGGCACCGCTTCGACCCGCCCGCCACCGGCGAGCTGGAGCCGGTCAGGCAGTACCGCGCATGGCGGGCGGCGATCCACCGGGCGGAGCCGAGCCCGTACCTCGTGATCAGGTTGACGGAGGCCGGCGCGTCGCGCAGCGACGATCCCGCCCGGCTGCTTCTCGCTCGTCCGCTCGCCTTCTGGGCGGTGGTGCTGGCGCTGCTCGTCGTGCCCGTCATGGCGACCGTGACGGCCACCGCGGGCTGCGGCGCCGAGCTGCGCGAGGTGGACGGGCAGTGCGTGGGCCTGGGCGCGCTCGGCAAGATAGCGCCGCACCCGCTCGTCGCGCCGGTGGCGCGACGGATAGAGGAGCAGAACGCGGCGATCCCGCTCGGTCACAAGGTGTTCACCGTCGCCTATCTGGGCCCGCTGACGACACAGCCGGGCGCGCAGTTCAAGGACGGCCAGATGACGGCGGTGGCCGGCGAACTGGCCGGGATCGGGGCGTACCAGAAGAGTTACAACACGAGCCGATCCGACTGGAAGATGAAGATCGTGTTCGCCAACACCGGCCAGGACTTCATCAGCGCCGAGCTGGCGGCGACCGGCATCGCGGAACGGGCGCGGGAGGACTCGTCGCTGGCGGCCGCCGTGGGCTTCGCCTGGAGCCGCGAGGAGGTCAAACGGGCGGTGGGGGTGCTGACGAGGGCGAACGTGCCGATGGTCAGCACGGTCACCACGGTCGGCGACATCGCGGAGGTGGGGGACCGGCGGTCGGCGTTCCTGTTCCGGCTGGCCGTCGTGAACAGCCTGCAGATGAGGGCCACGGTCCACTGGCTGGAAACCCTCGGGCTCGCGGAGGGGGTGGACAGGAAGCCCGAGGTGGCCGTCGTCTGGCAGCGGCAGGACGGCGAGCTCTACAGTCAGGATCTGAAAGAGCTGTTCCTGGAGGAGTACCCGGGGCAGAGTGCGGACTTCTCGTTCGGCGACGACGCCTCGCTCGGCGTGGCGATGCGGGAAGCGTGCGGGTCGGGCGCCGAGGTGATCTACTACACCGGCCGGGCCGACTTCCTGAGCAGCCTCAGGCGGGATTGGGGCGCCTCGTGCGAGCAGCGCGAGATCAGGCTGCTCGCCTCGGACGACGTCACCGGCTCCGTCGCCAAGGACGTGCGGTCGAACCCGGCCGCCCACGACGTGAGCATGTCCTTCGTGTCGCTGACCGACGTCCGCGACACCTCGCTCACCAACCAGAGCCAGCAGACCCTGCGGCGGTGGATAGCGGAGTCCGGCGTCGGCGTCTCCTTCGCGCACGCCGCGTTCGGCTTCGACGCGGCCCAGGCCGTGGCGATCGCGTTCAGCGCCTACCGCACGCAGAGCGAGGCCGACGACATCCTCAGCGGCGTCCACTACAACCTGCGCGGTCAGGCGTTCGACGGCGCGACCGGCAAGGTTTCCTTCTCCGAGCACGCCACCGACCACGACGCCCAGGGCCGGGAGGTGTGGCTCATGACCGTCGAGTCGGGCCGGCCGATCCAGGCGACGTGGGTCTGCCGGCCCACCGCGACGGCGGCCGAGTGCGCGTCGCCGTCCGAGTGATCCGGCCGGGCGGGCCCGGCCGGATCACGGTCTGTTCCGGTCAGCAGCGGTTGATGCGGGAGTTCACCAGGTTGATGTTGCGGATGACGATGTTGGTGCCGCACGGGTTCTCGTTGATCGCCGAGTTCGTCAGCGTCAGGTTCTGCAGCGTGATGTCGGAGGTCACGGGGAACTCGGTGCGGGCCGCGATGCGGATGTCGGAGCCGTTCACGGTGCCGCTCTGGGCGGCGATCGTGACGTTGTAGCAGTTCTCGATGAGGATCGAGTTGCTGCCGGTCTGGGCGATGTCCACCCGGTCGATCACCGCGCCGCCGCTCTCCGACACGCAGAAGACGCCGCGGCCGCCGCCCCGGGCCTTGACGGTGCCGACGCGGATGTTGGCCGGGTACGAGCTGCCGATGCGGCCGTTGCGGTTGGCCATCCGGAAGGCCGCGTAGCCGGTGCCGGTGCCCGCGCCCTCGGCGTCGACGGTGCCGATGCTCGCGTTGATCGTGTCGTTGAGCAGCAGGCCGGACTCGCCGGTGTTCCGCGCGGTGACGGTGCCGATCGTGATGCCGTCGACGCCGTACGTCTCGACGCCGTGACTGCCGCCGCCGGAGGCGTACACGCTGTCGATGCGGACGTTCCTGGTGCGGACGTTCCTGTTGGCGTGGTTGTCGATGCGCACGCCCAGCCCGGCCGAGCCGAGCCGCAGGTCGAGCTGGCCGAGGGTGATGTTGGTGCCGTTGCGGACGAACACCGCGAAGTACGGGTTGCCGGTCACGGCGAGCCGGGTGACCTCGACGTCGGTGACGTTCTGGGCGCGCACGGCGGCGTTGTTGGCGCTGATCGTGCCGGTCACGTTGATCGTGCCGCACACTTCGAGGACGGTGTAGCTGGGCAGGTCGAGCGACTGGTTGGCGTTCATGCTGCCGGAGCCGCGGACGACCACCTTCTGCTTGGACGTGCGGCCGGAGGTGAGGCTGCCGACGGCGCGGCGCATGGCCTCGATCATGCTGCTGCCGGTGTAGAGGGTGCTGCCGCCGCCGTTCCTGGCCGTCCAGGTGCTGCCGCTGAGCACGGCCTCGGCGTTGAACGAGCCGCCGCCGCAGTCGGCGGAACCGCTGCCCATCTTGACGAGCTGCCACTGCTGGTTGGCGCCGTTGAGGTCGTCCCACTGGGAGATACGGGCGCCGTCGGCGGTGGACCACTCCCAGGTCTCCAGGGCTTTGCCGCTGTGGCGGTTGATCAGGCGGACGTGGCCGCCGTCGGAGTCGGCGAGCCGGAACTGCTGGTTCCAGCCGTTGGTGTCGGCCCACTGGACGATCTGGGCGCCGCCATTGGCGTTCCATTCGTAGACGTCCAGGACCTTGCCGCTGTGGCGGGACTTGAGCCGGTAGTAGCCGTCGCCGGAGCTGACGAACTGCCACTGCTGCTGGTTGCCGTCGTTGCGGGCCCACTGGACGATCGGGGCGCCGTCGTTCGTGGCGAACTCGTACAGGTCGAGCGCCTTGCCGCTGTGCCGGTTCACGAGGACGTACCAGGCGTTCGTGTCGACCGTCGCCGCGCTCGCGGGCGGCGGTTGCGCGACGAGGGCGCCTGCCAGCGCCATGACCAGGGCGGCCAGGACGGTGAGCAGGCACCGCCAGGCTTGGGCAACGGATCTCACTGTCTGCTCCCATCGGAGAAGGAAAGCGCTTTCCCCCAGGACTAGATCAGCGAGGACGCACCGCTTCGTCAAGTGCCGCGAACCCGGCAGAACGCCTGCCTGCCGAAACCCGTTGAAACTTTCATCGGATGTCTTAGGCTGGTCCTCCCCGACATTCCGGCAGAAGGGCGCGCATGCACCTCGTCAGGTCCGCTCAATCGCCCCGCTGGGTGGTCCGCGCCGAGGACGGCGACCGGGCGCTGCCCACCGGTTTCTCCCTCGGCGACGCGCTGTCCGCCGACCTCGCCCACTTCCGCGACCAGCTCGCCCGCGCCACCGAGCCGGTCGACCCGGTCACCCCCGCCGCCCCGGTCGACGCCGGCACCGAGGTGTGGGCGGCCGGCGTCACCTACCGCCGCTCCCGCGAGGCCCGGGTGGAGGAGAGCACCGAACCCGACATCTACCAGCGGGTCTACGACGCCGAACGGCCCGAGCTGTTCTTCAAGTCGGTCGGCTGGCGGGTGCGCGGCCACGGCGAGACCATCGGCGTGCGCGAGGACTCCACCTGGGACGTGCCCGAGCCCGAGCTGGCCGTGGTGATCGCCGCGAGCGGCGAGATCGCCGGCTACACCGTCTGCGACGACGTCAGCAGCCGCTCCATCGAGGGCGACAACCCGCTCTACCTGCCCCAGGCCAAGATGTACGCGGGAGCGACGGCGCTCGGCCCCGGCATCCGCCCCGCCTGGGAGGTGCCCGACCCCTACGACCTGGCGATGGCGGTGACCATCACCCGCGAGGGCCGCGTCGTCTGGTCGGACGAGGCGAGCACGGCCCAGCTCCACCGCCGCGTCGACGAGCTGGCCGGCTACCTGTTCAAGGCCGAGCGCTTCCCCCGGGGCGTGGTGCTGTCGACCGGCACCTGCATGGTCCCCGGTCCGGATTTCACGCTGCTGCCCGGGGACCGGGTGGAGATCGTCATCGACGGCGTCGGCACGCTCGCCAACGACGTGCGCCCCGCCCTGGAGGTCGTCTCACCGGCCTGAGCCGGTCACGGGCCGGTGGTGCTCGGCGAGCAGCCGGCCGTTGTGGCGGACCCGGGCTCGCTCGTACGGGCAGAGCCGGCGGGTCACGAAGGACCGGGCGAGGGCGTCGGCGTCCTGGCGGCCGATGCCCCAGCCGATGGTGTGCCACCGGGTGTCGTCACCTGTGGTGTCCAGGACGGTGATCTCGAAGAGCTGCGCGGGCGTGCACCTCGTGTGGTCATGTCCGGATGGCGCCTGGTTCATGGCCAGAACGTTCTCCGTCACCACGACGAGTAAACCGGCTCATCCGGGGACCGCCTCCACGACGTCGAAGACGCCGCCGCCGGTGACGCCGGCCAACCGCAGACCGGCCCGCTCGAACAGCTCCGCGTACTCGCCCGCCGTGCGCTGCCTGGCGCCCTTGGCGATGACCAGCATCTCCAGGTCGATCACGGTGGCGGCGGTCGGCTCGCGCGGCGGGTCAGGGATGACGGCCTCGCAGAGCAGCACGCGGCCGCCGTCGTTCATCGCCCGCCGGCAGCTCGCCAGGATCCGGACGGCGTCGTCGTCGCCCCAGTCGTGGACGACGTTGGACAGCAGGTAGGCGTCGCCGCCGGGCGGCACCGACGTGAAGAAGTCGCCGCCGACCAGCTCGCACCGGTCGGCCACACCCGCCTCCACGAGCGGCCCGCCCGCTCCCTCGATGACGTGCGGCAGGTCGAACAGCACGCCGCGCCCCTCGGGGTGCGCCGACAGGATGGCCGCGAGCATCGCGCCGTGGCCTCCGCCCACGTCGACGACGGTCCCGTACCGGGTGAAGTCGTGGCCGCGCACCGCCGGCCACACGAACGCGGCGGACACCGACGTCATCGCGTCGTTCAGCACCTCGCCGTGCTCGGGATGGTCGCGGAAGTGGTCGAAGGCCGGGCCGAAGACGCGCTCGAACGCCGACTCGCCGGTCCGCACGCTGTCGGCGAAACCCGACCAGGCCCGCCGGTGCCACGACGAGCCGAGCATCACGGCGAACCCGCGCTGCGACTCCGGGTGGTCCCGCCGCAGCCGTTCGCCCGTCTCGGTCAGCTCGAACACGCGGCCGTCGAGCTCGCGCAGCACGCCCAGGTCGGCGAGCGCCCGCAGCAGCCGGTAGAGCGCGCCGGGGTGGGCGCCCACGGCCCGCGCCAGCTGGTCGGCGTCGCGCGCGCCACCGGCCAGCGCGTCGGCCACCCCGAGCTCGGCCGCGGCGCAGACCGCCGACGCCACCCAGGCGCCGTCGATGTAACCCAGCAGCCGCTGGGCCGGGTCGGGTGGCATGGAACCCTCCTGCTGGATCGGTTGCCGCGCCGTCATTGTCCATCGGCTCGCCGGGGTTCGCCGTACGCGCGAGGACGCGTGTCGTGACGTACGGCCGGGGCGAGTGAGCAGAAACCGGGCAGAAAGTGGTCTGGTGAACGGGGGGCCGTGACCGCCATCGTGTCCGGTACCCGCACCCTCACGCGGGACGGCCGTCCGGGGGTGGACGGCCGGGTGCGGCGGGGTCCGCCGGGCGCGGGGACTCGCTCGACGGACCCGCCGCGCCGGTCACGGCACGGCGCGGGGGAGCGTGGCCGTCATCACCAGGCCGCCGCCCTCCCGGGGATGGGCCGTCACGTCGCCGCCGTGGGCGCGGGCCACCGACCGGACGATCGACAGGCCCAGGCCCGCGCTCTTGCCCGTGACGGTGCGCTCGCCGTTGAGCCGGCGGAACGGCTTGAACAGCTCCGGCACGTCGTACGGCGGCACGACAGGGCCCGTGTTGGTGACCGTCACTGTGACCCGCCCGCCGGTGGCCGTCCGGCTGGCGATCCGGACCCAGCCGGTGCCGTCGCTCAGGTTGTGCCGGACGCCGTTCTCCACCAGGTTCGTCACCAGCCGTTCGAGCAGCAGCGCGTCACCGGTCGTGGGCGCGGGGAACGCTTCCTCGTACACGGTGACCTTCTCCTGCGCCGCCTCGGGGGCGGTCTGGGCGACCACGTGCGCCACGACGTCGGCGAGGTCGACCGGCGACCGGTCGGTCACCTCGTGCTCGGCCCGCGCGAGCAGCAGCAGCCCGGAGATGAGCCGCTCGTGCCTGACGTTGATCTCCAGCAGGCTCTCCCCGAGCCGCTTGACGTCGGCGGAGGCGGAGCGGCGGTGCATGGCCAGCTCGACCAGGGCGCGGTTGAGCGTCAGCGGGGTGCGCAGCTCGTGCGAGGCGTTGGCGACGAACCTGCGCTGCCCGTCGAAGGACCGGTCGAGCCGCGCCACCATGGCGTCGAAGGTGTCGGCCAGCTCCTTGACCTCGTCGATCGGCCCGTCCAGGTCGATCCGCTCGCGCAGGCCGCGGTCGGCGTCGGGGGCGGCGGCGATCCGGCGCGCGGTCGCGGTCACCTTGTGCAGCGGGGCCAGCACCCGCCCGGCCACCACCCAGCCCAGCGCCGTCGCCAGGCAGGCGACCACGACCACCGCGATCACCCCCTGGGCCAGCAGGGACGTGGTCGCGGCGGCGCGCAGGTCGGCCTCCTGCTCGGCCAGCAGCCGCTGCGACTCCTCGGGGCTGAGCATCACCCCGTCCTTGATGACGGAGATGAACCTGTGCCGGTTCCCGCCGGGGTCGCCGTACTTCTCCTCGAAGATCCGTACCAGCTCCTGGTTGAACAGCAGGTACGTGACGCCGACGAGCACCACGCCGGCCAGCATGAACAGCGCGCCGTACACGACCGTGAGCCGCAGGCGCAGCGACAGCCTCATGGGATGCGGTAGCCCGCGCCGGTCACGGTCAGCACCACCGGCGGGTCGCCCAGCTTGCGCCGCAGCTTGAGCACGGTCAGCCGGACCACGCCGGTGAACGGGTCCGCGTTCTCGTCCCACGCCTTCTCCAGGAGCTGCTCGGAGGAGATCACGGCGCCGCCGGCCCGCAGCAGCTCGGCGAGCACGGCGAACTCCTTGTTCGACAGCGGCACGTACCGCCCGTTCCGGTACACCTCGCGCCGGGCCGGGTCGAGCGTGATCCCGGCGCGGCGCAGCACCGGCGGCAGGGCCGGCCGGGCGCGCCGGCCGAGCGCCTGCACCCGGGCCGACAGCTCGGCGAAGGCGAACGGCTTGGCCAGGTAGTCGTCGGCGCCCAGCGACAGCCCCGTCACCCGGTCGTCGATCTCCCCCGCCGCGGTGAGCATCAGCACCCGCGCCGTCGAATCCGACTCCACGAGGTGCCTGCACACGTCGTCGCCGTGCACGAGCGGCAGGTCCCGGTCCAGGATGACCACGTCGTAGTCGTTGACCGCGATCCGCTCCAGCGCCGACTCGCCGTCGCCGGCGGTGTCCACGGCGTGCGTCTCGTCGCGCAGCCACTCGGCTATCGCGTCGGCCAGGATGCGCTCGTCCTCCACTACCAGCACTCGCATGCCGGGAATCGTGGCGGATCGGCTGTTTACTCCCCGTTAGCGCTCATGGAAACCGCCGGGAAACCGGCTCGTCGGTTCCATCTCCTCTCAGGCGGCCGGAACGGTTCCGGCCCGACGAGGAGAACGTGATGCGAGTACGGATGCTCGGCGTGACCGCGGCGCTCGCGCTGGCGCTGACCGGATGCGGCGCGGAGGCCCCCGGCGTGGCCTCCGCGGGAGGCGATCCCACCGCGAGCGCCGCGCCGAGTCTGGACCGCGAGGAGCGGGGCCTGAAGTGGGCGCAGTGCATGCGCGAGAACGGCGTCGACGTCCCCGACCCCAAGCCGGGCGAGGGCATACGGATGACGATGGGCCCCGGCACCCAGGAGAAGATGGAGCAGGCCCGCGAGGCGTGCAAGGAGTGGCAGCCGGCCGGCGGCGGGCGTGCCGACGGTGAGAGCAACGACGACCTGCTCAAGATCGCTGCCTGCATGCGTGAGAACGGCGTGGAGAACTTCCCCGACCCCGAGGGCGGCAGGGTCCGCATCACCAAGGACGTCGGCGACGACCCCGACTTCGAGGCCGCGCAGAAGAAGTGCCAGATGGACCGGCCCAAGTGATGGGCACGACCACGATCGACGGGGAAGCGCTGGAGACGGCCCCGCGACGCCGCCGCGGCCGTCGGGCGGCCTGGCTGACCACCGCGACCGTGCTGGCCGGCGCGGTGGCCGCCGCCGGTCTCGGCCTGCTCGACAGGGCCCCGGCCGGGCGGCCCGCCGCCGCGCTGCCGCCGGCCACCGCGACGATCGCCGAGGAGACCCTGCGGGACACACGGGAGGCCGACGGCGAGCTGGGCTTCGGCCCGGCCGCCTCGGTGACCAACCGCATGCGCGGCACCGTCACCTGGCTGCCCGGCGGCGACGACGTGATCACCCGCGGCGAGCCGCTCTACAAGGTGGACGACGATCCGGTGGTGCTCATGTACGGGAGCACGCCCGCGTACCGGGACCTGGCGGTGGGCGCCGAGGGCCGTGACGTGGCGAGCCTGGAACGCAACCTGAGCAAGCTCGGCTACGACGGCTTCACCGTCGACGACACGTACACCTGGGCCACGGCGCGGGCGGTCATGGCCTGGCAGGAGGACCGCGGCCTGCCGGAGACCGGCGTGGTCGAGCTGGGCCGGGTGGTGTTCGCCGACGGCAGGGTCAGGGTGGACACCGTGGACGCCGAGGCCGGCCGGCCCGCCGCGCCCGGCCAGAAGGTGCTCGGCTACACCGGCACCGCCAAGGTCGTCACCGTCCAGCTCGACTCCGAGGACCGGCGGCTGGCGAAGGAGGGCGCCAAGGTGACGGTCACGCTGCCCGGCGGTCAGGAGGTCAGGGGCAAGATCACCGAGGTCGCCACCGTGATCGTCCCGGGGCAGGGGAACGAGGAGCCCCAGACCAAGGTCGAGGCGCTCGTCTCGCTCACCGGCGAGAAGGCCGCGGACCTCGACCAGGCGGCGGTCGACGTGAGGTTCACCGCCGAGGAGCGCGAGAACGTGCTCACCGTCCCGGTCGCCGCCCTGGTGGCGCTGCGCGAGGGCGGGTTCGGCGTGGAGGTCGTCGAAGGCGGCGCCACCCGTTACGTCCCGGTCGAGACCGGCCTGTTCTCCGGCGGCCGGGTGGAGATCACCGGCGACGGGCTCACCGAGGGCATGACGGTGGGGATGGCGAAATGATCGAGCTTTCCCGCGTGAGCAAGGTCTACCCCGGCGGCGTCACCGCGCTGGACGACGTGTCGCTGGAGATCCGGCGCGGCGAGATGGTCGCCATCGCGGGCCCGTCCGGGTCCGGCAAGTCGACCATGCTCAACACCATCGGCACGCTCGACCGGCCCACGTCGGGCACGGTCCGCGTCGACGGATACGACGTCGCGACGCTGTCGGACAACCGGCTGTCGGCGCTGCGGGGGACCGGGATCGGGTTCGTGTTCCAGCAGTTCCACCTGGCCGCGAACGTGCCGGCGCTGGATAACGTGGCCGACGGCCTGCTCTACAGCGGCCTGCCGCGGGCCGAGCGGCGCCGCCGCGCGCGGGCCGCGCTGGAGCGGGTGGGGCTCGCCCACCGCATGGACCACGAGCCGCACGAGCTGTCCGGTGGCGAGCGGCAGCGGGTGGCCATCGCCAGGGCGGTGGCCGGCGATCCGCCGCTGCTGCTGGCCGACGAGCCGACCGGCGCGCTCGACTCGGCGTCCGGGGCGGGGGTGATGGAGCTGCTGCGCGAGCTGCACGCGTCCGGTACGACGGTGCTGATCATCACGCACGACCCGGAGATCGCCGGCAGGCTGCCCCGCCAGGTGCGGATGCGCGACGGCCGGATCGTCGCCGACCACACCGGGGCGGCCTGATGGCCGGCCGTGATCTCACCCCGCCCCGGTTGCGGCCGCGCGACGTGCTCAGGGTCGGCGCGGTCGGGCTGCGCACCCGCCCGCTGCGGGCGTTCCTGTCGGCGCTGGGCATCGCCATCGGCATCGCGGCGATGATCGGCGTGGTCGGCATCTCCTCCTCGTCCGGCGCCGAGCTGGACCGCCAGCTTTCCGCGCTGGGCACGAACCTGCTCACGGTCTCGTCCGGGCAGACCCTCAGCGGCGAGGAGGCCAAGATGCCGGTGGAGGCCGAGGCGATGATCGAGCGCATCGGCCCTGTGCTGTCGGTGTCGTCGGTCGGGCAGGTCCAGGACGCCAAGGTGTACCGGTCGGAGGAGATCCCCGAGGCGCGGACCGGCGGCATCTCCGCCTACGCGGCCCGGCTCGACCTGCTCGACTCCGTGGGCGCGACGCTGCGCGCCGGCACCTGGCTCAACGCGGCCACGCACGCCTACCCGGCCGTGGTGCTCGGCTCGGCCACGGCCGAACGGCTCGGCGTCGGCGCGGTCGGGCCCGACACGCAGGTGCTGGTCGGCGGCCGGCGGTTCACCGTCGTCGGCGTCCTGGAGCCGGTGGCGCTCGCCGTGGAGCTGGACACCGCGGCGCTGGTCGGCTGGCCGGTCGCGGAGGAGCGGCTGGGCTTCGACGGCCACCCCACCGTGCTCTACACGCGGGTGGACGAGCGGCACATGGACGCGGTACGGGACGTGCTGGCCGGAACCGGCAACCCGGAGGCGCCCAACGAGGTCGACGTCTCCCGCCCGTCGGACGCGCTGGCCGCCAAGCAGGCCACCGACCAGGCGTTCACCGGCCTGCTGCTGGGCGTCGGCGCGGTGGCGCTGATCGTCGGCGGGGTGGGGGTCGCCAACACCATGGTCATCTCGGTGCTGGAGCGGCGGGCCGAGATCGGCCTGCGCCGCTCGCTGGGCGCCACCCGTGGCCAGATCCGCACCCAGTTCCTGGCCGAGTCGCTGCTGCTGTCGGCGATCGGCGGGGTGGGCGGCGTGTGCGTCGGCGCCGCCGTCACCGTCGGCTACGCCGCCTACGAGGAGTGGCCGTCCGTGATCCCCGCCGAGGCGACGGCGGGCGGCCTGGCCGCGACGCTGGTCATCGGCGCGGTCGCCGGGCTCTACCCGGCGATCCGCGCCGCCCGCCTCTCCCCGACGGAAGCCCTGGCCAGTCCCTGACCGACCGGGCCCGGGCGGTTCCTGACCGACCGGGCCCGGCGCCTACGGACGCGCCGTCAAGGCCCGTCCGCGAGCAGCGTCTCCCCGATCCAGCCGTCCGGGGCGCACCCGGGCGGGATCGCGAACACCGCCGAGCCGATCGCGGTGATCCACTCGTTGAGCAGGTCGCCTTCGGCCAGCCGCCGCTGCACCGGGACGAACTGCTTGTCCACGTCCGCCTGGTAGGCGGCGAACAGCAGCCCGGAGTCGGGGGTGCCGTCCTCGGCCAGCCCGTCGTCGTAGTTGTACGGCCGCCGCAGCATGCGGGCGCCGGGATCGTCCACCCGGGCCCGCCTGATGTGCGCGTACTCGGAGATGACGGGGAAGCCGAGCCGGTTCAGCCTGCCGAAGTCGGGCTCGTCGTGCTCGGCCCGGCCGGTGAGCGGCGCGCCGTCGGCGAGGCGGCGGCCGATCGTGAACTCCCTGCCGGTCCTGTCCAGCTCGTCCCAGGTCTCCAGGTCCATGCGGATCCGGCGCAGCACCAGCGTGGTGCCGCCGCGCAGCGGGCCCTGGCCGAGCCAGACCGCCCGGTCCAGGTCGGCCGGGTTGACGGTGCCGTCGAGCTGGCCCATCAGGTTGCGCTGGGTGGCGCCGGCGGGCTGGACGTGCGCGCCGCGCCGGAAGCCGCGCTGCGTCCAGCGCACCCGCGCGAACGCCCGCGCGTCCTTGACCACCATCCGCAGCGCGTGCGCGACGGTCAGCGGGTCGTCGGCGCAGATCTGCACCAGCAGGTCACCGCCGGACCAGCGGTCCTCCAGCTTGTCCGTCTCGAACTCCGGCAGCTGCCGGACCGGCGATTCCACCCCGGCCGCCTCGAACAGGCCGGGGCCGAACCCGAACGTGACCGTCAGCCTGGCGGGGGAGACGGCCAGCTCGGGCTCGGTGTCGGCGAGCGCGCCCCGGCCCAGGGTGAGCCGGCGCGCGTCGTCGGTCAGCAACCGCATGAGCCGGGCGATCGGCTCCCGTCCGGTGCCGCGCTTGAGGTCGAACGCCACGAACACGGCGTGCGCCTGCGGGGACGTGGCGATCCCGGCCTGGTGGACGCCGTGGAACGGTTCCGTGGCCGTACCGGACGGGACCTCCGTGGCAGCGCCGCTCGGCGAGGCGCCGGCGGCCGTGCCTGCCATCGTGCCGGCCATCGTGACGGCCACCGTGCCCGCCGCCGTGCCCACGGCCGTCGCCGCCCCGGCGGCGAACAGCCCGCGCCGGGTGATCCTCTGCTCGGCCATCAGTGGTCCGTGCCCGGCTGGTAGTCCTCCTTCGCGCCCGCGAAGTCCTTGCCGACGGCGGTGAACTCCAGCGGGGGACCTTCCTGCAGCGTCAGCGTGATCGGGATCTCCGCGCCGGGCTTCACCTCCTCCTTGACGCCCATCAGCATGATGTGGTCGCCGCCGGGCTTGAGCTCGTGGCTGCCGCGTGCCGGGACGACGAACCCGCCCTCCTTCGGCCGCATGATCATCTTTTTGTCGGACTCGACCACCTCGTGCAGCTCGATCTCCGGCGAGAGCGGCGAGGCGCCCGCGACGACGGTGATGGGGCTGTCGGTGTGGTTGACGAGGGTGCCGAACGCGGCGGTCATCCCCTCCTTCACCGCCTTCACCCAGGGGTCGGTGATGGTGAGCGCCTGGGCCGGGGCGGCGGCCTCGACGCTGGTGGTGGGCGCGGGCCCGGCGGCCGGGGTGGCGGCGCCGCAGCCGGCGATGAGCACGGCCGTGGCGGTGACGAGCAGGGCGGAACGGGTGTTCATGGACATGCCTTCCTGCGCCCGCGGCGGAAGTCGCCGGGGCGTCGGTCATCGGAAAAAGGTCAGCGGATTCCGATGACCGCGGGCGGCCCGCGCCCGCTGACGGCATGCCGGAGGATCGCCGAGCGCAGCACCGGCGGCTCGGCGTGGGGCAGCTCGACGAACGGCGTCGCCGGCACCGGCAGCAGCACGGTGACGAGCCGTGCGGCCAGGCGGCGCAGCAGCCCCCACAGCGCGGCCTCCCCGCGCGCCAGCCAGAGCGCGGTCAGCCCGACCGCCCACCCGTGGGCGACGAACATCCCGAGGTCGGGGGCCAGCCCGGCCGAGGCGTGCGCGGCGTGCGCGGCCCCGGCGGCGGGGGAGACGGCGTGGGAGAGCGAGAACATCACGTGCAGGACGAGCTGCAGACCGCCCAGCAGCGCCAGGATCGCCCGCGGGCCCCGCTCCCGCCCGGCCAGCGGGTACGCACCCCCGGCGGCCACGAAGAACCCGGCCACCATGGCCGGCCCCGGCACGCTCCCGCCCGCCAGGGAGTGGGCCACCATGCCGAGGCTGAGACACACCACGGCGAACACCGCGGTGCGGGCGAGGCGGAACGGAAGGCTGGACGGCACGATGCCGACATGATTTCACGCCACCCCCTCGGTCCTTCTCCCGACACAGCCCAAGATTTCCGGCGAGACCGGCATAATGGCGCGGGATGCTGACGCCCACGGACCCGCACGCGTACGCGGCGGCGATCGCCCCGGTCATCGACGCGGTCCACGTCAACCTGCACGCCGCCACACGCAGACCCGACGCCCTGGGACTGCTGAACGACCTGCGGTTCACGCTCCCGCTGCGCACCCTCACCAGACGCGACCTGGCCGCCGTCCACCGGTACGGGGACGACCGGGAGGAGAGCATCCGGGAGCACGTCCGGCGCGGCGAACTGGCCGACGACGACGGCACGCTGCGGCTGACGGAGCGGGGCCTGGGCCTCGTGCACGGGCTGTACGAGACGCACGCGGCCGTGGCCGGCCGGATCTGGCGGGACCATGACGTCGAGACCCTCGCCGCGCTGGCGGGACGGGTGCTCGGCAAGGCCATGGCGGAGCCGGGTGACGCGCTCGCGGTGATGGCTCCCCCGTACGAACCCGAGGGGGCACCGGCGGGGCTGCTGCTGTTCAACCGGCTGGCGGCGCTACGCTACGCCCGCGCCGACGCGCACGCGGCGGCCTGGCAGGCGGCGGGACTGACCGCGGCCGAGGTCGTCGCACTGGAGCCCGGCCCGCTGCGCGAACGCATCGAGGCGGGCACCAACCGCCGCGCGGCGGTGCCGTACGAAGCCTTTTCCGAGCCGGAACGCGAAACCCTCTATACCGGCTTGCTCGCACTGGTGTGAGAGGTCCGAAACTCACACCTCCCGGTAACTAGCCGAAAGGCGCACTATGGTACGTACCTCGGTAAGGGAGGGGCGTGGTGGATCAGGACCTGCCCGGCGGCGTGCGGCTCATCGTGGGCGTCGACGAGACTCCGGCCGCGCGCTGGGCGCTCGCCTGGGCGATCGGGACCGCGCGGCTGCGCCGCATGGCTCTCGTCGCCGTACATGTCAGCCGGGCTCCGGTGCACCCGTTCCCGGAGGCGCTGCCCGTGCAGCACGCCATCAGATCGGGTGAGGAGGCACGCTGCGGCGAGGTGATCGCCGGCGTGTTCGAGGACGTGGCGGGAGGCCTGCCGGAGGACCTCCACACGGTCATGGTGTCCAGGGTCGGCGATCCCGGCTACCACCTCGTCGACCTGGCCCGCGAGGGCGACCTGCTGGTGCTCGGGCGCAGTCGCCGCGGCCTGCTCAGCCGCATGTTCCTGCCCTCGACCAGCATGTACTGCGCGCGTCACGCCAAGACGACGGTGGTGATCGTGCAGCAGCCCACCCCGCCCGACGAACCCGAGATGTCAGAAGACCGCTCCCGCCGGTTCTGGAGCCGCAGGCACGATTGACGCGCGAAGCCCGCCGCGGGCCCGGCACTGCCGGGCCGGCGACGGACGGTCTCACCTGAAAGCGCGCAGCCGCAGGCTGTTGCTCACCACGAACACGCTGGAGAACGCCATCGCGGCCCCCGCGATCATCGGGTTGAGCAGCCCCATCGCGGCCAGGGGCAGCGCGGCCACGTTGTAGGCGAACGCCCAGAACAGGTTGCCCTTGATGGTGGCGAGCGTCCTGCGCGACAGGCGCAGGGCGTCGGCCGTCACCCGCAGGTCGCCGCGGACCAGCGTCAGGTCGGACGCCTCGATGGCCGCGTCGGTGCCGGTGCCCATGGCCAGCCCGAGGTCGGCCTGGGCGAGCGCGGCCGCGTCGTTGACGCCGTCGCCCACCATCGCCACGACCTTGCCCTCGCCCTGCAGGCGCTTGACCACCTCGACCTTGTCCGCGGGCAGCACCTCGGCGATCACCTCGTCGATGCCCACCTCGGCCGCCACCGCGCGGGCGACCTTCTCGTTGTCGCCGGTCAGCAGCACCGGGGTGAGGCCGAGCCGCTTCAGCTCCGCGACCGCCTCCGCGCTGGTGGGCTTCACCACGTCGGACACCACCAGCACGGCACGGGCCCGGCCGTCCCAGCCGACCGCGACCGCGGTGCGGCCCGCGGCCTGCGCCTGCTCCAGAGCCTCCACGAGCTCGGGGGTGAGGTGCTGCGACCACTCCTCCAGCAGCCTGGGCCGGCCGACCAGCACCGCGTGCCCGTCGACCACGCCCTGCACGCCGAGCCCTTCGACGTTCGCGAAGTCCTCGACCGTGGCGTCCGACCGGGCGGCCCTGGCCACGGCCTGGGCGATCGGGTGCTCGGATGCGTGCTCCAGCGCGCCGGCCAGGCGCAGCACCTCGGCCTCGTCCTCGCCCTCGGCGACGTGGACCTCGGTGAGCGTCATCCGGCCCTCGGTGACCGTGCCGGTCTTGTCGAGCACGATCGTGTCCGCCTTGCGGGTGGACTCCAGCACCTCCGGGCCCTTGATCAGGATGCCGAGCTGCGCGCCCCTGCCGGTGCCGACCAGCAGCGCCGTCGGCGTCGCCAGCCCCAGCGCGCACGGGCAGGCGATGATCAGCACCGCCACCGCCGCGGTGAACGCCGCGCCCGCGCCGTTGCCCGTACCGAGCCAGAACCCGAGCGTGCCCACGGCGAGCGCGATCACGATCGGTACGAACACGCCCGAGATGCGGTCGGCGAGCCGCTGCACCTCGGCCTTGCCCGTCTGGGCCTCCTCCACCAGCCTGGCCATCTGCGCCAGCTGGGTGTCGGCCCCGACCCGGGTGGCGCGGACGACGAGCCGGCCGCCCGCGTTCACCGTCGCGCCCGTCACCGCGTCGCCCGGCCGCACCTCGACCGGCACGGACTCGCCGGTCAGCATCGAGGCGTCGACGGCGGACGTGCCTTCCTCGATCACGCCGTCGGTCGCGATCTTCTCGCCCGGCCGGACCACGAACAGGTCACCCGCCGTGAGCTGGTCGGCCGGGACGCGGCGGCCGTCGGCCAGCTCCACGTCCTTGGCGCCCAGCTCCATCAGCGCCCGCAGCGCGGCCCCGGCCTTCCGCTTGGACCGCGACTCGAAGTAGCGCCCGGCCAGGATGAACGCCGTCACCCCGGCCGCCGCCTCCAGGTAGATGTTGCCGGCGCCGTCGGTGCGCTGGATCGTCAGCTCGAACGGGTGGACCATGCCGGGTATCCCGGCCGTGCCGAAGAACAGCGCCCACAGCGACCAGCCGAAGGCCGCGAGCGTGCCCATCGAGACCAGCGTGTCCATGGTGGCGGTGCCGTGACGCAGGTTCGTCCAGGCCGCCTTGTGGAACGGCCAGCCCGCGTACACCACGACCGGCCCGGCCAGCGCCAGCGACAGCCACTGCCAGTAGCGGAACTGCAGCGCCGGGATCATGGCCATGGCCACCACCGGGACGCTCAGCACCACCGCGACGATCAGCCGGTCGCGCAGGCTGTTGTCCGGCTTCTCCGCTTCTTCCTTGGGCCGCTCGTGGGGCAGCTCGGCCGTGTAGCCGGCCTTCTCCACCTCCTGGACCAGCGCCAGCGGGTCCAGGTCCGCGGGGAAGGTGACCTTGGCCTTCTCGGTCGCGTAGTTGACCGTCGCCGTGACGCCGTCGAGCTTGTTGAGCTTGCGCTCGATCCGGTTGGCGCAGGAAGCACACGTCATGCCGCCGATCGAGAGCTCGACCGCGCCCCCGCGGCCGTCGGTGAGTGATGTCATCACCCTTCTCCTCCCAGGCGTCAGTGGCCGTGCGGTCCGGTCTCGGCCGTGAAGGCCGCGGTGCGCACCTTGCCGTCGTGCTTGAAGTCCAGGAACAGGCGGTAGGAGCCGGTGCTGGGCACCTCGGCGAAGAACGTGATCTCCGGGCCCGCCTTGCCGGTCTCCTCAGGATGGACGTGCAGATAGGCGAGATCGCCGGCCCTGAGGGCCACCAGGTGTCCGTAGGCGCCGAGGTAGGGCTCCAGGTCGGTCACCGGCTTGCCGTCCTTGCTCACCTTGAGCGTCAGCTTGCTCGACCGGCCGGGCTCCAGGCTCCCGGCGAGGCTCACAGTGTAGTCACCGGTCCGCGCCTCGGTGCTCGCGTGCGGGAGCTCGCGCGGGCGGTAGTCGCCCGGCACCTGCAGGTCGAGGCCGAGCGTCAGCTTGTCGGCGCCGGTGGGCTTGAAGTCGGCGAAGGCACGGTAGGGGCCGGGCTCGTCCAGGGGGAGCTTCACGCGCCAGGTGCCGTCGGCGGCCATCTCCGGGTGGAGGTGCCGGAAGATGGTCAGGTCGCGGGAGGCGACGATGAGGTGCAGCTTCTTGTCGTGCTCGACGTCGAACTCCGTCACCGGCTTGTCGCCGGGGCCGTCGACGGTGAAGCGGAAGTCGTCGGGGTCGTCGGTGGCGAGGCGCGTGAAGGTGTAGCCGTCCTGGGAGACCTGGAGCCCCCCGGGGGTATCCGTAGCGCCTGAGTGCCCGCTGTCGGCGTGGCCGTCCGCGCTGTCAGTGTGGCCGTCCTCGGCCTGCTCACCCGTTCCGTGGTCCATGGCCGTCTCTCCCTGCTTCACCTGCTCCGCCGTGCGGCCGGTCGGGCCGGCGGCGGGCCCGATCTGGCCCGCCGCGCTCCCGGCGCCCAGCGCCGCGGCGAAGATCACCGCGAGCCCGGCGCCGTAAAGGCCCAACCGGCCTGCCGTTCTCATGACACCCCCACCAGTTCGTAGCCGGCCTCCTTGACCGCGCCGCTGATCTCCGTCTCATTGACAGGACCGTCGCTGACCACGGTCAACCGGCCGCTCTTGAGGTCCACGTCGACGGAGGTCACGCCGGCCACCTCGCCGACCTCCTCCTTGACGGAACTCACGCAGTGGCCGCAGGTCATGCCCTTGACGGTGTAGGTGGCGGTGCTCATCGCATGCTCCTTCATATGCTCGTACGTGATGCCTTGTATCGAGTCTAACACCGTACCCCCCTAGGGTATGTCTTGACCCTGGCTGTGCATACCTGGAGGGGGTATGCGGAGGACGATATATACGGCTAGGGGGTATGTCAATCCTCGGCGCCGCGTGTTCCTTGAACAATCCGACATCTGGTCCGCGCAAACACGGGGACCGCCGCCATCCCTTGCTAGGCTGCAAAGCATCCGTTGGGTCTTGCCCAGCGGGCGAGACCGTCGAAGAAGTGGGGTCACACAGTGAAGAAGCTGCTCGTTCTGGCGCTGGTCGCCCTTGGGGGGTTGCTGATCTGGCGCAAGGTGCAGGCCGATCGGGCAGAGCTCGATCTCTGGACCGAGGCGACCGGTAGCGAGAACTAACCGACCGGCGAGGCGATGAGTGACATCGTCCCCATCAAGCTGGTGTGCCTGGACCTGGCAGGCACCACGGTCGGCGACATCGCCACGGTCGAGCGCGCGTTCGCCGAGGCGATCGCCACCCAGGGCATAGTCCCCGGGACCGGAGCGTACGCACGTGCCATGGTGCACGTGCACCGGTCCCGGGGGCAACCCAAGATCGACGTCTTCCGGGGCATCTTCCCGGAGAACGAGGCCCGGGCGCAGGCCGCCAACCTGACCTTCGAGCGCGCCTACGAAGGCGCCCTCGAACGCTCCGGCCTCACCCCCGCCCCCGGCATCGTCGAGGTCCTCGACAAGCTCCGCGGCTCCGACATCCGGCTGGCCCTGCTCACCGGCTTCAGCCGCACCACCCTCGGCCGCGTCCTCGGCATCCTCGGCTGGCACGACAAGATCGACCTGGCCATCAGCCCCGAAGACGCGGGCGGCCGCGGCCGCCCCTGGCCCGACATGGTCCTGCACGCCGTCCTGCGCCTCGGCATCCCCGACGTCCGTCAGGTGGCCGTCGCCGGTGACTCCGAGAGCCACATGCTCGCCGGCCACCGCGCCGGCGCCGCCGTCGTGGCCGGCATCCTCACCGACAGCGGCCACAGCCGAGACCGCCTCGTCGGCGGCGGCGCCACCCACGTGTTACCGTCCGTCGGCGCACTGCCGGAGCTGATCCTGAGCGGCGACCTGGGAGGCGCGCGGATACCGGCGCCGGTTCGGTAGGCTATCTTCATTGTTCGAAGGGGCCTTAGCTCAGCTGGCAGAGCGCCTGCTTTGCAAGCAGGAAGTCAGGAGTTCGAATCTCCTAGGCTCCACCGCACGTCGGAGGCCACATCCCATGATCGGGAAGTGGCCTTTTCGATCTTGTGCAGCTACAGCGTCAACTGTTCTCCACACGCTCGCTGTGCTCCTGCGGGATCGCCCCAATGATCCTCGCTCCTCTCGGGCGTTCTTCCCTGTGCATGCATTCGGTCCCGCAAGAAGGTCTTCACGTGGGGCGCTTCGCGTAAGAATGAGCTCGGGCGCCCTCATTGATCCGAATACGGTCTCTTGGAGCTTGTGCAGCCGATGTATACGGCTACATCCCGGTGCCTCCGGTGGACGAGAGCCGAGAAAGCCCTCTGTTCAGGTACCTGGCTTGGTGATTCCTGTTATCTAGCCGAAGCATGCTAACTAGCATGCTAACTAGCATGCTCGTCCGCGCTGCTCAGGGAGTACAACGTGCTCGACGAAGAGCTCTCCGAGATCATTGCCAACCTCCGCGTTCTCGGCGGGGACATCTCCGACGTAGAAGTGAAGCAGTCCCAGCGCGAGCTGCCGAAGACGATCCGGGAGACGCTCTCTGCCTTCGCCAACACTCACGGTGGTGTGCTCATCCTGGGCCTGAGCGAGAGCACGGGATTCTCAGCAACGGGTGTACGTGATGCTTCAAAGCTTTCCAACGACCTGGCCTCGCTCTGCTCCACTGACATGGAACCTGCTCTGCGGCCGTTGATCCGCGTCCACGACTTCGAAGGTGTGAAGATCATCGTGGCAGAAGTCCCCGAACTGGATCCGGCCCAGCGACCGTGTTTCTACAAAGGTGCCGGGATGACCAAGGGCAGCTTCGTACGCGTAGGCGATGGGGATCGGCGACTGTCGAGCTACGAGGTTCAAATCATGCTGTCCTCACGCGGGCAGCCTCGTGAGGACGAGCAGGCCATTTCAGGAACCGGCCTCCAGCTTCTTGATCCGATCGCCCTGGAGTCGTTCATCGCAAGACTCCGTACCAACAGGCCTCATGCCTTTGCAGATCTTGACCGTGACGACCTGCTGAGACGAGCCAGGATTCTGGTAGCTGGACACGACGGCACGGAAACGCTCTCCCTGGCAGCCCTGCTCGCGCTCGGCTCCTACCCGCAAGAGTATCTCCCCCAACTGATGATCAGCTTCGTGCATTACCCCTCGGTCACCGGCCAACCATCAGCCACTGGCACGCGCTTTCTGGACAACCTCACCGTCGAAGGACCCATCCCCATCATGGTCCGCGACGCGCTGGCTGCGATCCGGCGAAATATGTCCAGGAGGGCAGTCATCGGAGGAGTCGGCCGAGAGGACGTCTGGGAGTACCCGGAGACCGCACTTCGGGAAGCCGTGGTGAATGCGCTCGTACACCGGGATCTGTCCAGCGCCGCCCGGGGTACTCAGATTCAGATTGAGATGTACCCGGACAGGCTGACAATTCGAAGCCCTGGCGGATTGTTCGGCCCGGTGACCATCGACAATCTCACCGACGAAGGGATTTCTTCCGCACGCAACGCGACGCTGATGAGGATGCTTGAGGACGTTCCTCTTCCGGGTGAGACCCGGATGGTTTGTGAGAACCGGGGCTCTGGAATCCGCGCCATGGTCTCCGCCCTCCGGGCGGCCGGGATGAGTCCGCCGCAGTTCGAAGACCGTGTGTCCTCCTTCATCGTTACCATCCCCAACCACGCTTTGCTGAACGAGGAAGTCGTGAGGTGGATCGAAAGTTTGGGCGAAGGAGGCCTCTCTGGCAGTCAGTGCATCGCGCTGGCGATGCTCCGAAATCGAGAGATCCTGGATAACCGTTCCTACCGGAGCACGACCGGTGTGGACTCGCGCGTGGCTACGGCCGAACTGGGGGATCTGGTGGCACGTGAACTAGTGACCCAGACCGGGAGCAGGCGATGGGCGCAGTACGAGTTGTCCCAGCGGGGGCACCGCCCTCTCCCCGGGGAAGCACCTGCATCGACACGGAGCGATCGACGCCCTCAGCTACTGGACGCGCTTGGTGACGAAACCCTCTCGCGAGCCGAACTGGCCCGGAGTACCGGCCTGACCGATCAGACCGTACGGCGCTGGCTCTCGATCATGCGTGACGAAGGCACGGTGGAATTGATCGGAAGCTCACCGAGAAGCTCGACCGCCCGGTACCGCCGAACACGACAGGGCTCCCTTTTTTCACCGGCTGAGCCCGGGTAACGGCTGTACAGCAGAGAGATACAGCAATGCCGCCTCACGCGATCACACTCCACCAATCTTCATCTGCCACTTGACCAGGGCAAGGTCCTCGCTTCGCTCGGGCTGTGCTTCCAGGGGCGCGCCTCCGGCGCGCCGGCTTCGCCATCAGGACATCACGTTGGCCGTCTGGCAGATCCTGACGCTCAACCCCCGCGTCCAGACGTGTCGGCGATGCTCTGGGTCGGCGTCCACAGCTGAACGACGAGGAAGGCCCCGGCGGATGAGCCGAGCACCGCACGCGGGACTACCAGCAGACAAGCTCGCGTTCGGATCACTGGCAGTCCTCGCTCACCCGCTGAGGGATGTGAAGCGCGACGAGGCAGGGTCCGCGCAATACCCTCCACGGCCATTCGCGGAGGGCCCCGCCACCTCGCCGAGCCGGTCTATCGGCCGCCTCGCCCGGCTTGCCGGAGCGCGGCGGGCGCACCTTGTCCGCGCAACATCTCAGCCGCGCCCTGGTGCCAAGGGTTGAATGCCGCCCGGTTTTAGTTTGACGACGCTGCCATCGCCTGAGATTGAGGGCTCGCCCTGGGAGTTCCGTCCAGCGGGTCCGATCAGTCGCGCAGTTCCTCCACTGGCACCGCCTCATCGGCTGGCGGCGGCTTGATGTTCGCCTTCATCCCCCAATTCGACAGGAGGATCTTTCCCTTGCCGAACCCCACGACGCCACGGACCGGTACGACGGACCAACTGCCGACCATGAACATCCGGGAATGCTCGACGACCTTCACCCATGGCCGGGGACGAGCCGGCGCTGGACGGCGTCGGCGTGAACGCTTGGCCTGCGGTCAACGTCATACGACCACAGAGAGAACCGCCGCGTGATTCGCCGTCGGCCGGACCGGAGGAGACGGGACTATTCCGCTCTGCGCGGATCAGGCCGACTTCGAACGCGGCACCTGTCTAGGGTGAGGCATGGCCCCTTCCATCCCGCCGCTACGTTCAGCGATCGATCGGACCAACTCCAAGCCGTCTCCGGAGCGCGAGCCGCTGTGGCGGCACGTGCTCGGTGAGTGTCTCAGAGGCCTTCGTCACGAGCGGGGCGAGAAGTTGAGCGAGACGGCACGTCGCGCCGGGGTCTCGCCGCAGTATCTCTCCGAGATGGAACGAGGCGTCAAAGAGCCGTCGAGCGAAATGATCGCTGCGGTCGCCGGCGCGCTGGATGTGACCCTGGTCGATCTGACCCTCGCCGTTGCCGAGAGCTTGCGGTCTGCTCAGAACAGCACGTCGAGAGGTGCTACCTGCTCGGCGGCTTATGCTCTGGCCGCGTAGCGTGGCTTGCCCGGGTCATCCACCGGCCTAAGAACGCTCCTCGATGATCTGATCGAGGAGCCCGTACTCCAAGGCAGCGGTCGCGGTGAACACGCGATCGTGATCGGTGTCGGCGCGTAGGGTCTCGATCGTCTGGCCGGTGTGCCGCGACAGTATGCGCTCGATGTCTGCTCGGACACGGACGACCTCGTCAGCCTGCAAGATGAGATCGGGGATCGTGCCGCGTCCCTGAGCGGCTGGTTGGTGCAGGATCACTCGTGCGTGCGGGAGAGCGGCACGTTTTCCTTCGGCGCCCGCGGCAAGAAGGACGGCACCCACCGCGACGGCCTGTCCGACGCAGGTGGTCGAAACCCGGGGGCGGATATGACGCATGGTGTCATATATCGCGAGCATCGCGCTCGGATCCCCGCCCTCGCAGTTGATATAGAACTGTATTTCGGCATCGGGGTTGTCCGACTCGAGAAATATCAGCTGGGCGATGAGAGCGTTGGCGACGCCCGCGTCGATCGCGGTGCCCAGATAGATGATCCGCTCGGTGAGCAGGTGCGAGTAGACATCCATGATGCGCTCGCCACGAGAATTCTGCGTGATGACATTGGGAATCGTATACGTGCTCACTGGCCGCCTCCTTCGGTCACGTCGAATCCGAGCCGTGGGCGATTGCGCGGCGCGATTTCGTCGAAATGTTGCACGATCGCATCTATGAAGCCGTAGTCCAGTGCCTCTCGCGCCGTGTACCAGCGATCGTGCAGAGAATCCTCGAATATGCGCTCGACGGACTGCCCCGTGTCCTCGGCGATGAGGCCGAGCACTGTGTCGCGAGTATGCCGAAGGTCGCCGGCCTGCAGTTCGATGTCGACTGCGGTGCCACCGATTCCCGCCGAGCCCTGGTGCATCAGGACACGTGCGTGTGGCAGGGCGCGACGCTTCCCTCGGGCGCCCGATGACAGCAAGAACTGCCCGGCGCTGTAAGCGATGCCCAGCACGAGGGTCGACACGTCACAGGGAATGAGTCGAATGATGTCGCGGATCGCGAGCATCGAGGGAACCGACCCACCCGGCGAGTGAATCCACAATGCGATGTCCGCCGAGGCGTCCTGCGTGGCGAGCGCTATCAGTTGCGTGGCCAGCAGTGTCCCGTTGTCGTCATCGAGAGGGCCGTCGAGAACGAGCACGCGCTGGTCGTAGAGCTCGCGTCTGACCCGCGAATTGAACAGTGGAAGATTCGATTCTCCGCTCATGAGCCCATCATGTGAGGCGATCCGGACCGAGGTCGACACGATCCGCTTGGGGCAGATCTGCTCTGAGCAGCGGGACTCGAGTTCCGGTCCGTGTTCTTAGGCCACCTCCCGTGATCGGGAAGTGGCCTTTTCAATCTTGTGCAGCTGCAAAGTACGGCTGAGGTGGCGCAGAGGCGAGCACGTCCACGATCATGGTGCGCGTGGCGGTGCTCAGGTTATTGGCAGTCGGTCTCATCAGCGGCGGCGTCATGACGATCCCGTTCCTATGGGCTCAGCGTGGCAGCGACTTCGAGCACGTCCGTCTCTCGGCCCTGATAGGCCTGAACTTGGGGCAGCTCGTGACCGTCCCGCTCGGGTTGCTGATCGGCATCGTGCTTGTCGCGATGCGGTCGTGGACGCGCCCTCCCGGCTACGTGCTGGCTGCGGCCACGATCGTGTTCGGTGTGGTTGTAGCGACGCAGGCGTGGGCCATGGCGGACTGGGCCGAAGGCCGACCTGCCGGGATCGGCGATCCGGACGGAGAGGTAGGCCTCGGGGGGCTGAACGCTCTCGCGGGTGGGTTCACGGTCCTCCTGGGCGTCTCCATCGCCTTGATTCGGTGGTCTGGTTGGGAGCCGGAGGCGGCTTCGGCGCGTCAGACGTCCGCACGTAGGGCTCGACGGAGGAGGCGTAAGTCATCGGCCCACGTCAAAGGCCATTGCCCATGATGGGGGAATGGCCCAGGAGACCATCGCCGCCTAACCGAGTCTTCACGCTTTCAGGGGATGGACACACTGGCGTCTTTTCACCACGTGCGTTGGGGCAGGAGATGCCGTCGGCCCCATGTTCTTAGCTCGATCATCGACAAATATGGTGATCGCACACCGTAGGACAGAATGCGGCAGAACAGGTTCCGTGACCACATGATCGCTGTGCCCGATGGGACGGGAAACGGGCCACCTCCCACGATCGGGAAGTGGCCTTTTCGGCACAGTCGTGACGCCGCCGACGATGGAACCGGCGACCAGATACCGCTAGGCGTCGCGGCGCAGGGTGAACCAGAAGGTCGGGACCGAGTTGGTGCCCGGTGTGACGTCGATTACCTCCCAGCCGGTGAACCTGGCGTGGAGTTCGTCGGCTGTGACGCCCGCCGCCCATGACGTGACCTCGGTGGTCGGATTGCCGAGCGGCTCGGGGCCGTACCCGAACATCAGCAACTGTGCCCCGGGAGCGGCGCGGTCGGTGAGCCCGGCGGCGTAGGCGTCGCGGCGGTGGAGTGGGATCCCGCAGTAGCAGCTCAGGTCGAAGAACAGGTCGAAAGGGCCGGGCGCGTCCAGCTCGTCGAGGCGGGTGGCGTCTCCGTGCAGCAGTCGCACCGCCACCCCAGCCGCCTCGGCCTTCTCCCGGGCCTGGTCGACGGCGCTGTCGATCAGGTCGACGGCCGTCACCTCCCAGCCGTGCCGGGCGAGGTAGATGGCGTTGGTCCCCGTGCCGCAGCCGAGTTCGAGGGCGCGGCCGGGCGGCGGTGCGCCGTGCCCCTCTACCAGGGCCACCAGCTCGGGGGGCGTCACGCCGGTGTCCCACGGCGGCTTGCCCGCACGGTAGTAGCCCTCCAGTGCGCGATGGACGGACTCCTCCTCCTGGTCTCGCAGTGTCGAGGTCGGGCCCGGCTTGGGGTGGTTCATCGTCTCCTCCAAGAATCTAGAGTCAAACTCTAGTGTTGTTCTCTGAAGTTATACTCGCACTATGGAAAGAGTCAATCGGCCCGACAAGCGAGCCGAGCGCTCACGCCGCACCCGGGCGAAGGTCATCGAGGCGGCTCGCGAGCTGTTCGTCGCGCAGGGGTACGGGGCGACGAGCCTTCAGGAGGTCGCGGACCGGGCGGGCGTGGCCGTCCAGACGGTCTACTTCGTCTTCCGCAACAAGCGCACGCTGTTCAAGGACGTGGTGGACACGTCCATCGCCGGGGACACCGAGCCTGTCGCCATCATGGATCGTGAGTGGTTCCGCGCCGCCTGCGCCGAACCGACCGCAGCGGGGCAACTGCGCGCGCACATCCGCGGCACTCACGAGATCCTGGGCCGGGTCGCCCCGATCATGCCGTTGATCGCGGCCGCCGCGGCCACCGACCCTGAGATCGCCGCACAGTGGCCGGACGGCCCCGACCCGCGTTACACCGTGCAGCACGCGGCGGCCGAGGCCCTGGCCGGCAAGCCCGACGCCCGTCCCGGCCTCTCTGTCGAGATGGCGGCTGACCTGCTGTTCGGCCTGCTCAGCCCGCAGCTCTATCTGATCTTCGTCCGTGACCGCGGCTGGTCACCGGACACGTGGGAAGAGTGGGCCCGCACCGCTCTGACCTCCCAGCTCTGCGCCGACCCAGGCTGAAGTGGACGGAGGTTTTGATCTAGCCGATGAGTGCCTCGGTAATCTGACGGGTGGTCTGCGCGGCGACCCTCGGGTCGACAGCGGCATAGGCGGTGTAGGCGTTCAGGCCGGTGGCGAGGGCCCAGCCGCGACCCCGGGTCCAGGTGGCGTCGTCCACGTCGAGCGCGGCGCGGAAGGCGGCCCGGCTGCCGGCCGACATCAGGGTGAAGGCGATCATCAGATCACAGGCCGGATCGCCGATGCCGAGCCCGCCGAAGTCGATGACCACGCTGAGACGGCCGTCGACGGTCAGCAGGTTGCCGGTGTGGAAGTCGCCGTGGAACCAGACGGGAGGGCGGTCCCATCCGGGAGCGTTCACGGCCGCGTTCCACAGTTCGGTCATGGCGGTGGCGTCGAACACGCCGCCGACCTCGGCGATGGCGGCTCGCGTCGCGCGATCCCGGCCCACCAACGGCGGGCCCTGGAGGCTTTCACGGGTCGCCAGGGCTTGGATGTCCTCGGGCGCGAACTGTCGCAGGGCTGCCAGGAATTCCGCCAGTCGGACGGCGGCCGTGGACGAGTCCGCCAGTGCCTCGACGGTCGCCACCTCGCCCTCCAGCCAAGAGGACACCGCCCACCGCCACGGATAGCCGAAGCCGGGCTCACCCACGCCCACCGGCACCGGGATGGCCAGGGGTAGTCGCGGGGCGAGCCGGGGCAGCCACTCGAGCTCCTTCTCGGCCTGTCCGATGGCGCCGCTGTGGCGGGGCAGCCGGACGGACAACTGCTCGCCCAGCCGGTAGATCACATGGTCCGAGCCGGCCGGATCCAGCAGTTCCAGCGGCAACGCGGCCCACTGCGGGAACTGCGTATCGACCAGCTTCCTGACCAGCGCGGCATCGATCGTGGGGCGGGTGTCCGTCGTTCTCACGGCTGCCAAGAACTCCTGCGATCGGCCCGCTCCGTGCGGCGGGCGGCTGAACCATCGCAGTGCACCGCGGCTCGCCTGTCGACCGAATTTCGGCAGGACCGAGTCAGCGGGAGCTGGGGGAAGAGCGCGCGAGGAGCTCTTGGGCCAGTCGCCTGCGTTCCGCCGGCAAACGGCGAGCAGTCATCGCCCGCTGCAGAAGATCAGGATCAAAGCCATGCGTGCCCATGTGGTCGAGGAGAGGCTCATATCGATCAGGTCGATCTCTCAGGAGCTCCGTGATCAACCGTAGTTCCAGGCGGACCACAGGAACACGATGAGAGCCGTACCTGATCAGGACGTAGTGCCGCCACGGACCGTGACCGGCACATTCCATCCCATCTGAGTCGACCTGCTCTTCCATGGTGCTCATGCCTACGGCGACGCCGTTCACGTCGTAATCGGTGAAGTACTGCGAAGCTTCGGGAAGCCAAGAGGCGGCGTAGAGGCAAGGAAACGATGAGAGGGCGCCAGCGAACGCGTTCACGTCCTCTCGTCGAGTCACCAGGAGGTCGATGTCCCCGACGGGGAGATGGACGCCTTGCAGAAGAGCGGCACTCGTGCCGACCACGCGATATACCGGGTCGGCGCCCACGGCTCTCAGCGCAGTTAGGGCCGTGTCCAACGCCGCGGTTACGTCCGCCGGTCGCAGAGACGCGTCGCCATCGCCCATGGAGATCAGCGTATCGATGTCCGAGTCGCTGGAGCCGTCTCTGACGACTGCCGGAGGATCTGCATGGCCGACATGGGAAGGATCGGTCGACGGCCGTCGCGACACGCCTGCACTCAGGGTTGCGTCAACCTCACAGGGAGCTACTGCTAGAACCCATCTGTGGAGCAACCGCGTGCTCCGGTGCAGAGGAAAGAGGAGTTCCCTGATGTCCTGGCAGAGATTCCGAGCGCAGGGTCCCGCCCGCAACGTCCGGCGAGCGTTTCCGGCCCGGCTCCTGGTCGCGGCGAGCCTGGCGGCCGGCGTTGTGACGCTTCCGGCCCTGCCCGCCCAGGCCGCCACCGTGTCCGTGAGGTGCTCGGTCTCGGACCTCGTCAGGGCCATCAGGAACGCCAACAACTCGCCGGGCCCCGACACGCTCAACCTGTCCCACAGGTGCCACTACCGCCTGGTGCGTCCTGATACCGCGAACCCCGCCAACGGGCTGCCGGCCATCACCAGCGACATCACGATCAACGGCAACGGCGCGGCGATCACGCGGGCCAAGACCGCCCCCGCCTTCCGCATCCTCCTCGTGGCCGGCACGGGCACGCTCACGCTCAACAGGACCACCATCAGCGGCGGCAGGGCGACGGACTGCCCCGGTGCGCCGGCCCCGCCCAATCCTCCCGGGCTGGTCTGCGGTGGCGGCATCAACAACCAAGGCACCCTGACGGTGAACCACAGCCGGGTGATCGGCAATACCGCCACGTCCGGGGTCTTCGCCGAGGGCGGCGGCATCGACAGCGACGGCACCGCGACCTTGAACAACACCGACGTCAGCTACAACACCGCCAGTTACACCGGCACCGACCCGAGCGCCGCCGCGGGCGGCGGGATCGCCAACGACGGCCCGATGACGGTCAGGCACAGCCGGGTGACCGGCAACACCGTCCACGTCACCAGGAGATCCCGTGACAGCTTCGCTTTCGGCGCCGGCCACGCCGCCTTCGCCGCCACGACGATCGTCCACAGCACGATCAGCGGCAACCGCGCCAGTGCCCCGGGCGGCACCGCGCGGGGCGCGTTGACCAGCGCGGTCGACATGACCGTGACCGACACCTTCATCCGGGGCAACACCGCCAGTGCCTGGCGTGGCACCGTGACCGGCGGCGGAGTCGCGTACACCGGCACCATGCTCATGACCCGCACTCACGTCACCGGCAATCGAGCCATCGCCGAGGGCGGCAACGCGCTGGCCGGCGGGATCCGGATCGGCCCAGGCGGTCAGCTCAACCTGCGCGACAGCGCGGTGATCGGCAACATCGTCAGTGCTCCCCGTGGCAGGAGCGCCGTGGGCGGCGGCATCGACAACTCCGCCGGCGGCACCCTGACAAGCAGCCAATCGAAGATCATCAAGAATGTCGCCACAGCTCTGGGCCCCGGCACGGCACGCGGCGGTGGCCTCTTCAACGCCATCGGCTCGGCGAGCCTGACCGACAGCGTCGTCACCGGCAACACAGCCGGCGACGGAGGCGGCATCTTCGAAGAGTCCGGCGCGGTCACGCTGAGCGACAGCGTGGTCAGGGGCAATCGGCCGAACAACTGCGCCCCACCCAACAGCGTCCCCGGCTGCGTCGGCTGACCGAGCCCGGCAGCTCAGAGCAGCGCCAGCAGGGACCTGGCGTTCGCGCCGCCCTGGCGGTCGCCGGTCTCCTCGAAGACCTCCAGCGCCGCCCGGGCCAGCTCGCGCGAGCGTACGGTCGCGCCCTCCGAACGGTTGACCTTCGCCAGGGCCAGCAGGGCCTGCGCGTCGAGCAGCCGGTCGCCGAGTCGTACGGCGATGCCCCTGGCCCGTTCGGCGGCGGCGCGCGCGTCCGGTCGCGCGCCCTGCGCCAGGTGTACGGCCGACAGCTCCAGCAGTGTGTCGGCCTGGCGGTGCCGGTCGCCGAGCTCGGCCAGGCGACCGGCGGCGGCCAGCAGCCGGTCGGCGGCCTCGTCCGGCCGGCCCGCGCGGCGCAGCATGACACCGAGGACCTGCTCGGCGTCGGCGGCGTCGCGCTGGTTCTCCGCCGCGTCCAGGCAGGCCAGCAGGGCACGCTCCGCCTCCGCCAGGCGGCCCAGCTCCAGGTGGACGCGGCCGAGCCGGCGCGTGGCGTGGGCGACCTCGCGGGCGTGTCCCCGGCTCCGGAACATCTCCACCGCCAGCCGGAGCCGCTCCTCCGCCCGCTGCCAGTCCCGCTCGGCCAGGTGCAGGTCACCCTGGTCCAGCAGGACGAGCGCCTCGCCCAGGCTGTCGCCTGCCCGCCGCGCCGACTCCATCGCGTGCCCCGCCAAGGCCCGCCAGTCGTCCAGGAACCGGTGCCGCTCCAGGTAGGGCGTCAGCAGGTGGGCCAGCCGCCAGCAGCCGTCGTCCAGCCCGGCGGCGCCCAGGTCGGCGACCAGGCTCACCAGGAACGCCCGCTCGGCCGCCAGCCACTCGACCGACTCCCTGATGTCCCTGGTCGCCACGGCCGTGGCCGGATCTCCCGACACCAGCGGGAACCGCGACGCCCGCACGCGCGACAGCGCCACGTCCGCCAGCTTCGCCAGCGTCCCCGGCGCCGGCTGCTCGCGCGCGAACAGCCGGGTCAGGTCGTGCAGCCGGTAGCGCACCTGCCCGGCCACGTCCACGCCGTGCGTCTCCAGCAGGCCCGCGTCCACCAGCGCCTCCGCCTGCCCGCCGAACAGTTCGGTCACCCAGTCGGCGAAGTCCGGCGCGGACAGCGCGCCCAGCCCGCGTAACGTCAGCCTCGCCGCCTCCGGCAGCCCGTCGAACCCGATCGCGAACACGCTGCGCACCGTCAGGTCGCCCGCGCGCAGCCGGTCGAGCCGCTGGTGCTCGTCCTCCAGCAGGCCCACCAGATAGTCGGCGGTCCACTCGGGGCGGGCCGCCAGCCGGGAGCCCGCGATGCGCAGGGCGATCGGCAGGCCGCCGCAGAAGCGCGCGAGCCGCCGCAAGGCGCCGTCCGCCGCCCGGCCCGAGCTCTTGACCAGCAGCTCCAGCGCCTCACCGTCGTCCAGCACGCCCACCGGCAGCCGCCGCGCGCCGGGCAGGCCGCCCAGCGGGGAACGGCTGGTGACGATCGTCGGGCACGAGGTCAGCAGCGGCCGTACCTGCGCCTCGCCGGCGGCGTTGTCCAGCACCACCAGGAGCTTGCGGTTGGCGGTGTAGGTGCGGAACAGCCGCTCGCGCTGCTCAGGCGCGGCCGGCATCGCCCGGGCCGGGCAGCCGAGCCAGCGCAGGAAGTCCTCCAGCACGGCCGCCGGGGCCGTGGTCTCGCGCAGGTCGGCGTACAGGATGCCGTCGGGGAAGTGGGGGCGCCGCCGCCACGCCGCGTGCACGGCCAGCGCCGACTTGCCCGCCCCCGCCTGCCCGTGCACCACGACGAGGCCGCCCGCCACGTCCTCCAGCAGCTCGGCCCGGCCGGTGAAGTCGGCCACGTCGGGCGGCAGCAGCACCGGCGGCCCGGCCGACACGTGCAGCGAGGCGTCGTCGTGCAGCATGCGATGGTAGAGCAGCTGGAGCTCCGGGTCCGGCTCGATGGCGTGGCCGCCGTCGAGCTGGTCGCGCAGCACCGCGTACGAGGCCAGCGCGTCCACCCGGCGCCCGCTGCGGTAGAGCGCCAGCATGTACTGGCCGCGGAACCGCTGCCACGTCGGGTGCTGCCGCGTCAGCTGCCGCAGCTCGGCCAGCAGCTCGCGATGGCGCCCGGCGTCCAGGTCGGCCTGCACCCGGCGCTCCAGCGCCAGCAGCCGCAGCTCCTCCAGCTCCTCGCGCAGCCGCCGGGTCTCCACCCACCGCTCGCCCTCGGGGTCCACGTCGTCCAGCGCCTCGCCGCGCCACAGGGCCAGCGCCTCCTCGTACGCGCCCCGGTCCACCAGCAGCCGGAACCGATCGACGTCGAGCTGCCCGTCGCCGAGGTTCAGCAGGTACGCGCCGGACACGGTGGTGATCGTCCCCTGTCCGATGAGCCGCCGGAGCTGCCCCACGTACCCGCGGACGAGCGAGTCGGACCGGTCGCCGCCCTCGTGCGGCCACAGCAGCCTGCGCAGCCGCTCGGCCGTCAGCGGCCGGCCCGCGTTGAGCAGGAACATCGCCAGCAGATCGCGATGCTTGCGCACGGTCGGGGTGCAGTTCTTGCCGTCGGTGTCGCGGACCTCCAGCGGGCCCATGATGCGGAACTCCACGGCTCCTCCCTATCAGGAAGCCCGCTCGCGCGGACGATGAGCGCGGGCCTCACCGCAAGGGCGGGTCGGCCAGTTGCGCCCGTTCGAGGGCCAGCTCGGCCCACCACTCGCCCGCCTCAGGTGACACGACGCCGCGCTCCGGGTCCTTCTCGCCGTCGGTGCCGCGCCGGCACCGGCCTCCTGACGTGCCCGCCCGCGCGATCCACAGGTAGGCGTCCACCAGCTCCTCGCCCGTCGCCGTGGTCGGCCGGTCGCCGACGCCCCTGCCCGGCGGGTTGCACCAGGTCTGCGGGTCGGGGTAGCTCCTGGCCGGGGCCCAGGAGCCCTGGCCGTTCCTGCCGGTGTCGACGACGAAGTGCGGCATGGCGGCCGGGTCCGCCCGCACGTCCGCGGGGCAGTCCTTCCGGCCGGTGGCGCGCCGGACGGCGACGCAGGCCGACAGCTTCTTGCCGTACGCGACGGCCTTCTCGGTGCGCTGGAAGCCGGCCGTGTTGACGAAGAAGCCGTCCGCCCGGTCGATGCTCGCGCCGATCAGGCGTTCGGCCATGGGTTCCGTGCCCGGCCAGAGGTCCTGGCCGCCGTCGAGGTAGACGGCGGTGTTCGGGTTGGACTTGAGGGCCTGGACGGCCTGGCGCAGGTCTTCGTAGCGCTGATCAGAGGAGCCCTGGGGGTCGCAGTTCGCCGTGCCGGGCAGCCTGGCGAGGCTGCCGGGCTCCAGGATGACCGCCGCGCGCGCGTCGCCGATCTGGGCGGCTATGCCCTTGATCCAGTCGTGGTAGGCGGCGAGGTCGGCGGAGGCCGCAGGGCCGCACTCGCTGCCCGGCAGGCGGTTGATCAGGAACACGGGCACGGCGTCCCGCTGCCCGGCGGCCGTGACGGCGTCCTTCACCTTGGCGCCGGCCTCGGGCTTGCCGAGGCGGATGGCGTACGGGATGGCGGCCAGTTTCGTCATGAGCTCGGCGTCCTTCGGCCGGTCCTCGGCCCAGAGCTTCGCCTGGCGGTCGGCCTCCGGCTCGGGCGGGGCGTAGAAGCGGACGTCCTTCCCGGCCCGCAGGGGGTTCCGCGCGGCGGTGGTTCGAGAGGCCGCCGGAGACGGCGTGTCGACCGTACCCTTGGCCGTCGGATCCCGGACGCCCTGCCCCTGCGACGCGAACGCCGCCGCCACCCCGGCCGTGGCGACGACCACGGCAGCCGCCCCGGCCACCCACTTGCGCCGGCCGTCCACGACGCGCGCCGCTTGTGCCGGTGCGGGTCCGGGGGACGAGGACCGGGGTGGCCTGGTCGGGCCGGCCCGTTCGGCGCTCCCGCCCGTGTCGTCCGGGGGAGCGACGGGTAACGGGATGGACGTGCTGAGGTGGTCCAGGATCTCCTGGGCGGTGGGACGATCCGCGGGCGTCTTGAGCAGGGCGGCCGCGACCACGTCGTGCAACTGGCCGGAGAGCCCGTGCAGGGCCGGGGGGTCGTTGACGATGCGGAGGAGCACCGTGGGCACCGAGCCCGAACCGAAGGGCGAGGCCCCGGCCGCGGCGAAGGCCACCGTGGAGCCCCACGAGAAGATGTCCGACGCGGAACCTACCTGCGAGCCCGAGACCTGCTCGGGAGACATGTACGCCGGCGTCCCCACGATCGCGCTGCTCATCTCCGCGTCGGCGAGGCGGGCGATGCCGAAGTCGATGACCTTGGGCCCCACCTGGGACAGCAGCACGTTGGCCGGTTTGAGGTCGCGGTGCACCACCCCCGCCCCGTGGATGGCCCGCAGCGCCACCGCCATGGACGCCGCCAGCCCGTCCAGCGCCGAGCCCTTCAGCGGCCCCGACCGGCGCACGACGTCCTCGAGGTTCGGTCCCTCGACGTACTCGGTGACCAGGTAGGCCGTCTCGCCCTCGACGTCGGCGTCCAGCACCGGGGCCGTGCAGAAGCGGGCGACCCGCCGGGCGGCGGCGACCTCGCGGGCGAAGCGGCGGCGGAAGTCGGCATCCGCGCTCATCCTGTGGTGGATGAGCTTGACGGCCACCCGCGTGCCGTCCGGTCCCTCACCCAGGTAGACGACCCCCATCCCGCCCTCGCCCAGCCGGGCGAGCAGGACGTACGGCCCGGCCAGGCGTGGATCCCCGTCGCGCAACGCCACCAAGGTCATAGACCGTCAGGTTAGCCCGCGGCCGGTGGCCCTTCCAGACCTCACTCTTCCCGCCCGGTGCGAGCTACGGCGACATCCACGGCCGTAGCTTCCGCGGGTTGCGGACCGCCCAGATCCGGGTGACGCGGCCGTCGGCGACGTCGAACGAGGCCACGACCACGACTTCCCCGGCACGCCGGGCCACCAGGCCCGGCACGCCGTTGACCGACCGCTCCAGGAGTTCGAGCCCCGGCGCCTTGTCGGCGATGGCGACCATGTACTGAGCGATGCGCGCGCCGCCTTCGACCGGGCGCAGGACGGTGCCGACCACGCCGCCGCCGTCGGCGGTCATCACGGCGGCCGGGTCGAGGAGGTCGACGAGGGCCGCGATGTCCTTCGTCTCCCATGCCTCTTTCACCCGCCGCACCGTGTCGGCCTGCCCGGCCGCCGTCACGGGAGCGCGCGCGACGCCCACCCGCCGCCGCGCGGAGGCCGCCAGCTGCTTGCAGGCCGCAGGGGTACGGCCGAGGACGCCGGCGATCTCGGCGAAGGGGTAACGGAACACGTCGTGCAGGACGAACGCCACCCGCTCGGCCGGCGTCATCGACTCCAGGACGACGAGGAAGGCCATGGTCACCGATTCGTCCAGGACCAGCTGGTCGGCGGGGTCGGCGCCCTGGCCGTGGTTCCACTCGGCGCGGTCGGGCAGCGGCTCGGGCAGCCACGCGCCGACATAGCGTTCGCGCCGGGCCCGCGCCGATCCGAGCACGTCCAGGCAGATGCGGCCGGTCACCGTCGTCAGCCAGGCGCCGGGGGACACGATCTCCTCCTGCCGGCTCCGTGGCAGCGCGTACCAGCGCGCGTAGGCCTCTTGCACGGCGTCCTCGGCCTCGGCCAGCGAACCGAGCAACCGGTAGGCCACGTTGATCAGTTGGCGCCGCTCACCGGCCGTCTCATCGGTGCTGGCCGTCCCCACGCTGCCGACCGCCTTACCTTTCGCGGGCCCGCGTCGTCGGGCTGGTGAGACCTTATCCATGCACCGCCTCCGGGCGGAAAGGAGACCTTGTCATGGCCACCCAGGCGACGGCACAGCGCGGCCTCTCGTTTCTGCGGGTCGCGATCGCCCTGCAGACCCTGACCATCTTCCTTCAGGCGGTCTCCGCCGGACTGCTGCTGACCTTCTCCTACGGAGAGACGCTGCACAGCGCGGGAGCCCGCGTGATGTTCGGGGCGTCAGTGCTGTACGTGCTCGCGGCGGTGCTGGCGTGGAAGCCGGGCGGCGGCTCACCCCGGCCCGTCTGGCAGGCGGCCGGCTTCCTCGCCCTCGCTTCCGTCCAGGTCGTGCTCGGCATCGCGCACGTGCCGTCGGTCCATCTCCCTCTCGGCGTCCTGATGTTCGGGCTGAGCGTTCTGGCGCTGGCGCGGGGTCCTCAGGAACCTCTCGGAGTGCGGTGAGCGTCCTCCTCCGCGTCGGCCTGCTCGGGCGAAGCGGGCACCACGATCTCTTCGGTGTCCTTGTGACGGGTCACCCAGAAGTACACCAGCGCCCCGGCGAGCAGCACGATCGAGGTCCACTGGTTGATCCGCAGGTCCAGGAACATGACCGCGTGGTCCACCCCGCCGACCGGGTCGATCCGCAGCCCTTCGATCCAGAACCGCCCCAGCGTGTAACCGGCGACGTAGAGGGCGAACAGGCGGCCGTGGCGGAGCGTGAACCGTCTGCCGGCGTAGATCAGGGCGAAGCCGAGCGCGACGTTCCACAGCGACTCGTACAGGAATGTCGGGTGGTAGAGCACGCCCGGCTGGCCGCCGTGCGCCTGGTCGATCTCCAGGCCCCACGGCAACGTGGTCGGGCTCCCGTACAGCTCCTGGTTGAACCAGTTGCCCCAGCGGGCGATCGCCTGCCCGAACGCGATGCCGGGCGCGACCGCGTCGGCCACGGCGCTGACGGACAGTCCCCGGCGGCGGCAGGCCAGCCACACGCCCACGCCTCCCAGGGCGACCGCGCCCCAGATGCTCATCCCGCCTTCCCAGATGAACAGCGCCTGGTAGGGCTCCTTGATCGCGCGCGGGCCGAAGTACAGCTGCCAGTCGGTGATGACGTGGTAGAGGCGGGCGCCGATCAGGCCGAACACCACCCCGGGCACCGCGATGTCGGTGATCGCGCCTTCCTCGCCGCCCCGGGCGCGCCAGCGCCGCTGACTGAGCCAGACGCCGAAGGCGATGCCGACGATGAAGCACAACGCGTACGCCCGGATCGGAATGAATCCGAGATGCCAGACACCTTCGGAAGGGCTGGGAATCGAGGCGAGGGGCATGACCGTGACGGTAGCCGATGCGGCCCCGATTCGTCGCGTGCGCGATTCGTCCGGGGTGAGGTCGTCAGGCGATGTCGAGGACGGCCTTGCCGTGCAGGCGGCGGCCCAGGAGGGCGTCGATCGCCTCGGCGGCCTTGTCCAAGGGGCCGCGCCAGGCGATCTGTGGGGTGAGGACACCCGCGGCGACCTTGGCGGCCAGCCAGGTGAGGTCGGGGCCCAGGCCGGACTCGCCTGGCAGGTAGAAGGACACGATGGAGCGGTCGTGGCCGCGGTCGCCGGACAGCATCGGGTACGGGAAGCTCTCGCCCTCGCCTGTCACCCGGCCCACCGCGACGAGGGTGCCGCCGGGGGCGAGGCGGTCGTAGGCCGCGACGAGGTGGTGACCGCCCACCATGTCGAGGACGCCGTGCACCGGTTCGTCCACGTTCTCCGGGCCGGCGAGCACTTCGTCGGCTCCGAGGGCGCGCAGAGTGTCGCCGTGCGCGGCGGGGTCGCCGGTGGAGGCGATGACATGGGCGCCGGCCAGCCGGGCGAGCTGGACGGCGTACCGGCCGACGCCTCCTGTCGCGCCGGTGATCAGCACCCGCCTGCCGAGGACCGGGCCGAGGCGGCGCAGGGCGCGCAGGGCCGAGAGTCCCGCGACGGGGATCGTGCTGATCGCGCCGGGGTCGGCGCCCTCGGGCACGGTGCCCATCATGCCGGTGTGCACGGCGCGCTGTTCGGCCCAGGCGCCGGCCATGCCGAGGGTGATCACGGGGGTGCCCGCCGGTGGGCTCGATCCGTCGCCGGCGGGCCGGACCACCACTCCGGCGGCGTCCCAGCCCAGGACCGCGCCCGCCGGCGCCCCCTGCCGCGCCAGGGACGCTTCGCCGTGGTTCAGGGACGTGGCGGTCACGCGTACGAGAGCCTCGTCCGGTGCGGGGACGGGGTCGGGCGTCTCGCCCAGGCGGAGCCCGCCGGGGGCCGCGGGGTCGGTGATCAAAGCGCGCATGGTGGTGCCTTTCGTCGAAGTGCGCCGACATGGCTCACTATAACGCCACTCAGTGGCATAAACCTCCTGTAGGCGTTAGCGCATCCGTTACACTTGGAGGGGTGGACAGCACCACACCGACCCGCCCGGCCGTACTCGCCCGCCGGGTGATGACCGAGGACGAACTCCGTGACCTGCCGCTGCGCGAGCGGAAGAAGGCGCGGACCCGGCAGGCCCTGATCGACACGGCGCTGGAGCTGTTCACCGAGCGGGGCTTCGACGGCGTGACGCTCGACGAGCTGTGTGACGCGGTGGAGATCTCCAAGCGCACGTTCTTCCGCACCTTCACCAGCAAGGAGGACGTGGCCGGCGCGCCCACGCACGATCTGTGGATCGCCTTCCTCGACGACATCGAGTCCCGCGACCCCTCCGGCGCCGCGATCCTGCCGTTCCTGTGCGACGCGCTGCTCTCCGTCATCGACCGGATGCCCGCCGAGGGGTGGACCCGCCGCGTCCTGCTCAACCTGCGACTGGCCGACAAGACCCCGTCGCTGGACGCGCACTGCCGTTACATGTGCGACCTCATCACCCGCACCGCCCTCGACATCCTGTCCCGCCGCTTCGACGTGCCGCCGGAACGCGACGATCCCCGTCTTCGCCTGGCCCTGGACATGGCGGTCGCGGCCTTTCACCACGCCCTGGAAGGGTGGGCCGCCGACCCGGCGGAGCCCACCCGCGCCTCCCTGACGGCCCGCATACGCGACACCTTCACCGCCGTCCCCGGCGCCTTGACCCTGACCCTCACGCCCCGCTGACTACGAAGAGTTCTTCGACGCTTCGTACGGTGACCGCCTTGTGGATCCACGCTTCGAGCGTTTCCTGGTCGGTGCAGCCGAGGATGCGTTCCCGCGTCTCGTCGGACACTTCGAGGCCACGTGTCTCGAGAACCATCAGGATCGCTTTGGCCTCTCCTCTAGCCTCTCCCTTGGCTTCTCCCAAGCTCTCGCCGTGGGCGATCCAGCCGCGTACCCACGGGTGCTTGATCTCATCCAGGACGGCCACTGCGATCTCCCTGAACTTGGTGACAACGGACTCGGGCAGCAGCGCGAGTACCAGATCAGAATAACTCCGCTGCTCCTGGGGCAGGTGCTGCTGTGAGTCATGCAGTACTTGCAGGACTTTGAGGCCTTCGTCGCCATCGCCGTGCACGACGGCGGACAGGGCGGTCAGCTCGGGCTCGGCGATGGCGCGGGCGATATCGGTGATCATGGGCACCTGTTCCGGGCCCACCACCACCGGGCAGAGGATCCAGCCGGGATGCCCCATGTCGATATGAGTGGCGCACCTTCTGGCTTCCGCCGCGTCGGGGCAGAAGACGAGAAGGACGCAGGGACACTTGAGGCGCGCCCGCAGCGTGGCCAGATATACCGGCCACGACCAGTGTTTTCGTCTGTCGTATCTGCGTTGCACCTCCAGTACGACGGCGAAGACTCGCTTGTCGTCGACCATGGCGACGACCGAGTCCGCGCGGTATTCGGTAGGCCGGCAGTCGTTCAGGTCGGCGCTTTCCAGCCGGGCCTCCTTGAACGCGGGCACCTTGAGGCCGACTTCGGCCAGCAGGGTCGCGACCAGGGAGGGTCGATGGCGGACGAGTTCGATGAGGAACTCGTGCTCCTGCGTCAGCATGCCTGAATATTACTCACAGCTACTGCTTGTTTACTGTGAGTTTCGGCTGTTCGCTCAGTTGCGTTCGAGGGTAAGGAGTGGCTCGGAGAAGACGGGTGCCGGGGCGTCGGGGTCCGCGGCGACCGCCTGTTCGAGGCGGCGGAAGCCGGTCTCCAGGTCGTCGGGGCTGAGCTGGGCGAAGAACGAAAGGGTACGCAGGCGCAGTCGTTCGAGCATGTCGCCGAGGGTGCCGTAGGACGGTTCGGTGACCGTGCGAAAGTCGGTGACGCGCCAGCCGTCCGACGTGAACATCGCGATGACCTCGTGCAAGGGCTGGAACAGGGCGGCGTCCACCTCGTAGCCGCGGGGGAAGTGTTCCAGCCACCACGGCCTGGGGTGGTGGTCGCTGAAGTTGGCGCGCAGCAGGAGGCGCCCGCCGGGCCGGAGCACCCTGGCCAGCTCGCGGGCCGCGCGTGGTTTGTCCTGGACGTGGTGCCAGGACAGGAACATGAGCGCGTAGTCGGCGCAGGCGGACGGCACCGGCATGTCCTCGGCGGAGCCTGCCAGATAGCGCACCTCGGGATGGCGGGACTGGGCCTGCGCTGTCTCGCGCATGCGGACCGACGGCTCGACGCCGGTGACAGGGCCGAACGCGCGCGCCAGTGCGGGGGTGAACCTGCCGGTCCCGGAGCCGACGTCCAGCCCGGCGAGCGGGCGCCTCTCGGGCAGCGCCGCCTCGAAGGCGCTGATCCATGTCCGCCGTTGCTCCTCGTTGAGCGCCCGGCCGCGCGCGTAGTCCTGGTGCTGCTCGGTGTCGTAGTCGATCCGCCTCATCGCAGCTCCCGCCTCACCGGGTCACCCCGATGTATCGACTTGATATATCGGGACGATATGCAGGATCACGCCACGACGCAAGGTCACGACGAGGGCAGGCGCACGGTCATCGTCAGCCCGCCTTCCTCGCGCGGTTCGGCCACGACGGTGCCCTGGTGGGCCTGGGCCGTGGCGCGCACGATGGACAGCCCCAGCCCGGTGCCGCGGTCGGAGCGCACCCGGTCGGTCCGCAGACGGCGGAACGGCTCGAAGATCGCTTCCAGGTCGTACGCGGGCACGGACGCCGCGCTCATGGTCCGCAGGATCGCGGGAGTCACCGACGCCAGCGCCACCGGCACCGTGGCCGCGACCATCCGCAGGACCGACCGCGTTCCCAAGGAGGACACGGGCGGACTGACCGTCCAGGCCACCTCCCTGGACCTGCTGGACACGCTCGACGGGCGCGTGGGCACCGGACGGTGGCTCGACGAGGCGATCGCCCGCCAGCCCGCGGTCGTCCTCGGCGCGGTCGCCGCCCGGAGGCTCGGCGTCACCCGTACCGGAGTCCAGGTGTGGGTGGGCGAGCGGTGGTTCACCGTGACGGGCGTGCTCACCTCGCTGCCGCTGGCGCCGGAGATCGACCGGGCCGCGCTGATCGGATTCCCGGTCGCGCGGGAGCGGCTCGGCTTCGACGGCCATCCGACGACTGTCTACGAGCGGTCGACCGAGGAATCGGTGGCGCGGGTCAGGGGCATGCTCGCCCGTACGGTCAGCCCCGAGAGGCCGCACGAGGTCGCGGTCTCACGCCCGTCGGACGCGCTGGCCGCCCGCGCTGCCGCCGCGGGCACCTTCACCAACCTGCTGCTGGGGCTCGGCGCGGTCGCGCTGCTCGTCGGCGGGGTGGGCGTGGCCAACACGATGGTGATCTCGGTGCTGGAGCGACGCAAGGAGATCGGGCTGCGCCGGGCGCTCGGCGCCACGCGGGGGCAGATCAGGATCCACTTCCTGACGGAGTCGCTGCTGCTGTCGGTGCTCGGCGGGGTGGCAGGACTCGCGCTCGGCGGCCTGGTGACCACGGGGTACGCGCTGTCGCGGGGCTGGCCGCCCACGGTGCCGCCCTGGGTGCTGGGGGGCGCCTTCGCCGCCACGCTGGCCGTCGGTGCGGTGGCCGGGATCTACCCGGCGATCAGGGCCTCCCGGCTGGCTCCCACGGCGGCCCTCGCGGCAAGCTGACATCCGGCCGGGAACGTGGAAACGCTCCCGGCAGGACACCTATGACCGGAGTCCCGGTGCCGAGAAGAACACCGGAATCTTCAGGACATCCCTACGGCCGGGCGAGGGCGTACATCTTCGTGGAGCCGACCTTGATCGTGGTGCAGTAGTACTCGGGACCCGCGGAGTTGGCGTCGGAGTTGCACTGCTTCGCGCCCGCGGTGGTGTACGGATACCACCTGACGACGACCTGGGCGGAGGCCGGGGCCGGAGCGAGGACGACGGTCATCGCGGCGGCGGCGATGGCGGTCGACAGGCCTAGAGAGATACGCCTCATGGCAACCTTCATGCGCGAATCCTTTCGAGGTATGGAGCCTTGCGGAAAGACGACGGTGAACGCCGATTCCGACGGCCCTATCCACGGAATTTCGGTCCGAGCCTATGGATGACGTGCCTGTTTTCCGCCTGTTTTCCGCACGAGTCAGAGGCAGGGACCGGTCCCCGCGCAGCCGGAGGGATGCCCTGATCTGGGGCGATGTCGTGATCTTTCCGCCTGTCGGCCCTACACTCGTGCGGAGTCAGGAGGTGGGGAGGGGGCAGGGAGCCGCTGATGGCAGGTGGGGACGCTTCCGCGCCGGCGACGCTGTTCCGCCTCCTCGGGCCCGTCCAACTGGAGGCGGGGGCCGAACGGGTCACCTTCTCCGGCAAGCAGGGAGCCCTCCTCACGGCCCTGCTGCTGCACGCCGATCGCGTGGTCTCGACGCAGCGGCTGGCGGAGGCGGTCTGGGGCGAGCCGTTGCCCAGCGGCTCGGCCTCCCGGGTCAGGATGCTCGTCTCCGAGGTGCGCCGTGCCTGCGCCGCCCTGGGAGCCGACGTCATCGCCACCCAGCGGCCGGGCTACGTCCTGCGGCCGTCCCCTGGAGGGCTCGACCTCGCCTGCTTCAACTCCCGGGTGGCGCTCGCCCGCGAAGCGGTGGCCGAGGGCCGGTCCGAGGAGGCGCTCGGCCACTTCGACCGGGCGCTGGGCTGGTGGCGGGGCGCCCCGCTCGCCGGGGTCACCGGCTCGTTCGCCGAGGCGCAGGCCGAGTGGCTGGACGGGCTGAGACTCGACGCGCTGGAGGAGCGGCAGTCCGTGCTGCTGGCCCTGGGCAGGAACACCGACGTCGTCACGGAGGTCCGCGCGCTGGCGGCCGAGGCCCCGCTGAGGGAACGCCTCCACGGGCAGCTCATGCGGGCGCTGTACGAGAGCGGACGGCGCGGCGAGGCGCTGGAGGTGTACCGGCAGTTCCGGGACCGGTTGGTCGGCGAGCTGGGCCTGGAGCCCACGAACGAGCTCCAGCGGCTGCAGCGGCTGATCCTGCGGTCCGACGCGGGCCCGCGCGAGCGACCGGGCACGGACCGCGCGCCGCGGCGGGACGAGCTGCCCGTGCTGCCCGTGCCCAGCCAGCTTCCCGCCGCACCCGCGTCCTTCACCAACAGGAGCCGCGAACTGCGGGAGCTCGACCGGCAGCCGGCCTTCGGCGCGGACAGCGTCGGCGTCGCCGTGATCAGCGGGCCCGGCGGCATCGGCAAGACCTGGCTGGCGCTCCACTGGGCGCACACCCACCGCGACCGCTATCCCGACGGACAGCTGTACGCGAACCTCCGGGGTTTCGACGACGCCGAGGAGCCGGTGCCGCCGGGCACCGTGCTGCGGCACTTCCTGGGAGCGCTGGGCGTGCCCCCCACGGTCATCCCCGTGGAACAGGAGGCGCAGGCCGCGCTCTACCGTTCCGTCCTGGCGGAGCGCCGGCTGCTCGTCGTGCTGGACAACGCCAGGGACAGCGCCCAGGTGACGCCGCTCATCCCGGGAAGGCCGGGCTGCACCGTGCTGGTCACCAGCCGCAACCGGCTCGTGAGCCTGCACGCCACGCACTCCGCCCGGCTGCTGGAGGTCGGCGCCTTCTCCGACGAGGAGGCCCACCACATGCTCTCCCACCACCTCGGCCCGGAGACCATGGCCGCGGACCCCGCCTCCGTCGGCGTGCTGCTGGAGCACAGCGGCGGCCTGCCCCTGGCCCTGGGCGTGCTGGCCGCCCGTGTCAGCGCGCATCCGGGCTTCCCCCTGGCCGTTCTCGCCCGGGAGCTCCGCGATCCGGCCACCAGGCTCGACGCGCTGCAGACCGGCGATCTGGGCGCCGGTCTGCGTGCCGTGTTCGCCTCCTCGTACGCGGCGCTGGACGCGCGGGCCGCGCGGCTCTTCCTCTTGCTGGGGACGGCCCCGGGCCCCGAGATCGGCCTGCCCGCGACGGCCGCGCTCGCCGGGCTCCCGCCCGCCGAGACCCGCGCCCTGATCTCCACCCTCGAGACCGCGAACCTGGTCCGGCAGGTCTCCCCCGGCCGCTACTGGATGCATGACCTCGTCCGGCTGTACGCCGCCGAACAGGCCGAGGCCGACCTGCCCGCCGGCACGCGGCGACAGGCTCTGGTACGCCTGATCGAGGCCTACATGGCGATGGCCTGCGCAGCGGACCGGGTGCTCTACCCCCACCGCCCCGCCATCGCGGCCCCTCCCTGGCAGGGGGACGACCCGGCCTTCGAGGACGCCACGGCCGCGCTGGCCTGGTTCGAGACCGAACTGCCGTGCCTGCTGGTCGCGCACCACCTGACCCCCGGGCTGGGCATGGACGCGGCGGGCTGGCAGCTCGCCTGGGGCATGAACACCTTCCTGCTGCGCCGCTCCTTCAACAGGGAGCGGCTCGCCTCCTGGGAGATCGCGCTGGCGGCCGCGGACCGGCTGGACGACCCGCACACCACCGCCGTCGTCCACTGGCACACGGGATACGCCCACGCGGCGGCCGACCGGATCGACGAGGCGATCGACCACCTCGACCGGGCGCTGGAGCTGTTCGAGCGGGCCAGGGACTGGTCCAGGCTGGCCCAGGTGCACCACACGGTGGGCTGGATGTGGAGCGTGCGCGGGCAGCCGCGGCGCGGGCTCCGCCACGCGCGGGCCGCGCTGCGGCTCCAGCGCGAGGCGGGCGACCCCATCTGGGAGGCCAACGCCCTCAGCGCCGTGGGCTGGATCCGCCTGCAGCTCGGCGAGCACGAGGCGGCGCGCGACGCCTGCGAGCGGGCACTCACGCTCTTCCGCCGCCACCACGACCGCGGTGGCGAGGCCGCCACGCTCGACAGCCTCGGCATGCTCGCCTTCCGCCAGGGCGAGTACGAGCGCGCGCTGGAGTACTACGGGCAGTGTCTCGACCTGCGCAAGATCACCGGGAACGCCTTCCAGAGCGCCGACACGCTGGTCGGCCTGGGCGACGCGCACCACGCGCTCGGAGACGACACGGCGGCGAGGGACGCCTGGCGGGACGCGCTGGCCCTGTACGAGTCACAGCATCGCCGTGCCGAGGCCGAGCGGGTGCGGGAGAAGGTCTCGGCGACGCGTGATTGACAGGGGCGGCCCCGCGCTCGGTCAGCGGAGCGCGTCCACCGGCTCCATCCTGGCGGCACGCAGCGCCGGATGGAGCCCGGCCAGCAACCCCACCACGGCTCCCACGACGGGCGCGGCGACGGCCAGGCGTACGTCGAGCAGCGGTGTCCACTGTTTGGCCGCGGACACCGCGACGATCGTCACCACGCCCAGGCTCGCGCCGATCACACCGCCGGTCAGCCCGATCAGCGTCGACTCGAGCAGGAACTGGGCGGCGATGTGCCGCCTGGCCGCGCCGAGTGCGCGGCGCAGGCCGATCTCGGTGACCCGCTCCATGACGGTGACGAGGGAGACGTTGGCGATGCCGACCGCGCCGACGACGAGCGAGACCAGGCCGAGGATCATGAACAGCGCGTTGACGTCGTCCTGGGCCTGGTCGCGGGCCCTGGTCGGGCTGGGCGGGGCGACGACCTGCAGCATGTCCTCGTTCCCCGGGCTGAGCGCGGCCGGCGCCTGTCGGGTGATCAGCCCGGTGGCGCCCAGGCTGGTGTTGACCAGCACCCTGTTCACGTCCCGGAGACCGAACCGCCGGCCCGCGGTGTGCGGGACGATCACGGCGGTGCTCAGGTTCCGTTCGCGGCGCAGGTCGCCGAGCACCCCGATGACGGTGTACGCGTGCTTTCCGATGAAGACGGCCGGCGCCCGGTCGAGCGCGGTGACGCCGAGCATCCTGGCCGCCTGGTCGCCGAGCACCGCCACCCGGTCGCCCCGCCTGACGTGCCCGCTGTCGTAGAACCGGCCCCGCACCATCCGGCCGCGCGCCGCCTCCGGCAGCCCGGTCGTCGCGGCGAGCACGGTGAGGGACTGCGTGGTGACCCGGGTCGGGTCCACGATGTCGGTGGACCGCACCGACAGGTTGGCGCCCTCCTTCGACTCGGCCACGGCGGCCGCCGACTCGACCCCGCGCAGCCGGGTCAGCCGGTCGACCGCGGTCCATCCCACCAGCGGAGCGTGCGGCGACTCCGGCACCTCGACGGTGATGGCGGTGGCCACGAGCTCGTCGAAGCGGCCGACGATCTGGTTGCCCGCGGTGGCGGCCACGCCCAGCGTGACCACGAGCGTGGTGATGCCGAGCACGGTGCCGAGCGTGGTGAGCGCCGCTCGGACGGGTCTGGAGAGCAGCCCGGCGGCCGCCTCGCCGGCCAGGTCCCGGAAATCCATCAGGCCTCCGTCAGCATGCCGTCGGTGATCCGGACCCGGCGCTCGGCGCGCTCGCTGACTTCTCGCTCGTGCGTGATGACCACGATCGTCAGCCCTTGCGTCCGCAGCCCGGCGAACAGGCTGAGCACGGCCTCGGTGTTGCGGCTGTCGAGGTTGCCGGTGGGCTCGTCGCACAGCAGCAGGGCCGGCTCTCCCATGAGGGCCCGGGCGATGGCCGCGCGCTGGCGCTCGCCGCCCGACAACCGGCCCGGTGGGAAGCCCGTACGGTGGCCGAGGCCGACGCGTTCGAGCGCCGCCAGCGCCCGCTCCCGCCGTCCCCTCCGCGGCCGCCCGCCGTAGACCTCGGCGAGCATGACGTTCTCGGCCAGGCTGCGGTGGGGGAGCAGGTGGAAGGACTGGAAGACGAAGCCGATGCGGTCGCCGCGCAGCCTGGTGCGGGCGCCGTCCTTCAGCGTCGTGGTCTCGGTTCCGTCGAGGCGGTAGCTGCCCGTGGTCGGGCGGTCGAGCAGGCCCAGCACGTTGAGCAGCGTCGACTTGCCGGAGCCCGACGGGCCGACGATCGCCACGTAGTCGCCCCGGTCCACCCGGAACGACACGTCGTCGAGGGCGCGTACCGGAGGCCGGGAAGGGAACTCCTTCGTGATCGCGCGCAGCTCGATGACCGGCTCAGACATCGCTCACCACCACCCGGTCGCCTTCCTTGAGCTCGCCCGTCACCTCGACGTTCCCGTCGGCGGCCAGGCCCGTCCGCACCTCGACGTCCCTGGTCCTGTCGGAGGCGTACTCGACGCGGACGCGTGTCCTGCCGTCCGCGCCGGTGATGACCGCGGCGATCGGCACCACCAGCACCGGCTCCTCGGTCGCCCCGACCGTGATCCGCGTCGTCACCGCGGTCCCGGCCTTCAGTCCCTTCATCGAGGCGGGGGTGAGCAGGACAGGCCGGCCCCCGTCGGCGGCCGGTCCCGCGCTCTCGTTTCCCACCGCGGCCCGCTCGCCGACGGCGGTGAGCGTCGCCGGGAGCTTCCTGCCGGTGCCGGCCTCGATCTCGGCCCGCATGCCCGCCCGCAGCAGGCCCGACTCCGCCGCCTCGACCGTGCCCGTCACCATGAAGACGGAGCTGGTCACGGTCGCGACCTCGGCCTCGACGCGCTGCCCCGGCTTCACCTCGCTCTTGTGCACGCGGGCCGGCAGCTTCGGCAGGAACACCACCTCCCCTGGCGGTACGGACGTTCCGTACGTGCGCGCGAACTCGGCGAGCATCGCCTCGGCCGCCGCCACGTTCTTCCTGGCGTTGGCGACCTTGAGCCGGGCCGGCGCGAGCTGCCTGGCCTGGCGCAGCGCCTGCTCGGCCGTGGCCAGCGCCTCCCGCGCGTCGCGCACGGCCTTGCGCAGCTCGGTCAGCCGGGTATCGCGGCCCTGCGCGGCCTCCGCCAGGATCCTGCTCCTGGCCTCTCCCGCGGCGGCGAGCTCCGCCTCGGCGTTCGCCACCCGCATCTCCAGCAGTTCCCTGTCGACGGCCGGGGCCGTGGCCCGGGGGCCGTCCGACGGGGCGGCGGTGGGCTGGTCACCGGCCGCGGCGAGGGCCCGCCGCGCCTCCGCCAGCTTCTCCCGCGCCGTGCGCGCCGCCTCGTCGGCCGCCGCCAGCCTGGTCTCGTCCTCGGACGTGAGCCGCCGCGACCCGGCCTGCTCCAGCGCCTTCTTCGCCGCCGCGAGGTCGGCCTCGGCGTTGGCCGCCCTGAGCTTCAGCGGGGACACGTCACGGCCCCGGTCGAGCGCCTGGCGCTCGGTCGCGAGCGTCTCCCGCGCCGTCCGCACGGCCTGGCGCAAGGTGTCGTAGGTCTGCCGGTCGGCGAGTGCCGGCTTCTGGGCCTCGTACCCCTTGGCCGCGTACATCCTGGCGACGGCGGCGATCGTGGCCTGGTCGAAGACGCCGGTGCGCGGGCCGCCGTACCCGAGCCTGCGCAGCGCGCGTTGCAGTTGCCCGACGTCGGCGCCCTCGGCGCCGGGCGTGATCGTGCGGTGCATCGGCACGGCGCCGCGCAGGGCGAACACCGGGCGGCCGTTGACCTCCATGAGCACCGCGCCCTCCACGAGCCTGCCCTTGCGCGGTGCCCGGGTGGCTCGCTGCAGTTCTTCCCCGCCGCCGACGGCTCCGGCGAGGCTCACGGGCAGCGGCGAGCCGTACTCCACCGTGCCGCTGACCACCACGGCGCTGACCAGCCGGCGGCGTTCGACGGCGACGGTGACGAGCGAGGGCCGCGGCGCGGCGCGGCGGGCGGCCTCGTCCGCGGGTGAGCGCAGCCTGGCACCCAGGGCCCAGCCGACGCCGGCGATGACCACGACGCCGGCGAGAACGGCGACGAGAAGCTTGCGCGGGGACTTCATCGGACCCGCGGCCCGCCGATGGACGTCGTCACGGTGTCACGCCCCCGAACATCCGCGTCACCCTGTCGCTGATCTCCCGGTTCCTCGGCTCGTACGCGGCGTAGAAGTCCTTGCCGCACTCCACGTCGTCCAGGGCCGCCTTGATCTCCTTGTCGGCCCACTGCCGGGCCGTGGCGGGGGCGAGGCGCGGAACGATGTAGCGCCCTTCGCCGATGCCTTCCTCGGGGATGTCGTCGTTCAGGGCGATCCGCTTGAGCTGCTCCTCGAACGTGTTCGGGACCTGCCTGCCGATGTCCGCCGGCCTGACGGAGTCGATGCGGTAGCCCTTGCCCTTGAGGCAGTCGCCCATGGCCGCGGCCAGCTCGATCAGCTCGGGGTCGCCGTTGAGCTCGCGGTCGAGCGTCTGGTCGATCATCTGGTTGCGCTGCTCGGCCAGGTCCTCCGCGGAACGGACGACCCGGCCGGTGACCTTCTTGACCGCCTGGGCCCGGCAGGATTCGAGCGCCTTGTCGTAGGCCGCAAGCTGGGCGGGGGAGAGCTCGTTCTTGATGGTGAAGTTGGGGCTGTCCGACTCGCTCCAGACGACTTCCTTGAGGCTCGGGTCGGCGATGGTGGTGAAGATGCCGAACCCGCGCTTCCTGGCGATCGCCCGCATCGCCTCGTAGTCGCCCGAGGCGGCCTTGTCCTGTTCGTCGCCGGTCTTCGGATCGGGGGTCCAGGCGACGTACTTGAAGCCTTCCTGCTTCATGCAGTCGGCGATGGCCGACTGCGTGAGCTGAGCCTGGTCGGCCTTGCTGTCCTCGGCCGGCTGGGGCGCGGATCGGGTCTCGGCCGCGGAGGCGCACGCCGCCGTCCCGGCGAGACAGAGCGCGGCCAGACCCAGGAGGAATCTGTTTGGCATGCGCGGGACCATACTACGTTCAACGAAGTATGGTCAATCGAGGCAGTGGCGCCGATGCCTGAAGGGCGCGAACGCCGCGGCCAGGGCCAGCAGGACCAGCACGCCCTCGTAGGCCAGGTGCTGTTTCGTCAGCTCCGGCGCGTGCAGGATCATCCCGCCCGAGGTCGCGAGCAGGTAGACGCTCGCGGCGAACGCCCACCGGTGGTCGCGTGCCAGATATCCGCACACCGCCGCCAGGCCGAACGCCGTCACCTCCGCGGCCATCCTGCTCAGACTCAGGGGGTGACCCGCCTCCTCCGCCATCCAGGCCGGACCGGCCCAGGCGGCGGGCACGATCGCCGCCCACCACCACCATGACCTGACCCGCGGCGCCCGGCTCCGGGAGATGAGCACGAGCAGTCCGATCAGCGCGACCGCGTAACCGGCCGCCGCGACGAGCGGACTGCTGTCACCGAACAGCGGCCGGTCGCCGAGCGGGTTCGGATAGACCGGGAGCACGGTCAGGTCGAACGCCGGCCGCCCGGCCGCGATCGCCGCCGCCTTCACCCCGGTGACCAGCGTGAGCGCGAACGCCGTACGCAGCCGTCCGCGCTGGACGGCCAGCAGCGCGAGCGCCGACAGCAGCGTCCACAACGGCAGCGTGCCGGCGTAGGGCAGAAGCGCGGCCAGGTTCGCCGCCGTCACGGCGGTGACGGCCAGGTGGAGGCCGTCCGCCCAGGCGTTGCCCGTCGCCTGATGCAGGATGCGGCTGCGCACGCCGCCCAGAAGCAGGCCCCACACCTCCTTCGGCGGCGGGACGGTCCGTCCCGCCGCGTCGGCGAGCAGGACGTCGAGCAGTTCGTCGCCGTAAGCGGTGCGGTAGTGCCTCGGGTAGGCGAGCAGCAGCTTGCGGTAGCGCCGTTCCAGGACGGACGGGGCGGGTGGTTCGACGGCGGAGGCAGGCTTGACGATCGTCATGGACCGGCCGGGCGCAGGACGAGCGAGGCGGCCGCCTGCATCCGCCTCGCTTCGGCCTCCACCAGAGCCCGGCCTTCGTCGGTGATGCGGAAATAGCGGCGGTTGCGGCCGTTGATCAGCTCTTCGCGGTCCACCGTGATCACGCCGCGATCGTTCAGGCGTTCGAGGATGCCGTACAGCGTGCCGACCGACGGCTGGACCCGGCCTCCGGACAGCTCCTTGATGGACTTGCTGATCGCGTGCCCGTGCAGCGGCCCCGCGCGCAGAGCGGCGAGCACGAAGAACATCGGCTCGCTGACTTCGGAGGTTCCTCTTGGCATGAGGCCGACATTATTCCGTTCAACGGAGCATCTGCAACGCCGCTCATCCCCTCTGGCGGCGCACGATCTCGTCGATCCAGATGGGCGCGAAGGGGGACGTGCAGCCCGGGGGAGTCGGGTAGTCCTTGAGCACCTGCAGCCGCTCGCCGATGTCGACGGCCCGGGCGCGGTGCTCGGCGTGGTCGATGCCGATCTGGGCCAGACAGTTGTTCATCGCCCACTGCAGGCGGTCCGGGGCGTCCTTCATCTCCGCCTCGATGACGTCGAGCAGCCCCGCGAGGTCGAGGATCTCGGGCTTCTTCGTCACGCGTTCGGTGGTCAGCGCCCAGCCGGCGCTCGCGACCACGGGGTCCGGGTCGGCGGACCAGATCAGGCGCAGCTCCTCGGCGTGCGGGTTCTTCTTGACCACGTAGTTCACGAGCCAGTCGTGGACCTTGGGCGTGCGCGCCTCGCGCAGCATGGCGTCCAGCTCGTCCCGCCCGAACGCCTTCGGGCGGCAGATCAGGATCGCCACCAGCCTCGCCGCGGTGTCACCCGTCTCCCAGAGCCGGACCGAGAGCTCCTGCTGCGTCTTCAGCCGCTTCGCGAGCGCGCGCAGCTTGCCGAGGTTCACCCCGTGATCGTCACCGTGCTTCTCGTTGACCGCGCGGGTCTTCGGGTCCTCCAGCTCGGCCAGCTCGGCCATCACCTCGGCCGCCGTCGTCTCGGCCACCTCGGCCTCCTGTCCGGTTGCGTACGACGGGGCCACAGTCTCATCTGGCGCTTATATAAGTCAAGGCTGATTGAGTCGGGCCTCGGCGCACGCTTGAAAGTGGGTCGGTCCTGCCAGCCAGAAGCCGGTGCTCCGCGTCTTCTTTGCGGGATGTGTCTGTTGTAGATATCTGATATCGGCGCGGTCAGTGTTCAGGAGGGTGACATGGCGAATTCCTCTTCGAATTCCCGCGGATGGCTGGGGCCGCGATCTGTAGCTTTTTGGACGGTAATAGCAGGAATTGTCGGCATCCTATCCCTTGTCGTGGCGGTAGTGCCGTTATGGCAGGAGACATCGTGGACCGATCCAACACCCAGTCCGACCAGCTCACCCTCTCCGGCCGACTCCTCAGAAGAGCCCAGCCAGGAGCCATCCGAGGAGCCGACCGAAGAGCCGGTCGAGGAGGAGACCGAAGAGCCCGTCGTGGAGGAAACGGAAACACCCGATCCTGATTCGTACCGATATTCGTTCACCCATGCCGGTGCCAGCGCCTACGCCTGTTCCGTGGAAGGCCGGCTCCACTCGGTGAACGGATGGCCCTCACAGCTGATGGTGATCAACGAGAGCCCGTACTCCATACAGATCCATTGGCTGGACAGCGCGGGAAACCGGCAGCAATACACGACGCTGGAGCCCGGTCACAACTACCGGATCGACTCGTTCGGCAACCACGCCTGGCTGATCGCCGACCATGGCGCCAACTGCATCCAGATCTTCGGCCTGGCCGCCAACGGCTCCACCATCACCGTCTCCTGACGAAGGAGCCGGAGTGGGCGGTGCGGACGGTGAGGCGGCCGTAGGTCAGCTCGCCGGTGATCCGGACGTGCGGCCCGCCGGCGAGCCGGGAGGCGGGGGCCTTCCACACCACGGAGCCCCATCCGGTGCGCACCCCGTCGGCGTTCGCGCTCGCCCCGGCGGGCAGGATGATCGTGGCGCTGCCGAACGGGAGCCGGAGCTCGATGTCGATGTGCGGATGCCGGATGACGGCCTGCGACAGGTCGAGCCGTACCCTGCCGTACTCGGAGCTGACGCGCAGGCGGCGCGGGACCTGCCAGTCGCCCGCTCGCCTGATGCTTCCGCCGGTGGTCTCGAGCACGACCACGTCGTCCGGCAGGTCGGCGAGGATCGGCTCCAGGTCCTTCGCGGAGGTGGCGGTCAGGGCGAGTTCGAGGCGCTGTTCCAGCTCGGCGGGCTGGAGCCGGCCGTCCGCGTACGCCTGCTGGACCAGCTCCACCGCCATCTCGCGGTCGTCGGGGGTCATCGGCTGACGGCCTTCTTGTACAGCCGCGTGGCGAGCGGCGCGAACACGGCCAGGAGCAGCACCGACCAGAGGAACGACACCGGCACCGCGTGCCGCAGCGGCCAGGCGTCGGGGACGGGCATGGCGGGGCTGGTGTTGCCGAACAGCTCGCGTGAGGCCTGGATCAGGGTGGAGACCGGGTTCCATTCGGCGATCGGCTTCAGCGGGCCGGGCAGGCGCGCGCTGTCGACGAACGCGTTCGACAGGAAGACCAGCGGGAACGACATGATCGTGGCCACGTTGTTGAAGACCTCGGGCGTGCGCAGGGCCAGCGCGACCGTCGCCGTCACCCAGGAGAAGGCGTACGCGAACAGCAGCAGCATGAGGAACCCCAGGGCCGCCTCCCACGGCGAGGTGTGCACGCGCCACCCGACGAGCAGCCCCACGAGCGCCATCGTCACGATGCTGGTGACGTTCATGATGACGTCGGCGACGGTCTGGCCGGTCAGCACGGCCGAGGGCGACATCGGCAGCGTCCGGAACCGGTCGAAGATGCCTCTCTGCAGGTCCTGGGTCAGCGTGTAGCCGGTGATCTGCCCGCTGGAGACGATCGTCATGACGAAGATCCCGGGCAGCAGGTACTCCACGTACGACACGCCCGGCAGGCTGATCATGCTGCCGAAGACGTACGTGAACAGCAGCACGAGCACGATCGGGAGCATGACGACGCCGCCCAGCAGGTCGGGCGCCCGCCGGATCTTCAGGGCGTTGCGCCTGGCGATCGTCACGCCGTCGGCGACGGCGAGATGCAGGGTGTTCATCGTGCGGTCTCCTTGGTCTTCTCGTCGGCCTCGCGTCCCGTGAGGGTCAGGAACACGTCGTCCAGGGTCGGCCGGCGCAGCCCGGCGTCGCGTACGGTGATGCGTTCGGCGGCCAGGCGGACCAGCGCCTCGGTGAGCGCGGACGCGCCGCCCGCGACCGGGATCGTCACCCGCAGGGCGGTCGCGTCGCTCTGCGGGGCGCCCGCGGACAGCGGGGCCAGCACGCGCGTCGCGGACGCCAGGTCCGCGGCGCTCGTCACCGACAGCTCGATCCGGTCGCCGCCGACGTGGCTCTTGAGCTCGTCGGCGGTGCCGAGCGCGATGACGCGTCCGTGGTCGACCACCGCGACGCGGTCGGCGAGCCGGTCGGCCTCCTCCATGTACTGGGTGGTGAGCAGCACCGTCGTGCCCGCCGCGACGAGCTCGGAGATGACGTCCCACAGGCTCGCCCTGGCCCGCGGGTCCAGGCCGGTGGTGGGCTCGTCGAGGAACAGCACCGGCGGGTCGGCGACCAGCGCGCCGGCCAGGTCGAGCCGGCGCCGCATGCCTCCCGAGTAGCCCTGCACCGGGCGGTCGGCGGCGCCCGTCAGGTCGAAGCGCTCCAGCAGCTCGCGGGCGCGCTCCCGGCTGCGCCTGGTGCCCAGGTGGTAGAGGCGGCCGACCATCTCCAGGTTCTCGGCGCCGGTGAGATGGTCGTCGACGGCGGCGTACTGGCCGGAGGCGCCGATCCGGGCGCGTAACCGGCGCGCGTCGCGGACGACGTCGAACCCGGCCACCGTGGCGTGTCCGGCGTCCGGTGTCAGCAAGGTGGTCAGGATCCGCACCGTGGTGGTCTTGCCGGCGCCGTTCGGGCCGAGCAGCCCGAGCACGGTCCCTTCCGGGACGGTCAGGTCCATCCCGTCGAGGGCGACGACGTCGCCGTACTTCTTGACCAGACCTTCGGCCACGATCGCGTCAGGCATGAGCTTCTCCTCACTTGTCAGGAACGGTGGATGACGATGTCGCCGTAGGAGGTGTGGGCCCGCACCTTGACGACGTCGCCGGCCGGGCCGGGGCCGTCGGCGGAGTCCAGGCCGACGTCCACGGATCCGTACTTCGAGCTCACGTCCAGCCAGGCGGCGCTGCCGTCGCGGATGCCCAGCTCCAGCCCGCCGCCGGTGGTCTCCATGACGACCGAGCCGCGGACCGCCTCGCCGATCCGGACGCTGCCGTACGCCGTCTTGGCGACGACGCCGGCCAGGACGCGGTCGACGGTGGCGTCGCCGTGGGCCGTGTTCAGCCGCAGCTCGCCGGTGACCTCCCGGAGGCGGATCTCGCCGTGCGAGTTCCTGATCACCGCCGTGCCGTCGATCTCGCCGACGCGGATGTCGCCGTGGTCCGTGGTGATCTCGGCGTGCCCGGCCGCGCGGGTGACCGAGATGTCGCCGTACGTGGTCTTCAGGCGGAGCCGGCCGGCCGCTTCCACCTGGATGTCGCCGTAGGAGGTGGTGAACGCCACCTCGCCGAGCGGTCCGCGGCAGCGCAGGCCCGCCGCCCGCTTGACGTCGAGGCGGGAGCCCGCGGGCAGGTCGATGGTGACCTGGACCGAGCCGCCCTGGCCGAGCAGCAGCGAGCGCGCCCAGTCGGCGGGCGACTCCACGAGCTTGCCGAGAGACAGGTCCCGGTCGGAGGTGTCCTTGTCGGCGCGGACCAGGAGCCTGCCGCCGGCGTACTCGACCTCGGCGCGCTCGGCGGCCCGCACGTCGGCGTCGTCGAACTCGTCGGCCGGGCGGATCTCCACCACCGTGTCGTCGCGGTCGCCGGCGTTGACCCGGACGGTGGCGGTCGCCATGTCGATGATGGCCAGGATCGGCTCGGGGGTGTGGAAAGCGGGCATCATGGTCCCCTCGTCATGGGTCGGCGTGGTCATCAGCGCACCCATCCGCTGTAGCGGTTGCCGCTCTGCCGGGTGGCGCGGCGTCCGGTCTCGCCGGGGTCGAGGGCGGCGGACACGGCGCGGACCAGCCAGGCGTTGACCGACAGGCCGTCGCGGGCCGCCGCCTCCTCGATGCGCGGCTTGAGGTGCTCGGGAACCCGGAGCGAGATCCGGGCCGTGCCGCCCTCGTCGGCGTCCGGCGGTGGCGGGGCGGGCGGTGGCGCGGCGGGCCGGTCGCTCTCACCCTCGTCCTCGTACGAGCTGCCGCCCGGCGGTGGCGTCACGACGAAGCCGGGGTCGCGGCCGCGCAGGCGCACCTCGACGGAGCCGGGCGCGAGGTCGCGGGTGATCTCGTCGGCGGCGGCGGAGAGAGCCTCGAGCAGCGCGAGCCGGGTGGCCGACTCCAGCGTGGCGGCGAGGCGTTCGCCCAGCACGCGGGCTTCCTCGCCGCCCGCCCCTGCGGCGATCGCCAGCTCGCGGCGGAGGTGATCGACATATGGTGCGAGGTCCATGACGCCACTATGACGCTATTCTGACGCCATTGCAATCCCATAGCGGCGTCTTCATAGCGTCATAGGGGTGTCGGGCCGACCCGTCGTGGCTAGTCCCAGCGGAAGAACACCGCCGCGATCACCGTGCCGAACACCACGTTCGCCGCCAGGGCGACCAGGTGGGCGGCCTCGACGGGCGCGCCGACCCAGGCGGACGACAAAGCCTGGACGCCGGCGCCGAACGGCAGCCACTGCCCGATCGTCGCGACCGCCTCCGGCAGGTTCTGCATCCCGCCGAACATGCCGCCGGTGGCCCCCAGGAGGAAGAAGAGGGTCAGGCCGATCGCCACGGCGGAGTTCGGGGTGGGCGACAGGGCGGCGACGATCAGGCCCACGGCGTACATGGCGGCCACCGTCAGCGCCAGCACGCCGAGCGCCGCGCCGATGTTCACCGGCGTGTTGGCCCCGAACGCCAGCATGGCCACGGCGTAGGCGACCGCGATGCCCACGGCGATCTGCACGATCCCCACCACCGCCTGGGCGACCAGGACCATCATGGGCGAGGCGGGGGTCACGCCGAGACGGCGCAGGATGCCGCTGTGCCGGTAGGCGGCCAGGAAGCTCGGCATGTTGACGATGCCGGTCGTGGCCATGACGATGGCGAACACCAGAGGCAGCACGAACACGTCGAGCGCCGTGCGGCCGTGCGCGACGACGTGCTCGCCGGCGGACGAGGCGTTCATCACCAGGATCAACACGGGCATGCCGATCGGCACGATCAGCCCGGCGGTGTCGCGGGCGACCATCTTGAGCTCGCAGATCAGCATCTGGCCGAAGGCCCGCGGGCCGGGCCGGTACACGGGGATGTCCGTCATCGGGTGCTCTCCTCCTCGGGGTCCAGCCGGTGCCCGGTCAGCGCGACGAACGCGTCGTCCAGGTTGGCCTGCACGCTGCGGGTCTCGGTGGCCACGACGCCGGCCCTGACGAGCGCGACGCTGACGGCCTGGAGCAGGTCTCCCTTGCCCTCGACCGTGACGCGGTCGCCGTCCGCCCGGACGCGCTCGACCTCGGCGAGCCCTTCCAGGAGCCCTTCCGGTACGGGGGAGGCCGCGCGGAAGGTGACCCGCTGGGCGAACCCGGCCCGCCTGACCAGCCCGGCGGGCGAGTCGAGGGCGACGACCCGGCCCGCGTCGAGCAGCGCGACCCGGTCGCACAGCCGCTCGACCTCCTCCATGGCGTGGCTGACGAGCAGGACGGTCACGCCGGACTCGCGCAGCCCTTCGACGGTCGCCCACATGTGACGGCGCGCCTCGGGGTCGAGCCCGGTGGTGAGCTCGTCGAGGATCACCACCCGGGGGCGTCCGATGAGGGCCAGCGCGATCGACAGCCGTTGCTGCTGGCCGCCGGAGAGGTTGTCGAACCGGGTGCGGGCGGAGTCGGTCAGGCTGACCGACTCGATCAGCTCCCCGGCCGGCACCGGGTCGGGGTAAAAGGTCGCGTACAGGCGGACCAGCTCGGTGACGGTCAGCGCGTGGTGCAGGGTGGCGTCCTGCAGCTGGACGCCGAGGACCTGGCGCAGCCGGGCCCGGTCGCGCCGGACGTCCAGGCCGAGCACGCGGACGGTGCCGCGGTCGGGCCGCCGGAGACCGGCGATCATCTCGACGGTGGTCGTCTTGCCGGCCCCGTTGCGCCCCAGGACGCCGAAGATCTCGCCGGCGCCGACCGACAGGCTGATCTCCTCGACGGCGACCTTGGCCCGGTAGCGCTTGTGCAGTCGTTCCGCCTCCACGGCGGGCGTTGATGGCATGCCTCCGACGCTAGGAAGGGGCGGGCACCGGGCGCCTGTGCCGATGGTCAGCAGGCGCACCCATGACTTTCGGCACCCCAGGATCGGGCAGATCGCTCGTACAGTGGCGTTATGCGGCGAATCGAGCCGGACGTGTGGGCCGGTCTGGCGATGCTGCTGGTGTGCGTCGGGGTGGGTGCTCCGACGCTGCTCGGCGTGACCGAGACGTGGGTGCCCCTACCTGTCTGGAGCGCGTTGTTCGCGGGCCTGATGCTCGCGTGCCTGGGCGCCGTGGTCTGGGAGGAAGACGGGAAGAAGGCGGCGTGGGTCTGTTACGCCGCGGCGGTCGTGCTGGGCTGGCTGACGGTCCTGACGGCGCCCCGGGCCGGATGGCTGCCGATCCTGCTGGTCTTCACCGCGACCTTGAGCGCCTACGTCGCGCCACGGTGGGCGGGCCCCGTGGTGATCGCGCTCAACACCGCCGTCATCGCCGTGACCGCGGGCCTCGCCGGCGCCGACCCCACCGGGATCGGGCTCGGCGCGCTGCTGTACCTGCTGATCCAGACGGCGGCGGTGCTCAGCTCGGTGGCGATCATCCGGGAGCAGCGGCTCCGCCGCGAGCTGGCCGAGGCGCACGTGGAGCTGCGGGCGGCGAGCGTCATCCTGGCCGACACCGCGCGAGCGCACGAGCGCCTGCGCATCGCCCGCGAGCTGCACGACCTCATGGGGCACCAGCTCACGGCGCTCACCCTGGAGCTGGAGGTCGCCAGGCACCACGAGGGCGCCGCCGCCCGCACCCACATCGAGCGCGCCGACGGGGTGGCGCGCAACCTGCTGCGGGACGTGCGCACGACCGTCGGGCAGCTCCGCGCCGACGCGCCCGACCTGCGCGAGTCCCTCGACGCCCTGGTACGCGACATCCCGGGGCTCGACGTGGGCATCAGCATCGACGACGTGAGCCTGTCCGAGGAGGTGACGCTGACGCTCATCCGCGCCGTACAGGAGATCGTCACCAACACCATCCGGCACGCCGGCGCGACCTCGCTGCGCATCAGCATCGAGAACACGCCCGGCCAGGCCGTCAAGCTCACCTCCGTCGACGACGGGCGCGGCAGCCCCGAGCTGCGGCTCGGCAACGGCCTGCGCGGGCTGCGCGAGCGCATCGACGCCATCGGGGGCGACGTCAGGCTCGACGGCAGCGACGGGTTCCGCGTGACGGCGACGGTGCCCGCGCGATGATCCGGGTGATCGTGGTCGACGACCAGACCCTGGTGCGGCAGGGCATCCGCAGCCTGCTCGACCTGACCGACGACATCGAGGTGACGGGGGAGGCCGACGACGGCATGTCCGCGCTGGCGGCGATCGAGGAGCACGCCCCCGACGTCGTCCTGCTCGATCTGCGCATGCCCCGCCACGACGGCATCTGGACGCTGAACGCGCTGCGCGAGCGCGCGGGCGACGCGCCGCCGGTGCTCGTGCTGACCACGTTCGACAGCGACACCCTCGTCCTGGACGCGATGCGCGCGGGGGCGGGCGGCTACCTGCTGAAGGACGTGACGCTGGAGCGGCTGACCCGGGCGATCCGCGTCCTGGCCGGCGGGGGGACGCTGATCTCGCCGTCCATCACCGAGCGGCTGATGCGGGCGGTGGGCCGCCGCCCGCCGCCGGACGAGGCGGGGCTGCCCGCGATCCAGCAGCTCACCGAGCGCGAGCTGGAGGTGCTGCGGCTGGTCGCGGAGGGGTACAGCAACCGCGAGATCGCGCGGGCGCTGTTCCTGGCCGAGGGCACGGTCAAGAACCACGTCTCGACCGTGCTGCTCAAGCTCGGCGCGCGAGACCGCACGAACGCGGTGCTGCGCGCCCTGCACGCCCACGTCCTCGACTGATCAGAGCTTGATACGGGCCATGACCGGCAGGTGGTCGCTGCCGGTGGCGGGCAGGGTCCACGTGGTCACCGGCGTCGCCGCCCGGGTCATGACGTGGTCGATCCTGGCGAGAGGGAAGGCGGCGGGCCAGGTGAAGCCGAAACCCTCGTCCGCCGGGGTCAGCCGCGAGGTGACCGGGGCCAGGCCGCGGTCGTCGAGGGTGCTGTTGAGGTCGCCCATCAGGACGATCCGGTCCAGCTTCTCCGCCGCGAGGGCGGCGCCCAGTTCGCCGGCGCTCTCGTCGCGCCAGGCCGAGCCGAAGCCGTCGGGCAGCCGGATGCGGACCGACGGCAGATGGGCGACGTACGCGGCCAGGTCGCCGTACGGTGTCCGCACGGTCGCCCGCAGCCCTCGGCTCCAGTCGCCTCCGACCTCCGCCGGCCTGATGTCCACCGGCCCGGAGTCCGCGAGGGGATGCCTGGACCAGAGCCCGACGCTGCCGACGACCACGTGGTGCGGGTGATCGGGCGCGAGGACGGCCTCGTACACCGGCCGGGCCTCGGGCGTCAGCTCCTCCAGGGCGATCAGGTCGGCCCCGGCCCCGGCGAGCGCGCGGGCGGTGCCTTCCGGGTCGGGGTTCTCGTCGTTCACGTTGTGCTGGAGCACGGTCAGGTCGTGCGCCGCTCCCTGGCCGGCGGGTAACAGCCGGGCGCCGAAGAGGCCGCCCCACACCGCCGAGGGAAGCACCAGCGCCACCAGCGCGAGGGCCGAGCGGCGCAGCACCGCCAGGACGAGCAGCACCGGCACGGCCAGGCCGGCCCAGGGCCGGAAGGTCTCCAGCAGGCTGCCGAGCCGGCCCACCGCGTTCGGCAGCACGCCGGGGAACGCCGTCAGCACGGCCACCACCACGGCGGCCGCCGCCAGGTCCCGCCCGCGGGTCCACGACATCCCGCCGCAGGCTTTCCGATCTTGCGTGCTCATGCCGCCGACCGTACGGGACGTCGCGGGTTGCCGGCCGGATCTCGGGGGAATCGCCGCCTGCGGACGGAGGCCGTGGTCCGCAGGCGGACGAGTGCGGAGCGGCGTCAGGCGCCGCAGTGTTCGAAGGGGCTGGTGTAAGAGCTGCTGCCGACCGAGCCGCCCCACTTGACGCACTGGCCAGGAGCCGACCGCTTGACCGGGCCCGCGTAGTAGCCGTAGCTGCCGGAGTCGGTCGTGCGGGTCGAGCCCTGCGGTTCCAGGAAGGCTGACACCGGCGAGGCCGTGCCGACGTTCGTGGTCTTCAGGGTGACGACGCAGTTGTAGCCGTTGCCGGAGTTGTAGAGCAGGTAGACGCGGCCGCCGGTGAGCGCGGCGGAGTCGATGACGCCGTAGCCGCTGCCGCAGGCTTCCTGCGGGGTGTAGGGGTTGCTGCTGCCGCCGCAGGCGTTGGTGCTGGTGATGGCCTTCTTCTGGCCCAGGGAGACGGTGACGCCGTCGACGGTCGGGCTGGTGTCCATGGCGCCGGTGGAGGTGCGCTGCTCGTAGTGCAGGTGCGGGGCGTCGGTGCCGCCTGTGGCGCCGACGGTGCCGATGGCGGTGCCCTGGCCGACGCTCATGGAGCCGCCCGCCGAGCGGACCATGGTGGCGAGGTGGGCGTAGCGGGTCCTGGTGCCGTCGCTGTGCCGGATCTCCACCCACTGGCCGTAGCTGGTGCTGCCGGCGTTGTAGAAGTACGCGGTGCCGGCCGCGGTGGCGCGGACGGTCTCGCCGTTGGTGGCGTCGCCGCCGTAGCTCTGCCAGTCGATGGAGCCCGACGGGTTGTGGTTGGGGGTCCAGTTGTTGGCGTAGAAGGTCTTTCCGCAGTTGAACGGGCTCTTGTGGGACGCCAGGGCGGTGGACGCCGAGGCGGCCTGGGGGAACAGCGTGGCGGCGAGGGTGACGACGAACGCGATGATCATCGGCCGGGTCGGCTTGCCGGTTGCGGGCATGCGTACCTCTCGGAAAAAGGGGGGTGAGGGGGGTTCGCTGTGGCCACGGAACGTGATCGGAAAGATATCCCTGAAAGTTGTCTTCATCAATCCCTGATGACATGAAAGTTGACCGTGACGCGTAAGGCGGCCTGCCGACCGCCATATCTCCTGCGTCAGGGCCGGTTTGGCGAAAGTTGTCAAAAAACCCGGGTTTCATGGAAAACCTTTACAGACCGCGATCAGCCTCTTGATCACCCCCTCCGCCGCGTACACACTTGCGCTGAATCCCCGGCTTTACAGAGCGTCGTCGGAGGCATGATGGCTCGGGTCAGGAGCACCGCAACATCGCCAGGCCACCGTTTACGTCCGAGCCTCAGACCCGTCACAGCAGTCGCCGCAGCGGCTGCTTTTCTGTTGGCAGGGCTGACAGCACCGACCCCCGTCCAGGCGGGCACCCCGGTCACGCACCGGGAGCCCCCGCCTGACACCGCCACCGAGCTGGGCGCCCTCGACGTGGCCCGCCAGAAGAACGAACGCGTCGAGGTCGGCTCGCTGCGCACCGAGACCCGCACCGTCTACGCCACCCCCGAGGGCAGCCTCGTCCTGGAGCAGAACGCCCGCCCCGTCCGGGTACGTCAGGACGGCCGGTGGACGCCGGTCGACACCACCCTGCGCCGTCTGCCGGACGGTTCGGTCGCCCCCGTCGCGACGGCGGTGGACCTGCGGTTCTCCGGCGGCGGCGACGCCCCGATGGCCAAGGTCGCCAGGGGCGCCAAGTCCCTCGCGATGACCTGGGCGGGCAAGCTGCCCGAGCCCGTGCTCGACGGCGCCACCGCGACCTACGCCGAGGTGCTGCCCGGCGTCGACCTTCAGGTGACGGCCGACGTGGACGGCTTCTCGCACGTCCTCGTGGTCAAGACCAGGGAGGCCGCGCTGAGCGGCCGGCTCGACCGGCTCGACTTCGCCCTCCAGCCGGAGGGCCTCACCGTACGGCGGGGCCGGGGCGGCGGGATGGAGGCGGTGGACCGGACGGGCGCGGAGGTGTTCGCCGCGCCGACGCCGCTGATGTGGGACTCGCCCGACACCGTCAGGGCCCTGGCCAAGCGGCCTGGCGAGGGGCCGGACCCGGGCACCCGGCACGAGGCGATGGGCCTGCGGGTCGACGACCGCGCGCTGACGCTCACCCCCGACAAGGCCATGCTCGCCGACCCGGACACCCGCTACCCCGTCTACCTGGACCCGTCGGTGTCCGCGCCGCGCGGCTCGTGGACCGCGGTGTGGAAGCGGTATCCGACCACCAACTACCTCAACTCCAGCGACGTGGCGCGCGTCGGGCACGAGAACGACACCGGAGGCACGAACCGGTCGTTCTTCCAGATGAACACCGGCAGCGCCATCCACGGCAAGCAGATCATCAAGGCCACCCTGCGCACGTACGAGACGTGGTCGTGGTCGTGCACCAAGAAGCCCGTCGAGCTCTGGCGGACCGGCACCATCAGCAAGTCCACCACCTGGAACAACCAGCCGACCTGGTACGAGAAGCTCAACACCCAGACGGTGGCCAAGGGCTGGGGCACCGCCTGCCCGGCCGGCGGCGTGGAGTTCGACGCCACGGCGGCGGCGGTGCAGGCGGCGGCCAAGAGCTGGCCGAACATCACGCTGGGCCTGCGCGCCAGCAGTGAGACCGACACGTACGCGTGGAAGAAGTTCCGCAACAACCCCACGCTCGTCGTCGAGTACAACACCATCCCGACCACTCCCGTCGCGGCCGACGTCTGGTCCGACCCGGGCGGCGCGTGCGTCTCCGGCACGGCACGGCCGAGGATCGGGACGGCGACGCCGAAGCTGTGGGCGAAGCTGCGCGACGGCGACAACTCGGTGAAGGCCCGCTTCGAGTGGTACGACGCGGCCGGGACGAAGCGCGGCGAGTTCCTCACCGCCGCGGCCTCCTCCGGCAACGCGTTCACCGCGACCGTCCCCGCAGGCGTCTACACGGACGGCTCGGTGATCCGGTGGCGGGCGCGCGGCGAGGACGGCCAGGCGAACAGCGGCTGGAGCCCGTACTGCGAGATCGGCGTGGACACCACCGCGCCGGGCCGCGAGCCGACGGTCTCCTCGGCGCGGTATCCGGAGAACGCCTGGGGCGAAGGGCTCGGCCGGGCCGGGGAGTTCACCTTCGGCGCGAACGGCGAGGCCGACGTGACCGCGTTCCTGTACGGGCTCAACACCAGCCCCGTCACCGAGGTGAGCGCGACCGGCGGCGCGGCGACGATCAGTCTCACCCCGCTGGAGGAGGGCCCGAACGTGCTGTCCGTGCGCAGCAAGGACGGCGCGGGCAAGCAGGGCCCGATCCGCAGCTACGTGTTCAACGTGCGGGCCGGCACCGGCCCCGCGGGCTACTGGCGGCTCGACGAGGGCTCCGGCGTCACCGCCGGGGACGAGGCGGGCGCCCATCCGGTGGCGGTCACCGGCGCCGCCTGGGCCGACGGCCGGGCCGGCAAGGCGCTCAAGTTCGCCGGCGCCGGCCAGTACGCCGCCACGGCCGCCGGCGTCGTGCCGACCGATCAGAACCTCGCGGTCTCGGCGTGGGTGCGGCTGTCGTCGCTGCCCGCGGGCAACGTGGCCGCCGTCAGCCAGAGCGGGCAGGACAACAGCGGCTTCTGGCTCGGCTACAGCGGCGGCGTCAAGTCGTGGGCGTTCATGATGAACCACCCGGGCGGCACCTCGCACACCATCTGGGCGCGCAACCCCGCGGTGGTGCCCGCCGCGAACGAGTGGACCCACCTCACCGGCGTCTACGACTCCGCCACGCGCAAGATGACCCTGTACGTGAACGGCACGCTCGCCGCCGGGCCCGTGACGTACCACGGCGGGGCCGGACCGGCGACGGCGGTGCAGTTCGGGCAGGCCCGCTACCAGGGCAGGCAGACCGACCCGTGGCCCGGCGAGGTGGACGAGGTCAGGGTGCACGACCGGGCCCTGGCCGCCGACGAGATCGTGAAGCTGGTCAACCACGCGGCCACGCTCACCGGCCACTGGACGCTGGACGAGGAGACCGGCACCGCCGCGGCCGACGCGGCGGGCGTGACCGGCCCGCTCACCCTCGGCCCGGGGGCCTCCTGGACCAGCGGCTGGCTCGACGGGGCGCTCGCGCTCGACGGAGCCGCCGGGCACGCCGAGGCGTCGCGGGCGGCGGTGCGCACCGACGACAGCTTCACCGTCACGGCGTGGGTCCAGCTCGACACGCTGCCGCCGGCCGACGCCGCGGCGGTGGCGCAGCGCGGGACCCGGGCCCGCGGCTTCGCGCTCGGCTACGCCGCCGACGGGCCGCGCTGGTCCTTCGGCATGGCCGGCGCCGACGCGGACGGGGCGCCGGTGACGCGCACCCGATCGGACGCCGTCCCGTACGTCATGGAATGGACCCACGTGGCGGGCGTGTACGACGCGCTCGCCAAGAAGCTGCGCGTCTACGTGGGCGGGCAGCTCGTCGCCACCACCGAGACCGGCCACGCGAGCACCTGGAACGCCACCGGGCCGCTCCAGCTCGGCCGGACCCTGCACGACGGCGCGTTCACCGGGCACTGGCCCGGCATCGTCGACGATGTCCGCACCTACCAGGGCGCACTGGGCGATCTCGACGTCGCCCGGCTCGCCGCCGAATGACCCTCCGCCGGCACCCCCCATGCCCGACCCCTGGACGGTGAGGATGTACGACCACGAGGAGATCCCCGACTACGAGCGCTCGACCTTCCTGATCTTCGAATGGTTCCCGCGTAAGTTCCGCTGGTTCGCCCGGTCCTGCGCGGCCATGGCGATCGTGGTCGTCGTGCCGCTGGTGTACGCCATGCCGGCCGAGGCCGAACGCAGGGAACGGCCGGAGGTTCAGAAGGAGGAGCCGGTGCCCGGCCGGCCGGTCGCCGTGCTGCCCAAGGCCGAGGACGTCACGGCCGAGAAGGCGCTCAAGGCGGCCCCGTCCGTGGCCTGGCCGAAGCCGGGCACCGCCGAGTTCGCACCGGCCGCGAGCCGGCCGGAGCGGGGCAAGGCCGAGCCGGGCAAGGCCGAGCAGGGCAAGGCCGCAGCTGAGCCGGGCGCGGGTGAGAAGGCCTGGGTGAAGGCCGGTTCGCTGCCGGTGCGGGTAGAGGCCCCGGCGAGCGGGCGCGCCCAGGCGCCGCCCGAGCGGGTCAGGGTCGAGGTGCTCGACCGGGCCAAGACCCCCGGCGTCCAGGGCGTGCCGCTGCGCCTGTCCCGGGGACAGGGCGCCACGCGCGGCGGCCCGGCCCGGGTCGAGCTGGACTATTCGGGCTTCCGGCACGCGTTCGGCGGCGACTACGCCGACCGGCTGAAGCTGGTCAAGCTGCCGGACTGCGCGGGCGCCGCCTGCCCCGAGCCGGAGCCGGTGCCCGCCGAGAACGACGTCAAGGCGGGCGTGCTGACGGCCGAGGTGAACGTCGAAGGCGCCCAGCTGTACGCGCTGACCGCCACCGCCTCGGGCGCCTCGGGCGACTACTCGGCCACGTCGCTGGCCCCGTCGGCGAAGTGGAGCGTCGGCCCCCAGTCGGGCGACTTCAGCTGGAACCACCCGATGCGGGTGCCGCCGTCCATCGGCGGCGAGGAGCCCGTGATCAGCCTCGGCTACTCCTCGCAGAGCGTCGACGGCCGCACCTCCTCCACCAACAACCAGGTGTCCTGGGCGGGTGAGGGCTTCGACCTGACCTCCGGCGGCTACATCGAGCGCCGCTACAAGTCCTGCACCGCCGACGGCAAGAAGACCGGCGACCTGTGCTGGGACCACGAGAACGCCACGCTGATGCTCAACGGCTCGGCCGTGGAGCTGGTCAAGGACGCCACCACCAAGCAGTGGCGGCCCAAGCGCGACGACGGCACCCGGATCGAGCTGCTCACCGGGGCGACGAACGGCGACAACGACGGCGAGTACTGGCGGCTCACCACCACCGACGGCACCCAGTACCACTTCGGACTCAACCGGCTGCCCGGCTGGACCACCGGCAAGCCCGAGACGAAGTCGGCCTGGACGGTGCCGGTGTTCGGCAACGAGTCCGGCGAGCCCTGCCACAACTCCACCCCCGCGAACGCCTGGTGCCAGCAGGCCTGGCGCTGGAACCTGGACTACTCGGCCGACCGGCACGGCAACGCGCTCACGTACTGGTACGAGACCGAGCGCAACCACTACGGCCGCAACGAGAAGCCCGACCTGGGCACCCCGTACGTCCGCGGCGGGTATCTGACCCGCATCGACTACGGCTACCGCTCGGCCGAGCTGTTCTCCGGGGCCCCGGCGGCGCGGGCGGTGTTCACCGTGGCCGAGCGGTGCCTGCCGAGCGGCTCGATCACCTGCGAGCCGGCCCAGCTCACCAAGGACACCGCGAGCCACTGGCCCGACGTGCCGTTCGACCGCAACTGCGACGCCGGCGAGAGCTGCAAGGACCGCACCTCGCCCACGTTCTGGACCCGCAAGCGGCTGGCGAAGGTGACGACGCAGGTCCGCTCCGGCAGCGCGTACCGGGACGTGGACTCCTGGACGCTCACCCACTCCTTCCCCGCCACCGGCGACGGCCTGAGCCCGGCGCTGTGGCTGGCCTCGATCCAGCACGCCGGCCACGTCGGCGGCACCGTCACGCTGCCCAAGGTGACCTTCGCCGGGGTGCAGCTCCGCAACCGGGTCGACGCCGACGAGGGACGCGCCCCGCTGTACAAGTGGCGCATCCAGTCGATCAACTCCGAGGCCGGCGCCGAGACCCGGGTGAACTACGCGCCCGAGGAGTGCGCGCCGGGCAACCTGCCCGCCGCCGACCGCAACACCAAGCGCTGCTACCCGCAACGCTGGACGCCGCAGGACGAGATGGAGGTGCTCGACTGGTTCCACAAGCATGTGGTCGCGCAGACCGTGGAGATCGACCGTACCGCCCGCTCCCCCTGGCTGGTCACCGACTACGAGTACCTCGACGGGGCGGCCTGGCGGTACGCCGAGCACATCCTGATCAAGCCCAAGGAGCGCACCTGGTCCGACTGGCGCGGTTTCTCCCGCGTACGGGTGCGTCAGGGCGACGGCCAGGACGGGCCGCGCACGATGACCGAGCACCGCTACTACCGCGGCATGGACGACGACCGGCTGGCCGACGGGAGCCGCAAGGACGTCCGGGTCACCGACAGCGAGGGCAAGGCGCGCGAGGACCACGACCAGCTCTCCGGGGCCGACCTGGAGACGATCGTGCACGACGGCGACGGCGGGAAGGTCCTGTCGGCCACCGCCGAGGAGCACTGGTGGCGCAAGACGGCCGAGTTCACGTTCGAGGGCGTGACCAAGACGGCCCACATCGTGCAGTCCGCGAAGATGACCGCCCGCGACCTGAAGGAGGACGGCACCTGGCAGCGCACCGCCGAGGAGCGGACGTACGACGAGCACGGCATCCTCACCCAGGTGAGCGACCTCGGCGACGTCACCGACCCCGCTGACGACGTCTGCACCCGCTACACCCACGCCCGCGACCCGGCCGCGTGGATGCTCGACTTCACCAGCCGCGTCGAGACCGTCGCCAAGCCGTGCTCGGCGACGCCGCAGCGGCCCGCCGACGTGCTGTCGGACGAGCGGTTCCACTTCGACGGGCGCGCGTTCGGGCAGCCGCCGCTGCGCGGCGACGTGACCCGCGAGGAGGAGCTGGCCTCGTACGAGGGGAGCACGCCGCGGTACGTGCTGGACGTGGCGCGCACGTACGACGCCTACGGCCGCGAGACGTCGGAGACCGACGCGGCCGGCGGCTCCACCACGACCACGTACGTGCCCGCGACCGGCGCGCAGGCGACCGAGGTGCGCTCCGCCAACCCGCTCGGCCACTCGGACGTCACCTACGTGGAGCCCGCCTGGGGCGAGCCGGTCGCGGAGGAGGACGAGAACGGCCGCCGCGCCGACCTGCAGCACGACCCGCTCGGCCGCCTGGTCAAGGTGTGGCAGAACGACAGGAACAAGGCGGCGGGCCAGTCGCCCAACACCGAGTACTCCTACCTGATCCGCACCGACGGCCCGAACGTCGTCACCACCAGGACGCTCGCGACCGACGGCACGTACATCGCCAGCCACGAGCTCTACGACGGGCTGATGCGCCCGCGCCAGACCCAGGAGCCCGCGCCCGGCGGCGGCCGGGTCATCACCGACACCTTCCACAACTCCATCGGCGAGGTGGCCAAGACCAACGAGGGCTACTACGCCACCGGCGACCCGGAGACGAACGTGTTCGCGGTGTCGGACGACGACGTCGCCGGGCAGGTCGTCACCGCCTTCGACGGGGCCGGCGAGATGGTCTCGCAGAGCTTCCGCGTCAAGGGCCAGGAGAAGTGGAAGTCCACCGTCCGGCGCGCCGCCGACCGGGCGCACGTCACCCCGCCGCCCGGCGAGAGCGCCGCCACCCTCATCGCCGACGTCGAGGGCCGGGGCGTGGAGCTGCGCCAGTACAAGGGCTCGACCCCGACCGGCGAGTACGAGGCCACCAAGTACACCTACGACAAGGCGGGCCGGCTCGCCACCGTGACCGACTCCGCGGGCAACGTGTGGCGGCACCACTACGACCTGCGGGACCGCGAGATCAAGACCGAGGACCCGGACAAGGGCGTCACCACCCGCGTCTTCAACGACCTCGACGAGGAGGTGTCCAGCACCGACGCCCGCGGCCGCACCCTCGTGCACGCCTACGACCTGCTCGGGCGCAGGACCTCGACCCGGGAGGGCTCGGCCACCGGGCCGCTGCTGGCCGAGTGGCGCTACGACGTGCTGGCCAAGGGCCACCTGGCCGAGACGGTCAGGTACGCCGGAGGGCAGGCCTACTCCGCCAAGATCGAGGCCATCGACCGGGAGTACCGCACCCTCCGCCAGAGCGTCACCATCCCGGCACGCGAAGGCCCGCTGGCCGGCACGTACCTCTTCAACACCCGCTACACCGCCGACGACCAGGTGCAGTCCATCACGTTCCCGGAGGCCGGCGGCCTCCCGGCGGAGACCGTCACCTACGGGTACGACGCGCTGCGCCAGCCCACCAAGGTCGAGGGCCTGTCCACGTACGTCACCGACGCCCGCTACGGCAAGCTCGGCGAGACGCTCCAGTACGAGCTCAGCACCGGCGCCCGCAAGACGTGGCTCACCTACACCCATGAGGAGGGCACCCGCAGGCTCATCCGCTCCCAGCTCGACAGGGACATCGGCACCGCCTCCGACCTGGACCTGAACTACACCTACGACGCGACGGGCAACGTCACCCGCATCGCCGACCGGGCGTCCGCCGACACCCAGTGCTTCACCTACGACCACCGGCGCCGGCTCAGCGCCGCGTGGACGGCCACCGACGCCTGCGCCGCCCCCGAGCCGCGCTCCACCCTGATCGGCGGCGTCGCGCCGTACGCCACCAGCTACGCCTACGACTCCACCGGCAACCGGACGAAGGAGACCCACCACGCCTTCGGTGGCCGGTCCCAGGTCGTCCGCGACTACGCCTACCCGGCCGCCGGGCAGCCCCGGCCGCACGCGCTCGCGTCCGTCACGCCCACCGGCCCGGCCGGTGAGCAGTCGTCCTCCTACGAGTACGACGCGGCGGGCAACACGATCGTGCGCCGGACCGGCAGCTCCTCCCAGCAGCTCACCTGGGACGCCGAGGGCAACCTCGAATCGGTCACCGAGGCCGGCAAGACCACCTCGTTCGTCTACGACGCCGACGGCGACCGGCTGATCCGCCGCACCCCCACCGACACCGTCCTGTACGTGGACGACCTGGAGCTGCGGCTCGACCAGGCCAAGCAGACCGTGGAGGGCACCCGCTACTACACGGTCAACGGCGAGGCGGTGGCGGTACGCAACTCGGCGGGGAAGGTCCACTTCTTCGCCAGCGACCACCACGGCACCGCCAACGCCGCCGTCGACGCCGACAGCGGCGCGGTGGCGATCCGCCGTCAGACCCCCTTCGGCGCCGACCGGGGCACCCCGCCCACCTGGTGGCCGGGCGAACGGGGGTTCGTCGGCGGGACCGTGGACCCGACGACCAAGCTCGTGCACCTGGGCGCCCGCGAGTACGACCCGGTGATCGGCCGGTTCCTGTCCGTGGACCCGGTCATCGACGAGCAAGATCCGCAGCAGCTGCACGGCTACGCCTACGCCGGCAACAGCCCCGTCTCCGTGACCGACCCCGACGGGCAGCTCGGCGGGGTCGCCGCCGGCATCGCGCTGCGCATCGCCCTCCAGGCCGCGGCCGGGCGGGCGGCGATCGCCGCGGCCCGCAGGGCAGCCGCTGCCGCAGCCCGGCGCGCCGCGCTCGCC
>NZ_BAABFD010000011.1:0-326707 GCF_039540635.1 Nonomuraea ferruginea | reverse complement strand
GTTCGCGCTGCTCGCGCTCGACGGCGCGCGCGGTAACGCCGCCCGGGGAGACGGCTCTCGCGGCAACGGCACCCGCGGCGACGGAGCCCGCAGCGGGGCCGCCCGAGGAGACGGGTCTCGCGGTAACGGCACCCGGGGCGACGGTGCTCGCGGAGACGCCCGCCGCGACGCCAAGGGCGACCGGCGCGGCGGAGGCGAGGGCAACCAGCGCGGCAACGCCCAGCGCGACCGCCGCGGCCAGTCCCAGCGCCGCGCCGAGCCCACGGGCGCCATGGCCGAGGCCCTCCGCAAGGCCGGCCTCACCGGCAACGACAAGTAACCACCCGGCCTCCCGGACACCCGGTCCGGGAGGCCGGAGGTGTGGTCAATCCCGCCTACGTCGGACGCCGTGACCATCGTCGCCAAGTGCACGCGCGCGTCATGGCAGTCCACAACCCCAAGCCCGGTCAGTACGGCGTGCCCGTCCCCCAGAACCTGATCGGCACCACACGGCCTAGTCCTGTCGCACATCCTCAAGATCGCCCATAGTGCAGGTCCGCTGACCGTCTTTCCAGACGCCGCGCTCCGCCCGGATGAGGAGACGTTCTCCGTCTCCACGTACCGCTTGTGAGGATCCGGCGGCTCAGGAAGAGGACGTTCTAGATTCCCCCGTGCCCGCGTACAGAGATTCGGCGGCTCAGGGACGGGACGTTGTGCCGCCCGTGAGGACCGGGCGACTCCAGAAGAGGACGTTCTCCGTTCCCCCGCCGCGCGGGAGGATCAGCCAGCCCGGGAAGAGGACGTTCTCGCTTTCCACGTACCGCCCGTGAGGATCCGGCGGCTCAGGAAGAGGAAGTTCTCCGTTCCCGCGCCGCGCGGGAGGATCAGCCAGCCCGGGAAGGGGACGTTCTCGCTTTCCATGTACCGTCCGTGAGGATCCAGCGGCTCAGGAAGACGACGTTCTAGATTCCCCCGTGCTCGCGCACAGGGATTCGGCGGCTCAGGGAGGGGACATTGTGCCGCGCGTGAGGATCCTGCGACTCCAGAAAGAGGACGTTCTCCATTCCTCTGCCGCGCGGGAGGGTCAGGCTGCCCGACCTCTCGGTTCTCGCGTGACGCGCGGTGGGACTGTGGATGGACATCGCCAGGGACGAGCGGCGACCCGGACCGGCGGTGACGGCTGTCATGACCGGTGGGACGATACGGTCGGAAGGTGACCACGTACGACCGCGCGATCGAGCAGGCCCGTGACCTCCTCCGGTGGCGTTCGCCGCTGCGCACCGAGCTCTGGGCGGCCCGCCTGGTGTCCGAGGGCGACCCTGACCTGCTGGGCGAACTGGCCGGTTCCGAGCGTCCCGAGGCGAGACTCGCGATAGCGGCCCTGGCCACGCTCGAACTCCCGGACGACCTCACCACGACCGCCCGCGCGACGCCGTACGACACCGAGGCCGTCCAGGAGACACCGACCTCGGACGAAGAACGCGACGATCTCACCGCCGCCCGGGAGGACGAAGAACCCGACGATCTCACGGCGACCGTCCCACGGACACCTCCCCCGTACGGTGTCGATCTCGCCGTGGCAGGGCGGGAGGCGTTGGAGTGGTTGCCCAGGTGGGCGGCCCGGATGGGGGAGGTGGTGTGCGAGGGGGCGTGGTACGGCAGGGGCGATCGGCACGGCGAGCAGGTGCTGGCCGCGCTCGCGTTCCGTTACGCCGACGGCCGGGAGCCGCATCTGCTGGTGGTGGGCATCGACCAGGCGCACGGCGGGCTGGCGGTGGACGCGGTGGTGGAGGAGCCGAAGTTCCTCGACGACCTCGACCTGGCGCGGGCGCCGGCGGACGTCGTGGCGGGGCGGGTGCTGGACGCGTTCGAGGTGACCGACCTGCTCATGGGCGCGGAGGTGGCCGACACCCTGCCCGCCGTCCGCCCGCTGGCGCTGGCACGCGCCCGGTCCGTCCCCGATCCGGTACGTCACGCGCCGGATGAGACGTTCACCGCTTTCGACGCCCTGCCCGACACGCCCGGGGCGGACGAGGCGTTCGGCGCGCTGGCCGAGTTCCTGGGCGCGCGGCCGCTGTGGTGGAGCCCGGCCAGGGTGTCGGTGTTCCTCACCTCGTGGCTGCCCCGCGAGGCGATCCTGAGCGACGCGGCGATCGCCGCGATGCCGGAGGTCCTGCGGGCCTGGACCCGCCACCTGGGCGACCACGAGGAGATCCACGACCGGATCGCCGCGGAGGCCCCCAGGTTGCCCGCGCTGATGGCCGACGAGTCGCTCGCCGGCCTCGCCAAGCGCATCGCCGCGAGCCGGACGGAGGAGCCGGGGGCCGATCCACCGGCGGGGGGCGGCTATGGTGTGCAGTGACGTTCACGCTGCCCCCGCCCGGGCGTTGAGAGGGAGATCTACACGATGTACAAGGAGTTCGCTGCCGAGGCGGTCGTCTGGCTCGTGCCGGTCGTGGTTCTCATCGGCCTGGCCCTGCTGGTCACCTCCTGACAGCCAGGGGCGTTTCGCCCCTGGCTGTCACCCTCAACGCGCGCAGGTCGAAGCGGATCTCTCCGTCGAGCCAGCGTCTCCAGAGCCTCGACAGCGTCGTGGCGCGATTTCCGGCATGGCGTCTGCGCACTGGTGCCCCCATGACTGACCGGCCGCCGCCTCCCCCTGTTGAAAGCGGCATCCTGATTAACCACCAGATCGGGAGCAAGGTCAACGTCCACATTTGCCGATATTTCGGCTCATGATGCCCAGGCGAGCAGCGGTCCGCCTTCCCGCAGGCGTTTGAACGCCTGCTTCTCCAACTGCCGGATGCGCTCCCTGGTCAGCCCCATCTGCGCGGCGATCTCCGTATAAGTCATGATCTCGCGCCCGGCCAGCCCGAACCGCAGCCTGATGATGTACGCCTCGCGCGGCGGCAGCGACGTGACGAGCCGGTTCAGCTCGGCGCCGAGCGCGCGGCGTTCGGTGAGCTCCTGCACCTCCAGGCCGTCCTCGTCGGCGATCAGGTCGCCGATCCTGCCCTCGCCCCGGTCTCCGACGGGCATGTCCAGGCTGACCGTCTCCTGGGCCAGCATCCGTAACCTGGCCACCTGCCGTATCGAGCGTCCGGCGGCCTCGGCCAGCTCGTCGAGGCCCGGGTCGCGGCCGAGCTCGACGGCGAGCCGCCGCTCCACCGTGAGCAGCCGCGCGAGCTCCTCGGCCACGTGGATCGGCAGCCGGACCGTACGGCTCTTGTCGTGGATGCCGCGCTCGATGGCCTGCCGGATCCACCACATGCCGTAGGTGGAGAACTTGTATCCGCGCCGGTAGTCGAACTTCTCCACGGCCCTCATGAGCCCGAGGTTGCCCTCCTGGACGACGTCCGTCATGGGCAGCCCGCGATGGGCGAACTTGCGCGCCGCGGCCACGACGAGCCGCAGGTTGGACCTGATGAGCAGCTCCTTGGCACGCTCGCCGTCGCGGCGGACGTCTTCGAGCTCCGGGGAGCCCGCGCCCCGGCCGATCAGGTGACCCGCGTACAGGCCCGCCTCGATCCGTTTGGCCAGGTCGACCTCGTCCGCGGCGGAGAGCAGGGGGATCACGCCGATCTGCTGCAGGTAGAGGCCGAGCAGATCGGGCTCTTCAGCCGACATGCCAGGCGACTACCCGGTAAAGGGCGGCGAATTCCCCTCTTCGCTCAGCTCGGCGATGGCCAGCTCGGCGGTCGTCCTGATGTCGAAGAACTTGTCGAGCGCGGTGATCGCGAACAGGTGCTTGCACCGGCCGTTGAGCCCGGACAGCAGCAGCTTGCCGCCGGAGGCGGTGACGGCCTTGTGCAGGTAGACCAGCACGGACAGGCCGGAGGAGTCGCAGACGCTGACCGCCTGCATGTCGATCACGAGCATCGGCGGTTGGGTGAGGTCGAGAGCCTTGGTGACTCGGTCGCGTACTTCAGCGGCGGAGCCGAAGTCGAAGTCGCCCGTCAGCCTCGCGATGACGCACGGCCCCTGGAGACCGAGACTGATCGACAAGGCTTGGTCCGAAGTCACCCAGCTCCACCTACCTGCGTTGCGTCTGACTTCCCCTTACTTTACGAGAAGTATCGACGGGGGTTGAACACCAGCATCTGCTCGATCTGCCCATCCGTCACGCCTGCCTCACGCAGAGCGGGCAGCACATCATCGTGAATGTGGTCATAGCGCCAGTTGGGAGCGATGACGCCGACCATGTCCCACTCGTTGGGGAAGTAGTCCATGAAGCAGGACGCGTCGTGGCTGAGCACCATGCGGTCGGTGTAGCCGCGCTCGCACAGCGCCGCGATCGTGGCCACGCGCTGCGGCGTCGGGTTGTAGAGGTCGAGCCCGAACCGGTCCATGCCGAGCGTCGCCCCGGTGTCGGCGAGCCGCCGCAAGTAGTCCAGATCGTTACTGTCGCCGGCGTGGCCGACCACCACCTTGGTCAGGTCCACCCCCTCCTTGGCGAACAGGTCGAGCGCGACGATCCCGCTCTGGGCGGGCGAGTTGGTGTGCACGGTGATCGGCGCCCCGGTGCGCACGTGCGCCTGGGCGACGGCGCGGCAGATGCGCTCCACGCCGGGGGTGAGCCCCTTCTCGTCGACCACGCACTTGAGGAAGGCCGCCTTGACCCCGGTGTCGGCGATCCCCTCGGTGAGGTCGCGGACGAAGTCGTCGATCATCGGGTCGGGCATGTCGAGGAGGAGCCCCGGGCCGCGGTGCTCGTACTGGTGAGGCAGCTCCTCGAAGCTGTAGATGCCGGTGGCGACGACGATGTTGAGGTCCGGAACCCCGGCGGCGACCCGCTGGATGCGGGGGATGTAGCGGCCGAGCCCCCACACGGTCGGGTCGACGATCGTCCGCACCCCCTTGGCCGCCACCGCGTTCAGCTTGGTGATCGCGTCGGCGACCCTGACCTCCTCGTCCCACCAGGCGCCCCTGCCGTAGTTCTCCAGGTGCTCGGCGGCGGCCACGAAGATGTGTTCGTGCATGAGGGTCTGGCCGAGTTCGGCGACGTCGACCGGGCCTCGGACGGTGCTGACGACGGGCATGGCCACCTCCGTGCCGGCGGATCTTCCCGCGCCACCGTAAGCGGCCCCTGACTCCCCGTCAACCGCCGCCCAGCCGGGGGAAGAGCGGCGCCGGCCGCGGCAGCCGCCCGTCCTCCTCGCGCACCGCCGCGGCCACCCGGCGCGCCGCCGTGGGCAAGAAGGGCTCCAGCTGTACGGCGAGCTCACGGCAGGCGTGCACCAGCGTCGCCAGGGAGGTGTCGCGCCCGCCGGGATCCTGCTTCCACGGCCGCGTCCGCTCCACGTACTGGTTGGCCTCCTCGACGATCGCCTGCACGGCGGCCGCCGCCCGCCGGAAGTCGAACGCCTCCAGCGCCTCGTGCACCCGCTCCCCCGCGCGGCCGGCCGCCTCCAGCGGCTCCGGCCGGGCGTCGGGCACCCGCCCGTCGCGGAACCTGTGCACCATCGTGACGACCCGGTTGACCAGGTTGCCGGCGCCGTTGGCGAGGTCCTCGTCGGCGCGCGCGATCAGCCGCTCCTCGGTGAAGTCGGCGTCGCCGACGCGCGGCACCTCGCGCAGCAGCCACCACCGCACCGCGTCCACCCCGTACGCGGCCGACAGCGCCACCGGGTCGGCCGTCGCGCCCCCGGACTTGCTGATCTTGCGCCCGCCCGCGGTGACGTAGTCGTGCACGAAGATCCGCGTGGGCAGCGGCAGCCCGGCCGAGAGCAGCATGGCCGGCCAGTACACGGCGTGGAAGCGGATCACGCCCTTGCCCATGAGGTGGAGCTTGCGGGGCTCGCGCTCCCACCAGCGTCCGTAGTCGTCGCCGTCCAGCGCGGTGATGTAGTTGGCCAGCGCGTCCCACCACACGTACACCACCTGGCCGGGGTCGCCGGGCACCGGGATGCCCCAGCCGCGCGAGCGCTCCGCCGACCGCGAGACGCTGATGTCCTCCAGGCCGGACTCCAGGAACGCCAGCACCTCGTTCCTGCGGCTGACCGGCTCGATCGCCGGGGTGCCGCTCCTGATCAGGTCCAGCAGCGGTTCGCGGTAGCGGGACAGCCGGAAGAACCAGTTCTCCTCCGACACCCGCCGCAGCGGTTCCGGGTGCCCCTCAGCGCAGGGTTCCTCCGGGTAGAACGCCTCGCAGCCGACGCAGTAGAGCCCTTCGTAGTGCCTGCGGTAGAGGTCGTGCGCGGTCGCCCGCCACAGGCGCTCCACCCCGGCCCGGTGTCCCGGGTGGGAGCTGGTGCGGACGAACGCGTCGAACGACAGGTCCAGCGGCCCGCGCAGGCCCTCGAACGCGGCGGCGTTGCGGTCGACCAGCTCGCGCACCGGCACGCCCGCCGCCTCCGCCGCCAGCACGTTCTTCAGCGAGTTGTCGTCGGTGCCGGTCTGGAACCGCACCGGCTCGCCGCGCCGCCGATGGTGGCGGGCCAGCACGTCGGCCTGCACGATCTCCAGCGCGAACCCGAGATGCGGGCGGGCGTTCACATAGGGAATGGTCGTCGTGATGTACATCGGGTGCCTCCCGGGGACCCCTGACACGACGAGAGGCCCCGCTCGCAGGGCCTCGTGAAGGACGTCGTCCGGTGAACCCCGCTAGAGGGCCGTCATCACCGCGAACGCCGTCATGCCTCCCATCGTACCGATCGGCCCCACGCGTCTCCCGCCATTTTCCGCGTACGAGGAAGCAGGCGTACGAGGAAGCGGGCGGCTCAGGCCCGGCGGCGGCGCAGGGCCCACAGTGCCGTGCCGACGGCGAACATGACCAGCCCGGCCACCACCGACGCCACCGGCAGGGTGGCGGCGAGCAGGAGGCAGAGCGCCAGCCCGAGCACCGGCACCGCCTTCGGCGGCGCGCCCTCGTCGGGGCGCAGGGTCAGGGCGGCGGCGTTCGCGATCGCGTAGTAGACGAGCACCCCGAAGGACGAGAACCCGATCGCCTCCCGCAGGTCGGCGACGAGCACGAGCACCACCACGGCCGCACCCACCGCCAGTTCGGCCCGGCGCGGCGCCTGGTGGACGGGGTCGACGGCGGCGAGAGCGCCGGGCAGGTCGCGCCCGCGGGCCATGGCGAGCACCGTGCGCGAGACGCCGAGCAGCAGCGCGAGCAGCGCGCCGAGCGCCGCCACCGCCGCGCCGGCCCGCACCACCGGCTCCAGCCACAGCGCACCGGCCATCTTCACCACGTCCACCAGCGGCTCGGCGGACTGGGCGAGCATCCCCGGCCCGAGCGTGTCCAGCGCGGCCACGGCGACCAGCGCGTACACCACCAGCGTGAGGCCGAGCGCGACGCCGATGGCGCGCGGGATCGTCCGGCCGGGGTCGCGGACCTCCTCCCCCAGCGTGGCGATGCGGGCATACCCGGCGAACGCGAAGAACAGCAGACCGGCCCCCTGGAGCACGCCCCACCCGGTCACCTCGGGATCGAGGAACATGCGGAGGCCCGGCGGCTGGTCGTACGCGGGAGCGGCGAGCAGGTCCGGCAGGAACGCCGCCGCCACGACGGCGGCCAGCACCAGCAGCACGAACCCGACCATGATCCGCGCCGCGCCCGCCGACCGCCGCACCCCGAACAGGTTGAGCGCCGTCAGCACGACGACCGCGCCGACGGCCAGCGGCCTGGCCAGGCCGGGCGCGGCGTACGCGCCGAAGGTCAGCGCCATGGCCGCGCAGGAGTCCGTCTTGCCGACGGTGAACCCCCAGCCCGCGAGGTAGCCCCAGAAGGGTCCCAGCCTGCGCCGCCCGTACACGTAGGTCCCGCCCGACTCCGGGTGGCGGGCCGCCAGGCGGGCGGAGGAGGTGGCGTTGCAGTAGGCCACGACGGCGGCCAGCCCGAGCGCGGCGAGCAGCCACGACCCGGCGGCCCCGGCCGCCGGCGCGAACACGGCGAACACCCCGGCCCCGACCATCGCGCTCAATCCCACGACGACCGCGTCACCGGTGCCCAGTCGCCTGGCCAGCCCTTCGCCCACGCACCCCTCCCTCACCGTCCGGCGCACTCTGCCGCATCGGACCGGCGCGATCAACCCACGGCGGGAGAACAGCGGCTGAACAGCGTGCTATTCGGCGGGTCTCGGGCCAGGCACGACCAGCACCGGCCGGCCCGCGTGGTGCAGCACCCGGTCCGAGGTGCTGCCGAGCAGCAGCGACCTCACCCCGCCGAGCCCGCGCGTGCCGGTCACGATCAGCTCGGCGTCGAGCTCGTCGGCCACGTCCACGATGGTCGCCCACACGGCCGGCGCGTCCGGCTCACAGCGCGGCCGTGCCTCCAGCCCCGCCGCGCGCGCCCGCTCGGTCCCCTGTCCGGCCAGCTCGGTCATGGCCCGCTGGATCGCCTCCTCCTCGGCGGGCGAGGTGTCCACGACCATCACCAGGCCGGCGGAGGCCCGCGCGGTGGTCATCGCCAGCCGCTCCCACACGGTCAGCACCACGGCGTCCCGGCCGGGGAACATCTTCCCGCAGAACTCGATGGCCGCCTTGGCGTCGTCGGATCCGTCGTACGCGATCAGAATCGTCATGCCCGTCCTCTACCGAAAGGCGGGGCGATTACGCCAGGGCCGGGGCCGTCGAGCGGCGGGCGGGCCGCCCCGGCATCGACAGGCCGGCCAGCGCCAGCACGCCCAGCTCGGTGATCACCACGGTGCGCTGGATCAGCCCGGCGGGGAAGTCCTCGTTCTCCAGCGGGATGCCGAACATCCGCACCGCGTACGGGATCACGACCATCACCAGCGCGCCCAGGGCCACCATGCTGAGCACCCGCACCCATCCGGCGTACCGGATCCGCGCCCTGGCCAGCAGCAGTCCGGCCAGCGGCATCACCAGGAACGCGACGAAGGCGGCATAGCGGTGGACGGCCCCCGAGAAGGACAGCGGCAGCCCGGGCGCGTCGGTCGGGAAGGCGCCGACCAGGAACATGCTCGCTCCCCACACGGCCAGCAGCGCCACCACCCACCGGTCCGCGCCGGACCGGCGCAGCGCCTCGGCGATCAGGGCCGCGCCCGCCGCGAAGAGAGTCAGCGACAGCGGCAGCAGCCAGCCGGCCGCCTGGAAGGCGTACTCGCTGATGACGGTGTGCATCGGGTCGAGCCCCGCCTCGGCGTGCAGGGCGACCATGGTGCCGGTGCCGGTGCCGATGGCCGTGAATCCGCTGGCAAGCAATCCCTTCATGCTTCCAACGTCGTGGCACGCGGCCTCGCGGAGTATCGGAGAAGAGCCCCAGCGCTCCCTGGTCGATCCCTTAGTACTTAGGTCGGATCATCCCCTAAGACCCTCCCCTGACCTGCGCGGACTCGACCCTGGGTAGGGCTGGCCCGATCAGGGAGGGTGGGGCGGGCGTCAGCGCGGCGCGTCGAAGTAGACGCGGACGACGGTCGCTCCCGCGCGGGTGTGGACCCGGACCAGATCGCTGAGCAGGTTGACGATGAGCAGCCCGCGCGAGCCCGCCACCTGCGGGTCGACCGGCCTGCGCCCGGCCAGCGGGTCGGCGATGTGGCCGGCGTCGCTGACCTCGCAGACCAGGCGGCCGCCCTCGCGCCACACCCGGATGAGGCCGGCGCCGCCGCCGTGGTCGAGGCTGTTGGCGCCCAGCTCGGCGACCACCAGGCGGACGTCGTCGAGCCGGTGGCCGCCGAACCCCATCTCGGCCGCCGCGGTGGCGGCGAGGCCGCGGGCGGCGGCCAGGTTGTCGTGGTCGAAGCGGAGCGAGACGAAGTCGTCGGGGTCGGCGAGCGGCCGGTTGTGGCCGTCGACGACGAGCCGGGGGGCGTAGCTGCCGCTCGGCCGCTCGCCGGCGGCGTCGAGCAGCACCGGGTGGGTGAGCTCCGCCTCGCGGAGCACCTCGGCGGTGAGCCCCTCGGCGTCGTACGGGCACAGGATCGTGACGTGGCGGCCCTCGAACGCGAAGTTGATCAGCGCCTCGTGCTGGGCGCACGCGGGGTATTCGGTGTCGGTGCGGTCGGGCCAGATCGGCTCGCCGACGATGCGGACGTGGGCGTCGCGGTGGCGGTCGGCGAAGTCGAGCAGCACGCCGGGGATGATGCGGCCGGGGTTGCGGCCCTCCCGGTTCATGTCGAGCATGAGGACGCGGGCGGCGTCGGCGCCCAGCTCCCGCTCCAGCAGCTCCAGCTTGGGACCGGGCACCGCCACGGCGACGGGCTCACCGGCCGCCAGGCCCTCGCGCACGAAGGCCGTGACGGCAGCCGTGTATTCCCGGTCGCCTCTGTAGAAGAGGGCCGGATGTGAGAAGGAGAAGGACTCGGCCAGCATCGTGATTCAAGCTACCCGGAATTGACGACTTCAAGGCACCTCGTTGGGGGTACCCCCTCAGTGTGAAGAGATACCGGGTCGTCCGGCGACCCCGCCTGCCGCGTCCAGCGTTCTCCCTGGATCTGCGCACCCCATCCGGCCGTCAACTCCCGTTCTAGGTTTCCGATCCCTATGCTCGGAGTATGTCGGAATTGCGGATGCGCGCCTCGGACGCGGACCGGGAGCGCATCACCCAGCAGCTGCAGCAGGCGTTCACCGAGGGTCGGCTCGACCAGTTCGAGCTGGAGGAACGCCTGGAGAGGGCGTTGAGCGCCAAGGTCTACGGAGATCTGGTCGCCCTGGTCGACGACCTGCCCGCGGCTGCGGCCGGGCCGGCGCGCGACGAGGTGACCCTGGAGAGCACGCACGACAGCATCCGGCGCACCGGCGACTGGGCGGTCCCGCGACGGCTGCGGATCGCCTCCAAGCACGGCGCCGTCCACCTCGACTTCACCGAGGCCGTGGTTCCGCACCGGGTGGTCGAGGTCGCGTTCGACCTGAAGTACGGAGCGGCCAAGATCGTGCTGCCGCCGGGCGCGTCGGCGGACATCGACGGGTTCCGCAGCGACTGGGGCAGCACGAGCGTCGCGGACGTGCCGGGCCGCCAGCAGCCCGGCGCCCTTCACCTGGTGATCGTCGGGCAGAGCAAGTACGGCGGCCTGACCGTACGCTATCCGCGCAAGCGCTGGTTCACCCAGTCGTGAAAGGCGGAGATGTGGTGCTCGCTCGGCACCAGCACGCCGCCTGACCGGTAGGCCCGCGAGTACATCCCGGGCTGGGTCCGCTCGCAGGCGTCGAAGTCCTGCTCGTTGACCCGGTGGAACAGCTCGACCGACAGCGACAGGTCGGCTCCCGAGGCGACCACGTCGGGGTGGTAGAGCCAGTCGCACTCCACGACCGTGCGGTCGACGGCCATCGGGAACATCCGGTGCACGATGACGTGGTCGGGCACGAGGTTGACGAACACCTGCGGCTTGACGGTGATCGCGTAGTAGCGCCGGTCCTGCTCGGCGGAGACGTCGGGCAGCTTGCCGAAGCCGGGGCTGCCGTCGACGGTGAAGCCCTGCACGCGCTCGGCGAACTCGGCGCCGTGGCCCACGTAGTACTGGGCGGCGTATCCGCCGGCGAACTCCGGCAGCACGGCCGTGAGCTCGGGGTGGATGGTCGCGCAGTGGTAGCACTCCATGAAGTTCTCGACGATCAGCTTCCAGTTGGCCCGCACGTCGTAGCGGATGCGGCGGCCGAGGGCGAGCTTGTCGGTCTGGTAGTGCTCGATGGCGGCCGGGTCGCCGAGCCGTTCCGTGGCCGCGTGCATGACCGTGTCCTCGAACGAGGGCGGCTGGTCGGCGAGGCAGACCCAGGCGTAGCCGAGCCACTCGCGCAGGGCCACCGGGACCAGGCCGTACTCGACGCGGTCCACGTCGGGCATCTTGACCAGGTTGGGCGCGGCGGCCAGGCGGCCGTCGAGGTCGTAGGCCCAGGCGTGGTAGGGGCACTTGAGCGTGCGCTTGACCTCACCCGTCTCCTCCACGCAGAGCCGGGCGCCGCGGTGCCTGCAGACGTTCAGGAACGCGCGCAGCTCCCCGTCCCGGCCCCGGACCACGATCACGCTCTCCCTGCCGACCTGGACGGTCTTGAACGCCCCGGGTCTGGCGAGTTCGTCCGACCGGAGCGCGCAGAACCACAGGACCTCGAAGATCCTGGCCTGTTCCGCCACGAACAGCGCCGGGTCGGTGTAGGAGCGTCCGGGCAGCGTGGAGATCAGACTCGATGTGCTGGTCAAGGGACACTCCTTGTTGCGTAATACGCACCGAGTTGCTCTATATGCGACATATTCGGGTCGGCCTCGGGGCGTGTCAAGAGGCATCCGGGGCGGCGCGCGCCGGGGCTGGTCAGGGCGTTCCACCCCGGCTGGCCACCTGCAGTCACCGTGGTCGTTAGCGCGGTCGTTAGCGCGGTCGTTAGCGCGGTGCAAGCGACCGTCAAGAACGCGCTTCTACTGTCCGTTCGTCCCTGAACCTACGAAAGGCACAACCATGACACCCCCTCGCCGTCGCCTGGCCCTCGCGGTCGCGACGTTCGCGTTCGCAGGTATGACGATCACCGGCTGCGGCGCCCTGAGCCAGGCGGTCGACTGCAACACCGCCGCCGCGGAAGTCACCACGATCATGAACGAGTTCAACACCACGGCCGCGTCGGCCGCGACGGACCCGAAGGCGCTGGAGACCGCGGGCAAGGAGGCCGGCGCCAAGGTGAAGACGCTGGCCGGCAACTACGACGGGGAGGTCGGCGCCGCGCTCAACGACCTCGCCACCGGCCTGGAAGGCATCAAGATCGACGGCTCCGACCCGGCGGGCTCGATGGAGTCGGTCAGCAAGCTGCAGGGCTTCATCACCAAGATCCAGCAGGCCTGCAGCTAATCAGAGAACGGTTCCGGGGGCAGTCGCCGACCGCCCCCGGTCGCGTCACGTAGGGGTGGCCGCGTTGGGGGAGGCGAGCCGGGCGGCTATCGCCCGCTCCCAGGACCCGAGGAAGTCCGCGTAGCCGTCGGCGAACCCGCGCAGCTCGCGGGCCCCCTGCGGGGACAGCGCCGTCAGCTCGTACGTGACCTCGACCGTCGTGCCGCCGTGACCGTCGTCGACGGCGGTGACCGTCACCGTGCCGGCCCGCGAGCCGGGGGTCACCCTCGCGTAGCTGATGCGGTGGCCCTCCTGCCGGTCGGCCACCACCCAGATCGTGCGCTCGCCGTGGGAGTCGGTCTCGAAGACGGTGCCGGGCCGCGAGTCGTCGGGGGCGGGGACGGGGAAGCGGGGCCGCCAGCCCTTGATCCACTCCTCCTCGCCCCGCGGGGTGAACAGGCGCAGCGCCTCCGGCGGCGGCAGCGGGACCGGCACGTGCCCGGTCAGCGTGCAGTGCCCGTCGCTCACCGGTCGACCAGCTTGTGGGCGTCGTCGGCGGTGAGCGTCAGACCGTAGACGGACTTGAGCTGGGCGATCTTGCCGAGGGTCTCGTCGGAGAACGGCGCGCGGCCTTCGAAGGCGTGCAGCGTGATGCCCTCGACCAGGTCGCCGAGTGACATGTCGAGATATTCGGCCAGCCCCTTGAGGACCTTCAACAGGTTCTTCTCCACTCTCAGGCCGGTCTGCGTCCGCTCGGTTGGTACCACGGTAACAAGATAACACCCTCAGGCGCGGCCGGCCGCTTCCGCGTACGCCCGGTCGAATCCGGCGAGCACCGTGGGCCAGGAGCCCGCCGCGGGCGGGTTGGCCCGGTTGTGGCGGGTGATCCGCTCCCGCAGCCCGCGGTCCTCGCAGAGCCGCGCCACGGCCTCGGCCACCGCGCCGGGATCGCGGCCGAGCAGGCCCTCCGTGCCGTGCTCGACGAAGTCGGCCACCCCGCTCTGCGTCCGCGCGACCACCGGCAGCCCGGCGGTCCTGGCCTCCAGCGCGGCGATGCCGAACGACTCGCGCGGCGCCGGCGCCACGAACACGTCGGCCGACTCCAGCACCTTCGCGATGCGCTCCCTGCTGTAGCGGCCGGGCAGCGACACCCACCCGCTCATGCCGTGCCTGGCCAGATAGCGCTCCATGGCCGGCCTGGCCGGGCCGTCGCCGACCACCGTGGCGCGCAGCGGGATCGCCGCGGGCACCCGCGCCCTCGCCTTCTCCAGGATCCGCAGCAGGCCCACCGGCTGCTTGCGCGGGGCCAGCCGGCCGACCGCCACCACGTGAACCTCGTCACGCGGCTCGGGCCCGCCGCCTCCGGGGAAGAGCCGCCAGCCGGACAGGTCGAGGCCGTTGGACACCACCCGCACCGGCACCCCAGGCCCGGCCACCCGGCGGATCGGCACCGCCGCCGCGTTGCTGACCGTGGTGGCCACCAGTCCCCACCGCTGCCACCCGTACAGGAGCCCCAGGAGGCGGTAGAGCGCCCGCGTGACGGGGTCCCACATGCTGTGGACGGTCACCACGCACGGCAGCCCGCGGCGCACCGCGGCGCGCACCCCCATCCACGCGAACGGCGAGACCGCCCCCATGTGCACGTGCACCACGTCGGGCCTGGACAGCGCCAGCCGTCTGGTGAGATGGCTCACCCCGCGCGGGTGGACCGGCAGGTCGAACGGCATCCTGGCGGCGACGCGGTGCACCCCGTCGAGCGGCTCCCCCCGGGTGGCGGTGGCCACCTCGACGGCGTGGCCGGACTCGCGCTGCATCCGCACGAGATCGGCGACCTGCACCTCGATGCCCCCGAGCCGCGGGAGGTAACAGTCGCTCACGTGAAAGATCCGCACCTCTCCCAGACTAATCTGGGGCCTGTGCCTCCACGTACCGCAGTCTTCTTCCACGCCCACCCCGACGACGAGGCCCTGCTGACGGCGGGCACGATGGCGATGCTGGCGGCCGAGGGGCACCGCGTGGTGCTCGTGGTGGCCACCGCCGGCGAGCGCGGCCTGGCCGACATGGATCCCGGCGAGGCGCTCGGCGAGACCCGGATGAAAGAGCTCTACCAGTCGGCCGCGGTGCTCGGCTGCGCCCGCGTGGAGTGCCTGGGCTACGGCGACTCGGGGCTGAGCCCGCAGGGCGGCGTCGCCGACGAGCGCCCCGACAACGCGTTCATCGACGCCGACACCGAGAAGGCCGCCGGCGCGCTCGCCGCGATCCTCCGCGAGGAGGAGGCCGACCTGCTCACCATCTACGACCCGGCCGGCGGCTACGGCCACCCCGACCACGTGCAGGTCCACCGGGTGGGCAGGCGGGCGGCGGAGATCGCCGGCACGCCGATCGTCCTGGAGGCCACGGTCAACCGCGACCCGCTGCTGCGGCTGCTGCGGATGGCGGGCAAGGTCTACCGGTTCCCGCCGGAGTTCGACGTGCGCACCTTCGAGAGCGCCTACTCGGCCGGCGAGACCATCACCCACCGGGTCAACGTGCGCCGCTACGCGCGGCAGAAGCGGGCCGCGATGGCCGCGCACGTGTCCCAGGCCTCCGGCGGCGACAGCGACCGCACGCTCGCCGTGATGCTCAAAGTGCCTGGCCCGCTCTACCGCCTGGTCTTCGGCACCGAGTGGTACGTCCGGCGCGACCTGCCGCCGGGCACCCGGGTGCGTCATCCCTTCGACCCGGGGCCGAAATAGTCCCCCAGATGGACCCGGCCACGCCGCGCAGCCGCCAGACTGGGAGCCGATGAAGAACAAGTGGCTGCAGATCACGCTGTCCGCCCTCTCGCTGGGCCTGGCAGTGGTGCTCGTGGTCTACCTGCCGCAGATCGTGCACACCCTGACCGGCAAGCACGTCTCGTGGCGGGAGATCTGGGCCGTCTTCGGCTCGCTCGGCGCCGGCACCATCGCGCTGATGACCGGGCTGTGGCTGCTCAGCCTGCTGGCGTACACGTTCGTGCTGACGGGATCCCTGCCGGGGCTGGGGCGCCTGCAGGCGCTCACGCTCAACGCGGCGGGCAGCGCGGTGAGCAACCTGCTGCCGTTCGGCGGCGCCGCCGGGGTCGCGCTGACGTTCGCGATGGCCAGGGGGTGGGGCTTCCACAGCCGCTCGATCGTGGTCATGACGCTGGTCAGCGGCGTGTGGAACACCCTGTTCAGGTTCGTCCTGCCGGCCGTCGGCATCATCGCCCTGCTGATCGCGGGCCGGGTGCCCAACCCGACGGTGGCCAACGCGGGCTGGGCGGGCGCGGTGTCGATCCTGGTCCTCGTCACGGTGGTGGCCGTGGCGCTCTACTGGGACCGCGCCGCGGCCGTGCTGGGCCGGGGCCTCGACTCCCTCGTACGGCTGATCCGGCTGCGGGTGCGGCCGTCGGAGGCGTTCCACCGGCTGCGGGCCGACACCGCGGACGTCATCAGGACCCGGTGGCCGCCGTTGACCGCGGGCATGGTCGCGTTCCTGGTCCTGCAGGGGGCGATCATGGTGGCCTGCCTCGTCGCCACCGGCGCCTATCCGGGCCCGGCCGAGTCGATCGCGGTCTTCGCGCTGTCGCGGGTGCTGACGACCGCGCTGATCACGCCCAGCGGGGCGGGCATCATGGAGGCGGGCGTGGTGGTGCTGCTCACCAGCGCGTTCGGCGTGCCGCTCGCTCCCGCGACGGCCGCCGCACTGCTTTTCGGCTTCTGGACTTACACTATCGAGATCCCGTTCGGTGGCCTCGCGCTCGGGGCGTGGGCGCTTCTGCGTAGGCGCGACAGGCGTGGCGCCGCCGCGGAGCCCCCGTCCACGATCTCGAAGGCCCCCAGGTGACGATCAGAAACATAACGCTCGATTATCAACCCCGGGCCTTGTGCGTGATTCGGAAGCCCGCATAGCGTGGCGGCTGAAATGGTGGCGTTCCGAGTTCTGGGGCCAGTCGAGGCGTACGCACACGACGACGAACTCGACCTCGGCGGGTTGCGGCAGCGGGCCGTCCTCGCCCGGCTCCTCGTGGCCAGGGGTCAGGTCGTGCCCGTTGACACCCTGCTCTACGACCTGTGGGACGACGACACGGCCAAGGGCGCCCAGTCCGGCCTGCAGGTCTACATCTCGCGGCTGCGCCGCGTGCTGGAGCCCGGCCGCCCGCGCGGCGGGCCCAACCGGCTGCTGGTGACGGTGGCCTCCGGCTACGCGCTGCGGGTGGCGCCCGACCAGGTCGACGCGCTGCGGTTCGAGCAGCTCGTGCGCGCGGCGGGCGAGCACCTGGAGGAGGGCGACCCCCAGTCGGCGCGCGGCCGTCTGGAGAAGTCGCTCGGCCTGTGGCGCGGCACCCCCTACTCCGACTTCGCCGACCAGACGTGGGCCGAGGCCGAGGTCAACCGGCTCGCCGAGCTGCGGCTGGTGGCCCGCGAGCGGCACGCCGACACCGGCCTGCGCCTGGGCCTGCCCTCCGAGACCGTGCCCGACCTGGAGGCGCTGACCACCGAACACCCGCTGCGCGAGGAGGGCTGGCGGCTGCTGGCGCTCGGCCTCTACCGCTGCGGCAGGCAGGGCGACGCGCTGGCCGCGCTGCGCAGGGCGCGCGGCATCCTCGCCGACGAGCTGGGCATCGACCCCGGCCCGGCGCTGCGCAAGCTGGAGTCCGACATCCTGGCCCAGTCGCCCGAGCTCGACCTGACCCCGCCGCCGCGCCCGTCCAGGCCGGTCCCGGCGGCCGACACCTGGCCGCCCCGCCCGGCCACGCCCGTCGAGCCGCCGCCGCTGGAGCCTGAGCCGTTCGTCGGCCGCGACGCCGAGCTGTCCAGGCTGACCACGGCCGCCGCCCGTACCGGCCGCTTCCAGGTGGCGATCGTCACCGGCGTCGCCGGCGCCGGCAAGACCACGCTGCTCCGCCAGCTCCAGGGCAGGCTCACCGCCGACGGCTGGATGACCTCGTCGGGCGCCTGCCCCGACTCCAGCGCCACCCCGCCCGGCTGGGCCTGGGTGGAGATCCTGCGCACGCTGGTCCGCGTGACCGGCGCGGGCGAGTACGCCCAGTTACTCGCGCCGCTGCTCGACGACGCCGCCCCCGACCCCGACGACGACGAGGTGTCGGGCGGCTTCCGGCTGCACCGCGCCGTCGGCGGCTACCTGGCGGGCGTGGCGAGCCGCTCGCCCGTCCTGCTCACGCTGGAGGACCTCCACTGGGCCGACGACCAGACGCTCGCATTGCTGCGCGCGCTGCCCAGCCTGCTGGCCACCAGCCGGGTGCTGCTCGTGGTCACCTGCCGCGAGAGCGAGCTCGACGACAACCAGGCCGACGTGCTCGCCGCCCTGGCCCGGCTCGGGCCGCTGCGGGTGAGCCTGTCCGGGCTCGACCCGAAGGCCGTGGCCCAGCTCGTGCGCGCCACCTGCGTGCGCGAGATCGAGGACGACGCGGTCGAGTCGATCGTGGAGCGCACCGCGGGCAACCCGTTCTTCGTGCGCGAGACCGTACGCCTGCTCGACGCCGAGGGCGCGGCCGACCGGGCCAGCGCGGCGGAGGTGCTGTCGCAGGTGCCGTCCGGGGTGCGCGACGTGCTGCGGCGGCGCATCTCCCGGCTGCCCGCCGGGGCGCAGCAGATCCTGCTGCAGGCCGCGGTGATCGGCCGCGACGTGGACGTGGACGTGCTGGTCGACGTGGCCGGCGACGAGGACGCGGTGGTCGAGGCGGTCGAGGCCGCGCTGCTGGCGGGGCTGGTGACCGAGCCGGGTCCCGGCATGCTCCGGTTCGACCACGACCTGGTGCGCGACACGATCTACTCCGACGCCTCGCGGCTGCGCCGCACCCGGCTGCACGCCGCCGTGGCGGCGGTGATCGAGCGGCGCGCCCCGTCCGACGTGGCGGCGCTGGCCCATCACTACTACCTGGCCGACGCCGCCGACAAGGCGGTCCACTACGCCGGGCTGGCGGCCGAGCAGGCCGAGCGGCGCTTCGCCCACCGCGAGGCGGCCACGCTGTGGGAGCAGGCCACCGCCGCGTTCGACCGCACCGGCGGCGACACCAAGCAGCGCCTGCAGCTCATGCTCCGCCGCATCAAGGCGCTGGCGCTGTGCGGCGACATGACGGCGGCCCGGGTGCTGCGGCGCGAGGCGATGGACGCCGCGCTGCCGCTCGGCGACCTGGAGCTGACGGCCCGGGTGGCCGCGTCGCTGGCGGTGCCGCACAAGGGCATGGCCCGCGACTTCACCCGCACCGCCTGGGAGATCGTCGACATCACCGAGCGGGCGCTGTCGGAGCTGCCGGAGGGCGAGCAGTCGCTGCGCGCCAGCCTGCTCACCACGCTGGCGCTGGAGCTGGAGGGCTCCTCCTCGCCCGAGCGGGGCCGCCAGGCGTCGCTGGAGGCGCTGGAGGTGGCCCGGCAGAGCGGCGACCCGGCGCTGATCGCGGTCGCGCTGAGCGCGCGGCTGCGGCAGTCCTACGACATCCCCGCGGTCGACACCCGCGAGAGCATCGGCCGTGAGCTGCTGCAGGTCGCCCAGCGTTCGGGGCAGATCGCCACCCAGGCGCTGGCCCACCTGGTGCTGCTGGAGTGCGCGGCCGCGCGCGGCGAGTTCGCGGCGGCCGACGAGCACGCCGCCGCCGCCGACCAGCTCGCCCGCCAGTACGACCTGCCGGCCCCCGCCGCGGTGCACGCGTGGTACGTCGGGCTGCGGCGCATGATCGCCGGCGACTACCCGGCGGCCGAGCACGCCTACCGCGACGCGGCCCGGCTGACCGCCAGGGCGGGCATGCTGGAGGGCCGCCAGGACCTGCCGCTGATCACCGCGTTCTGCCTCCACCTGGTCGACGGGCGGGCCGCCGAGATGGTCGACCTGCTGGCCGAGGCCCACCAGCGCGGCGCCAAGTGGACCCTCGACGCCTACGCGCTGGCGCTGGCCTCGGCGGGTCACCTGGCCGACGCCAAGGCCGTCGCCGCGGTGCGCCCGCCGGTGCGGCCCGACTTCCTGTACGAGCTCGCCATGACGTGGCGGGCGCTGGCCGGGATGCTCCTCGACGACCGGGAGCGGATGGTCGACTGCTACGACAAGCTCAAGCCGTTCGCCGACCGGGTCGCGGGCGCCGGCACCGGCGTGGTGGCGCTGTGGCCGGTGGCGCTGACGCTCGGCGACCTGGCGATCCGGGTGGGCCAGCCCGAGGCCGCCCGCGACCACTACCTCAAGGCGCTGGAGGTGGCCAGGCGGGTGGGCGTGCCGCGATGGGTGGAGGCGGCGCAGCGCTCGGTCAGCAACTCACCTGGAAACGGTCGCTCTTGACGGTCTTGGCGCCCTCGACGGCCAGCTCGACGCGATACCAGCCGGGGTTGCCGGAGACCGTGGCCTCCCACTCGGCCGTCCCGCGCGCCCCGGCGAAGCCGGAGTAGTCGACGAAGTAGGTCCGCCAGGTCTTGGCCGACGGGCTCCAGCGGGCCAGCTTCCAGCTGTAGGAGACGGTCCGGCCCGGGTCCGGGTTGACCAGGAGGGTGCGGGCCACGTACGGCTTCAGGCAGCCGGGCCCGGCGGGCAGCGCGCTGACGGTGACGGTGCCGGCGGCGAGCGCCCGCGCGGTCAGGGCTGTGGTGACCGGCGTCTCCTCGGCCGACAGGCTCACGGCGGTCGGCGCGGGGGCCTGGGCGGAGCTCGCGATACCGTAGGCCGACAGGCCCGCGTACGCGGCGGTGAAGGCCAGGGCCGCCACCACGAACTTGGCCGCGTTCGCCGTACCACTGGCCAGCACCGCTCCGCTTCTCGTCGCCATGGTCACCACCTCTTTCGCTCACCCTCAGGTCTACTGGGAGGTGGTTGACCACGACTTGCAGCCCGATATGGCAGTCGTTTGCAAGGTGAAATAAGGTAAGCCTGACCTAACGATTGGGGGTGTGGAGTTCGCCATGAGGCACCTCCCGCTCGCGATGCCGGCGCCGACGGACCCGTTCTGGCTGGGCCTGCCCTATTGGCTGGTGGGCGTCATCCTGATGATCGCCCTTTTCGTGGTGTTCCAGGTCTACTACTGGGCCGGCCGCCGGCTGGGCGAGAAGCTGTACGAGTCCCGCGTCGGCGAGCGGATGGGCCGGGAGCGGATCGCCAGGATCGAGCGGACGGTCGAGAAGTGGGGGGCGCTCGCCGTCTACGGCTGTTTCTGGGTGCCCATGCTGCGTCACACGCTGCCGTGGGTGGCGGGGGCACTGCGGGTTTCGTATCCCTGGTACGTGGTGGCCAGCGCGCTCGGGTGCATGACCTGGGCGCCGCTGTGGTGGTTCGGCGGCATGGTGGCGCTGTGGGCGTGGCTGCGGCTCGCCTACCAGTCGCCGATCACGGCCGCGCTGGTGGCGGTGGCCGTCGTGGCGGCGGTGGCGGTCTATGTCGCCCGGCGGCGCAAGAAAAGGGCGCAGCGGGAGGAAACACTCCCGGCCTGACCGTCCCGGCATGTTTCACCGAATCCGCGCCCTCTTGATGTCAACATGGTGCGCATGCGCTTCGCTGCTCTCGCCTGTTCCACCATGCTCGCCTTCACCGTGGGGGTCTCCGCCGCGCCGCCGGCCGTCGCGGCCCCCGCCGTGGCCGCCAGGCACGCTTACGTGGTCGACTCCCACGGAACGGTCCACTTCGGCAAGCGCGAGACCGCCCGGGTGCCGGTGGCCAGCCTGGTCAAGGTGATGACCGCGTACGTGGTGCTGCGCGAGGCGAAGCTGACCGACGTCGTCACCGTCACCGCCGCCGACGTCCGCTACGCCGCCAAGGGCGGCGCGGCGACGGCGGGCCTGCGCGCGGGCGAGCGGCTCACGGTCCGGGACCTGCTGTACGCGCTCATGCTGCCGTCCGGCGCCGACGCGGCCAACGCGCTGGCCCGCACCTACGGGCCGGGCAAGCCCGCCTTCGTCGCCAAGATGAACTCCGCCGCCCGCAGGATGGGGCTCGGCGACACCCGCTACACCAACGCCGACGGCATGCCCACCCCGCGCGACGGCGGCTACTCCACCGCCGTCGACCAGGCGAGGCTGGCGCAGTACGCGCTCGACATCCCGGTCTTCAAGACGGTCGTGAGCCGCCCGACGCACAAGGTGACCAAGACGGCCCTGCACCAGGCGCACACCTGGACCAACACGAACAAGCTGCTCGGCCGGGCCGACGGCGCGATCGGGGTCAAGACGGGCTATACCCGCAAGGCCGGGTTCTGCCTGCTGTTCGCGGCGGAGCAACGCGGCACGCGGGTGGTCGGCGTGCTGCTCGGCGACAGCGACGAGCGCCGGTTCAAGACCGCCGAGCGGCTGCTGGAGCACGCCGCCGGGGAGATCGTCATCGGCTGAGGCTCAGCACTGCACGACCGGGTCGAGGCGGTCGGCGGTCCGGCGCAGGCTGTGCGCCAGACGGACCCTGACCCGGGCCCGGTCGCGATGCGGCAGCACCGGCGCGTCCGGCAGCGCCGCATGCGCCGACTCCCGGTGTCCCATCGCGGTCCGGTACGCGAGGACCTGCATGGCATCCATGGAACCCTCCTTCTTAATCCATTAAGACCTTAATCGATTAAGAGGTGGTCGGCAAGAGATCCGCTACGGTGGGAAGATGGCCAGGGTCACGCTGCAGACGATCGCCGATCGGCTGGGCGTGTCCAGGGCGACCGTGTCCTACGCCTTCTCCCGGCCCGACCAGCTCAGCGACGACCTGCGGCGGCGCATCCTCCAGGTCGCCGACGAGCTGGGCTACGCCGGCCCCAACGCGGCCGCGCGCTCGCTGCGCCTGGGCCGGGCCGGCGCGGTGGGCCTGCTGTTCAGCGAGACCCTCGCCTACGCCTTCGCCGACCCGTACGCGCTCGGGTTCTTCCAGGGGCTGGCCACCGCCGCCGAGGAGGCCGGGGTCGGACTGCTCATCCTGCCGCTCCCGCGCGGCGAGAAACGCCCGCCGCCGGTGCGGGACGCGGTGGTCGACGCGTTCTGCGTGGTGTCACTGCCCGACGGCCACCCGGCGCTGGCGGAGGTGCTGGCCCGCAGGCTGCCCACGGTGGTGGTCGACGAGCCGTACGTGCCCGGTCACCCGTTCCTGGGCATCGACGAGCCGGCCGCCGGGGCGCAGGCCGCGCGTCACCTCGTCGAGCTGGGCCACCGGCGCGTCGGCGTGGCCATGGTCGGCCTGCACGACGACGGGCGGACGGGCTGGGCCGACCCCGGCCGCCAGCGCGGCGCCGTGTTCGAGGCGATGCGAGGGCGGCGCTCCGGCTACGAGGCGGCCTGCGTGTCAGCCGGCGTCGACTGGGCGTCCGTGCCGTTCTACGAGCTGAGCAGGAACTCGCGGGCGGCCGGCAGGGAGGCCGGCCACGCGCTGCTCGGGCGCACGCCGCGGCCGACGGCCATCCTGACCAACACCGACGTGCTGGCGCTCGGCATCCTCGACGCCGCCGCCGACCTGGGGCTCGACGTCCCCCGCGACCTGTCGGTGGTGGGGTTCTCCGACAGCGCCGCCGAGGAGGCCGGGCTGACCACGATCCGGCAGGCGAAGCAGGAGATCGGGGCAGCGGCCGGGCGGCTGCTGCTGGAGCCGCCTGACGAGCCCGAGCGGCTGCTGTTCCCGCACGAGCTGATCGTCCGCGCCTCGACAGCGCCGCCGCGTCCGTAGTCCTTCGGACGAGACGCTCCCCTCCCTAGTCAAGTGGCGTAAACGGCAGGTTTTCAGCTCATTACACATGATTGACCTTTGTTGTGCGGTACGCGTAGTTTCGGTGATCGAAGTGCCAGATCCGCGAGCCTGCGAGGGAGACGTGTGATGGGGACCACGGGCGTGGCGATCGTCGGATGCGGCAACATCGCCCAGAGATACGCCGCCGACCTGGCCTCCTACCCCGAGATCGAGCTCCGCGGCGTGCAGGACGTCGACCCCGCGCGGGCCGGGACCCTCGCCGCCGCGCACGGCGTCCGCGCGTACGCGACGATGGACGAGCTGCTGGCCGACCCCGGCGTCGACATCGTGGTCAACCTGACCGCGCACAAGGCCCACTACGAGGTCATCCGCCGCGCCCTGGAGGCGGGCCGGCACGTGCACAGCGAGAAGCCGCTCGCGCTGCGCTACGAGGAGGCGGCCGAGCTGGTGACGCTGGCCGGCGAGCGCGGGCTGCGGCTCGGCGGCGCGCCCGCCACGTTCCTCGGCGAGTCCCAGCAGACGGCGCTCAAGCTGCTGCGCGAGGAGGCGATCGGCCGCGTCCGGCTGGTCTACGCGGAGGTGAACTGGGGCCGGATCGAGGTGTGGCACCCGGAGCCGGTCGGCTTCTACGAGGTGGGGGCGCTGTTCGACGTGGGCGTCTACCCGCTCACGATCGCCACGGCCGCGCTCGGCCCGGCCCGCCGGGTGACCGCGTTCGCCTCCACCCTGCACCCCCAGCGGACCCGCCTCGACGGCCTCCCCTTCACCCTCACCACTCCCGATTACGTGGTGGCCAACATCGAGTTCGAGGGCGGCGTGCTGCTCCGGCTGACCTGCGACTTCTACGTCGACCAGCGCAACACCCACCAGAAGGGCATGGAGTTCCACGGCGACGGCGGATCGCTGCTGCTGCGCGGCTGGCACGACTTCGACGCGCCGCTGGAGATCGCCGCCTTCCGCGAGGAGCCCCGGCCGGTGAAGCCGCTGCGGGAGCCGTACGCGGGCGTCGAATGGGGCCGGGCCGTGCGCGACCTCGCCGCCGCGATCCGCGAGCGGCGGCCGCACCGCGCCACCGGTCAGCAGGCCGCGCACGTGGTGGAGATCCTCTGCGCCGCGCGCGCCTCGTACGAGAAGGGCGGGACTGTCGAGCTGGTCAGCTCGTTCGAACCGCCCGCGCCGATGAGCTGGGCCGAATGACGGGTAGGCCCTCCCCGTAGGCGGCGCACGAGGGGGACACGATGCCGATCAAGGGGCCGATCAAGGTCACGGTGTGGGGCGAGAACCGTCACGAGCAGCGCGAGGAGGAGGTGCGGCGGCGCTACCCCGACGGGATGCACGGGGCGATCGCGGCGGGGCTGACCGAGCACCTGGGCTCCCGGGTCCGCGTCCGCACCGCCGTCCTGGACGACCCCGAGCACGGGCTGTCGGACAAGGAGCTCGCCGAGACCGACGTGCTGACCTGGTGGGGGCACATGGCCCACGAGGACGTGGCCGACGAGGTGGTCGAGCGGGTGCGGTCGCGGGTGCTCGGCGGCATGGGGCTGCTGGTGCTCCACTCCGGCCACTACTCGAAGCTCTTCCGCTCCCTGATGGGCACCACGTGCAGCCTCAACTGGCGCGACGCCGGAGAGCGCGAGCTGGTGTGGACCGTGGCCCCGGGCCATCCGATCGCCGAGGGGGTGCCGCGGCCGATCGTCATCGGCGAGCACGAGACGTACGGCGAGCCGTTCGGTGTGCCCGAGCCTGACGAGCTGGTGTTCATCAGCTCGTTCGGCGGCGGCGAGGCGTTCCGCAGCGGCTGCTGCTACCGGCGAGGGCTGGGCCGGATCTTCTACTTCAGCCCCGGCGACCAGAACTACCCCGTCTACCACCATCCCGACGTGCGCCGCGTGCTGGCCAACGCCGTGCTGTGGGCGGCCCCGCCGGCGGGAGTCGGCGAGCCGCTGGACAACGCGCACACGCCGGTCCGGTGGTAGGCGTGCTTACCGGACTTTCCACCGCCGGTCAGGAAAGAGAAAAACGCCGCTAGACCGTTCCAGTAAAAAGCGGTAAAGCCCATGATCAGCGACTTTACCGGTGAGTTGATCAGCCTCTTGACGGGCTGAATCCGATCATGAAAAGCTCTGGTCGCGCGCAGTATCGGCACTCGTCAAGGGGTCGGCATGACTTATTTATCCCGCGTCCGCGCCATCGACAATTCCATTATTCAACTAGAAGTCGAGGACAACGACAAAGAACTGCTGCACGTCTGGTGCGGCCATGTGCGTTACAACCCGAAATACGGGAGCCGCGACACGACGGCCGATGTCTGGGCCCTCGAACTCGCGCCCCTGACCTCGCTCGGCTCGGCCGTGCAGGCGGTCGGCGGCAAGGAGCGTGAGCGCCTGTCCGTGGCGGGCGGCGAGCTCGTCGTCCACGACTGCAAGGATCCCCAGGACGCCCGCTGGGCCGCCTGGCTCGGCCCCTGGCACATGGTGCACGGCATGTTCTACGCCCCGGAATGGGAGACGAAGGACATCATCGACACCTTCGCCCGGGTCGCGTGGACCGACACCCCCGAAGGCATGACCGCCGACGCCGGGCAGCGCTTCCAGCTGTCCATGGCCATGTACACGCAGACCATCGCCGGGGTCGGGTCGCTGCTCGTCGAGCCCAAGCAGACCAGCTCCAAGCGGATCCCGGCCTGGCGCGGCTACGAGACGAGCGCGGGCGAGATCTGGCGGGACGACGACGAGTCCAACACCCACGCGCAGCCTCTGATCATGGTCACCGACACCGCCGTGGTCACCCTGTCCCCGTGGGACGCCCCGCGGCAGGACCGGCCCGGCGTCTCCGTGCGTTCCCTGGGCGTGGCGGCCGAGGACGCCGCCGCCACCTTCCTCACGAAGATCAAGCGCCTCGAGTGGACCGCGTAGGTGGAGCCCACCACCGCCGCGATCATCGTCCTCGCCGTCCTGGTCGGGCTGCTCTTCGCGGCCGGGGCGGGTCTCTACCGCCGGGTCCGCGAGCTGGAGCTGGCCACCTACGAGGGCGTCGGCGTCCGCTTCACCTCCGGGCAGCACGAGCAGGCACGCTCGGCCATCACCAGGCCGGACGGCACGACGCTGGTCGTGAAGATCAACAGACAGTGCTCCATCTGCGACGACGTCCTCGTCGCCGTGGCCAAACTGGCTCCCGAACTCCCTGAGGACCACTCCTTCGCGGTGGTGTCCGACGACCCGGGCTTCGGCAAGAGCCTCCCCGAGACGGTACGGGTGATCAAGGACCCCGAGATGTGGCGGTCGATCACCGTCCCGTACGCACCCGCCCTCCTCGTCGTCGGCCCTGACGGGCTGGTCGTGTTCTCGACCCCGGTCGGGTCCGGCGAGGCGCTGGTGGACGTCGTGGAACGAGCGTTGGAGAAACGAAGGGAAGCACAGCCGTGACCATCTCGGACGAGAGAAGTTCGATCCTCGACCAGATTCCGAGCGCGAACCGGGAGCCCGTGGACGCGGTCCCGTCCCGGGTCGCCGCGACCAAGCCGCGTCCGAGCCGCCGGGGCGTGTTCGGCCTCGCCCTCGGCGTGGCGACGGCGGCCGGGCTCGGCGCCCTCGACCTGCTGCCCGGCTCCCGCCCGCGCAGCGCCGCCGCCGCCGTCTACAAGACCGTCTGGGACACCTGCAAGGGATTCATCAACGCGTCGTCGGTGTGCGTGCCGTCCTCGGCCTACTACGGCTCCGACAACTGCACGGGCTCCTGGCACCGCGACGACGGCTACTCGGGCACCTGCGTCAGCATCAACTACACCTCGTACGCCGACTCGTGCGCCGGCCGCAACGCCTGGCGCTGGACCGGCGGCAGCACGACCAGCAAGCGGCGCAAGTGCTCCGACGGCTACCGCTACGTGGTGGCCTGCGGCGCCAGCGGCTCCGGCCAGTTCTCGATCTGCAGGACCACGATCTGAGTGAGTGACAACACGTCGGCCTCCCTCCGCCTGCTCTGGCCCGGCTTCGGGCTCATCGCGGCGGGGGAGGCGGCCGTGCTCGCGGCCCTGACCTCGGCAGGGGCGCTCGGTGCGGGCACGACCGGCTTCGTCTGGCTGGTCGCCGCCCTGGTCGCCGGGTTCTCGCTGTCGGGCTCCGTTTGAAGCCTCAACAGCGCCTGGGTGCTGTCCTCGTCGGTCCGGCGGGGCTCTGACGTCTCGGGGTTCGTCCTCGGTCTTTTCTTGGGTGCGATGGGCACCGCGTTCGCCTTCGTGGTGGTCGGCTCGCTCCTGCGCGTGCCGTTCCCGCCCGCCGTGGCGCGGGTGGTGGTCGTCGTCGCGGCGATCGTCCTGCTGCTGCAGGAGATCGGCGTGCTCCGGTTCCCGATCCTGCAGAACGCGCGGCTCGTCCCGCAGTTCGTCACCAGGATCCCGTTCTGGGGCTCGGTGCAGTTCGGCATGGAGATGGGCACGGGCATGCGCACGTACTCGCCTACGGCGCTGCCGCACATCATGGCGATCTCCATCGTGTTCCTCGCCTCCTGGCAGCAGGCGCTCCTGGCCGGCGCCGGGTTCGCGCTCGGCAGGGCCGTGATGCTGCTGACGTTCGTGGCCGCGCGCAGCAAGAACAGCGCGGACAAGGCCTTCTCCTTCGAGCTGCCGAGGCTCCGGCCGCTGTTCGTGGTCCTGGTGATCCCGATGCTGGCCCTGATGGTGATCGCGTGATCGTCGTCCGGTACGCGCTGGGGCTGGTGCTCGTCCTGGCCGTCGCGGGCAAGCTGCGGGATCCGCGCGGCTTCCGCGACAGCCTCGGCGCGTTCGGGCTGCGGGGCGCGGTGGGCACGGCCGCCGCGGGCGCGGTCGTGGCCGTGGAGGCGGGCACGGCCGCGTTGCTGTTCTCCCCCGCCCCTGGCCTGGTGGCGGGGGTGGCGGCGACGGTGCTGGGGGCCGGCTTCACCGCGGCGCAGACGTACCTGGTCGCCGCGGGCGGGCCGGCGGCCTGCCAGTGCTTCGGCGTCCGCGAGCCGGTGTCCTGGCGCACCTGGGCCAGGGCCGCGGCGGTGCTGGCCCTGGGCCTGCTGCTGCTCGCCGTCCCGGCCTGACTGGCACGATCTCGCGAACGGCCTCAACCTCCGGCGGGGTGCGGAGAGTCCTCTCCTATGACGCCGCAGGACTGAAGGGCTGGGCCGATTGATCGACACCGAGGGTTTCCGCGACTTCGTGGCCGCGCGTGGCCACGCCCTGTCCAGGACGGCGTTCCTGCTCACCGGCGACCACGGCCAGGCGGAGGACCTGCTGCAGGAGACGCTGGTCAAGGCCGCCACCCGGTGGCGCAGGGTCTCCGCCGCGGCCGATCCCGAGGCGTACGTGCGCACGATGATGCTCAACCAGCTGCGCACCTGGCGCCGCCCTCGTCGGCTCACCATCGTCCCGACCGCCGACCTGCCGGACTCCGGGCCGCACCACGACCAGTCCACGCAGGCCGACCTGAAGATCATGTTAGGGCGCGCGCTCGGCGTGCTCACGGCCAAGCAGCGGATCGTGCTCTACCTGCGGTTCTACGAGGACCTCCCGGAGTCGGCGGTCGCCGCGCAGCTGGGCTGCTCGGTCGGGACGGTCAAGCGGCACGCGCACGACGCGCTCAACCGCCTGCGCCGGGTGGCGCCGCGACTGCTGGAGAGGGTGTGCCCATGAACCTCCGCGACACGTACCACCGGCTAGGAGCCGACGCGCGCGACTACGCGGACGCGGACCTCGCCCTGCGCGTCCTGCGCCGCCGCAGGACCGTACGGGCCGTGACCGGCGCGGCGGCGGCGGCCCTGCTCGTGGCCGGAGGGTTCGGGCTGCTACAGAACCTCACCCGCTCCGCCGAGACCATCACGGCGGTGCCGGCGGTCTCCACGAGCGCGGGGTACCCGTCCCTGCCTTCGAGCGGTCCGGTGGGCCGCGGCGCGGTCGTGTACGCGCCGTGCCGGAGCTCCTGCCCCACGCTGCTCACCCTGGAGGACGGCCGGACCTACGGGCTCGGCGCGCGGACCGTGCACCCGCAGGGCAACATCACGCTGTCCCCCGACGGCCGCTGGCTGGGCCTGCCCACGCCGGACGGCTACGAGCTCAGGGACCTGCTGGGCGGCACCGCGCATCGGGTCCCCGTGCCCGGTGACGGCCGGGCCGACAGCGCCTACAGCCCGTGGGCGTGGTCGGCCGACTCCCGCAGGCTGATCCTCGGCTACCACGCGAGCGGGGACGTGCACGCGTACACCGACGTGCGTCTCGATGACGGGCGGGCGGAGCCGCTGACCCCGCCGGAGGGGTACGAGCCGGTCGGCGTGCTCCCGTCGGGCGAGCTCGTCCTCCTGGCGCTCGGGCAGGACGGCGACGGCGCGCGCGAGCGGGTGCGGCTGCGGGTGGGCGGGACGGCCCGCACGCTCTCGGCGACCGGGTCCGGGGTGCTGTCCGACGCCGACCACGGGCTGTCCGTCCAGGTCAGCGGGGAGCGGATCTTCGTGCTGGAGTACACCGGCGACAGCGTCGCCGTGCTGCGGTTCGATCCGCGCGGCACGCTCGTCGAGCGCACGCCGCTGCCGGACGGGCAGTACGCCCTCGGGCCCACGAGGGACGGGTACGCGGTCGTCCAGCCACCGGCCGACCAGCGGGGACGCCTGCGGCTGCTGACCACCGACGGGCATGTCCTGCGCGACCTGCCGGGCGAGGCGGAGCCGGCGATCCCGGGCCTGGCCCGGCACTGACTTGTTGAGCGGAGGCGGACGGGAATCGAACCCGCCGCGCCGAGATGCTCGGCGCCACCGGTTTTGAAGACCGGGAGGGCCACCAGGCACCTGGACGCCTCCGCTCGCGATCTTAGCGCTCCGGGCGGCCCGTTCCGGCGATCCGGCGCGAGCCGTCCTCGGCCCTGCGCGTCGCGCCGGTCCTGTCCAAGTGTTCGAGCAGCGGGATGACCACCCGGCGGGACGTGCCCAGCGCCTTGCGCGCGTCGGCGGCGGTGAACGGCTGGGCCAGGCCGGACAGCACGGTGAGCGCCCTTTCGGGTGCGCCCGGGGGCAGGACGACGCCGGGCGCGAGCCGTACCAGGTGTCCGGCGGCCTCCGCCGCGGCCAGATCGCGGCCGTCGAGACCGAGCTCGGCCAGCCTGGCGGCGTCGGGGGCGGCGAACGGCGCGGCGGCCCAGTCGCTGCGCAACCGCTCGACGCCGGGCGCGAGCTCCGGCGGCGCGGCGGTCAGCCGTCCCCGGGAGCGGCCGAGCGGCGTCCGCTCGGCGAGCGCGTCCACGAGCGACCGGTCGGGCAGGCCCAGCGCCTGCCTGACCTCCTCGGCCGACATCCCGGGATCGTGCGGGCTGGCCTCGGCGTGCGCGGTCACGACCTCGACCAGCCGGGCCCTGAGCGACTCCCAGTGCTCGGGATCGGCGACCCACGCGCCGGCGACGGGCTCGGCGGTCGCCGGCGCGCCCATGGCGGCCAGCTCGTCCAGCCTGGCGATCCCCCGCCGCCGCAGCTCCGCCTCTCCGTCGGGAACGCCGTCCAGGGCGGCCAGCTCCTCCGCCCGCCGCCTCGCCGCACCCCTGCGACGCAGCGCGGGCGGCCGGACGTCGAGTACGGTCACCCCCCAGACCCTGCGGCTGCCGGGATCGCGCAGCAACGCCCGATCACCGATACGCAGCGGAAGCGGCCTCTCCAACGTGACCCGCACAGTGTCCCCGCCATACGCACGATCGAGCACCGATTCCCCGCCGTACGCACGATCGAGCGTGACATGCACCGCGTCACCCCCGAACGAACGGCCCCCCGCGCCGTCGGCAAGCAGCCGATTCCCCGCGCCGAGCCCGAGGTCTCCAGGCGAGCGGTCCCGGAGGTCGCGAGCGGCCACTCCCGGCGAGTCCTGAAGGTCGCGGGCGGATGTTCCAGGCGGATGGTCCCGGAGGTCGCCAGCAGACACTCCCCGCGAATGATCCCGGAGGTCGCGAGCGGCCACTCCCGGCGGGCGATCCTGAAGGTCGCGGGCGGACGCTGCAGGCGGGTGATCCCGGAGGTCGCCAGCAGACACTCCCCGCGAATGATCCCGGAGGTCGCGAGCGACCAATCCCGGCGGATGGCCCTGAAGGTCGCGAGCGGCCACTCCCGACGGGTGATCCTGGAGGTCCCGAGCGGACACTCCCGGCGGATGACCCTGAAGGTCGCGGGCGACTCCCCCAGACGGGCGATCCCGGAGGTCGTGGGCGGCTCCTCCATACGGGTGATCCTGAACGTCGCCGACGGACGCTCCCGGCGAGTCCTGAAGGTCGCGGGCGGACGCTCCGGGTGGGTGGTTACGGACGGTTCGGGGGGAGAGGGCTGTCAGGGGGCGGATGCGGGCGGGGGTGGCCGTTGTGCCGATGTGCCAGATGGCGTGGTGGGGGACGTCGGTCGCGGGTGAGAGCCGGACGTCGGCCTGGGTGACCTCCAGCCAACGGTCCGGGGTGAGGAGGGCGTCGCCGCGGCGGGGGGTGGCCGCGCCGCGCAGGTTGACCGCGACCCGGGCCGGGCCGCGGACCTCGTCGCGGGCCGTGCCGAGGCTGTGCAGGCCGCGGACGCGGACGGGCTCGCGGCCGGCCATCAGCCGGTCGCCGGTGCGGATCGTGCCCGCGCCGAGCGTCCCGGTCACGACGGTGCCGCGGCCCTCGACGGTGAACACCCGGTCGATCCAGAGGCGGACGTCGGCGTCCGGGGACGGCTCGGGCTCGGGAAGGGCGGACAGCGCCGCTCTCAGCTCGGCCAGCCCGTCGCCGCGGACGGCGCTCACGGCGACCGCCGGGATCCCGTCGAGGCCGGTGCCGCGCAGCCGTTCCCGGCAGGCGGCCAGGACAGGACCCGGGTCCGCGAGGTCGGCGCGGGTGACCGCGAGAACCCCGGTGGTGATGCCGAGCGCGTCGACGATCCGCAGGTGCTCCTCCGACTGCACGGCCCAGCCGTCGTCGGCGGCGACCACGAACAGCACGGCCGGCGCGGGGCCGACCCCGGACAGCATGTTGCCGATGAACCGTTCGTGGCCGGGCACGTCGACGAAGGCCAGCCCGTCGGTCCAGACGAAGCCGAGGTCCAGGGTGAGGCCGCGGCGGCGTTCCTCCTCCCACCGGTCGGGCTCCATCCCGGTCAGCGCCCGGAGCAGGGTCGACTTGCCGTGGTCGACGTGCCCGGCGGTGGCGATCACGCGCATGCCGCCGCCTCCCAGGCGGCCGCCACCGCCGCCGCGAGGTCCCCGTCGTCGTCCGGGGCGACGGCGCGCAGGTCCAGCAGGTAGCGGTCCGCGGCGGCCCGGCCGACCACGGCGGGGGTCCCGGTCCGCAGCGGGCCGGCGAGCGCGAGCGGTACGGTGACGGCCACGCTGGGCAGCTCCACCCCCGGCGCGCCCCCTCCGCCGACCGCCGCCACGGTGTCCACGACGTCGGCCTTGACCCCGTCCGCGTGCAGCAGGAGCAGGAGCTCGTCCGCGCGGCGGCGCAGCGTGGGCAGGTCCGCGAGGAGCGCGGCGCGGGTCGGGTTGGCGGCGTGCGTGAGCGTGGCCTCCAGGGCGGCGAGGGTGAGCTTGTCGACGCGCAGCGCGCGGGCCAGGGGGTGGGTGCGGAGCCGTTCGACCAGGCCGGTCCGGCCGAGCAGGAGCCCGCACTGGGGGCCGCCGAGCAGCTTGTCGCCGCTGGCCGTCACCAGGTCGGCGCCCTGCTCCAGCCAGGTGGCCGCGTCCGGCTCGGCCGGCAGCGCGGGCTCCGGGCGCAGCAGCCCCGAGCCGATGTCGCCGACGACCGGGACGCCCAGCCCCGCAAGCTCGCCCACGCCGGGCGTCCCCGCGAAGCCCTCGACGCGGTAGTTGGACGGGTGGACCTTCAGCACGAACCCGGTCGCGGGGCCGATCGCCGCCCCGTAGTCGGCGACGGTGGTGCGGTTCGTGGTGCCGACCTCCCGCAGCCGGGCGCCGGTGGACTCCAGCAGCTCGGGCAGCCGGAACCCGGCGCCGATCTCGACCAGCTCGCCCCGGCTGATGACGATCTCCTTCCCGTACGCGAGCGCGGTCGCCGCGAGGACGAGGGCGGCCGCGTTGTTGTTGACGACGTGCACCGCCTCCGCCGCCGGGACGGCCTGGGCCAGGGCCGCCAGGGCGCCGCGCCCGCGCCGTCCCCTGCGTCCGGTGACCAGGTCGAGCTCCACGTCGGTGGATCCGGCCGCCACCCGCACGGCCTCCAGCGCCGGTCCGGACAGTGGCGCCCGGCCCAGGTTGGTGTGCACGACCACCCCCGTGGCGTTGATCACGCGGCGCGGCCCGGCGTCCGACAGCGACGCCAGCGCGGTCTCGGCCACCAGTTCGGGGTCGATCTCGCCATCACGTGCCCGGCGCTGCGCCGCGGTGACCGCGGCCTTCACCCGGCTCCTGCCGAAGACGGGGGTGAGCTCGGCCAGGCGGGGATCCGCCAGGACCGCGTCCGTGCGGGGAATCCGGCGCCGTTGATCGGTCATGGTCATCTGCCATACCGGAAACCCGCGATCCGCGCAATGATGTGATCATGATGAGGCTTACCCAATACGCCCAGGGCGGCGGCTGCGCGTGCAAGATCCCTCCCGGAGAGCTGGAGGACGTGCTGGCCGGCCTGGCCCGGCCGCAGGGCGCTGATCTCGTGGTCGGCCTCGACAGCGGTGACGACGCGGCGGTCGTCAGGATCGAGGGCGGGACGGCGATCGTGAGCACCGCCGACTTCTTCACACCGGTGGTGGACGACCCGTTCGACTGGGGACGGATCGCGGCGGCCAACGCGCTCTCGGACGTCTATGCCATGGGCGGGCGCCCGTTGATGGCGATCAACCTGCTGTGCTGGCCCCGCGAGACTCTCCCGTACGAGCTCGCCCGCGAGGTGCTGCGCGGGGCCGCGGAGGTCGCGGCGGACGCCGGCTGCCACGTCGCCGGAGGTCACAGCGTGGTCGACGTCGAGCCCAAGTACGGCATGGCGGTGACGGGGCTGGCTGACCCGGACCGGCTGATGCGCAACGACGCCGGGGTCGCGGGCGTGCCGCTGTCGCTCACCAAGCCGCTCGGCCTGGGCGTGCTCAACAACCGGCACAAGGCGACGGGCGAGGTGTTCCCGCACGCCGTCGCCACCATGACCGCGCTCAACGCGGCGGCGAGCCGGGCGGCGCTGGAGGCCGGGGTGCGCTGCGCCACCGACGTGACCGGGTTCGGGCTCCTGGGTCACCTGTTCAAGCTCGCCCGCGCCTCGGGGGTGACGGCGGTGGTGGACGCGGCCGCGGTGCCGATCCTGGACGACGCCCGCCGGAGCCTGCGCGAGGGGTACGTGCCGGGCGGTTCCCGCCGCAACCTGGACTGGGTCGCCGGCCACGTCGACCCGGGCGGCGCGGACGAGGAGACGATGCTCCTGCTCGCGGACGCCCAGACCTCGGGCGGCCTGCTGATCGCCGGCGAGATCCCGGGCGCCCCGGTCATCGGCGAACTGGTGCCGCGCGGCGACCACGCCATCGTCATCCGATAAGCAGGCGGGCCTTTTGGGCAGCGTTATACGCCGGAAATTCCGGAAATATCGCTTTTCACCTATTGCGGTTGCCCGAAGTCGCCTTCCCCCCTATGGTCCCGCCATGTGAAAACCCTCATGATCGCCGCGCTGGCGACCATCACCCTTCCGCTGTCCGGCACCGCGGCCGACGCCGCCATGGACCCGATCAACAGCCCCGAGCTCACCAAGAACGACCTCTACGCCACCGGGCCTCTCCCCCGTACGAAGTGCGCGGAGAAGCGCATCAGGACAGGCGACAAGAAGCAGGCCCGGGCCTATATCGACGCCGTCGTCGCCTGCCTCAACAAGACCTGGGGCGCGCACCTGACGAAGGCCGGGGTGGACTTCGGCAAGATGCGCGTCAAGCACTTCAACCGGATCCCGAAGAAGTACTGCGGCCTGGACGTGGACAAGGACGACTCGCAGGCCTGGTACTGCGAGAAGACCGAGACGCTCGCCGTCCAGGTGGGCAAGACCTGGGTCGAGGATCCGGACGACCTGTGGCTTTTCAACTACACGGCCGGCATGTACGGCTACCACGTCCAGAAGCTGACCGGCATCACCGACGCCTACAACGACGAGCCCTACGACAACAAGACGGAGCTGCGGGAGCAGTCGCGCCGCGTCAGCCTGCAGACCGACTGCCTCGGCGGGGCTTTCCTGAAGAGCGTGTGGCCGCTCAAGGGCAGGACGTCGCGTGACTATCGCGAGCTGCTGAGCCTGGTCCAGGGCGACACCGGCTCGGAGCGCTGGGTCGGGAAGACGGCCAACGTGCGTGCCTGGATCAAGCAGGGCTTCGCCACCGGTGACCCCAAGTCCTGCAACACCTGGGCGGCGTCGTCCTCCAAGGTCTCCTGACCGGCGTCACCGTCGGCCGCGCATGAGGCCGTGACAGGCGATGGCGGCGGCGGCGACCACGTTCAGCGAGTCCACGCCCGCGTCCATGGCCGCCGGGCTCATCGGGATGCAGACCGGCTCGTCCGCCTCGTGCAGCCACCGCGACGACAGGCCGTCGCCCTCGGCGCCGAGCAGCAACGCCACCCGGTCACCCAGCTTGACCTCGTCGAGCGGGGTGGCCGACTGGTCAGGGGTCAGCGCCAGGGTCTGGAAGCCGGCCGCGCGCAGCTCGTCCAGGCCGGTGTACCAGTTGTCCATCCGGGCGTACGGGATCGAGAACACCGCCCCCATCGAGACCTTCACCGCGCGCCGGTAGAGCGGATCCGCGCAGCGGGGAGACAGGATGACGCCGCCGACGCCGAGTGCGGCGGCGCAGCGGAAGACGGCGCCGACGTTGGCGTGGTCGACGATGTCCTCCAGGACGACGAGGCGGTTGGCCGACTCCATCACCGAGGCGGTGGACGGCAGCGGGAGGCGGGCCATCGAAGCGAGGGCGCCCCGGTGGACCTGGAAGCCGGCGGTGGCGGTCATGATCTCGTCGCTGACCACGTACACGGTGGCGTCGCCGAGGACGTCGGCGAGCGGCTGGAGCCAGCGGCGGGTGGTGAGGAGGGAGCGGATCGGGTAGCCCGCGCCGACGGCGCGCCTGATCACCTTCTCGCCCTCGGCCATGAACAGGCCGCGCTCGGCCTCCAGGCTCTTGCGCAGCTCGACGTCGCGCAGTCTGGTGAAGTCGGTCAGGCGGGGATCGGCGGCGTCCGTGACGTACTCAAGCACGTTCCGATACTGCCATGAGCCGTCTGACCTGCCAGACGGCCGCGTAGCAGAGAAGCACGAGGCAGAACCCCACGACGGTGCCGGCGCCGACCTTGGTGATGACGCCGGGCAGGCCGAAGACCGGGTTGGGTTCGTCCAGCCGGGGCCAGGCGAACGCGCCGGCGACGACGCCCGCCGCGCTCCAGGCCAGGACCGTCCAGCGCGTCCGCGCGGGGGTGCGCAGGTCGGCGGGCACCGGCACGGGCGCCATCCTGGACAGGCCGCGCCAGGCCCACCACACGACGATCACCAGCCCCACCGCTGACGAGGTGTACTGCAGGACCCTGAACAGCGGCAGCACGCCGAGCACCGGGGTCGCCAGCCACGCGCCCCACTCCCCCGGCCCGGTGGAGTGGGTGAAGGAGTCCCAGGCGACGTGGCTGGCCGAGCCGATCAGGCCGCCGGCCACGACGGCCGGAAAGCCGCGGGCGAGCTGCGGCCAGGCGGGGCGCAGCGTGGCGGCGCGGCCCGCCAGCGCGGGCGGGAGCAGGGCCAGGAGCGGGTCGCGGAGCAGGCCGTGGAAGAGGACCAGCAGGATGAGCATCGCCGCCAGGTCCACCGTCACCACGCCCTGCCAGGAGTGCCAGTCGCTGTAGTCGGGCAGGAACGGCAGGAAGATCGGCAGGTCGGGCACCATCGCGCCGAGCGCCAGCGCCCACGGGTCGGCGAGGCGGCGCAGGCGGGCCGACGAGATGAGGGGCAGCACGAGCGCCATGTGGCTGGGTGTGAACGGCACCGGCCCCCCTGTACGAGTCGCTCCTTGATCACGACACTACCCGCGAAGTTCGGCCGTCCCTCGCCTCCACCCTCTAGGGTCACGAGCAGTGATGAGGTCGCCACGGAACGCTGTCGGCGGCGAAAGCGGGGGTTCAAGGTGTCTGACCAGCGAGTTCATGCACATCCTGTGGCGTCGTCCGAGTGGCTGCGCGCGGCGCGGAACGCGCGGTCCCTTTCCCTGGTCACGCTCGTCTGGCTCGGCGTGGAGAGCACGCTGGGGCTGGCGGCCGGGTTCGGCGCGCACTCGGTCGCGCTGATCGGGTGGGGGCTGTCGGCCCTGGTGGAGGCGCTGGCCAGCCTGATCGTGGTGTGGCGGTTCACCGGCGAGCGCACGCTGTCGGAGACGGCCGAGCTCCGGGCGCGGCGGGCCGTGGCGGTGAGCTTCTGGCTGCTCGCCCCGTACCTGATCGTGCATGTGGGCCACGACCTGGACGCGGGCCATCGCGCGGAGGTGAGCCTGCTCGGCATCGTGGTGACGTCGGTGAGCCTGGTCAGCATGCCGGTGCTGGGCGTGCTGAAGCGGCGGCTGGGGGTGCGGCTGGCGTCCGGGGCGACCGCGGGCGAGGGCACCCAGAACATCATCTGCGGTCTGACGGCCGCGGGCGTGCTCGCCGGGCTCTGGTTCAACACCCTCGGCCTGTGGTGGGTCGATCCGATCGTGGCGCTGGTCCTCGCCGTGGTCGCGGTACGCGAAGGGATACGGGCCTGGCGTGGTCACACGTGCTGCCACTGAACACGACCCTGAGTAATTACTGCACCAAAAGAGGTGTTTTGCCCCGGCAAGCCTACCGAGTATCGTTCCCCGGGTATCGAGGAGTACCACCCGCCAGGGTCTCCGGAAGGTCAGGCTCAGCCAGGCGATCAAGAACACCAAGAGGGACACCGTGGGGCGACACCGCACAGACGACATCGACGGCGGCTACCGAGCCCAGGACCCATCTTCCCGCTCCGCGCGCAGACGGGCGCGTGGACGCGGACGGGTCCTGGTGCCGCTCGCGGGAGCCGTGGCGCTGGCGGTGCTGCTCGGCGTAGCGGCGTTCGTCATCTTCACCCGCGAACACGACTGCTCCGCCGGAAGGCTGCCGCTGCGGGTGGTGGCGAGCCCGGACATCCAGCCCGCGCTGAACAAGATCGCGGGCACGTACACCAAGGCCCTGCACTCGATCGACAGCAAGTGCGTCGAGGTCACGGTGGCCAAGGAGACCTCCGCGAAGGCCGCGAGCGCGGTCGCGGCGGGCAAGTTCGCCGGTGACATCTGGGTGCCCGACTCCAGCCTGATCCTGAGCCAGCTGAGCAGCCGCGTGTCGGACCAGGTCGAGGTGCCCCAGCCCGCCGGTTCGATCGCCTCCTCGCCCGTCGTGCTGGCGACGGCCGCGTCCGCTGCGGCCAAGCTGGAGGGCACGCTGAAGCCGAGCTGGTCCGCCCTGGTGGCGGCGGCGAACGTGGCCGACCCCGACGGCCCCGGCAAGAAGGTGCGCGTGGTCGCCCTCGACCCGCAGAAGAGCTCGGCCGGGATGGCGGCCCTGATGGCCGCGTCCGGCGTGGCCAGGGAGGCGGGCCAGAGCAAGGCGCTGGTGGGCGCGCTCAAGGAGCTGTCGGGCCAGGTGGCGGCCGACTCGACCGCGCTGCTCGCCAGCCTCACGGTCAAGTCCGGCGGGAAGGTGCCCATCGGCGTCAGCTCCGAGCAGGCCATCCACGTGCACAACACGAAGAAGCCGGACACTCCGGCGGTCGCGCTCTACCCTGCCGAGGGCACGCTGAGCCTCGACTATCCGCTCACCGTCCTCACCAAGGACCTGGCGACGCAGAAGGCCGCGGCCGACTTCCGCCAGGAGCTGGCCAAGGAGTCCGCGCTCAAGGTGCTGCGCGCGCAGGGCTTCCGCGGCCCCGACGGCACGGCGGGCGAGGCGCTGTCGGAGGCCAAGGGCTTCGTCCCCGCCGCCCCCAAGGCGCTGCCGGAGCCCGACGTCAAGACCGTCGCCACCGTCAGCCAGACCTGGACCAGGCTGAACCTCGGCACCCGCCTGCTCACGCTGCTCGACGTCTCCGGCACGATGGCGCTGCCGGTCCCCGGCACGAACCTGACCCGCATGCAGGCCATCAGCAAGATCGCCACCGAGGGCCTGACGCTGTTCCCGGCGAACTCCGAGATGGGCGTGTGGATGTTCTCCACCCACCTCGACGGCCAGGGCAAGGACTGGAAGGAAGTCGTCTCCGTCGGCCCGCTCACCCAGAGCGTCGACGGCGTCCTGCGCAAGGACGCGCTGGCCAGGGAGCTCGCCTCGGTCCAGGCCAAGGCCACCGGCGACACCGGCCTGAACGACACGATCAAGGCCGCCTACACCGAGATGACCAAGACGTACGCCCGGGACAGGATCAACACGCTGCTGATCCTGACCGACGGCGCGGGGAACGACGACCCCGACGGCGGCGTCAGCGACGCGGAGATCCTGCGGTTCCTGAAGGAGACCTACAACCCGGAGCGGCCGGTCAGCATCCTGCTGATCGCGTTCGGCCCCGAGGCGCAGGCGGGCAAGCGGCAGATGGACGCGGTGGCGCGGGCCACCGGCGGCGAGGCCTACATCGCCAAGGACCCGCTCCAGGTGCGCGACTTCTTCCTCCAGGGCATGGAACGCCGCCTCTGCTCCCCCAACTGCGACGGCTGACACAACCGTCACATCTACCCCTGTTTTACCTGGTTAAGCCACTTGGGCACGACCTGGCAACCCGCCGGGCGCCAGGGACGTCCTCTACGCCGGGGATTCCTTGTCACCCGCGGGGAGGTACTGGTGCCTGGATGGCCGGCGGTCGACCGCGCCCACGATCTGGAACTGGTGGCGGCGTTGCGGCGCGCCGATCCGGGCGCGCCTGAGCGCCTGTACGACGCGTACGGCGACCGGCTGCACGACTACGCCGCCTCGCTCCTGGGCGACCGGCGCGCGGCCGACGCGGTGCACGACGCGGTGGTGACCGCGCAGGGGTGCGCCGACCGGCTGCGCGAGCCGGCCAGGTTACGCGCGTGGCTGTACGCGCTGGTCAGGTTCCAGGCGATGGCCAGGCTCGGCCACCATCGCGGGGCCGCGGCGCCGCTGGACGACCCCGACGACCACGAGCTGGCCGAGCTCGTCGGGGCGGCGCTGGGCGAGATGCGCAGGAGCGAGCGGGAGATCCTGGAGCTGTCGACGCGGCACGGGCTCACGCCCGCCGAGGTCGGCTCGGTGCTGGGGCTGACCTCGCGGCAGGCGGCGAGCAGGCTGCGCCGGTCGCGCGACCTGCTGGAGAACGCGGCCGCGGCGGTGGTGCTGGCCAGGACCGGCCGGGCGCACTGCCCCGAGCTCTCGGCGCTGGTGGACTCGTGGGAGGGGCCGCTGACGCCGCCGCTGCGCCGGCGGCTGGCCGCGCACATCGGCGGCTGCGAGGTCTGCACCGAGCGGCGGCGCGCGCAGGTGTCCGCGGCGCGGCTGCTGGAGATGCTCCCGGTGGCGTACGCGCCGTTCTCCCTGCGCGAGCGGGTGCTCGGCACGTGCGCGGACCCGGCGCTGGGCGACACCCGCACGATGATCCTGGACCGGGGCGACGGCTTCGACCGCGGCGGCTTCCCCGTGCCGCCCGGCCGGCCGCGGCGGCGCGGGCGGCGCGGGCTCGGGCCGGTGCTGCTGGCGGCCGCGGCGCTGCTGGCCGGCCCGGCCGTGCTGGTCGCCATGACCGGCCACGAGGGCGCCAAGACCGCGCTGGACCTGCGGCCCGAGGGCTCGCCCACCGCACACGTGCTGCCGGAGAGCCCGCCGGCCGAGACCGAGGAGGAGTCCGGCCCCACCCCGAGCCCGAGCGAGAGCAGGCGCGAGCGCACGCCGTCGCCGAAGCCGACGCGGCGGCCCGCCGCCGACCTGGCGACCACCAGGCCCCCGGCCGTCAGCACCCCCACCCGGCGGCGGGCCGCCCGTCCCGCCAGGCTCACCACGACCTGCCCGGAAGAGGTGGCCGGCGCCGCCACGATCGGGTTGCGCGCCCGCAACAGGACTGTCTCCTGGAAGGCCGCGGCGTCGGAAGGACTGGGCGTGGTCCCGGCCGCGGGCTCGATCAAGCCCGGCGGCACGGCGGTCGTCTGGGTCACGGTGGAGGATCCCGGCACAGAGGGCAGCGGAACGGTGACGATCACCTCGAACGGCGGCGGCTCGGCCTGCGCGCTGAGCTGGGACGACCCGGCCGTGCCAGGCCCCACCAGGCTGCCCGACGACGACGTCACCGCGAGCGCCGGACCGACCGGCACACCGGTGCCCGAAGCCGCCAGTTCGTCATCGCGTTAAAAAATGCGATAAGTCGGACGCGAAGTCGGTACGTGTGTGGCAGATAGGGCATCCTGGTGTAGCTGGGGAACGTGTCAGGCCGAGGTGGTTCCTACCCATGTGGTCAATCCCACATGGGTAAGTGGCGACCTGCGGTAAACCTGACGTGGTCCTCACGCGTCGGCGTTGACGCGCGCGCGCATGGATTGATGCCATGGAGCGATCAACCGCGCACCTCGAAGCGAAGAACCGGGAGAGAGACGGCATGCTCAAGCAGCACCGCAGAGCGGTCACGTGGCTGCTCTCGCTGGCCTGCATAGCGGGGGCGGTCATCGCTCTGCTCGACATCGACACGCCTCTGCGGCCGTTCCTGATCTCCCTCTTCCTTCTGGTCGTGCCGGGCACCGCGGTCGTCGGCCTGTTGCGCGATCGTGATCCGCTTGCCGCACTATCGGTAGGAGCCGCCGCGAGCCTCGTGATCAACGTGCTGCTGGCCCAGGCCATGCTGCTGTTCGACGCGTGGTCACCCCGGGCGGGCGTGGCGACGGTCGCCGTGCTCGGCGGGTTCATGTACGTGCTTCGCGTGTTGTACCGGGGGAAGAACATGCAGACCGAACAGGGGGCCAGGGCAAGGTGAAGATCAGCGTCGTGCGCCCGCGCGAGCTTGGCGGGCCCGAGCGGGCACGATGGCGGGAGCTCCAGAAGGCCGACCCGAGTCTGGACAATCCGTTCCTGTCGGTGGAGTTCGCGCTCGCCATGGATCAATTGCGGGATTATGTACGGGTTGCCGTTATTGAGAACGAAGACCGTATTGTCGGATTTTTTCCCTATGAGCGACACAATTTCGGTATTGGTAAGCCTCTCGGCGGATTCCTGACTACTTGTCATGGTTTGATCGCTGTTCCCGATCTGCAGCTCGACGCCCGCGCGCTCCTGCGCGCGTGCAGGCTCACCGTGTACGACTTCGACCACCTGGTCGCCGGCCAGCCGACGTTCGCCCCGTACGAGAGCGACGTCCGCCCGGCGCCGGTCATGGACTTCACCACCGGCTTCGACAACTGGCTCGACCAGGTCAAGGCCAACTCCCCGAAGAATCTCAAGACTGTCCGCTACAAGGAGCGCAAGCTCGGCAGGGAACACGGCGGGCTCCGGCTCGCCTGGGCCTCCGATGACGAGTCCGAGCTTCGCACGCTCCTGTCCTGGAAGTCCGATCAGTACCGGCGCACCGGCAGGGTCGACAGGTTCGCCCAGCCGTGGATCGTCGAACTGACCGGTCTGATGCACGCCTCGAGGTCGCCCGACTTCTCCGGCGTGCTCACCATGTTGTACGCGGGAGACGTGCCTGTGGCCGGCCATTTCGGGCTGATGACGGCCACCACGCTCGTCGGCTGGTTCCCCGCGTACGACACCGAATACGCCCGATACTCCCCCGGCATCGTCCACCACATGCAGATGGCGGAGGCTGCGGCCAAGAGCGGCCTGCACATCATCGACATGGGCAAGGGCGGCAAGGAGTACAAGGACTGGCTCAAGAGCGGCACTCTCTACGTCGCCGAGGGGCGCGTGTCCAGGCCGACGCCGGCGGCGGCCGTCCACTGGATCGGCCGAACTCCTTTCAACAAGGCCCGAACTATCGTGCTGGATCGGCCGTCTCTCTATAAGGCAGCCGATCGAGTCCTCAAAGGATTCGGGCGGGTCCGCAGTACCGTCCAGCACGATCCGAACGCAGTACCGAAGGAAGTGCCGGGAGCGCCCTAGTGGCGGTCCGTCAGCACTTCAGCAGCACAACCCGAGCACCACCCGCACCTCACTGGACCGGCCGATGCACCACCTGTCTCGTCAGGCGTTCCCTCAGCACCGGGGAAACACTGGCGCCGGCACGCCGCGGCCGGTCCCGGAAGGATCAACTTCGCCATGAGTTCCGACACCGTCCAGCACAACGGCAAGAGCCACGTCATGCCCTTGCGTTCGATGCCGCCTATTGAGCGATTCACGCCGATCACGCCCCACTTGGCCATTTCACCCACAGTGAGTGTGGTAGTTCCGGCGATGAACGAGGCGGAGAACCTGCCCCATGTGTTCGCCACGCTGCCGCAGTGGATCGACGAGATCGTGCTCGTCGACGGCAACTCCGTCGACGACACGGTGGCCGTGGCGCGGCGCCTGCGGCCCAATGTCAAGATCGTCACGCAGACCGGGAAGGGCAAGGGCAACGCCCTCGCGGAGGGCTTCGCCGCCTGCACGGGCGACATCATCGTGATGATCGACGCCGACGGCTCGACGGACGGCCACGAGATCATCTCGTTCGTGGGCGCCCTCATGACCGGGGCCGACTTCGTGAAGGGCTCGCGCTACGCCTCCGGAGGCGGCAGCGACGACCTGACCTTCAGCCGCCGCTTCGGCAACAGGGTCCTCACCGGCATCGTCAACAAGATGTACGGCACCCAGTACACCGACCTCTGCTACGGCTACAACGCCTTCTGGTCGCGTCACCTCGACGTGCTCGACCTCGACTGCGACGGCTTCGAGGTCGAGACGCTGATGAACATCCGCGCCGCCAAGGGCGGGCTCAAGGTGCACGAGGTGCCCAGCCACGAGCGCGACCGCATCCACGGCGAGAGCAACCTGCACGTGGTACGCGACGGCCTGCGCGTGCTCAGGACGATCATGCGTGAGTGGCGTCGCCAGCCCGCGCCGCCCAGGCCCGAGCCGGCCGCCGCCCCAGCCGCGGACCGGGGTGTGGCGTAAGCGCTCGAACGCCTGAAGGAATCGTCGTGAACACGTCTGTCGTCATCTGCGTCTACACCGAGGACCGGTGGGAGGACATCAGGGAGGCCGTGGAGTCGGTGGAGCGCCAGACGCGCCCGCCCCGCGAGCTGATCCTGGTCGTCGACCACAACCCCGACCTGCACCTGAGACTCAAGCGCGCCTATCCACACGCGATCGTCGTGGAGAACTCGCACGAGCAGGGCCTGTCGGGCGGCAAGAACACCGGCGTGGCCATCGCCAACGGTGAGATCGTCGCGTTCCTCGACGACGACGCGGTCGCCGATCCCGGCTGGCTGGAGGCTTTGGAGGAGGGCTTCCAGGATCCGGGTGTCGTCGGCGTGGGCGGTCGCACCGAACCCATCTGGGCTTCAGGCCGGAGGCCGCGCTGGTTCCCGCACGAGTTCGACTGGACGGTCGGCTGCAGCTACCGGGGCATGCCCCAGGTGAAGGCGCCGATCCGCAACGTGATGGGAGGCAACGCGGCCTTCCTGCGCGAGGCGGTGTCCGAGGTGGGCGGCTTCCACAGCGGCATCGGCCGGAGCGTGCAGGGCCGCAAGAGCCGGCCGCTGGGCTGCGAGGAGACCGAGTTCTGCATCCGCCTGAGTCAGCGGAAGCCGGGCTCGGTCATGCTCTTCCAGCCCACGGCGGCGATCGGGCACAAGGTGTCAAGGCAGCGGGAGACGTTCGGCTACTTCCGCTCCCGCTGCTACGCGGAGGGCCTGTCGAAGGCCCTGGTGACCCAGGAGGTGGGCACCCAGGACGGGCTGTCCAGCGAGCGGGCGCACGCGATGAAGACGCTGCCGCTGGGCGCGCTGCGCGGTCTCGGCGAGGCGCTCAGAGGCGACCTCGGCGGCCTGGGCCGGGCCGGCGCGATCGTGGTCGGGCTGGCCTGGACCGCCTGGGGCTACCTGGTGGGCTCGATCCGGCTGAAGGGGGTGCGCTCGTGATCCGGGTGCCGATCCTGATGTACCACTCCGTCACCGACTCGCCCAACGAGGAGACCAAACCGCACTCGGTGCGCCCCTCCGACCTGGACGAGCAGCTCGCCTACCTGGCGGAGAGCGGCTTCACCCCGTTGACGCTGGGCGACCTGGTCGCCCGGCTCAACAAGATCAACGGCGTCGAGCTGCCCGGCAAGCCGATCGTGCTCACGTTCGACGACGGCTACGCCGACTTCCACACGAAGGCGCTGCCCCTGCTGGAGCGCCACGCGTTCCCCGCCACGGTCTTCCTGACCAGCGGGTGGGTGGCCGACGCGGGCAAGGACGCCGCGGGCCGGCCGCTGGACGACATGCTGAGCTGGACCCAGGCCCGCGAGGCCGCCCAGACCGGCATCGAGATCGGCGGCCACAGCCACAGCCACCCGCAGCTCGACCAGCTCCCGGGCGAGGAGCTGCGCCAGGAGCTGCGCCGCAACAAGGGCCTGCTCGAAGACAAGCTCGGCACTCCTGTGGCGACCATGGCCTATCCCTACGGCTACTCCAGCGCGCGGGTCCGCCGCGAGGTGCGCAAGGCCGGCTACTTCGCCGCCTGCGCGGTGAACAACACGATCGCGGCCGACGGCCACGACGTGCTCGCCATCCCGCGCCTGACCGTCGCCCGCCACACCACGATCAGCATGTTCAAGAAGGCCGTCGAGGGCACCGCCGTGCCCCTGATCTACCTGCGCGAACGCATCCTGACCAAGGGCTACGCCGTCGTCAGAAGGACGCGATACGGGCTGCAACGGGTTCGCGGCAATGTCTAGCCTCTGGCGGAAGGTGCTGAGCGACCTCCGCAACCCGCTCTTCCGCAACGGCTACGCGCTGATGGCCAACACCGGCATCACCGCGGTGCTCGGCATGGGCTACTGGCTGCTGGCGGCCCACTACTTCTCCGAGGAGGAGTTCGGCCGGGGCCAGGCGGTCATCACGCTGATGCGGCTGTTCGCGTCGCTGACCGCGCTGGGCCTGGTCGGGGCGCTGGCGCGTTACCTGCCGATCGGCGGCCGGAGCACGCCGGGGCTCATCCTGCGCGGCTACGGGATCGCCGCCGCCACGGGCGTGACCGCCGCGATCGGCTTCCTGCTGACGCTGCCCCTGTGGGGCGACACCTACGCCGTGCTCGGCGGGTTCGGCCCCGGGCTGTTCTTCCTCGGCGCGGTCGCGGTCTGGGCCGTCTTCACGCTCCAGGACGTGGTGCTGACCGGGCTGCGCAACGCCGTCTGGGTCCCGGTCAACAGCATCGTGTTCGGCCTGATGAAGATGGGGCTGCTGGTCGCGCTCGCCGGGGCGCTGCCCGACGGCGGGATCTTCGTCTCCTGGATGGTGCCGACGGCGATCGCGCTGATCCCGATCAACTGGCTGATCTTCGGGGTGGTGGTGCCGCGGCACATGCGGCAGACCGCCGAGCGGCACCCGCACCCTCCAGGGCTGCGCGAGATCGGCAGGTTCCTGTCCGGCGACTTCCCCGGCACGCTCTCCGTACTGGCGATCGTCTACCTGGTGCCGGTGGCCGTGGCCACCCAGGTGAGCGAGGCGACGTTCGGCCGCTTCTCGATGGCCCACACGCTGGGCTGCATGATCGAGCTGCTGGCCATGAACATGGCCGTGTCGCTGACCGTGGAGGGGTCCTTCGACCGGTCCCAGCTGGCGGTCAACTGCCGCAACGCGCTGCGCAGGGCCTTAATGATCATCGTGCCCATCATCGTGGTAGCCGTCGCCGCCGCCCCGCTCATCCTGCAGATCTTCGGTGACTCCTTCGCCGCCGAGGGGACGCTGCTGTTGCGGCTCATGGCGCTGGCCGTGCTGCCGCGCGTGCTGATCGAGATCTACCTGAGCGCGCTGCGCGCACAGGGCGAGGTACGGAAGCTGGCGTTCCTGCAGATCGGGCTCGCGGCGCTGGTGCTGACCTCGATCGCGGTGCTGTTCCCGTTCGCGAGCGTCGAAGCGGTGGGGTACGGCATGCTGATCAGCCAGAGTCTCATCGCATTGGTGATCTTCGGAAAACTACGTAAAATTCTCAGACCTGCCGACACTAGGCTGCTCAGCGTCGTTCAGGGGTCGCCCGGGGCCCCATGATGGTCACGTGAGGCAACGGGACGGCGATCGTATGACAGCGCGTTTCACCGGCTCTTCCGGCGTACGGGGGGACACGGGAGAGGAGTCAGAGGTGCCCTTCGATCCGGAGGCTACGGGGATCATCCCGCGGCTGGACCTCGATGCCGCCAAGGACCGAGCCGACACACCCAACCCCGCCGACGCGGACCAGCCCACCGACGGCTCGGCCGACGACCGCCCGTCCGACGAAGAGGCGGCCGAAGAGCCCCCCGCCGACGCCGAGCGACCCGCCCGAGAGCGTCCCGCCGACGCCAAGGCGAGCGCTGAGCGGCCTGCCGGAGCGCGTCCCGCCGACGTCGTGACGGACGCCGAGCGGCCTGCCGGAGCGCGTGCCGCGGCTTCCTCCGGAGGCGACTCCGCCGAGGACGAGCGCGGAGCGAAGCGGGACTCCGAGGACGTCAGCCAGACCCTGACCTTCCGCATCCCCGGCCCGCCGTCGGTCCACATCGGCCGCCCGCCGACCGCCGAAGAGGCCGCTGCCGCGGCCGCCCCACCACCCGCGTCCAAGGGCACCACCGCCTCCAAGGCGCAATCCGTACCCGAGAAGACCCGGTCCGCCCAGAAGGCCGTGCCCGAGACGGAGAAGACCCGTTCGGGCGAGAAGTCCGTACCCGAGGCAGAGAAGACCCGCTCGGGTGAAAAGGCAGTCCCCGAGGCGGAGACCCCCTCGGGTCAGAAGGCCGCACCCGAGACGGAGGCCCGCTCGGGCACGAAGGCCGTAGCCGAGGCAGAGGGGGCCCGCTCGGGCCAGAAGCCGGTGGGCGATGCGGCCAAGCCGAAGGCTGAGGGGGCGGCCCCCGCTGCCGCACCTGGGCAAGGGGACGCCGAGCCGGAGACGGCCACGCTGCCCAAGCTCAAGTTCGGCCCTTCGGCCAAGCCCACGGAGGACGTCTCCGGCACGACTCCGTTCCCCGCGCAGCAGGCCCGTAAGGACTCCGGCGCATCCACGGCCCCGCCGACCACGGACTTCACCTCCCCTTCGACCGGCGGAGTCTCACGACCGGCCGCCAAGGGCTCGCCGGCACCCACCGCTCGCGGGGGCAAGGCCACGGGAGGGGCGGGTGCCTCGGCGGCGTCCGCGCCCGCCAAGGGCAAGCCCGGGCAGCCGGGCGCGAAGGCGGAAGACGGCGGACAGGAGACCACGTCCCCACAGGACGCGGCGGCCACCCAAACCTCAATCGCTCTCCAAAAGAACCCGGCGGCACCCCAAACTCCGGCGGGTCCCCGGAAGGACCCCGCGGCGCCCCAAGCTCCGAAGGCTCTCCAGAAAGATCCAGCGGCACCCCAGGGTCCGGCGAGTCTCCAGAAAGACCCGGCGGAAGCTCCGGCGGCCTCCAAGCAGGGCGCGGCGGCCGCGCAAACCGCGACCGCGGTGCGGCAGAAGCCGGTCGCGACGCCAGGCGCCGCGGGCGAGCAGGGAGGGCGCTGGGCGAGGTTGCTGGCCAGCGCGCCCCGGTGGCTGCCCGTGCTGCTGGTGCTCGAAGGTCTGGTCATGTACGTGCTGGCGGTCAAGGCGCCGCCCGGCCCGTACTGGGGTGTCGACCCCGAGGAGATCAACGGCCTCGGCCTGATCTCGGCGCTGCCCGTCACCGCGTTCGCGGCCATCCTCATCATGGTCGTGTCGTTCTTCGTCACGGTCGCCCAGAGCACCGACCGCAAGTTCCTGCTGTTGTTCCAGATCGCGGCCATCACGTTCGCCCTGCACGGCGTGGGCGCGCTGGTGGCCGAGGAACCCAGGTTCCCGACCGCGTACATCCATGCCGGTTTCGTGGAGTTCATCGGCAGGACCGGCGAGACGGCCATCAACATCGACGCCCGCATGGGCTGGCCGGGCTTCTTCGCGCTGTTCGCGTTCGTCACGAAGGCGGCCGGGATCGAGGACCTGACGCCGATACTCAACTGGTCGCCGCTGCTGTCCAACCTGCTCTACCTGCTGCCGTTCGTGCTCATCCTGCGCCAGGTGGTGGCGACCACGCGGGCGCGCTGGTTCGCGGCGCTGCTGTTCATCCTGGTCCAGTGGATCGGGCAGGACTACTTCTCGCCGCAGGGCTTCACGTTCGCCCTCTATCTGGTGTTCGTGGCGATCCTGCTGCGCTGGTTCGGGCGGGTGGAGCCGCGCACCAAGCCGATCCCGCCGAAGGGGCTGCGCAGGCTGCTGGCCCGCCTGGACGCGATGACGCCGGGCGAGCTGGCCAACACCGGCATGTTCCGGGCCGACAAGCTGCTCATGCTCATGCTGCTGCTGGCCCTGTTCGTGGCCGCGACGGCGTCCCACCAGATCACGCCGTTCATGATGCTCGGCGTGCTGACGGCGTTCCTGCTGTTCAAGCGGACCTCGCTGACGTGGGGGCTGCCGTTCTTCCTCGGCCTGGTGGTGCTGACCTGGATCAGCTACATGGCCGTCGGCTTCTGGGTCGGCCAGATCGACACGATCTTCGGCGGGCTCGGCCGAGTGCTCGACAACCTGCAGACCAACACGGGCGACCGGATCGAGGGCACCGACGCGCTGCACGCCCTGGTGCTGCAGGCGCGGCTGGGCATCCTGGTGGTGATCCTGGCGCTGGCGGCGGTGGGCCTGTTCAGGCGGCTGCACCGGGGCGTGTTCGACCGGGCGGCGCTCATCCTGCTCTGCGTGCCGGCGCTGGCGCTGGCGATGCAGAGCTACGGCGGCGAGATGGGGCTGCGCATCTACATGTTCGCGCTGCCCGGCGCGTGCCTGCTGGCCGCGTACGCGTTCTTCCCCAACATGCCGGCCGACAGCGCCGACGTGCGCGAGGAGACCGTCCCGCTGCGCAAGCGGAACGTGCGCTTCAACCCCGACCTGACGAGGAAGATCTCGCTGGTGCTGGCCGCGTGCATGGCGGTGGCGTTCGCGGGCGCCTTCCTGGTCGCCCGCTACGGCAACGAGAAGTTCGAGCGGGTGACCTCGGGCGAGGTCGCGGCCATGCACCACGTGTACGAGCACGACAAGCCGAGCGCCCGGGTGGTCTACCTGGTGCCGAAGCTGGGCCCGGAGGTCACGCCCACGCTGCCGTGGGGCGAGCGCGACATCGAGCTGGTCAACTTCGCCGGCCAGGCGCAGGTGTTCAAGGACCCGACGAACATCACCGGGGTGATCGACTCGCTGAAGCCCGGCCCCGAGAGCCCGCGCAACACCTACGTGGTGGTCAGCCGCGGCCAGGTCAGCTACCTGCAGCTCAACGAGGGCTTCCCGGAGGGCTGGGGCGAGAAGTTCCGGGCCGCGCTGGACGCCGCGCCGGAGCTGAAGAGGGTCTTCTCCAACGACGACGCCGCTCTCTACACGTGGGGCAAGTTCGTGCGCGGCACGGAGATCCCCGATCCTCGCCCGTACAAGGTGCAGGGGGAGCCCACCTCGCCGTGGACGCCGGTCGGCATCGGGGCGCTGGCCGTGACCTGGATCGCGCTGTTCGGCTACGAGGTGATCAGGCTCAACGGCCCCCGCCGGGCGCCACGCGCCCGCCGCTGGATGCTGGCGGTGGCCATCCCGGCCTTCGCGGTGGCGCTCGGGGTGATCGTGGAGCGGTTCGTCTACATCGCGGGCCTCAACTGACGTCAGGCGGGGCCGCGGCCGCTCCACTGGATCTCGTACGGCTGGAGCGTGACCTGCTTGCCGTCGACGGTGGCGGTCACGGCGGTGTCGGCGGTGTTGACCATGACGACCTGGCGTTCCTGGGCCAGGACGCGAATCCGCTTGTCGGAGGACTGGACCTGCACCAGCTGCGCGTGGGCGGGGAACCACTTGGTGAAGCCGCTGAGCAGGCCGGCCATGGGCATCTCCTCGCCGGTGCCGGACCGCCACAGGCAGCCGGCGCACTCGCCGCGGCCCCTGGTCTGCGGGTTCCAGTAGAGAGCCGTGGAGACGCCGCTCTTGGCGAACTCCATGAGGGCCGTGGCCTGGACGGCGGTCCGCTTGTCCTCGGTCCAGCCGGAGTCGTCGGGCTCGACGTACCACTCGGCCCACCAGACCGGCAGGTCGCCGCTCTTCTGCCTGAGCCAGGTGCTGATCGCGCTGAACTTCTCGGTGGCCGCGAAGTCGTCGGGGACGTTGCCGCCGTCGGTGGTCATGGTGGCGCCGTCGACGACGATGAAGTCGGCGCCCTTCTTGTGCTCGATCCAGTACTCGATCGCGTCCAGCGCCCGCTGGTCGACGCTGCCGTACGTGCCCTTCAGCTCGGACGGCCTGTCGGCCTTGGAGCTCTCGATCGGCACGTAGGGGCCGCCGACCTTGATCTTCGGGTTGACCTTCTTGAGCGCGTCGTAGACCTTGTTGTAGAGCTCGGTGTAGCCCTCGGCGTCCCACCGGTTGGTGCTGGCGTTCCAGAAGCCCTTGAACTCGTTCCACACCATGTAGTACTCGACCGTCGGATACTGCTTGGCGACCCGGGCGGCGAGCTTGGCGTAGTCGTCGAAGTGTTCGGGCTTGACCGCGACCGTGTGGTTCTTCGACCAGTCGGTGCGGCCCGCCTGGCCGCCCTTCATCCAGTCGGGCGCGCAGCACAGCGTGATCACGGGGATGGACCGCGAGGACGCCATGAACTTCAGCCGCCTGTTGAGGTCGACGAAGTTGTACTGGCCGGGGCTCGGCTCGGGGTTGCCGGCGCCCCAGCCCATGATGTGCTGGTTCTGCAGCATCGGGACCCGGCCGAGGATCCCCCTGGCCGCCTCCCGGGCCACGCGGTCCTCGTTGTCGGCGCTGTATTGGGTGTGGGTGATGCCCCAGCGCGGCCAGTCGTCCACCGCCGGGGGCGGGTCGAGCTCGGGCGCGGGCTCGGCGGGCGCGGACGAGGCGATCTCGCCGCCGACGTAACTCGTGGGCCCGTCGTCCGGCTCCGAGCGCAGACCGGCGTAGGTCAGGATGCCGGCGACCAGCAGGACCGCGACGACCCCCGCCCCGACGGCCAGCGGCCATGGCGACCGTTTGCGGGCATGCCTGCCGTCCGTCGGAATCACCCTGAACCCACCCCTTCACGAACGTTCCAAACAAGGCCGAGCGCCAGGCCCTCGACCTTGTTCACCGTAACCGTCCGGGTTGCGAGTGGCTTGCGAACGGTCAGGACGATGGTGGCCGCTGGCCGCTCGCGGGTCCAGGAACCCCTGCATAACGGTACGGCACCGGTTGCCTACCCGGCTGCACCACGAGCAAGCTGCCGGTGTCGTCGGCGTAAAAAGCCGATTCCACGGCGGCCGCGACCTCGTCGGCCTCCAGCAAGGGGAACCCGGCGCTGATGAACAGCTCGCGCGCCTGGGCCACCAGCGGGGTGTCGGTGAAGCCGGGGCAGACGGCGGAGATGCGGATGTGCTCCTTGGCCAGCGGCGGGGCGAGGGCGCGGACGAGGCCCACGACGGCGTGCTTGGTCATCGTGTAGATCGGGTCGCCGTCGTAGCCGACCAGCCCGGCCAGCGACGCGGTGACCACGATGGCGCCGCCGCCGGAGCGCCGCAGCAGCGGCAGGGCGGCGGTCACGCCGAAGACCACGCCGTCCACGTTCACCCCGACGGTCTTGCGGTACTGGGCCAGGTCGAAGGCGTTCAGGTCGACGCCGCTGGAGATGCCGGCGTTGAGGTGGACCAGGTCGAGCCGGCCGTAGGTGCTCTCGGCCAGTGCGACGGCCTGCCTGGACGCCTCCTCGGTGCGCACGTCGGCGGCCAGGGCGACGCCGCCGACCTCCTTGGCGAGCCGCTCGGCGCCGTCGCCGTCGAGGTCGACCAGGACGCACCTGGCGCCTCCCGTCGACAGGCGGCGGGCCACCGCGGCGCCGATGCCGCTCGCCGCTCCGGTGATCAGTGCAACAGTGCTCATGACGCTCCTCAGGGCGGTGGGTGTGACTGGCGTCGGGTCAGGCGTGGCCGGCGGTCAGGACGGGCCGAGCATGCGGTGCGCGCGGGCGATCAGGGTGGGCACGGCGCCGCCGATGCGCTCGAACCCCTCCCCCACGGTCTTACCCTGGCGGAAGCGGGCGTGGATACCCTCCACGATGACCGCGAGCTTGAAGTTGCCCAGCGCGACGTAGAAGCCCAGTTCGGCGGTGTCGCGGCCGGAGACCTTCGCGTAGTGGGCGGCGAACTCGGCGGCGTTCAGGAAGCCGGGCGCGGCCGTCACGTCCCCGGCGACCGGGATCCCGGCCCGTTCCTCGTCCCCGGCGTCCTGCCAGTACGTGAGCGTGAGCCCGAGGTCGGCGAGGGGGTCGCCGAGGGTCGACATCTCCCAGTCGACGACCGCGCGGATCTCCGGCTCCGGGCCGAGCCGCACCAGCGTGTTGTCGAGCCGGTAGTCGCCGTGCACGAGCGTGCCGTCCGAGTGTGCGGGCACCCTCCGGCGCAGCCGCTCCGCCAGGCGGTCGAAGTCGGGCCGTTCCTCCGTCTTCGACCGCTCCCACTGCTTGCACCAGCGCTCGACCTGCCGGGCCAGGTAGCCGTCGGGACGGCCGAAGCCGTCCAGCCCCGCCTCCCGGTAGTCGACGGCGTGGATGGCGGCCAGCACCTCGGCCAGCCGCTCGCTCAGCCTCCTGGTCCCCTCCGGCGGCAGGTCGCCGAGTTCCTCCCGGCCGCGAACGGCGGCGCCTTCCACGTACTCCATGAGGTAGAACGGCGCGCCGATGACGTCCTCGTCCGCGCAGAACGCGACCGGGCCGGGCACGGGCACCGGGGTCGGCGCCAGCGCGGAGATGACGCGCCACTCGCGCGCCATGTCGTGCGCGGTGGGCAGCACGTGGCCGAGCGGGGGCCGGCGCAGCACCACGCGGCGTTCGCCGGTCTCGATGAGGTAGGTCAGGTTGGACCTGCCCCCGGAGATGAGCGAGACGGACAGCGGCTCACCGGCGTCGGGCGCGTGGCGGCCCATCCAGGCGAACAGCCGGGGCCGGTCGATCCCAGGTACGGTCATGGTCTGATATTAGAACGTTATTCGGTTCTGAAAACCACCTGGGAGTTGCGTAACGTTCCGCACCTGCGAGAACAGGCGACACACCGATCCTTTAAGCTGAGTTTCCACATGTCTGCCGCCCCGAGGCATGTCGACAGTAGGAGCCCAGTGCAGGTCACCCTCGCTCATCCCAGAGAGCTGGGAGACGCCGAAATCAGCCGCTGGCGTGCTTTGCAGGAAAGCGACACGGCGTTCGACAACCCCTTCCTGTCTCCGGAGTTCACGCTCACCGTCGGTGAGCTGCGCGACGCCGTGCGGGTCGCGGTGATCCACGACGGGCCGGAGATCGTCGGATTCTTCCCGTTCGAGCGACACCCGCTGGGCATCGGCAAACCGGTGGCCGCGGGTCTGACCGACGCCCAGGGCATGATCTACGCCAAGGACCTCGAGATCGACCCGTTCAAGCTGCTGCGCAAGTGCGGGCTCAGCGTCTACGAGTTCGACCACCTGGTGATCGGGCAGCCCCTGCTGGGCGCCACCTACGAGACCTATCCGTCGCCGGTCATCGACCTGAGCGACGGCTACGGCCCCTACACCGAGTTCCTGCGGGCCAACTCCGGCAAGACCTACAAGACGACGCTGGCCAAGGAGCGCAAGCTCGGGCGCGAGGCCGGTGAGGTGCGCCACGAGTTCGCGATCACCGACCCGGGACCGCTCCACACGCTGCTCAACTGGAAGACCGACCAGTACCGCCGCACCGGCCGCACCGACCGGTTCTCCCACCGGTGGATCGTCGAGCTGGTGGAGCGGCTGCAGGCGACCCGCGGCGAGAGCTTCGCCGGCGTGCTCGACATGGTCTACGTCGGCGACCGGCCGGTGGCCGGCCACTTCGGCGTCCGCACCCGCACCACCCTGGCCGGCTGGTTCCCCGCCTACGACACCGCCTTCGCCAAGTACTCCCCCGGCCTCATCCAGCACCTGGCGATGGCCGAGAAGGCCGCCGCCGCCGGCATCGAGCTGATCGACATGGGCCGGGGCGCCAAGGAGTACAAGGAGAAGCTCAAGACCGGCGAGCTCACCGTCGCGGAGGGCCGGCTCGCCAGGCCCGGCCTCCCGGCCGGCGTCCACTGGATGATGCGGGTGCCCGCGCGCAGGGCCAGGGCCACCGTGCTGGCCCATCCGGTGCTCCACAGGACCGCGGACAAGGCGCTGAAGACCTACGGCCGGTTGCGGGCCAGGATGGCCGGATGAGGTTCCTGGAGGAGCGCACCGGCCGCCACTGCCTGCTCCTCCCCTCCAACCGGCTCGGTCTCTACCTGGCGCTGCGCCACTGGTGCTCGCCCGGCCAGCGGTTGCTCATGTCGCCGGTCTCCGCCGACGAGATCCTCTTCCTGGTGCTCGCCGCCGGCCTGTGCCCGGTGATCGCGCCGCTGTCGCCGCGCGACGGCAACATCGACGTCGCCCGCGCCGACCTCTCCTCCGTGGACGCGGTCCTGACGACCAATCTGTACGGGCTGCCCGACCAGGTGACGGCGTTCACCGGGAAGGTGCTCGTCGAGGACGTCGCCCACGCGATGGAGACCTCGGTCGGCGGCCGGCCGCTCGGCACGTTCGGCCTGGCCGGGGTGTTCAGCCTGGGCAAGCACGCCGCCGCCGGCTCGGGCGGGGTGCTGGCCGTTACGGAGCGCGCCGACCTGAAGTCGCTGGAGCAGGCCCGCGACGCCCTGCTGCGGCCGGGGTCGCTGCGCGCGGAGCTGTTCGCCGTGGCCACCTCGATGGCCCGCCAGGCGGCGCTCCGGCTCGACCTGGTGCGCCCGGCGCTGTGGCTGATGCGGGCGCTGGGCCTGCAGGAGGAGCGGGAGGGCTACCGCATCGCGCTGATGGCCCGCGAGCTTGCCGAGGCGCTGCCGCGGGCGCCCTCGCTGCCGTCGTTCGACCCGTGGGTCCGGGCCGACCTGCACGACTACCGCGCCGCCCGGGGCCGGGTGTCCCGGTGGTACCAGACCAGGCGGGTGGCCAAGGTGCCGCGCGAACGCGAGCGCAGGCTGGCCGGGGTCGCCCTGCTCGCGTCGTTGCCGATCGCCGCCCCCGCCGTGCGCGACCACCTCGACCAGCCGTTGTTCAGGGTGCCGCTGCTGGTGCGCGACCGCGACGCCGCCATCGCCGAGCTGGAGCGGCGCGGGGTGGCGACCGGCTATCTCTACGACCCGCCGTACGACGACTACGCGCCGGGTCTCACCAAGCCCTCGCCCGACCCGACGCCGGCCCGCTGGTGGGCCCGGCACGTGCTGCCGGTCGACCCGCTGTACGCGCGCCGGGCACTGCCGCTGCTGCGCGAGTTGGAGGCCGCCCCGGCGTTCAGCCTTCCCTGATCAGCTCGGCCAGGATCTGGCAGCCCCGCCGCACCTGCGCGAGCGAGGCGGAACCGTACCCGATGACCAGGCCGTGCACCCGCTCGACCCCGTGATGATGGCGTTCGGCCGTGTCGAGCAGCACCCCTCGCTCCGCGGCACGTTCCATGACGCGGGGGGCCAGCCCCGGCGGCAGCTCGGCCAGCACGTGCAGCCCGGCCGTGTCGCCGCGCAGGCGGCAGACCGGTCCCAGCGACTCCACCACCACGGCGCGCCTGCGCGCGTACTCCAGGCGCATCCTGCGCAGGTGGCGGTCGAGGTCGCCGCGCTCCAGCAGGGTCGCCACCGCCTGCTGCACCGGCCCGCTGGTGCGGTCGGAGACGGCGCGGCGGATGGCGGCGATCCTGTCGAGCAGATCGGGCGTGCCGACCAGCCAGCCGACCCCGACGTCCGGCGCCAGCGACTTCGAGAGCGTGCCGAGCAGCACCACCCGCGACGGGTCGAGGCCGTAGAGGGCGGGCAGCGGGGCGACGTCGTAGCGGAACTCGGCGTCGTAGTCGTCCTCCACGACCGTGGCGCCGGTGCGCCTGGCCCACGCCAGCAGCCGCTCGCGGCGCGGGATCGGCAGGCGCCCGCCCAGCGGGTACTGGTGGGCGGGAGTGGTGTAGAGCACGCGCAGCCCGCCGGGCAGGTCGTCGACGATCACGCCGTCCTCGTCCACGGGGCAGGCCACCACCTCCGCTCCCCTGGCGGCGAACACCGTGCGGGCCACGTGGTAGCCCGGGTCCTCGACGCCCGCGCGGGTGCCCGCGCCGAGCAGCGCCTGCGCGCACAGGTCGAGGCCGTTGCCGGTGCCGCGGGTGACCAGGATGTTCTCCGGCCCGACGGCCACCGCCCTGGCCCTGCGCAGGTGATCGGCGAGGAGCTCCCTGAGCCTGGGCAGGCCGTAGGGGTCGGGATAGTCGCCCGGCGGCAGGTCGGCGGCCTTGCGCCAGGCCCGCTTCCAGGCGGCCACGTCGTAGTCGCGCACCCAGGGGCGGCCGGGCGACAGGTTGATCACGTGGTCGCCCGGCACCTCCCGCCGCGCCATCTTCGGGGCGGGCGCCTGCGCGGCGGCGGCCCCGTTGGCGCCGGGCGGTGTCTCCATCGAGGCCACGAACGTGCCGGAGCCGTGCCGCCCCTCCAGCCAGCCCTCGGCGTAGAGCTGCTGGTAGGCCTCGGTCACCACGGTGCGGCTGACCCCGAGCTGGGCGGCCAGCCCGCGCGAGGACGGCAGCCGCTCGCCGGTCGCGAGCGCGCCCGAGAGCATGGCGTCGCGCAGCCGGCCCGCGAGCTGGACGGTCAGCGGCACGTCGGACTCCCTGGACAGGGAGATCGGGAGGTCGACGAGGGCGCGCAAGTGGTCTCCGGGAAGGCGCTGATAGTGGCTCTCCAGGATAGGTCCACTTCGCGGCTACGGTCGACGCATGCTCTCCTCCACCGCTCGCACCCGGCTGGGCCGCTCGAAGGAGCGTGGCAGCACCGACAGGAACGATCTGTACGAGATGCTCGACGCCGGCCTGATCTGCCACCTGGGCGTGGTGGCCGACGGTTACCCGATGGTGGTGCCCACCGGCTACGGGCGCATCGGCGACACCCTCTACCTGCACGGGTCGACGGGGGCCAGGTCGCTGCGGGCGGCGGCCGGCGGGGAGGTGTGCGTGACGGTGACCCACCTCGACGGCATCGTGCTGGCCAGGTCGGTCTTCCACCACTCGGTCAACTACCGCTCCGCGATCGTCTACGGCCGGGCCAGGCTGGTGACGGACGAGGAGGAGCGGATGGCCGCCCTGCGGGCGCTGACCGAGCAGCTCGCGCCGGGCCAGTGGGACTACGCCCGGCCACCGGACCGCAAGGAGCTGGCCGCCACCGCCGTGCTCGCCCTGCCGCTGGACGAGGCGTCGGTCAAGATCCGCCGTGGCGCGCCGAGCGACGAGGACGCCGACTACGCGCTGCCCATGTGGGCGGGGGTGCTCCCGCTCGTCACCGCCTGGGGCGAGCCGCTGCCCGACCCGGCGCTCGCAGACGGGATCGGCATACCGGTTCACATCAGTGACAGAAAGTAGTTCCATGAACAGGGGCGCACCTGGCAAACTCCTTCCCTAGATCACGCGTCTCAACTGGTGGGCCGACCCTGGTTAAAGAGGCGGACAAATGGAGTGGAGCGCACCCGGCTACACGGAGATCACGCAGCTCGGCGCGGGCGCCAGCGGCCGTGTCGTGCTGGCCGCGCACGAGGAGACCGGCGTCAAGGTCGCGATCAAGTACCTCTCCGAGAGGTTGCGACATGATCCCGCCGCGCTGGGCAGATTCCGCTCCGAGGCGCGGCTGCTGACCACACTGCGCGACCCGAACGTCGCCACGCTGTGGGAGTACATCCAGGATCCGCAGGGCGCCGCCATCGTCATGGAGCTGGTCAACGGCGTCCCGCTGCGCGCGCTGCTGCGCGAGAGCGGCCCGACCGGCGCGGAGGCGGCGCTGGTCGTCCTCAAGGGCTCGCTGCTCGGCCTGGCCGGGGCGCACGCGCTCGGCCTGGTCCACCGCGACTACAAGCCGGAGAACGTGATCGTCCGCGACGACGGCCACAGCAAGCTCGTCGACTTCGGCATCGCCGTCAAGCAGGGTCAGGCGACCCGGGCCGAGGGCACGCCGCCTTACATGGCGCCGGAGCTGTGGTCGGGCGAGCCCGCCACCCCGGCGACCGACGTGTACGCGGCCACGGCCGTGTTCTTCGAGTGCCTGACCGGTCACCGGCCCTACCGCTCGCCGGAGCCGAGCGTGCTGGGCTACCAGCACCTGCACGCCCCGGTGCCGGTGGACGACGCGCCCGAGCCGGTGCGTGAGCTGATCCGGCGCGGGCTGGCCAAGAGCCCCGCCGACCGGCCCGCCGGCGCCGAGGCGTTCGTCGCCGAGGTGGAGGAGGTCGCCAGAGCCGCCTACGGCGACGACTGGGAGGAGCGCGGCCGCCGGCGGCTGGCCGGGCTGGTGTTCCTGCTCGCGCTGCTGCTGCCCGAGCCCGCCGAGCCCGCCCCGCAGGTGACCACCACCCTGGCCCGCACGGTGTTCAGGGCAGCGCCGCGCAAGGCGGTGCGCGTCGCCATGGCGGGCGGGCTGGCCGCCGTGGTGGCCGCCGCCGTGGTGGTCGTGGCCGTCAACAGGGAGACGCCGACGCGGCTCGAACCCGTGGCCGCCGCGCCCTCCGAAGCACCGTCGCCCACCCCGTCCCTGCCGCCGGCGGTGACTCCGCGACCCTCCGGGGATCCCACCGCGGGCCCCTCCCCGGAGGACACGGCGCTCGGCCGCCTGCCGGTCATCGGCGACCCGGGGTCCCCGGCCACCGCCACGGGCGGGTCGCCGGACCCCGCCGTCACCGGGGGCCCCGACCCGGTCGCGACCTCCACGGACGGCCCCGGCGCCCCGCCGGCCAGCACCCCGCCTTCCTCCGAGCCTCCGACCAGCACCTCGCCCTCCTCGGACCCGCCGACCAGCGCCCCGCCCTCCTCCGCCCCGCCCTCTTCCGACCCGCCGACGACGACCACGCCGACGGTGACTCCGACGGTGACTCCGACGGCGAGCACCCCGACGCCGAGCGACCCGGTCACGAGCGCGCCGCCCCTGACCGCGGTGTCCTCGCTCACCGTGCATCGGTTGGCCGTCCGGGGCGCCGTCGCGGCGGGAGCGCTCACCGTCGACGCCACCGGCACCGGCCCCATCACCGCCCGCGCCACCTGGCGCGTCGCCGGTGAGGAGGTGCGCACCGAGCGGATCCGGCTCGGCGACGCCCGCACCTACACCCGCACCGTCTCGCACGACCTGGGCGAGCGCCCCTGCGGCAAGGACGTCACGCTCACCGTCGTCTCCGACCCGCCCGCACGCGGCGGGAACGGTTCGTCGACCGTGAGCGTGCCGCCCTGCCCGACCGAGGTGACCGGCCTGCGGGTGAGGCTGGCCATGGCGGGCGCGACCGCCAGAGCCACCGTGTCCATGCGCACCAGCGGCACCGGCGAGGTGCCGGTGGCGGCGGCCTTCGCGGTCAACGGCGACCAGGTCGCCACCCGGTCGGCCGAGGCGTCCGGGCGCACCTCGTACACCACGACGTTCCGCCACGCCTTCCGCAGCCGCCCGTGCGGCGCCACCGTCACGGTCCGGGTCACCGCCAAGGGCCGGACGGCCACCGGCAGCGCCGACGTCGTCTGCCCGATCGAGGTCAGGAGCGTCTCCGTCGTGCGCGCCGTGGCCGATGCGGGCGGGCTGACCGCCACGGTCGCCGTGAGGACCGGTGACACGCGGCCGGTCCGCCTCGTCGTGGGGTTCCAGGCCGGGAAGATCGCCGGTACGAGGCAGCTCACGCTGTCCGGCGCGACTTCGTACTCCAGGACGATCCGATACGCGGTCAAGACGCCCTGCGGGGCGTCCTGGCTGGTACGGGCGAGCACCCGGCCGGGAGCGGGCAACGGCGGCTCCCAGCGGGGCGGCACGCTGCCGGACTGTGAACCCGAGGTGACGGAGACTCCACAGCCGGAGATCGACTGAACCTCACCCTTTCGAATTTCGGGATATCTGATGCCGGTAGGTGTGAAACGCCGGTTAAGCTACGCTCCGTCTGTTGAGGGTGGGGGCCCGGACGACCGTAGAGGAGACCGCTATGAACGGCGATGAGCGGTGGGGGGTCCCCGGTTACACCGAGGTCCGCGAGCTGGGCACCGGCGCCGCCGGCCGGGTGGTCCTGGCCACGCGCGACCACGACGGGGCCGAAGTCGCCATCAAGTACCTGTCCGACCGGCTGCGGGACGACGTCGGCTTCGTCGCCCGGTTCCGCCAGGAGGCCAGGCTGCTGGGCGCGATGCGCAGCCCGCACAACGCCAGGCTGATCGACTACGTCGAGACCGGGCACGGCGCGGCCATCGTCATGGAGCTGGTCAACGGCGTGTCGCTGCGCGAGCTGCTCCGCTCGGAGGGCCCGACGGGGCCCGAGGCCGCGCTGACCGTGCTCAAGGGCTCCTTACAGGGGCTCGCCGCGGCGCACGCGATGGGGATCGTGCACCGTGACTACAAGCCGGAGAACGTGATCGTCCAGGGCGACGGCGCCAGCAAGCTGGTCGACTTCGGCATCGCCGTGGCGGCCGGCATCGGCGCCAGCGCGGCCGGCACGCCGCCGTACATGGCGCCGGAGCAGTGGTCGGGCGCGCCGGCCTCCCCCGCGACCGACGTGTACGCGGCCACGGTGGTCTTCTTCGAGTGCCTGACCGGCGCCCGCCCCTACCGGGCGACCAACCTGGCCGCGCTGGCCCGCCAGCACCAGGCCACGCCGCCGCCCGTCGAGGAGGTGCCGCCGGCCCTGCAGGGCCTGGTCGAGCAGGGCCTGGCCAAGCGCACGGAAGAACGGCCGGCGTCCGCCGAGGCGTTCCTGGTGGAGCTGGAGACCGTCGCCCGCGAGGCGTACGGGACCGACTGGGAGGAGCGCGGCAGGCGGAGGCTGACGTCTCTGGCGGGCCTGCTCCTGCTGCTCTGGCCGGTGCCGCCCGAGGCTCCGGCGGAGGCGGTCACCACGCTGGCCGAGACCCGCTTCGAAGGCCCGGCCAAGCTGCTGAGCAAGGTGTCCGCCAAGGCCGCGATCACCACGGCCTGCGTCGGGGTGGCGATCGCGGTGGCGGTGGTGCTGGTGAACCCGTGGAAGGGCGACACCGCCCTGCGCGCCCAGACCACCACGGCCACGCCCACCCCGTCGGCCTCCAGCGCCGAGCCGGTGGAGACCGACACCTTGGAGCCGGTCGAGACGGAGACGCCCGAGGAGCCGACGCCGGAGGCGACGACGCCGCAGCCGACCACGTCCGTCGCGCCCGTCGCCCAGCCCACGGCCACCCGTCCCACGACCCGCCCCACGGTGCGGCCGACTGTGCGGCCGACCAGGACCAGGAAGCCCACGGCCCGGCCGACCCGGACCCCGGTGAAGACTCCAGTGTCCACCCCGGCCGAGACGCCGGAGACCAGGCTGTCCGGCAAGGCCGACACCGGCAACCGGGGCACCGCCGCGCCCACGCAGCCCTCCGCCACGCCCACGCGGCAGACGCCGACGCGGCAACCCACGCGGACGCCGTCCACACCGCCGACCACGCCCAGCCCGTCCGAGAGCCCGACCGGCGGCGAGCCGCCCAGGAGCACGCCCACGGTGATCATCGACTAGGGAGCGGCACCGACCGGAACGGGTGACGTCCGGTGCGGTTCCCGTCAAACTGGCGGTAAGGCGACGCAGTCGGGGCGTCACCACAGGAAGATCTGACGCTCCGGGGGGGCAGACGGCGATGAGCAATCCGAGACAGGGGATCGCCGGGTTCCGGCTGACCGAGCACACCTGGATCACCGAGCTGGGCAACTGGATCGACGCGATCTCGCCCGACGGCCGCAGGGCCGGGGCGCTGCTGTTCGACTCCAGGATCATCGAGCTGCCCGGGGTGCGCGAACGGGTGGTGTCGGCGGTGCTGACCGACCGCCGGCTCGTCATGGGCGGGCTCGGCGGGCTGATCCCGGTCGCCGACGTGGTGGCGGCCGGCGAGCAGGTGTGGCTGCTCACCGCGCAGGCGGTCACACCCACCCTGGCGAGCCTGCTGGCGGCCGGCACCGTGGAGGCGGGCGGCGCGGCGGCGGTGCTGGCCGACACCTCTCAGACCCTGCTCGCGCTGCACGCGTCGGGGGTGACGCACGGCTCGGTGCATCCGGGCACCGTCGTGGTCACGGCCGACGGCGCCGCGCTGCTGTCGGAGCGCGGGCTGGCCGACGCCATCCGGGGCGAGATCTCGCCGCCGGATCGCGACGTCTCCGGCTGGGCGGCGCTGGCACGCGGGCTCGCCGGCGCCTGCCAGCGCGGGGCGCCGCAGGCCGCGGCGGCGTTCGAGCGGGCCGCGGCCGCGGCCACCACCCACGGGCTGGCGGCGGCCAGGAGCGGTCTGCTCGCCGAGTCGCACGTGCTGCCCGGCGGCATGATCACCCGTGACCGGCTGGCGCAGGCGGCACGCGGCCAGTCGATGTTCGCGCAGCCCGCCGCGTACGGCATGCCGGCCCCGGCCGGGCAGGAGCGCGACGAGGGCGACATCGTCACCCTGCTGCACGTCCCGCAGGGGCGCGAGAGCGCGGGCCGCACCACGCACGCCGGTCAGGCGACCACCAGTCCCAGCCCCGGCGGCGGGGAGGCGATGCGGTTCGGGCCGGGCGTCGGCGCGGCGGGGCAGGAGTCCACGGCCCAGCGGATCTGGCGCGAGGGCGCCTCCCCCGCGCGGAACGGCAGGGCCAGGGCGGTGCGCGCGCGACGCCGCCGGACGATCGTATCGGCGCTCGTGTTCGCGGCCGTGATGGCCGGGGCGGTCCTGGCCTGGCTGCGGCTGGGCGGTGGCGACGACACACCCGTGGCGGTGGAGAAGGTGACCGTCACCACGTCGGAGAAGACGCTGGGCTGCGACAGCGACGCGTTCGTCTCGGGCCGGATCGACACCAACGGCGGGGCCGGCGAGATCCGCTACGAGTGGCGGATGAACCTCGACAAGGACGTCGAGGAGGGCACCCTGCGCGCCACGGCCGGCACCACCTCCTACGACGTCGACCTGACGTGGCGGCTCCAGGGCGAGCGCACCGCCAAGGCCACGGCCACGTTACGGGTGCTCTCTCCCGGTCCGGCCCGCACCGCGAAGACGACCTTCACCTACAAGTGCTGAATGCACACCAAAGCGGTTGTTTACTACGCTGACGTGCATGACCTCGCAGACCCCCGCGGGCTGGTACCCCGACCCGTACGGCTCTCCGCAACTGCGGTGGTGGGACGGCAGCCAGTGGACCGACGCCACCCATCCGATGGAGCAGGGCCCGATGGATCGAGGCCCGACGCAGCAGAGCCAGACGGATCAGGGGCCGGCGCACCAGCAGCCCTCAGGACCCCAGCCGGCCTCCGGCCCGCAGCAGCAGCACGGCAGCCGGCCGCCCGACTGGCCGCCGGCGGGGGCCAACCCCACGCTCGCCTACGGCCAGCCTGCGCCCCAGGGCCAGCCCCCTTCCGGCCAGTCAGGTCCGTACGGGCAGACCGGGTCGTACGGGCAGACCGGGTCGTACGGGCAGACCGGGTCGTACGGGCAGTCCGAACCTTCCGGCCAGTCCGGGCCGTACGGACAGTCGGGGTCGTACGGGCAGTCCGGTCCTTATGGGCAGTCGGGTCCGCAGGAGGGCGCGTTCGGGCATCCCGGCGGCCAGCAGGCCCCGTACGGGCAGCCGGGAGGGCAGCAGTACGGCCAGCAGGCCCCGTACGGACAGCAGGGCCCCTACGGGCAGCAGTCGTGGGACGCTCCCGGCTACGGCCCGCCCCCCAAGCAGAGCAACCCGATGCCGTGGGTCATCGGCGGGGCGGCGGCGCTGCTCGTGGTGGCCCTCCTCGTGGTGGCCGCCGTCGTCTTCGTCAACAGCACCGGTGACCCGGCGGCCGCGCCGACGACGTCCCAGAGCCAGACCGAGGAGCCGGCGGAGACCGAGGACCCGGACCCGGCGCCCTCGACCGATCCCCCGCCCTCGACCGACCCGCCGCAGAGCTCCGCCGAGCTCCCGCAGCCGGTGGACGGCCGCATCACCGACGCCAAGCTGGGGGTCTCGTACGAGGTGCCGGACGCCTGGGACGTGCCGCGCGCGTCCTCGATCAACAGCACCCAGCCGGGGGCCCAGCTGTGGAGCAGCGGCGTGCAGAAGATCTCGCAGGAGAAGTTCGACGGCCGGTCCGACTGGATCGGCAACGTCTTCACCGGGGCGCTCAGCGACCGCTACCCCTACCCCGGCGCCGCCGGGATCGGGCTGACGGCCAAGGCGGTGTACGCCGACTTCAACAACAGGTACTACTCGCTCCAGCACACCAGCAAGATCGTCAAGGACCAGGCGATCAAGATCGGTGACCGGGACGCCTGGCTGGTGCAGTTCGAGATGGACTTCACCCAGATCTCCGAGGAGAAGGGCTACCAGTGGAAGAAGGAGAACGGCGCGGTCGTGCTCATGGACCGCGGTGAGGGGGAGCGGCCGGGACTCATCTACGTCTCGGTGCCCGACAACCTCGGCACCGACGTGGTCGACAAGGTGGTGAGCTCGCTCAAGCCCGCGTGACGAGTGGCACTAGGCTGGTGGCATGAGCAGGCGGACGGGTCGCTCCGGGCCGCTGCGGCGAGGAGTACGCATGAGTGATTCCCTGGTCTGGATCGACTGCGAGATGACGGGTCTCGACCTCGGGCGCGACGCGCTCGTCGAGGTGGCGTGCATCGTCACCGACAGCGAGCTCAACCAGCTCGACAGCGGCGTGGATGTGATCATCAAGCCGCCGCCGGAGTCACTGGAGCAGATGTCGGGGGTCGTCCGCGAGATGCACACCGCGTCGGGGCTGCTGCCGGAGCTGGCGACCGGGGTCACGCTGGCCGAGGCCGAGTCGCTGGTGCTCGACTACATCCGGCGCCACGTCCCCGAGCCGAAGAAGGCTCCGCTGTGCGGCAACTCGATCGGCACCGACCGCACGTTCCTGGCCAGGGACATGCCGGCGGTCGACGCCTACCTCCACTACCGCATGGTCGACGTGTCGTCGATCAAGGAGCTGTCGCGGCGGTGGTATCCCCGCGTCTACTTCGCCGCGCCCGAGAAGCAGGGCGGCCACCGGGCTCTGGCCGACATCCTGGAGAGCATCCGGGAGCTGCGTTACTATCGGGCTGCCGTGTTCGTCGGCCAGCCCGGGCCTGACTCGGCGACGGCCCGGACACTCGCGGAGCGTGTCAGCGGTTAACGGGTGGCGTGAAGACTCCCGAACACCGCTACACTCTTCCTGTGCCGTTCTTGCGGACGGCGCGATGGTGGGTGTAGCTCAGTTGGCAGAGCGCCAGGTTGTGGTCCTGGATGTCGAGGGTTCAAGTCCCTTCACTCACCCCAGAGGGCAACGGCCGGTTCTTCGGGACCGGCCGTTGCCGTTTTCTTCCGACAACTCCCCAAAAACATGTCAATGCGAGTTATGCTCGCTGTCTACCGCTAACGCCGGTTGGTTGGGGGGACTCGGCGATCTGACCGTCTGCGCGCCCCGGAGGCCGGATGAGAGTCGACGACGCAGCGTTCGACAGCGCGTTCACGTCCTTGAGCAAGCGTGAGGCCGAGGTCATGGACCTGATCGCGACAGGACAGTCCAACAGCCAGATCGCACAGCGACTGTTTCTCAGCGAGAAAACGGTCAAGAACCACGTCAACCGCATCTATGCCAAGCTCGGCGTGGACTCCCGCGTCCGTGCCATCGGCCTCTGGCGGTCCCGTACCACGGAGTGATCCCGTTTCGGAGCGTGCGCGCCCTCCCCTGAGGCGCGCGCGCTCGGACGGAGGTGGCTACGGAGCCGTCTCCAGGAGGGCGGACAGGGCCGTGAGGCCGTGGTCCACGTCCTGCTCCGGGATGTTGAGCGCCGGGCGCAGGCGGACCGACCTGGGCCCGCACGGCAGGACCAGGACTCCCGCCTCCTCGCGCAGCCGGGTGACCAGGGCGTCCCTGTCGGACGTCGTCGGCAGGTCGAAGGCGCACATGAGCCCGCGCCCCCGGACGCCGGACACGGTCTCCGGGTGCTCGGCCTCCAGCTTGGTCAGCCGCTCCAGGATGGTGGCGCCGAGGGCGGCCGCCCGCGGGATGAGCCCGTCGCGTTCGACGATCTCCAGGATGCCGCGGCTGCGCACCATGTCGACCAGCCCGCCGCCCCAGGTGGAGTTGATCCGCCCGCTGCGTTCGAAGACGTTGCCGGGCACCTCGTCCACGCGCCGCCCCGCCATGATGCCGCCGACCTGGACCTTCTTGGCGAAGGCCACGATGTCCGGCTGCAGCCCGAGCTGCTGGTAGGCCCAGGGGGTGCCGGTGGTGCCGCCGCCCGTCTGCACCTCGTCCAGGACGAACAGGGCGTCGTGCGCGTGGCACAGGTCCTGCATGGCCCGCAGGAACTCCGGCCGCATGTGGTTGTCGCCGCCCTCGCCCTGGATGGGCTCGGCGATGAAGCAGGCGATGTCGTGGGGATGCCGTTCGAAGGCGGCGCGGGCCTGGGCCAGCGCGCGCTCCTCGGCCGCCTCGACGTCGCCGGCGTGGATGGCGGGCACCTCGACGCGCGGCCAGTCGAAGGTGGGGAACCGGTCGGTCTTGACCGGATCGGTGTTGGTCAGGCTCAGCGTGTAGCCGCTGCGGCCGTGGAAGGCCTGGGTGAGGTGGAGGACCCGGGTGCCGAGCTCGCGCGGGCGACCGGCGGCCTCGTTGCGGCGGCTCTTCCAGTCGAAGGCGACCTTGAGCGCGTTCTCCACGGCCAGCGCGCCGCCCTCGACGAAGAACAGGTGGGGCAGGGCGGGGTCGCCGAGCACCCGGGTGAAGGTGTCGACGAAGTCGGCGAGGTGCTCGGTGTACATGTCGGGGTTGGCCGGCTTGTTGCGGGCGACCTGGCCGAGCAGGCGGGCGAAGTCGGGGTCGAAGGGCGGGTTCACGCCGAGCGGTGCGGAGGCGAAGAACGTGTAGAAGTCGAGGTAGCGCCGGCCGTCGCGGGCGTCGACGAGCCACGAGCCCTGGCTGAGTTCGAGGTCGAGTACGAGCCTGTATCCGTCGACGAGCAGGTGGCGGGCAAGGCGGGCGTGAACGTCCATGTCTCCTCCGCATTCGGCCGGACATGCCATATATTCCCCACCGTAACCCGGATTCATCCATAAAATTTACGGATCATCGCCCCATCAGGCTATCTTTTTCAACCGGAAAGACAGCGCGATCAGCGTGATCCCGTACAGCAGCGCGAAGATCCCGACCAGCCAGACGAGGCTGAGCAGCCCGGCGGCCGGCCAGAGCAGGAGCAGCACGCCGAAGATGACCGACAGCACGCCGCCCAGGATGAGCATCCACTCGTTGGAGATGACCTTGCGCAGCTGGATCCCGTCCGCGATCTCCGCGATGCCGGTGAAGATCGCCCAGAGGGCGATGAGGTACAGCAGCACGAGCGAGGTGATGCCCGGCCAGATGAAGGCGGCGAGGCCGGCCAGGATGCCGATGACGCCGAGGGCCACGGCCCAGGCCCGCGACCGCACCTCGTGGCGGTACGCGGAGTAGATCGCGACGATGCCGTCGACGATCGCGTAGGCGCCGAAGAAGATCACCAGCACCAGCAGGGTGATGCCCGGCCAGATCAGTGCCAGGATGCCGAAGATCACGGCCGCGATGCCCCGGACGAGCGGCATCCACCAGGTACGCGCGAGTTGCTGCTCCATTCTTCCCTGATGTCCGCGCGAGCCGTCGGGGCACCCCTCGGCATGGTCAAGAATGGGCGATCATTGGGAGTAGACCACGATCGACACCGCGACGTACTGCACCAGGTAGGCGGCCAGGGTGAAGGCGTGGAACACCTCGTGGTAGCCGAACCAGCGGGGCGAGGGATCCGGCCGGCGCAGCCCGTACACGACGGCGCCGGCGCTGTAGAAGACGCCGCCGACGGCGACCAGCACCACGGCGGCCACCCCGGCGCCCCGCAGGAGCTGCGGCATCACGAAGATCGCGGTCCAGCCGAGCGCGAGATACAGGACGGTGTAGAGCCAGCGCGGCGCGCCCATCCACAGCACCCTGAACAGCACGCCCGCGAGCGCCCCGCCCCAGGTGACGGCGAGCACGGCGATGCGCGCGGCGCCGTCGAGCGCGAGCAGCGCGAACGGCGTGTACGTGCCCGCGATGATCAGGTAGATGTTGGCGTGGTCGAACCGGCGCAGCCACTCGGCGAGCCTGGGGCCGAGCGTGCCGCGGTGATAGGTGGCCGAGATGCCGAAGAGCAGCCCTGAAGTGATCGCGTAGACGGCCGAGGCGAGGCGGGCCTGGAGGGTCGGGCCGAGCGCCACGAGCACGATGCCCGCGATCATAGTCACGGGCAACGCTCCCGCGTGCAACCACCCCCGCAGAATGGGCTTAACGGAGATCGTCGTCATATAACCTACGGTACCGTAGGTTAGAGTCCGTTCAAGAAGCGGGCGGCGATCGGCACCGCCGCCGACCGGCCCGAGCCGCCGTGCCTGACGAAGACGGAGAAGGCCAGGTCGCCGCGGTAACCGATGAACCACGCGTGCGGGGCGCCGTCCACGACCTCGGCGGTGCCGGTCTTGCCCGACAGGTCACCGGGCAGCCCCGCGCCGCCGGCCGTGCCGTGGTCCACGACCGCGCGCATCATCGCGCGCAGCCCGGCCACCACCCCCTGGTCCAGCTCCACGGGGTCGGGCGCGGGGCCGTCGATGCGGGTGGCCTCCTTCTCCGGCACCAGCCTGGGCGCCCGCCAGGTGCCGCTCTGCACCGCGGCGGCGACCGTCGCCATGCAGAGCGGGCTGGCCGTGACCGAGCCCTGCCCGATGGCGTCGGCGGCGCGCTGGTCGGGCCCGTCCGCCTCCTGGATCGAGCCGCAGAAGCCGCCCGCGCCGGTCGGCAGCGCCCGCCCGAAGCCCCACCGGGAGGCCGTCTCCGGCAGGTCGGCCACGTCCAGCCGGGCGAGCGACTGCTCGACGAACGTGGTGTTGCAGGAGTACGCGAACGCGTCGGTGAAGGAGACGGCGCCGCGCGCCACCTCGCCGTCGTTGCGGAGGGTGCGATGGCCGGGGATCGTGTACGTGCCGGGACACGCCACCTGGTCACCCGGGCCGAGCCCCGACTCCAGCAGCGCCGCGGCCGTGATGACCTTGAAGGTGGAGCCGGGCGGGAACACGTCCTTCAACGCGCTGAAGCCGCTCTTCAGCCGGTCGGCCACCGCGAGGATGTCGCCGCTGCTGGGCTGGATCGCCACGATGGCCGCGTCGGAGCTCGCGTCGAGCGCCCGCGCGGCCGCCGCCTGCACCGAGCGCGACAGCGTGGTCCGCTGGCGCCGGGTCTCCGGCCGCGCGCTCAGCAGTTCCCGGTCCGGCTTCCCCGGCGCCTTGGCCACCAGCACCCAGCCCACCGGTTCGCCCTCCTCCCGGTCGTCGCGCAGCGGCCGCAGGTGGGCGTCGGCGTAGCTGTTGTGCGGGATCTTGTCGCCCTCCCTGGTGACCTGCTCGGCCGGGGAGCCGAACAGCTCGACGAGCTCGATCGTGCCGCCGTCCTTGAGCAGCGGATGCAGGGTCTCGGGCTGCCAGAGGACCTTCCACTGCCGGTCGCGCACCGCCAGCCTGAGCGTGCCGTCGAACGGCCACTCGCCCAGCTCCTCCAGCTCCCTGACCCCGGTGAACGTCACCTCGGCCGTCTCCTCGCCGGTGCGCTCGACGTCCCCGGGCTCCAGCCGCAGCCGCTCGACGCCGAGGGCGCCGCCCATCGCCTCGTGCCACTGCCTGAAGTCGCCGGGAGGCCGGTCCACCAGCCGCGACATGGCGACCACGTCGCCGTCCCGCCAGGCCTGGAAGTACGCGGCCGAGGTGTCGGCGGCGCTGCCCTCGACGCCGCCGGCGGCCGAGACCGCGAAAGCCACCGCGGCGATAACGGCCACAACTGCGCCTACGACCACAATCAGCCTGCGCTGTCGCATACGGTTCTCCCAGGAGGAGATGAACGTGGCACGTGGACAGAGGGAACCGATGCCCGGCCAGTACCCGGTGACCTTCGGCGAGGTGGAGCTGCTCCGGGACCTGGACAGGCAGGACGGCTGGGTGCTGTCCAAGGATGGCGTACCTCAGTCCTATGTGGACCTACAAGACCCGACATTTCTGGAATTCGAATACGTCCGCCTCATGGCCGACGTCATCGACCTGCTCGACGAGGGCCCGCTGAGCTGCGTGCACGTGGGCGGCGGCGCCTGCACGATCCCCCGCTACGTCGCCGCCACCCGGCCGGGCTCCCGGCACATCGTGATCGAGCCCGACGGCCTCCTGGTCAACCTGGTGCGCGAGCAGCTCGACCTGCGCTCGGTGCCCAAGCTCAAAATGATCATCGCGGGCGGCCGGGAGGGCACCGCCAAGGTCTGGGACTCCTCGGCCGACCTCGTGGTGCTGGACGCGTTCACCGGCGCCACCATGCCGGTGGAGCTGGCCACGGTGGAGTATCTCGGCGACGTCGCCCGCGTCCTGCGCCCCTCTGGCACGCTGCTGATCAACCTGGCCGACGGCAAGGGCCTGGCCTTCGCCAGGCGCCTGCTCGCCACCGTCACCGGCGCCTTCCGCCACGTCGCCCTGCTGGCCGAGCCCGGGGTGATGCGCGGGCGCCGGTTCGGCAACCTGATCGTCGCCGCCTCGCGCGCCGAGCTGCCGCTCGACCCGCTCACCCGCCGCGCCGCCGGCGGCCTCACCCAGGCCAGATGCGTGTACGGGGAAGCGCTGGAGAACTTCGTCGCCGGAGCCGCCCCGATCAAGGACGGCGACGCGGTGCTCGCACCGGTGCCGCCGCCCGCGGTGTTCGGTCAGGGCCTCAGGTAGGCGAGCACGGCCGCCACCCTGCGGTGCACGTCGGCGCTGGCCTCCAGGCCGAGCTTGGTGAAGATGGAGTTGACGTTCTTCTCCACCGACGACACCGACAGGTGCAGGGCCCTGGCGATGGCGCCGTTGGAGCGGCCGTGGGCCATCTCGCGGAGCACGTCGCGCTCGCGCGGGGTGAGCGACTCCGGCTCACCGCGCAGGTCGTGTCTCGCCATCAGGCCCTCGACTACCTTCGGGTCGATGACCGAACCCCCGGAGGCCACCGCCCTGATCGCGCCGAGCAGCTCGTCCAGGTCGCCGACCCGGTCCTTCAGCAGGTAGGCGAAGCCCTCGGTGCCGTGCTTGAACAGCTCCAGCGCGGACAGCGCGTCGGAGTACTGCGACAGCACCACGATGCCGACCCCCGGGTGCGCCGCCCGCACCGCGTGCGCGGCGTCGATGCCCTCGAAGCCCTGCCGCCAGTCGCCGCCGGGCATCCTGATGTCGGTGACCACCACGTCGGGCCGCAGCCTGCGCACCGCGTCGAGCAGCTCGTCGGCGTCGCCGACCGCGCTGACGACGGTGACCCCGCCGGACGTCTCCAGCAGCTGCCGGGTGCCCTCGCGCACCAGGTAGTGGTCGTCGGCCAGGACCGTCCTGATCGCGTCACCCATCGACCGGCACCCACGCGTCCACCCGTGTCCCCTCTCCGCGCCCGCTCTCGACCCGCAGCCCGCCGCCCAGCGCGTCGAGCCGGTCGGCCAGCGTGGCGAGCACGCCGGGCCGCGCCTCGAACCCCGTGCCGTCGTCGGTCACCGTGACGCCGAGCCGCCCCTCCTCCCGGGACAGCCGCACCTCTATCCTGGCCGCCCCCGCGTGCTTGAGCGCGTTGGCGACGGCCTCGCTCACCGTGAAGTACATCGCGCCCTCGACCTCGTCGGGGAACCTCTCGGCCCGCAGCTCCCGGCCGGCGAGCACCTGGACGGGCACCGGCAGCCGGGCGCAGCGCTCCTCGACGGCCTCCACCAGGCCGCCCTGGCTGAGCGCCGACGGGTGGATGCCCGCCGCGAGCTCGCGCAGGTCGGCGAGGGTCTGGCGGGCCTGCTCGCGAAGGTTCCCGAGCGTCCCGGTGCCGCCGCCGGTGGCGCGGGCCAGCTCGATGCCGGCGATGAGGGCGACGAGCTGTTGCTGCACGCCGTCGTGGATGTTGCGCTCGATGCGCCGCCGCTCGGCCTCCTGCGCGTTGACCAGGCGGGTGGCCAGTCCGGCGCTCTGGATGGCCAGCCCGGCGGGTACGGCCAGCGCCTCCAGGAAACGCCGGTCCTCGCCGGACAGGCGGCCGTGGGCACGCGGGCCGCACTCGATCCGCCCCTGCCCGCCGAGCACGGGCAGGGTGATCGCCGCGGGACCGTCCTCCGGCCCGGAGACCACCCGGCGGCCGTCGGCGAGCGTGACGGCGGCCCAGCGGGTCTCCAGGCCGGTGCGCACGGCCATGGCCAGTCTGCCGAGCTGCTCGACGGGCTCCCGGCTGTCCTCCAGCTCCGGGCCGAGGCTGGACAGCACCTCCTGCACGGTCGGCCGCACGTCGAACACCAGGAGCAGCCGCGAGCCGCGCAGGCCGACGCGGAGGTCGAGCAGGCGGTGGCGGACGACCGCGACCACGATCGCGCCGGGCAGCGCCCCCAGCATGGCCAGCGCCCCGGCCACGCCGACGACCGGCAGGGCGATCCCTCCGAAGAGGAAGAAGTACGCCAGCAGCACTCCCACCTGGGTGGCCGTGGTCCCGGCGACCATCCAGCCGTACTGCGAGCGTTCCGGCGGACGGCTGCGGCGCCAGCGCAGCACGAGCCCTCCGAGGACCACCCAGCCGGAGACCCAGACGGTGAGCTGGCCGACGGTGGCGGCGAGAACGCCGGTCAGTTGCACGGGATCGGTCACGTCCGGAGACCCGCCGAGGAAGAGGGGCGCCATCAGCACCCCCGCGGCGTGCACGGCGGCGGCGACGCCCGCGCCCCAGGCGACGGGACGCCAGCGGCGCGAGGGCAGCCTGCCCTCGGGGAACAGCAGCGGGACGTACACCCAGGTCAGCGCGTAGAAGACGACCATCGCGACCATCGAAGGGGCCGCGAGCCCGGGCACGCGGCCGACCAGGCCGACGCCGAAGATGCCGGCGCCGAAGCACACCGCGGCGGCCAGCAGCAGCCGGCCGTACGGCACGTCCGGCCGGCGGGCGGCCAGCAGCCAGCCCAGCACCGGCAGGACCAGCCCGACGGCGACGAACGCCACGTGCCAGACCGTGAAGCCCTCCAGGAGCGACCCGCCCACCAGCCCCGCGGCCGCGATCAGGGCCATCAGCCCGGCCACCAGATTCGTACGCATCGCCCCTCATCGTCACAAAGGCAGCTGACCTGCGTCCATGAGGTTGACCGCACAGTCGGTGCGGCCATCCCCACCCCGCGGGACGGTGGCCTGCCCGGTGGGCGCGGCGGCGCCGCCCGGCTTGGCTGGGGGCACGTCCACGCGAGGAGGATCTTTCATGAGAAGGCGCGTATCACTCCTGGCGGCCGCCTGCGCCGTCAGCCTGACGGCGTGCGCCGCACCGGTCGCCACCGCCGCGGCGGTCCCACCGGTCGCCACTGCCGCGAGCGAGACCGCCGCCACCCACCAGCCGGGGGTCGCGAGAACCGAGGCCGCCACCGGACAAGGCGGGGCCGCGGCGACCGGGAGCGTCGCCACCGGCCAGCCTGGGGTCGCGAGGCCGGGGACCGCCGCGACGGCGACCGCGACGCCTGCGGCCACGTCTACGGCGCCGCCCGTCGAGATCCCGGACACGCCTCTGGGCGACGCGCTGCGCTGGGTGCTGGACGCCTCCACCAGGGCGCCGGTCGGGGAGAGCGAGCTGAGGACGCGCATCGCCCCCGAGTTCCTCGCGGCGGTCCCGGCCGAGCAGTTCGACGCGGTGCTGACCGCGTACCCGGACCTGAGCCTGCGGGCGGTGAGCGTGGCGCACGCCGCCGCGCTCGTGGCGGGCGTGGAGTCGGGCGGCAAGCGGTTCCTGCTGGAGTTGTCGGTCGACGGCGCGGGGTTGATCAACGGGATGCGGCTCACCGAGGCGCCCGCCCCGCAGCCCGCGCCGAAGAGCTGGAAGGAGCTGGAGCGGCGGCTGCGCGCCGTCGCGCCGCGGGCCGGGTTCGTCGCGGCGCGGGTCGACGGCCGCGCCTGCCGCACCGTACGCGGCGTCGCGGCGGACGTGCGCCGCCCGCTCGGCTCGATGTTCAAGCTGTACGTGCTCGGCACGGTCGCCGGGCAGATCAAGAAGGGCGCCTACGGCTGGGACACCGAGCTGACGATCACGGCGGACGTGAAGAGCCTGCCGACCGGGCAGCTCCAGGACCGCCCCGACGGGAGCCGGGTGACCGTGCTGGAGGCCGCCAGGCTGATGATCTCCATCAGCGACAACACCGCCACCGACCTGCTCATCCGCAAGGCGGGACGCGAGGCGGTGGAGCGCACCATGCGTTCCTGGACGAAGGGCCACGACCGGCGCAACACGCCGCTGCTGACCACGAGGGAGCTGTTCGTGCTCAAGGGCGCCCGCTACCCGGAGCTGGCCGAGCGCTACCTGTCGATGAACACCCGGGACAGGCGCGACTATCTGGCGAAGGTCGTGGCGAAGGTGCCGCTCTCGGACATCCGTCCGTGGACCCACCCGCGCGAGCTCGACACGATCGAGTGGTACGCGTCACCGGAGGACGTCTGCCGCGCCCACGCCGCGCTCTCCGGGCTGGGCGACGAGCGGGTGGACGAGATCATGTCGGCGAACGACGCGGGGCTCGGGCTGCCGCCGGACCGGTGGCGGTCGGTGTGGTTCAAGGGCGGCTCCGAGCCCGGGGTGTATGACATGGGGTTCCGCGCCCGTACCACCGGCGGCAGGACGTACGCCGTGACCCTGATGGGTGTCAATCCGGACGCGCCGTTCGACGACGGGAAGACCGGCCAGGAGTTCCTGGCGCTGGCGCGGGGCGCCTTCGCGCTGGCGGCGCGGGGCTAGCTGATCGTCAGGCAGGCGATCCGGTCACCGGCGTTGCCCGCGTCGGGGCCGGTCGCCGTGGTCTCCTTGGAGTGCAGCACCAGGGAGCGGGGCGGCGTGGCCGGGTCGAAGCCCCACGGGTGGCGGGCGGTGGCCCGGCCGGCGCCGGTGGCGTCGGTCTTGAGGTCGAGCCAGATCTCGTTGTCGGCGCTGGCCGGGCCGGGCCGGTGCTGGTAGTGCGGGCCCGCGTCGGCGCCGGTCTTGCCGCACGGCTTCGTGTGCAGGTGGGCGCCGTAGCCACGACTCGGCCGGAAGCCCTCGACCACCAGAGAGGTGATCGTCTGGCCGCCGGACGACTCGGCGGTGACGCTGGCCTGGGCGCCTTCGGGCGCCAGCTTCCGGTCATAGGCGATCGCGGAGGCGCCGGCGACGGTGAACTCGCCGCTGCCGTTGAGCGTGGTGGCCGGCTGGCCTTCCGTGTGGGCGAGCTGCGGCGGGCTGGCGCCGCAACCGGCCGCGAGCAGGGCGAGCAGGATGACGGGCAGGCGTGTGGGCATGCCCCACTCATATCAGTAACCGAGCGACTACGCATCGTGTTTGAAGATTCGTGTCCCACTTCAGCGAACCGGCGCTCAGCCCCGCCCGCCAAGAGGTCGCGATCGAATCGAGACGTGACCTTGCCGTGCCCCTCTTGCCTAGAACCGAATTCTAGAAGCAGAGTGGGACCATGATGGAGGAGTACGCGGACCGCGTGTGGCGTGGGGAGACCGGCGACAGCATCGCGGATCCCGGGTTGTCCGGCAGGGGTGTGATGACCGTCGCCGACGGCCTGGGGTGGTGGCCCGGATTCGGCAACGTGATCGCGTTCGAGACGGAGGGGCACCTGGCGCTCTGGGACACCAGCAGCCCGTTCTCGGCGGGCAAGCTGTACGAGGACGTGCGGGGATGGACCCGGGCGCCGCTGACGGCCGCGTTCTACTCGCACGGCCACATCGACCACGTCTTCGGCACCGGGCCGTTCGAGGAGTCCGGGCCCCGGGCGACGGTGTACGCGCACGAGGCCGTGGTGCCGCGGTTCCAGCGCTACCTGCTGACCAGCGGCTACAACGCGGTGATCAACCAGCGGCAGTTCCAGCTCCCCGGCCTCCAGTGGCCCTCGGAGTACCGCCACCCCGACGTCACCTACCGGGACGCGCTCACCGTCAGGCTCGGCGGGCTGACCTTCGACCTGTTCCACGCCAAGGGCGAGACCGACGACGCCACGGTCGCGTACGTGCCCGAGCACCGGCTGCTCCTGCCCGGCGACCTGTTCATCTGGGTCACCCCCAACTGCGGCAACCCGCAGAAGGCGCAGCGCTACCCGCGCGAGTGGGTGCACGCCCTGCGCCGGATGGCCGCGCTCGACGCCGAGATCATGCTGCCCAGCCACGGCGCCCCGATCTTCGGCCGCGACCGCATCCGGCAGGCGCTGCTGGAGACGGCCGAGTGGCTGGAGTCGCTGGTCACCCAGACGCTCGGCCTGCTCAACGCGGGCGCCCGGCTGGACGAGATCGTGCACGCCGTCCGGCCGCCCGGCCACCTGGCCGACCGGCCCTACCTGCGGGCCCGTTACGACGAGCCGGAGTTCGTGGTGCGCAACCTCTGGCGGCTCTACGGCGGCTGGTACGACGGCAACCCGGCCAACCTCAAGCCCGCTCCCGACGCGGTGCTCGCCCGGGCCGTGGCGGACCTGGCGGGCGGCGCCGGGAAGCTCGCGGACGCCGCCGTGAAGGCGCTGGCGGACGGCGACGAGCGGCTCGCCGGCCACTTCGCCGAGATGGCCGCGCTCGCCGCTCCTGACGACCCGGGCGTCCACCGGGTCCGCGCCGACGTCTTCGCCGCCCGCGCCGCCCGCGAGGCGTCCCTCATGGCCAAGGGTGTCTTCACCTGGGCCGCCTCCGAGTCGGCGGAGCGGGCCGGCTCCTGACCGGTCAGCCGAAGTGCGACCGGGTCTCGGCGAAGGCCCGGTCGGTGCCCTCCAGCGCGAGGGCCACGTCCTGCTCCGTGTGGGCCGCCGACATGAACCAGTTGTGCCAGGGGTGCAGGTAGACGCCGTGCCGCAGGCAGGCGTCGCTCCAGTGCAGGGCGACCGACAGGTCCGCGTCGCCGTCGAAGCTGAGCCACGGGATCGTCACCGGGCCGGTCTGGTTCACCACGAAGCCGTGCGCCTTGGCCTGCGCGTACAGGCCCTCCCTGAGCTGGGTGCCGGCGCGCTCCATCGCCGCGATGCCGTCGGTGTCGCGCAGGGTCTCGATGGTCGCCTTGGCCGCCGCCATGGCGACCGCGGAGAACCAGAACGACCCGGTCGTGTAGAGCGTCTGGGCCGCGCCCCGCAGCGCGTCGACGCCGGTGAGGGCGGCGATCGGGTAGCCGTTGGCCATGGCCTTGGACCAGGCCGTCAGATCCGGCCGCACCCCGTACCGCTCCCACGACCCGCGCAGGTCGATCCGGAACCCGGCGCGCACGTCGTCGATCACCAGCGCCGCGCCGAGCCGGTCGGCCAGCGCCCGCGCGCCCCGCGCGAAGGCGGGCTCGACCAGGGCCTGGTCCTCGAACGAGTCGTGCTTGAACGGCGTCACGATGATCGCCGCCACGTCGTCGCCCGCGCTCGCGGCGGCGGCCTCCAGCGACTCCAGGGAGTTGTAGTCGAACTCGACCAGGTCGGCCCGCTCGTTCGGGGTGGTGCCGGCGGTGGAGGGCGTGCACCACGGGTCGGCCCCGTGGTAGGCGCCGTGCGCGCGGAGCACCTTGGTGCGGCCGGTGGCGGCGCGGGCGACCATGAGCGCCTGGGTGGTGGCGTCGGTGCCGTTCTTGGAGAACATCGCCCAGTCGGCGCTCGGGATCGTGTCCACCAGCAGCTCGGCCAGCTCCACCATGATCGGGCCGGGGCCGTTGAGGCAGTCGCCGAGAGCGGCCTGCCGGGTGGCGGCCTCCTCCACCCGGGGGTGGCGGTGGCCCAGCACGACCGGCCCCCAGCTGCACATGAAGTCGATGTACGCGCGACCGTCCGCGTCCCACTGCCGGCAGCCTTCGGCCCGCTCGAAGAACTGCGGGTAGCCGGGGGCGAAGATGGCCGCGTTGAGGTGCCCGTACATGCCGCCGGGGACGACCTTGGCGGCCCGCGCGCGGAGTTCGGCGTCTGTCATCGGAGACTCCTAAGGGGTGGTCAGTCGAGGAGGGCCAGCACGGCGTCGAGGTCCGTGAGCCCGGCGTCGGAGCCGAGCCCGGTGGCCACCAGGGAGGCGGCGGCGGTGCCCCAGCGGGCGGCGGTGGGCACGTCCTCGCCGTGCAGCAGGCCGGTGACGAACCCGGCGCAGTACGCGTCGCCGCAGCCGGTGGTGTCGGCCACCTCCGTCTTGACGGCCGGGACCCGTTCGGCGCCCGCGCCGGTCACCACGAGGCTGCCCGCCTCGCCCAGCGTGACGAGCACGCCGCGCGGCCCCTCGGCCAGCAGCGCCCCGGCGGCCTCCCGCACGTCGTCGGCGCCCGCCATCAGCCGGGCCTGGCTCTCGTTCGGCAGCACGTAGTCGACGTGCGGCAGGAACGCCCGCGCCAGGCCGAGCAGGTCCGGCATCTCCGACAGCAGGTCCATGGTGACCACCGTGCCGGCGGCCCTGACCTCGTCGAGCAGCGCGAAGAAGGCGGGGTCGGCGAGCGCGAAGGTGACGTCCACGCCGCCCAGGTGGATCGCCCGCGCCCCGCGCAGCAGATCGGTGTCGAGGTCGGCGGGCGTGACGCCGAGGTTCGCGCCGGGGACGTGGAAGCTGGGGCGCCCGCCGTCCGGCCGGATCGGCAGGATCGAGGCGGCGGTGCGCTCCCCCGCCCGGCGGACCAGCCGGGAGACGTCCACGCCGTGCTTGGCCAGCACCGCGACGAGGAAGTCGCCGAGCTCGTCGTCGCCGGCGGCGCCCATGGTGACGACCTCGTTGCCCAGCTTGACCAGGTCGACGGCGGTGCCGGCGGCGGAGCCCGCGGCGGTGAGCCGGATCTCGTCGACGAGCACGGTGTCCTGCCCGTCGGGGATGTGCGAGACGGGCCTGGCGAGGATGTCGACGATGTGCACGCCGACGGTGACGACGGTCATGGTTTAAATAGACAGACGTCCGACTAAAAAGTCAATATGCTGGAGCGGACACGGAAGGGGGCATGCCGATGCCGAAGATCGTGGACCACGACGAGCGCAGGCGCGAGGTGCTGTCAGCCGCCCGCCGGGTGATCGTCAGAGACGGCATCGACGCCGCCACCACCCGCGCCATCGCCAAGGAGGCCGGCTACTCCAACGGTGTCCTGGCCCACTACTTCACCGACAAGGACGAGATCCTGCTGTCGGCGCTGAGCCAGTCCCACGAGCGCATCCGCGACCGGCTCACCCGCAAGGTCGAGGGCGTCTCGGGGCTGGCCGCGCTGCGCGAGCTGCTCCTCGACAACCTGCCGCTCGACGCCGAGCGCACCCAGGAGACCCGCCTGGAGGTGAGCTTCTGGAGCCGCAGCCTGGCCTCCGAGCGGCTGGCCGAGGTGCAGCGGTCGGAGGCGGCCGAGCTGCGCGCCGCCGTGCGCGACCTGCTCGGCCAGGCGAGCGCCGCGGGTGAGCTGACCACCGGGCAGAACCTCGACGACGTCACGGAGCACCTGCTCGCCCTGGTCGACGGCCTGAGCCTGCACCTGCTGCTCTATCCGGACCGGCTGCGCCGGGTCGACCTCGAACGACTCCTGCTCCAGCACCTCGACGGGCTCTGATTCGTTGCCGCATTTCGGACGACCGACTACATTGCCGCCATGAGCCTCCGCGAGCAGTTGTGCGCGTACGGCAGGCGCGCCGTCGAGCTGGGCCTGGTCATCGGGACGTCGGGCAACCTGAGCGTGCGCGAGGGCGACCGGGTGGCGGTGACCCCCTCCGGGGTGGCGCTCGACCGGCTGACCCCGGATTCGTGCCCGGTCGTGGACCTCGACGGCCACCTCCTGGAAGGTGACGCGCAGCCGTCCTCGGAGACGCCGATGCACCTGGCGATCTACCGCACCACCGACGCGCGCGCGGTGGTCCACACCCACTCGGTGTTCGGCGCGGTCGTGGCCACCACGAAGACCGAGCTGCCGCCGATCCACTACAACGCGCTGATGCTGGGCGGGGTGGTCAAGGTCGCCGAGTACGCCACGTACGGCACCGACGAGCTGGCCGCGAACGTGCGGGCGGCGCTGGAGGGCAAGCGGGCGGCGCTGATGGCCAACCACGGCGGGGTGACCATCGGCGCCACGCTGGAGGAGGCGTTCGAGGCCACCCGGCTGCTGGAGTGGCTGTGCGAGGTGTACGTGCGCGCGCTGGGCGTGGGCGAGCCGGCCGTGCTCACCGACGAGCAGCTCGCCGCCGTGGTCGAGCGCGCGCTCAGCCCGCCGGAGTTCCCCCGCCGTTGAGCGCCCGCTCGGCGAGCCCGGTCGGCAGCCCGCCGGAGCCGGCGATCCGGTCGTGGAAGGACTTCAGCGAGCCGGTGTACGACGCGCGGATCCGCTCGATCTCGATGGCGCCGGTGAGGTACGAGGGCGCCTGGGTGGGCCAGGCGCAGTAGCGGCTGACCTCGCCCTGCGCGGTGCCGGGCGACAGCGACGCCTTGGTGGCCATGAACGTCTCGGCCTCCTCGGTCGTCATGTCCCCGCAGTGCAGCGCGGTGTCCACGACGATGCGGGCCGCCCGGAAGATCCGGAAGTCCAGGTGGGCCAGCTCGGTGGCGGGCGTGCCGAAGTAGCCCTGCTCGTGCAGGAGCTTCTCCACGTACAGGCCCCAGCCCTCGGTGAAGTACGGGGTGCGGAACACCTTGCGCACCGGGTGCGGGTTGGCGGCCAGGGTCGCCAGGTGCCAGTGGTGGCCGGGGTAGGCCTCGTGGACCGCGATCGACGGCATCTGCGCCCGGCTGTTGGTGCGCAGCCGCTGCCGCACCTGCTCGGGCGTGAAGTGGTCGGGGGTGTACGGCACGAAGAACACGCCGGTGCGCGAGCTGCTGAGCGGCGGCGGCGCCAGGTAGTGGGCCACCGCCACGACGGGCCGGCTGTAGACCGCCGACGGCAGCACCAGGCACTCCTCGCCCTCGGGGAACGTCACCAGGTCCCGCTCGCGGACGAACTCCCTGGCCCGCCGGGTCTCGGCCTCGTACTCGGCCCGCATCCCCTCCAGCGTGCCGGGGTGGTCGTCCATGAGCGTCTCCATGGCGGCCCGCCAGTCGGGCGAGCCGCTCACCCGTACCGCGACCTCGCGCATCCGCCCGTCCAGCTCGTCCCAGGCGGCCCGGCCCTTCTCGTGCAGCTCGGCGGCGCCGTACCCGAGCAGTTCGCGCTCGCGCAGCAGGCGCGAGTAGAGCCGCTCGCCCATCCGCCAGGTGCCGCCGCACCGGAATCCGTCCAGGAACGCGACCAGTTCGTCGAACGCGGCGGCGGCCGGCTCGGCGGCCTCGGCGAGCCGGGCCCGCAGGTCCGGGTCGCCGACCATGCCGGGGACGGTCTCGGTGAGGAAGGCGCGCCCGGTGCGCGCCTGGCCGAGCCCGCGCCGCACGATCAGCGGCGCGGCCAGCTCGGGGTCGAGGTTGGCGCGGCAGGCGGCCAGCACGCCGGGCACCTCGGCCAGCCGGGAGATCGCGGCGGCCACCAGCTCGGGCTCCGGCCTGAGCCGGTGCTGGAACGGCGTGAACAGGGCCGTGAAGACGGCCGACAGGTAGACGGCCGGGTCGCGCCGCCAGTCGGGCCACTCCGCCAGCGCGACCGCGCCGCGGAGCTGGGAGATCACGAGGTCACGGTCGATCGGGTCGCCCGTCTCGCCGGCCTCCAGCCGCGCCAGCCACCGGGCCTCCTCGCGCTCGCGCTCGGCGAACGCGGCGGCGGAGAAGTCGCCGAGCGTGTGGTCGTAGCCCTCGGCGCCCAAGGTGCTCGCCAGGACCGGACGCCGGGAAAAGTACCACCTGAGAAACTCGTCCACCGATGCACCATATCCTTGGCGAATGCCCCTTCAGATCACCGGCGCGTTAGGCGATCCCGACCTGATCCGGCTCCCCTGGGAGCTGCCGCTCGCGGAGTGGCCCCAGCACCACCTCGTCGACCTGCCGCGCGGCATCTCGCGGCACGTCGTGCGGTTCGCCCGGCTGGGCGGCAAGGTCTACGCGATCAAGGAAATCAGCGAGCGGTACGCCAGGCGCGAGTACCAGCTCCTGTGGGACCTGGCCAGGCTGGACGCGCCCGCCGTGGAGCCGGTCGCCTACGTCACCGGCCGCGAGGAGGGGCTGGACGCGGCGCTGATCACCCGGCACCTGCAGTTCTCGCTCCCGTACCGGGCCGTGATGTCCGGGACGCTGCGCCCCGACACGCTCACCCGGCTGATGGACGCGCTGGTCGTGCTGCTGGTGCGGCTGCATCTCACCGGGTTCTACTGGGGCGACTGCTCGCTGTCGAACACGCTGTTCAGGCGCGACGCGGGGGCGTTCGCCGCCTACCTGGTCGACGCCGAGACCGGCGAGATGCACCCGATGCTCAGCGACGGGCAGCGGCTCGGCGACATCGACGCGGCGCACCTGAACATCTTCGGGGAGATGCTCGACCTGGAGGCCGGCGGCCTGCTCCATCCGTCGATCGACCCGATGGACACCGCCGAGGACATCGTCAGCCGCTACCACCGGCTGTGGGCCGAGCTGACCCAGGACGAGATCATCGAGGAGGTCGACTGGCACCGGGTGGAGCAGCGGATCCGGCGGCTGAACCTGCTCGGGTTCGACGTGGCCGAGATGATGGTGCGGCGCAAGGTCGGCACCGGCCGGCTGATCGTCCGCCCCAAGGTGGTCGACTCCGGGCACCACCAGCGCCGCCTGCTGCGGCTGACCGGCCTGGACGCGGAGGAGAACCAGGCCAGGCGGCTGCTCAACGACCTCGACGGGTTCCGGGTCGCCGTGGGGCTGCGGCACGAGGACGAGGCGATCGTGGCGCACCGCTGGCTGGCCGAGGTGTTCCAGCCGACGATCGCGGCCATCCCGGCCGGGCTGCGCGGCAAGCTGGAGGCTCCGCAGCTGTTCCACGAGATCCTCGACCACCGGTGGTACCTGTCGGAGGCGGCCGGGAGCGATGTGGGGCTGGCCGCGGCGGTCACGTCGTACGTGGACAAGGTGCTGGTCTTCAAGCCCGACGAGAAGGCGCTCCTTCCGGACGAGGCGACGGAACCGAATGCGAATAACCTTCCCTGAGGCCTTTGTCATTTCCTCATAAATCGCTGGATTATCCCTCTCAGTAGGGTTTTTCTTCGCCTCAGCCGTAGACAACTTCATCTCGGTACGGCTCACGTTATCGCCGTTCATTTCCGTCTCTTCTGGCATCCCTAAGCTGTCCGCGTCCGCATGACGGCGAGGGAGGCCACCGTGCTCGCACTCGACAGCTGCCTGACCGAAGTCATGGCCATACCGGGAGCGCTCGACGCGATGCTCGTGGATCACACGAGCGGCATGGCCGTGTCCTTCAGCGGGCAACCCCGCGGCGTGGACGCCGACAAGGCGGCCGCGGCGCTGACCGAGATGCTGCGGGCCAGCATGGACGGGCTCTCGCGGGCCTGTCCCGGCGACACCGTGCGCATCGGCGACCTGCTGATCAGCACCGACCAGGGACACCACCTGATCAGACTGATGGACACCCTGTTCGAGGGGCCGCTGGTGATCTACGTGCGCCTCGACATGGAGCGGTCGAACATCGCGCTGGCCCGCCACCGGCTGCGCGCCATCTCCGAGCAGCTGCTGGCGTGACCGATGCCGTCGCTGGACACGCTCCTGGCCGGCCTCGCCAAGGAACGGGCCACCGGTGCGCTGCGGGTGGGCCGCGCCGGCACCGTCTACCTCGACGACGGCCGCATCACGTACATGACCTGCGCGCAGGTGCCCGGCGCCGAGCGGCTGCTCGCGGCCGGTGGCCGGGTGCCGGAGTCGGCGCTGCGCAGGCTGCAGGCCGACGGCGGCGCCGAGCGCCTGCTGGAGGAAGGCCGGGTCACGCTCGGCGAGCTGCAGTACTGCGTGCTCGGCGCGGTGCTGGACGCGGCGTTCTTCCTGCTGCCGGTGACCGGCGCCCGGCCGAGGTTCCGGCCCGGCGAGGGGCACTGGCTCGGCGGGCGCTGGTACTTCGACGTGCCCGGCCTGGTGCGCGAGTGCGCGCGCCGCCGGGCACGGCTCGCCGAGACGTGGCCGCGGGCCGACCTGGACACCTCCCCCGTACGCGCCGCGCCGCGGATGCCCGGGCAGAGCGTGACGCTCAGCGACGTGCAGTGGGAGGTGGCGATCGGGGCCGACGGCGAGGCCACTCCCCTGGAGCTGGCCAAGCGGCTGGGCCGGTCCGGTTACGCGGTCCTGCTGGCGGTGCGCAGGCTGGCGGCGGCGGGCCTGATCGTCGCGGCCGAGGGGGCGGAGCCGCTGCCCAGGCGGGTCAAGCGGCTCGACGTCGCCCGGCACAGGGCGGACGCCACCGCCGGCGGCCCGCTCGGCCCGGTCGTCACCGGGGACCCCACGGACATCGAGCTGCTGCTGCGGCTCAGGAAGGCGTTGGAGGAGCTGACGTGAGGTTCCCCTCACGCAGGAGGAGGCCATCTGTGGAACTGCGTCAAGAGGTGCTCAAGGAGATGGTTCTCCTGCGCGAACGGACGGCCGACGTCAAAGGGAGCGTGGCCTCCACCATCGACGGGCTGACGATCGCCTGCGACCTGGCGGAGGACAGCAGCGAGCACGTGTCCGCGCTGGCCGCGGCGCTGCTCGCGATGAGCCGGCGCATGATGATCCTGGCCGGGCGGGGCGACCTGGAGGAGACGCTCGTCTCCGGCAGCGCGGGCCACGCCGCGTTCTACGCCGCCGGCCCCACTGTCGTCCTCACAGTCCTGGCTGAGCCCGGCGCCAACCTCGGGCTGCTCCGGCTGGAGGGGCGCAAGACCGCCGCCGCGGTGGCGGCGGTGGCAGCAGGCAAGAAGTGACCATTCCTGATCGGAGGAAAGCATGGCCAGCATGGACATCTCTCTCAAGGAGATGATGGCGATCGACGGCTCCATCGGCGCCGCCATCGTGGACCACGGCAGCGGCATGGCGCTCGGCGCCCTGGGCGGGTCCAAGGACCTGGACCTCCAGGTCGCGGCGGCCGGCAACACCGAGGTCGTCAAGGCGAAGCTCCGGACGATGGACTCGCTCGGGCTCAACGACGCCATCGAGGACATCCTCATCACGCTCGGCGGCCAGTACCACATCATCCGGCCGATCTCCGGGCGCGGCGGCAAGGGCCTGTTCCTCTACCTGGCCCTGGACCGCGGCCGGGCCAACCTCGCCCTGGCCAGGCACCATCTCAAGGGCATCGAGGAGAAGCTGGAGGTCTGACCCCTCCCCCGAGAACCCGGCGGCACGCGTCCGGGCGCGGCGAGCGCGTGCCGCCGCCGGGGCGCATCTCGCGAGCGGCAGCCTCCCGGCGCTTCGCGAGGTGCGCCCCTTCCACCTGTCCCGGGATCAGCGGGCCGGGCCCGCGTGACCGGCGGTGAGCTTGGTGACGGCCTCGACGAGTTCCGGCCAGAGTGCCCGCGGGAGGTCGTGCCCCATGCCGGGGAAGACCTTGAGCTCGGCGCCCGGGATGGCCGCCGCCGTGGCCTGCCCGCCGGAGAGCGGGACGAGCTGGTCGTCGGCTCCGTGGATGACCAGCGCCGGGACGTTGAGCCGGGTGAGGGCCTCGGTCCTGTCGGGCGACGCCATGATGGCGGCGAGCTGCCGGGCGAACCCCGCCGGGTCGTGGCCGCGGTCGAACGCCTGCCCGGCCAGCCGCTGGACACGCTCGCGGTCGAGCTCGTACCCCGGGGAGCCGATGACCGACCAGGTCGCCAGCGCCTGGGTCATGGCCTCCTCCCGGGTGGTCACCGGCTTGGCGAACAGGACCGACCGGGCGCTCTCGCTCGGCGGGGCGACCGCGCCACCGGGGGTCGACATGATCGAGATGAGGGTGAGCACCCGCTCGGGGTGCCGGATGGCGAGCGACTGGGCGATCATGCCGCCCATCGAGGCGCCCATCACGTGCGCGGCCGGCCAGCCGAGGGCGTCCATCAGCCCGGCGGTGTCCGCGGCCATGTCGTCCAGCAGGTAGGGCGCCGGCTTGCCCGGTGCGGGCGCGCCCGCCTCGTGGAGGTGGGTGGACATCCCGGCGTCGCGGTTGTCGAACCTGACGACATGGTGCCCCTGCTCGGCGAGCTGCTCGCACAGCTCGTCGTCCCAGTGAATGAGCTGGGCGCCCAGCCCCATGATCAGCAGGAGCGGGCGCCCGTCGGGAGAGCCGAAGCTTTCGTACGCGATGTCGATTCCATGAGCCGATGCGGTCGAGGTCACGGCTCTAGAATGACATTCTAATCGTGGTGACGCAAAGGTCAGCGGCGCACGAGCTTGCGGATGCGCTCGCGGCCCAGCACCAGGCCGCCGCCGACGAGGATCACGCCGCCGGCCACGGCGGCACCCGCAACGTTGCTCCGCTCGGTGGCCGCGGCCGCCTCGGCGCCCCCGGCGGCGGGCTGCGGCTCGGCCGGGGCCTTCACGAGGTTCACCGGGTCGGCCTTCACGGGGCTGGTCTTCACGGGCTCGGCCTTGTCGCTGCCGGACTGGCCCGCGACGGCCTTCTCCTCGTCCTTCTTGTCCGCCTTGTCCCCTGCCAGGACCGGCGGGGCGGCCGGGTTGCGGTCCATGCGCTTGTAGGCGCCCTCGGAGAAGGCGACCGGGTGGTTCTTCAGGCCCAGGCCGTCGCCCCACTTGGTGATGACGTACTCGACCTCGATGTGGCCCTTGCCGCCGTTGCCGTCCACCATGAGCGTGCGCGGGTTGAACTTCCCGCCGGTCAGGTCGGCGAAGGTCTTGCCGTCCAGGTCGAGCATGATGCCCTTGCTGGACGGGACGCCCGGGCCGCGGTCGCCGACGAAGAACGGCGCCTTCTTGCCCTTGTAGATGACGTAGCCCTCGGTCAGCAGCGGCCAGCTGGGGCTGGCGGCCATGCCTTTCTGCATGGGCTTGCCGCTGGCCGGCAGGCCGGTGTCACCCGCGCGGCCGGAGCCGTCGTCCCAGAAGTAGGAGGCCGTGGTCTCGCCCTGGAGCAGGACCTTCTCCGTGCCCTTGTCGGTGTCGGCGTGAGCGGCGGCGCCGGAGCCGAGCGCCAGCGTGCCGGCGGCGGCGACGATCGCGGCGATGGAACGCATGCTGAAACGAGCAGACATGAAAAACAGAAGTCCTTTGTGAGGCAACAGCAAAGATGCGCTCGCGGAACGACGTAGCCGGGCATCAAGCCGTACGGACGCTACGGTGGGAGCGCGAAAGGAAGATCAGGAAATGGTGCCGCTCAATCGGCGGCCGATGACATCCCGCGGTAGGGGGGACGGGCGCGGTGATTCATCACAGGAAAACGTCCTCTCCATCTCGCCTACCGGGTTAGCTGACGGGTTCGGACGTGGAGATGCCCTACCGGCCGCATGGGCCGGATTCACCCCAGAAGGTGGGTCCCCGGTTCCCGCGGGGGAGCGGGATTCGGCGCCAGGCAGCCGCCTCTTCCTGGTGAAGAGCCAAGGTCACTGCCTGGTAACGCCGACCAATCTAGCGAGCAAATCGGACAAACGCAAAGGTAAGCCCATGATTCGGGCGAAGATCTACCTAGAAAAAGGGGGTACGGCATGCCGTACCCCCTTTTACACCCAGATTCAGCCGCCGCTCTTGCGCCTGAAGGACCGCTTGCCGGCAGCCGGGCCGTGGGCTCCGTGGATCTTGGAATGGTCGGCGCCCCTACCACTGCCGCCAGATCCCGCCTGCTGGCCGCGCTTGCGCTCCAGTGCCTCACGGAACTTGCGCTTCATCTCGTCCTCGGGAGTCTCGTCGACTTCCGGCTCCGGGGTTTCCGCCATGAGGGCCTCCTGATGTGCGTACAGCCTCCAGCTTCGCACGCAGGCCTTGACAGCGCATAACCGGGATCATCGGCGGGACGCGCGCCGGCGACTTGGTGTTGCCTTGACCCGATCGAGGAAACACCACGGACATGCAGCTCTACCCCCCGGAGCCGCGGCGGTGAGCCCGCTCGCGTTCCTCGGCCGGGATCTCGCGATCGATCTCGGCACGGCCACCACCCAGATCTACGCCCCCGGCCTGGGCGTCGTGCTCAACGAGCCGTCGATGGCGGCGGCCTGCGCGGCCACGGGCCGCACGCTCTTCGGCGCGGACGCGTACGCGGCGTGCTCGCCCTCCAGCGGGGCGGGCATGCGGGCGGTACGGCACGACGACGGGATCGCCCGCTGGCCGGTGCGCGAGGGCGGCGAGCTCGCCGGGCGGCTGGTCAAGCACTTCCTGAGCAAGGTGCACGGGCACCCGTACGCCCGGCCGCGGCTGGTGATGGCGCTGCCCGACGGCGCCCCGCCCATCCTGAGCTCGGCCGTGCGCGACCTGGCCTACGAGGCGGACGCCAGGCGGGTGTACCTCGTGGAGCACGCCGTCGCGGTGGCGCTCGGCGCCGGGCTGCCGGTGACGGAGCCGGCCGGGCGCATGATCGTCGACATCGGCCCTCACCTGACCAGGATCGCGATCCTCGCCTGCGGCGCCGTCGTCGCCGCGGGGACCGTCCACGCCGGCGGCGACGCCGTGAACGCGGCGATCGCCACCCTGGTCGCCCGTGAGCACGGGCTGCTGGTCGGCGAGGCGGAGGCGGAGGCGGCCAAGCTCCGCGCGGGCCCGTCCTGGAAGCCGCTGGACCGGCACGTGATCGTCCGCGGCCTCGACCCGGAGTCGCGGCGCGAGCGGGTGGCGTGGCTGCCCGTCCAGCAGTTGTACGAGGTCACCCGGGCGCCGGCCGACGCCATCGCCCGCGCGGCGGCGACGGCCCTGGAGCGCTGCCCCGCCGAGCTCGCCGCCGACGTCGCCGCGCACGGGGCGGTGCTGACCGGCGGCGGCGCGCTGCTGCGCGGCCTGGCCAGACGCCTGCGCGCCGCCATGGGCGTGCCGGTGCGGCGCGCGGACCGGCCCGTCGAGTCGATGGCACTCGGCCTCGGCCGCTACGCCGACCGCCTGGGCGCCATCGGCCCCCGGCCCCCGCTGTGACAACCCTTACAGCGGGGTCGAACAGGTGCCGTGCGCGATGTAGGCGAGCCCGTCGAAGGCGGCGCCGAGCACGGCCGGGGTGAAGGTCAGCTTGTACGAGAAGCGCCCGGCCGTGGCGCCGTAACCGCGCACGTACTGCTGCTCGCCCAGCCACCGGGTCACCGCCTCGGGCCTGGGCCCGAGGCGCAGGTCGACGACGTGATCGCGGGGGCAGGCGGCAGCCAGCAGGGATTCGGCCACGTCGGGCCTGCCGGCGGCGGGCACCCGGTGGCGCACCGGCGGCCGCCGCACGTCGGGCCTGCCGAACCGGAGCCGCCTGGCCCGGAACTCACCCTGTCCGAACAGCAGGCCGAGCGCGTAGTAACCGGCGCCGTGACGCTGACGCAGATGATCTCCCATGACCGGAGCACCGAGGCGCGCGTAGTGGCCGGCGGCCACGTGACCGTTGTGGGCCCAGACGGCGACCTTCGCCGCCGGGTCCTCCAGCAGCCGGTCGACGTTGTCGGCCATGAACTGGTCGCGGGCCGCCCCGGCGGTGCGCGCCCCGTCGGCGTCGCGCATCGGCCGCGTGACCAGTGTCGCGAACTGCCGCACGGTCCTGGCGTGCGCCTCTCCCGGCCCGCCGGCGCCCACCTCGTCGGCCAGCCCGCGGGCGGCCGCCTCGATCGCCGGGTCGAGCGGCTCCCCCACTCCCAGGCGCGTCTCCCCCAGCACCGCCAGCGGCCCGAGCAGCTCGCCTGCCCGCTCACCCAGGTGATCGCGGAGCCACCGCAGCGACGCTGCGGGGAACTGCGGGTCGATCCCGGCGAAGCGCGCCTTCGGCTCGGCGGTGCGGTTGTGCTCGCGCATCCACTCCACCACGGCCAGCATCTCCCGCGTCCGCCACGTCCAGAACCCGAGGTCGGCCAGCAGCCGCTCCGGCTCCCCCGCCCCGCCCAGGACGTAGGCGTCCAGGGCCTCGGACGCCGACACGCTGGCCTCCATCGCCAGCACGGTGAACCCCAGCTCCTCCACGAGGAACCGCAGCAGCCGGTGCTTGAGCAGGAAGAACTCCCGCGTGCCGTGGGTCGCCTCCCCCAGCCCCACCACCCTGACACCGTCGAGGACCTGTCGCAGCGGCTCCAGGCCGGCGACCGGCCCGCGCGGGTCGAGCCCGTCGAGCGGGACGGCCCTGGACGCGAGCCAGCCGGTCACCTCGGCCGCTCCCGTCACGACCTGTCTCGGAGACTGGCCAGGGCGAGCACCAGGCCGAGCACGCCCAGCGCGACGCTCACCACCGTCAGCGTCGCGCCGTCGAGCCAGAGATGCAGCAGCCCGAAGTCGCGGTCGAAGAACTGGCGGGCCACGAACCCGCCGAACCCCTGGATCATGAGAATGACTCCGATGAACCCCATGCGGGCAACGCTGGCACCCCCGGCGGGCCCGCCGCATCGGACCAAAGTATCGCCCGCATCAGCCCTTGGCCCATACCGCCCAGCCGGATCACCTCTTTCTAGAGGATAAAGATCCGTTCGTCACGAAAAAGCACTACATTTGCGGCAGAGGCTACGTGGAAGGCGAGGACATGGCGCAGCTTCCGGGGCAGATCGACCCCAACGTGCCCAGTGTGGCCCGCATGTACGACTACTACCTGGGCGGCAAGGACAACTTCCCCGCCGACCGGGAGGCCGCGGAGCAAGTCATCGAGCTCGCCCGCCAGACCGGTTCCGACATCCGCGAGGTGGCCCTGGCCAACAGGGGATTCCTCATCCGGAGCGTGCGGCACCTGGCCCAGTCCGGCATCCGGCAGTTCCTGGACATCGGGACGGGCCTGCCGACGCAGGACAACGTCCACCAGGTCGCGCAGCGGGTCGCCGCGGACTCGAAGATCGTGTACGTGGACAACGACCCGATCGTGCTCGCCCACGCCCGCGCCCTGCTGGCCGACAACGCCGAGACGATCATCGTCCAGGGCGACCTGGCCGAGCCCGACGCCATCCTGGCCGCCGCCGAAGAGCATCTGGACTTCTCCCGGCCCGTGGCCGTGGTCGTGGCGGCCGTCTTCCACTTCTTCCACGACGACGACCAGGTGGCCAAGATCGTGGCGGCCCTCAGGCAGCCTCTGGTGTCCGGCAGCTATCTGGTGGTCTCGCACGGCTACATCGAGCCCGGAGAGAGCGAGGCCTCGAAGGTCGACGGGGTCCGCGGCGTCTACCAGCGCAGCACCTCGGGCGGCCTCGCCTGGCGCGGCAGGGAGGACCTGCTCGCCCTCTTCGAGGGTCTGGAGATCCTCCCTCCGGGTGTGGTGCCGGCCCAGAAGTGGCGCAACAACGACGACCCGTACCCGTGGCCTGGCCTGGTCAAGGGCGGCGTGCTCGGCGTCGTCGGCCGCGTCCCCTAGACCGGCGGGGCCGGGTCGTACTGGATGTAGTGGCGGGTCTCCTTGGCGCGCTCGGTGCCGGCCAGCCGGGCCACCAGGTGCAGCGCCATGTCGATGCCCGCCGACACTCCAGCGGCGGTGATGGTGTCGCCGTCGTCCACGAACCGGTAGCCGGGCCGTACCTCGATCGTCGGGTCCAGCTCGGTGAGGGTGCCGATGGCCGACCAGTGGGTGGTGGCGGGGCGGCCGGCGAGCAGGCCCGCGGCCGCGTACGCCAGCGACCCCGTGCACACGCTCGTCAGCAGCGGCACGGTGGCGCGCCGGTCGCGGAGCCAGGCCAGGTGCTCCTCGTCCTTGAGCAGCGGCCGGGTGCCGCGCCCGCCCGGGTGCAGCAGCACGTCCAGCGGCCCGACGTCGGCCATGCCGTGCTCGGCGACCAGCCCCAGACCCTTGGCGGCGCGGACCGGACCGGCCTCGCGGGCGAAGGCGACCACCTCGGCCTCGTCCGGGTGGGCGGCGGCCCAGGAGGCCAGCACCTCCCACGGGCCGACGGCGTCCAGCTCCTCGACGCCCTCGAACAGCAAGATCCCGATGCGCATCAGTGGCTCCTCGTCATGCGGAAGTGGCGGCGGTACTGCCCCGGGGTGACCCGCAGGCTCCGCCGGAAACAGCGGTGCAGGGTCTCGACCGTGCCGAACCCGCAGGCCCTGGCGACGGCGTCGAGCGTGTCGTCGGTGGTCTCCAGCAGGCGGCGGGCCGCCTCCAGCCGCACGGACTCGACGAAGGCGGCAGGCGTGCGGCCGGTCTCGGCGGTGAACACGCGGGTGAAGTTGCGCTCGCTCATGTCCGCCCGGCGGGCCAGCGCGGGCACGGTGAGGTCCTGGTCGGGGGAGGCGGTGATCCAGGCCAGCAGGTCGCGCAGCGGCTCGCGGGCCGGCCGCCGCGCTTCGAGCTGGGCGGAGAACTGCGCCTGCCCGCCGGGCCGCTGGACGAACATCACCAGGTGGCGGGCGATCCGCCGCGTCTCGTCCGCCCCGAGGTCGTCCTCGACGAGCGCCAGCGCCAGGTCGATCCCGGCGGTCACGCCCGCCGAGGTCCACACGTTGCCGTCCTGGACGAACAGCGCGTCCGGATCGACGACGACGGACGGGTGCCGCGCGGCCAGCCGGTCGCACGACGACCAGTGGGTGACGGCCCGCCGCCCGTCCAGCAGCCCGGCCTCGGCCAGCAGGAACGCCCCGGTGCACACCGACGCCACCCGCCTGGACCGCCCGGCCGCCTCCCGCAGCCAGCCGATCAGCCGCGCGTCGGCGCACGCCTCGGGCGTGCCGCGCCCGCCCACGACGACGAGCGTGTCGATGGCGCCGTCGCAACCGGCGACGGTCGCGGTGGGCGCCACGGCCAGCCCGCCCGACGCGGGGACCGGCCCCTCCGCCACCGCGACGGTCTCGATCGCGTACGGTCCGGCCTGGTGGAACACCTCGTGCGGCCCGGTCAGATCCAGGATCTGGAACCCGGGAAAGATGACGAAGACGACGCGCACGTCTTTTATGCTCCAGGGCCGCCCGTCATGGCGGCAAGGACAGGAAAGTGACGATTTCCGCCAAGATCAACTACGTGCGGCCGTGCGCAGCGCCCGGTAGAGCAGCCGGGAGTCGCCCAGGTGGTGGCGCAGGAGCTTCTCCAGGCCGCCGATCGGCACCAGGTTCTGCGGGGCGCGCGGATCCTTGTAGTCGACGCCGGCCAGCGGCGGCAGGGCCAGCGTCACCGCGTCGGCCAGCGCCGCCGCCTCCGCGGGGTCCAGCTCGGCGCTCGCCTCGCAGCGCACGATGCCCGCCCACGGGGTGACCGCGTGCACGGGCAGCCGCACGTACCAGGCGTGCCGCCGCCAGCTCGTGCCCATGAGGAACACCGGCGTGCGCTGACCTGGCGCCAGCGAGGCCACCACCGCCGACTGGGCGGGCGGCAGGTAGGCGATGTGGTGGGTCTTGATGTAACCGATCGTGCGCGGCAGATGCCCGCGCCCGCGCAGCGGCCCGTCGACCAGCAGCAGGTCGTCGGCCATCCCGCGGTGGCGGACCGACAGCTCCACCTCCAGCTGGGTGACCTGCCGCTGCAGCGCCAGCGACAGCTCCTCCGCCGTCGAGTCGGCCGCCCTGCCGGGGCGGTAGGTGGCGTGCGCGGTCTTCACCTCGGGCGTGTACGGGGAGGCGCTGATGAGCGCGCGGTGCACCTCGATGTCCGCCAGGTCGGCGCCGTCGGGACCGCACCGGACGATCCCGGCGGCGTACGAGGCCGCGATCCCCGGCACCGGCATGGCCGTGTCGGGGTCGTCCACCCACACCCGGGCGTCGATCCGGCGCACCCCGTCGGCGACCAGCAGCGTCTCGGGGGCTCGGGCGTCGGGGCCGGGGGTGACGGGCTTCCAGTCGCCGGACGGCCGCTCGATGTCGAGCACCAGCTCGGCGCTCGTGGCGCCCAGCTCGGAGAACGCCTCGGCGGCCAGCGCCGCCGCGTAACCGGGGTCCCAGGGATCGACGGAGAACGCCGTCACGGCCCCACCTTCCGCACGTGCGAGCCCTTGGTGTCGCGGCGGACCTCGAACCGCACCGGCACCCGTTCGGCCAGCGCGGGGACGTGGGTGACGACGCCGACCATGCGCTCCTGCCCGGCGGCGAGCCGTTCGAGGGTGGTGGCGACCGTGTCGAGGGTGGCCGGGTCGAGTGTGCCGAACCCCTCGTCGAGGAAGATCGAGTCGAGGCCGCGCGCGACCGCGTCGGACAGCGCCAGCGCCAGCGCGAGCGCCGCCTGGAAGGTCTCGCCGCCGGACAGCGTGCGGGCGCTGCGCCGCATCCCGGCCTCGGCGTGGTCGATGACCTCGATCTCGGTACGGTCGCTCAGCGCGAGCTCGTACTGGCCGTCGGACAGCTCACGCAGCAGGCCGGAGGCGGTGGTGACGAGCACGGCGAGGGCCTCGGCGCACAGCCAGCGCTCGAAGGCGTTGGCGCGCAGCCGCAGCGCCAGCTCGTGCGCGACCTTGGCGGCGTGCTCCTTCGCGGTGAGCTCCTCGGCCAGTTCGGCGGCGCGTTCGCGGGCCTCCCTGACCCGCTCCAGCCGGGACTCGACGCGGGCCACCTCGCCGGCGACGGCCGCGCCGAGCTGCTCGGGGGTGCCTTCGCCGGGCAGCGGGACCTCGTGCTCCCGCAGGCGCTCGGCGAGCCTGGCGCGTTCGCGGGAGAGGCCGGCGGTGGCGGCGGCGAGCTCCTCGTCGCGCTCGGCCAGCGCGGCGGTGGCGGCGCGGGCGGCCTCGTCGCGCCAGGCCAGCAGGTCGGTCCAGGCGCGGTGCAGGTCGTCGCGGGCCAGCGGGGGCGGCGGGTCGTCGTGCGAGCCGAGCGCGAGCAGCCGGTCGCGGGCCGTCTCCAGCGTCCGCCACGCGTCGGCGGCCCGCCGGTCGGCCCGCTCCGCCTCCGTCTGCGCCTGCCGCAGCCGGGAGCGGGCGGCCCTGACGGCGCTGCGGGCCTCGGCGGCCACCGCCTCCGCCTTGGCGATCGCGGCCAGTCTGCCCTCGACCGCCGCCCGGTCCACGGCCGGTGGCAGCGCGGCCAGCTCCGCCTCCAGCCTGGTCACCTGGGTGGCGTACATCCCCGCCGACGTCTCACCCTTCGCGTACGCGGTCCGCGCCCGCTCGGCCTCCTTCCGCGCGGCGGCCAGCGCCCCCTCCGCCGCCCTGATCTCCGCGGCCCCAGGCGCCCGCACCACCACCCGGGACGCCCCGGCGCCCGCGTGGGCATGCACAGCCGCACCCGCGCGGCTCCCCGCACCCGCGTGGCTCCCCGCACCGGCGTGGCCCCCGGCACCGGCGCGGCTCCCCGCACCGGTGTGGCTCCCCGCACCGGTGTGGCTCCCCGCACCGGTGTGGCTCCCCGCATCGGCGTGGCCCCCCGCATCGGCGTGGCCCCCCGCATCGGCGTGGCCCCCCGCATCGGCGTGGCCCCCGGCACCGGCGTGGCCCCCGGCACCGGCGCGGCTCTCCGCACCCGCGCGGCTCTCCGCATCGGCGTGGCCCCCTGTACGGGGATCTTCCGCGCCGGCGGTGGTCGCGGCGGGGGTTCCCGAGGCGGCGGAGCCCGTCGGGGCGGTCGGCCGCGGGGGTGTGTTCTCTCCAGGGGTGGGGCGGAGGCAGACGGGGCAGGGGTCGCCGGGGGTGAGGCGGGAGGCCAGGTCGGCGGCGGCGTGGGCGTCGCGCAGCCGGTCGCGGCGCCGATCGGCCTCGGCCATGGCGCTTTCGGCTTCCTGGAGCGCGGACCTCAGCGACTCCAGGGACTCCGCCGCGGAACGGGCCTGGGCACGGGCAGACTCCATCTGGGCGGTGAGCCGGTCGCGGGAGTCGAGCGCGGTCAGCGCGGCCTGGGGACGCTCCCGGCCGCCCAGCGCGGCCAGCGCCTCGTCCGCCTCGTGCTCGTCTGCCTCCAGCGTGGCGACCTCGTCGAGGAGGGACGTCACCGCCTCCGCGGCGGCCCGCCGGGCCGACGAGAGCGTCGCCACCCCGTCGGGCATGCGCGGCGCGGCCAGGGCCGCCTGCCGCTCGGCCACGGCGGCGCGCTCGCGGGTGGCGCGGCGGATCTCGGACTCGCGGGCACGCAACAGGTCGAGGTCGGCGTCGAGGGTCGCGGCCAGCCGCCGCAGCGCGGAGAGCCGCCCGTCCAGCTGCTCCTCCAGCTCGGCCGTCGCCCCCGACAGCTTGCCCAGCTCGTCGCGGGCCAGGGAGGCGGAGGTCCTGGCCGTCTCCTCCTCGCGCACCGCCCGCTGCCTGATCGCCTCGTACACGTCGGCGTCGAGCAGCTGCACCAGCAGGTCCTGCCGCTCGCGCGGCGCGGCGTGCAGGAACTCGGCGAAGCGCCCCTGCGGCAGCACGACGCACTGGGTGAAGAAGCGGTATTCGAGCCCGGTCACCCGCTGCACCTCGGCCGTGACGTGCTCGCCCTCGGCGAGCGGCCTGACCACGGCCTCCCACGCCTCGCCCAGCGGCACCCCGCCGGCCAGCTCGTCGATGCGCGCCTCTTTGGTGCGGACCGTGCCCTTGCCGTCGCGGACGAGCGCGCGGACCACCCCGTAGCGGCGGCCGTCGCTCTCGAACAGCAGCGCCACCTTCCCCGCCGCGACGGACGGGGCCAGCGCGTGGGCGATGACGTTCTCCCTGCCCCAGCGCGGGACGGTGCCGTAGAGCGCGAAGCAGAGCGCGTCGATGATCGTGCTCTTGCCGGCCCCGGTCGGCCCCGTCAGCGCGAAGTAGTCGACGTCGGAGAAGTCGACGTCCACCGGGTCGCGGAAGCTGCCGAAGTGGTCGAGTCGCAGCAGCAGCGGGCGCATCAGCCGGTCACCTCGTCGTACAGCCGGTCGAAAAGCGTGGCCACCTGTTCGTCGGCGCGGCCGGTCGCGGCCAGGTATTCGCGGAACAGCTCGCGCGGGCTGCGGGCGGGCGAGCGCGACTCCCGTACGGCGGCGACGGGGCGGAAGCGCTCGTCCAGGGTCACGTCGATCGCGCCCGGCAGCAGCTCGCGCACCTGGTCGGCGAGGCCGACGCGAGGTTTCTCCTCGACGACCACCCGGAGCCAGTCGTCGCCCTGCTCCAGGGACTCCAGCCGGTCGAGCGTGCCGCGCACGGTGCGCAGCCTGCGCGGCGAGCGGAACACGACCTCCTCCACGACGGCGGGCCGGCCGGGCGCGACGTCCACCAGCAGGGCGCCGGGCAGGTTGCCCTCCTCGCCGAAGTCGACCGCGATGGGCGAGCCGCTGTACCAGATGGGGCACGGGCCGGGCAGCTGCTGGCGGCGGTGCAGGTGGCCGAGCGCGGCGTACTGGGTGGACGGCGGGAAGGCGGTGGGCTCGAAGTAGTACGAGAAGATCGACTGGGCCTCCCGTTCGCCACCGCCGAACCGGCCGCCGGGGAGCGTGCCGTGGGTGGTGATCAGGTTGACCGTGTCGTTCTCGAAACCCGCGGTGAGCGCGGCGATCAGCTCGGCGATGCGGGCGGCGTAGTCGCGGTTGTGCTCGGCGGCGGTGCCGGCCAGCACCTCAGCGGCACGCACCACGTAGCGGTGTGACAGGAAGGGCAGCACGGCGAGCCGGACCGGCTCGCCGGTGCGGGCGGTGAAGGAGAGCGTGCCGCCCTGGTCGGGGCGGCGGAACGCGCCCACCACGTGCAGGCCCAACTTGCCGAGCAGCGGCCGGTAGACCTCGAACAGCTGCGGGTTGTCGTGGTTGCCCGCCAGCACCACGACGTCGCGGCCGCCCTCGCGCAGCGCCATCAGCGCCGGCAGCACGAGCTGCTGGGCCTCGGTGGTGGGCGCGGAGGTGTCGAACAGGTCGCCGGCCACGATCACCAGGTCGACGTCCCGCTCGCGGGCGGTGGCGACCAGCTCGCGCAGCACCTCGCGGTGCTCGTCGAGGCGGGAGCGCCCCTTGAGCACCTTGCCCACGTGCCAGTCGGCGGTGTGCAGGATCTTCACGAGTCGACCTCTCAGAAGGGCGGGATGTCGTCTTCGACGCCGGGCAGCCCCTGGAACGGATCGGCCGACGCCTCGGCGGGGGCGAGCGCCTCGGACGGGCGGGTGGCCCAGGCGGGGAACGGGAAGGCGACGACCAGCGGCACCGGGATCTCGGGCTGGGCCACGAACATGGTGCCGGGCCTGGCGATGGTGGCCCGGTCGCGGACGGCCGGGGGCAGCCAGCCGTACTCGGATCTGGCGGCCTCGGCGGTGTCGAGCCGGCCCGCGACGCGCACGGCGCTGTTGGCGACGATGCGGCGCTCCACCTCGGAGGCGGTCTGCTGGGCGCCGATGAGGATCACGCCGAGGCTGCGCCCGCGCTCGGCCACGTCGAGCAGGATCTCCTTGATCGGCGAGTCGCCTTCGCGCGGCGCGTACTTGTTGAGCTCGTCGAGCACCACGAACAGCAGCGGCTTGGCGGTGCCCGAGGACTCCTTGCGGTGGAACTCGCCGCGCAGCACCACGCCGACCACGAACCGCTGCGCCCGCTCGGGCAGGTTGTGCAGGTCGACGATCGTCACCTGGGCGCTGGAGGTGCTGACCGAGTGGTTGCGGTAGAACGGCAGGTCGCCGCGGATGATCGGCGACAGCGCGCGGACGGCGCTCCTGAGCCGGCGCAGGAAGGCGTTGACGGTGCCGAGCGGGGTCTGCGCGCCGGTCCACTGAGGGCGGCTGCCCTCGTCCTGGAGCTGGTCGGACAGCAGCTCGACCAGGTCGGAGAAGGTGCGGCAGGAGGTGCCCTGGATCATCACGGCGCCGCCGTCGCCGACCGGCTCCGCCCACGCCTTGAGCCGGGCCGCCACCTGACCGACCAGCAGCGAGTAGCCGGCCCGCTCGTCGTCGGCGTCGGCGAACGCGAAGCGCAGCAGCTCGTCCTGGCAGAACTCGACGAGCGTCCAGTAGAAGGAGCTGACGCCGTGGGTGCGGGCGGAGACGTGGGGGACGCCGTTGGGGTCGCCGGGCCGGGGCGGCGCGAACACGTGGACGCTGCCGAACGGCTTGGCCGGCAGCCCGAGCCGGCCGTAGACGGCCTTGGCCGGCTCGTCGAGGCGGACGTTGTCCTGGTCGAGGAAGAGCAGGTCCTCGCCCTTGACCGAGAAGATCAGCGCCTTGGTGTTGGCCGCCTCGCCGCCCAGCACCCCCGAGTTGAAGATCGAGTAGAGCAGGAAGGTGGCGAACGAGGTCTTGGTGGCGACGCCGGAGACGCCGGAGATCGACACGTGGGCGCCGCGGGTGCCGTCGAGGAAGTCGAAGTTGACGTAGAGCGGCTGCCCGTCGCGGCCCACGCCGAGCGGCACCCGGCGCTCCATCACGTCGAAGTAGAGCGCCTGGTCGCGGTCGCCCGCCCCGGCGAGATAGACCGTGGCCCCGGGCAGCGGCGGCACGAACACCTCGGGCTCGACCCGGGTGACCCGCACCTCGGCCACCTCGACCACCGCCGCGGGCAGCGCCCCTTCGGCGATCAGGAACACGTCGGAGTCGTACGCCGCGCCTTCGTGACGCGCCTCCACGGCCGTCACCACGCCGGCCATCACCAGCGGCCCGTGGCCGGGCACCTCGCGCTTGGTCACCACCACGTCGTCGAGCTGCACCACCTTGCCCGGCTCCAGCCCGATCCAGAACGACAGCGGCGAGGCGGCCTGTGTGCCCAGCACCCGGCCGACCGCCCCCGCGGCCACGGAGGCCACATCGACGCTCGTCATCCCGTTGACCGTCACGAAGCCCTCCACCCCCATCAACGCCTCCAAGCAGGGTAATGGGCCAGGGTGACAGAAGTCCCCCGTCAAGGAGCACGCGACCGATGACTTCGCCGCCTCTCGTGGGTCTACATTCCAGGATGACTGGGAAGGAAGCGACGACATGACCCACACCCTTGAGGTGCCCGGCGCGACTCTCGCCTACGACGTGCACCAGGCCGAGGCGGACGACGCGCCGATCCTGCTGATGATCGGATGCCCGATGGACGCCACCGGGTTCACCGCCCTGGCCGGGCGGTTCCGGGACCGTACGGTGGTGACCTACGACCCGCGCGGGATCGGGCGCAGCGAGCGGGACGGCGACGGCGAGTCGACGCCCGAGCAGCACGCCGACGACGTGCACCGGCTGATCCGCGCGGTCGGCGGCGGGCCCGTGGACGTCTTCGCCAGCAGCGGGGGCGCCGTGAACGCGCTGGCGCTGGTGGCCCGGCACCCCGAGCGGGTGCGCACGCTCGTGGCGCACGAGCCGCCGGCCGCGCAGGCCCTGCCGGACCGGGAGCGGGCGCTGGCCTCGGTGGTGGACATCTGCCGGACGTACGATCGCGACGGTTTCGGCGCGGCGATGGCGAAGTTCATCGCGGTCTCCAGCCTGCGGGGCGAGGTTCCCGCCGGCTTCGCCGACCTGCCCGTGCAGAAGCCGGAGGAGCTCGGGTTCCCGGCGGAGGACGACGGCTCCCGCGACGACCCGATGTTCGCCCAGAATCTCATGACCTGCACGCATTACGAGCACGACTTCGAGGCGCTGCGCGCGGCGCCGACCCGGATCGTCATCGGCGTCGGCGCCGAGTCGGAAGGGGAGCTGGCGCACCGCGCGGGCGTGGCGGTCGCCGCGCGGCTCGGCACGGAGCCCGTCGTCTTCCCCAGCCACCACGGCGGATTCCTGGACGGCCAGTTCGGCATGGCGGGCGACCCCGACGGCTTCGCCGCCACGCTCCGCCGGGTCCTGTCCGCATAAGGAGGGCCGACGAACCGGGCAGACTGGGCAGAGTGACGTCGATCGATCATCAACCGGCCACGCCGTTCGAGGAGCGGCTGTGGGCCGCTCATCAGGACGGGCAGACGGCCCTGTGCCTGAGCCTGCTCCGCGACGCCGACCTGGCGCTGCCGATCACCGCCGGCGCGGCGGCCGGGACCGAGGCTCCGGCCTGGGCGACGGCCGCCGACGCCGAACGGACGTGGGTGCTGGCGTTCACCTCGGTGGCGGCGATGCGGCTGGCCACCGGCGGCGTGGCCGCGCACTGCCGGATCGCGTCGCCGGTCGAGCTGGCGGCCGGCTGGCCCGACCCGCGGTGGGGCCTGGCGGTCAATCCGGGGCTGCCCGCCTCCTTCCTGCTGGAGTCGGGCACGCTGGCCAGGCTGGCGGTGCCCACGCTGGCCCAGGACCTGCTGATCGCCCCCGGTTCCGGGGTCCCGGCGGTGCAGAAGCTGCTCTCCCCTGGCGGCGTGCACGACCTGCTCACCGGAGGCGAGCCGAGGATCTCCGGATACTGCCACCACGCGCTGGACGTCTCGCACATCGCGACGCCCGCGGTGCTCGCCGAGGCCCTGGGGCAGCCCGACATGCTGACCTCCGACGGCTCGCTCAACATCCTGCGCTGGCGCCCCGCCGGCCTCGGCCTCTACCGCACCCCGTACGGCGGGACCGACGAGGAGCGCAGGGCCGCGGTGGCCGGATGGGTGGTCGAGGAGCCGCCGTTCACCGGGCTGGGCCTGGCGCCGAACGTGGACCAGGTCATCCGCGAGTACAAGGTGTACGGGGTGATCCTGCCGCACGGCGCGGAGATCTGGGAGCTCACCGAGGCCGGGACCGAGCACCGGCGCGCTCTTTACCACGGCGACCTGCGGCGATGGCTGCTGATCGGGGCGCGGACGTGACAAGCCCTGCTCACTACCGTGCCCGCTGGCGAGGCGCCGACTACGTGGCCAGCCCCGAGCCGCACCCCCTCGAACTGTGGGTGCGGCTGCGCAGCCCCGATCCGGCGGACGGCTTCGAGGAGGTCGAGCCCGGCTGTCACGTGCGCACGGTGCCCGTGGCGGAGTGCGAGGCCCTGGACTTCGTGACGACGGTGTGCCACTGGCGGGGCGAGCGGTTCGACGTGCGCGACGAGCGTGACGGGCTGCTGCTGCTCGAGTATCTGGGCGGGTCCGCGCTCACCGGGCGGGAGCTGGGGCTGGAACGGATCGAGCGCGGCGTGTACCGCCTCTGGGTGCCCCGTGAAGAGGTGAACGATCCGCAGGAGCACGCCGTACCACTCAATGGGGAAGATTCACCACTTTGATGCACCTCTTGCCTTCTGATGTTCATGTGACGGAAACTGATCAGTAATACGGGTGTGTGATCAGATTCGCCGGGGATGGGGGAGGTGTCCGTGGAGTCCCTCCCTGACGTGGCGGCGATGCGCGCGTACGCCGACGAACTGCGCGACATGTTCCGCCAGATCCAGGACGCGAGCCTGGAGTTGCACGCGAAGGCGCGAGAGGTCCAGGTCACCGAGAAGTCGCGCGACGGCCTGGTGTCGGTGACGGTCGGGGCGCGCGGGGAGCTGGTCAGGCTCGATCTCGACCCGCGCATCTACCGGCGTCCCGACGCGCGGCACCTGGCCGACACGATCACCGAGACGACGCGGCGGGCGGTGGCCAGGGCCAGGGAACGCGTCACCGAGATCTTCGAGCCGGTGATCCCCCGCGCGGAGTTCGAGGCGCACCTCGACGGTGACCTCGAAGCCGCCATGAACCGGCTCGCCGACCGGATGGAGGGCCGGACGTGAGACTCTGGGACGGTACGGAGATCATGAAGCCGACCGTGGACCGCGGGCTGACCCAGTGGGACACAATGGCCGGGGACCTCGACGAGAAACTGTCCGACCGGGTCGCCAAGGTCAAGGCGGCCCTCGCCGCCGCGCCGTGGGGCACCGGCGCCGAGGGCGTGGCGTTCTGGAACGCCCACTTCCAGGGCAACGGCCCGAATCTCCTGCTCGACCAGTGCGCGCAGCTGTGTCAGGAGATCTCCGGCGAGCCGGGCAGGGTGCGCGCCGCCGTCGGCAACACCCTGCAGGTGAACACCGCCATGGAAGAGGATCTCTCCGCGATGATGCGGCAGGTCTGAGAGCTCCGGCGTGGCGGTCAACGGCGGCCCGACCAATCCCACCGCACCGGGCGGCGGTGGGCAGCCGAGCGTGTCGGCCCTGGTCACCATCAACAGCGACGTCCAGCCCGTGTGGGAGACCGAGGCACTGCCCGACTGGGTGGTCAACTGGCTGATCCCCATGCTGTCGGCCGGGCAGAAGTGGCCGGAGGCCAGCGAGAGCGGGCTGTCGAAGCTGGCTCACGCGTACGGTGACCTCGGCACGACCGCCGTCGGCAGCACGCAGGACGCGGGCACGGCCGCCCGCACGGTCGCCACCGGCTGGAACTCGCCCTCCACCGCGGAGTTCGTCTCCAGGGCCCAGGTCCTGTACGGCAACGAGGGCGGGCTCGCCGGGGTGTCGGCGAACGCACACGCGTACGGGCAGCAGGCCAACAACTTCGCCGTCGAGACCCAGTACTCGAAGCTCTCCATCAACGTCGCCTTCTGGGTGACGGTCGTGGCCATCGCCATCGCCCTCGTCGCCGCGTTCTTCAGCGCCGGGTCCACCACCGCCATCATCGGGCCGTACGCGGCGGCGGCCCGCGCGGCCATCAGCCGCATCCTCGTCAGGCTGGCCACCGTGGGCGGCCGGTCGCTGACCGCGTCCCGGCTGGCCAGGGTGACCACGCTCAGCGGCGCCACCGGCCGGGGCGTCATCGCCAGGCTGCTGGCCACCTCGCTCGGCCGGGAGCTCGTCGAGGAGATCGGCGAGGAGTTCTTCATCGACGCCGTCGCCCAGTACCAGCAGATCCGGATGGGCACCCGGCAGGAGTGGGACTGGAAGAAGTCCCAGGCCGCGGTCATCGGCGCGGGTGCGGGCGCGGTCATCGGCACCCGGCTGTCCGGGCCGGTGTCCCGGGTGACCGGCTCGGTGCCCGGCTTCGCGGGGCGCGCGCTGACCACCGGCGCGACGAACATGATCGCCTCCCCGGTCGGCAGTTTCTTCGCCAACGGCGCCGTCTACGGCCAGTGGCAGAACCCGTTCACGGCCGAATCCATGATGGGCGGGTTCCTCGGCGGCGCCGGGCGTGCGGGGTCGATCAGCCCGTTCAATCCCGACGTCTACTCCGCGCTGGCCAACCCGGTGTCCACGCTGGCCTCCGCGTACGACTCCGCCGCGCGCACCGACGCCGCCCGTTCCCCGGGTGGCGACCCTCCGGGCCCGGCGGCGGGGAACCCGTCGAACGGCACGCCCGACCCCGACGGGGCTCCGGGTTCCGCCCGTACGGCCGAGCCCGCGCGCGCCGGCGCCCCGGCGGCCAACGGCGGTACCACTAGGCCGGCCGGCAACCCCGACACCGGGCGCCCGGACACCGACCCGGCCACGCAGCGGCGCGCCTCCGCCCCGGCGGAGCCCGGCGACCGGAACCAGCCGGACGCGCGTACCGACCGCACCGCCAGAACCACCGCCACCAGCGATACGACCCCGGGGCAGGACAGCACGGCGGAACCCACGGGCGAGTCGGCCCCCACCGCGACGCCCGACGCCCAGCCCCAGGGCGAGCCCGCGCGAACCGCCGACCCGACCGCGCAGAACCCCAGCGGGACCACGCAGAACCCCGGAGAGGCGACGCAGAACCCCGGGGACACCAGCCAGACCACCCAAAATCCTGGAGAAACCAGCCAGACAGCCCAGAATCCCGGCGAGCCCGCCCAGAACCCCGAGAACCCCGCCGACCAGACCGCGCAGGGCGACGTCCGTGCGGACGGGATGCCCACCACCGAAGGCACGCCCGACACCACGACGCCGCGGGCCCCGGAAGACACCACGGTCACCGCCGACGGCGCGACCACCACGCCCGCGAACCCGGCCCAGGCGGCAGGCCCCGCCCCCACCGCCACCACCGGCCAGGACCCCGCCGCGGGCGCGTACACGAGCAAGCCCGGCACCGTCACGTCGAGACCCATCCCCGGCACCCGGTACGTGACCGACGGCCGCCAGGGCCCCGACCTGACCCTCGCCGAGGTGCGGGCGGCCACCGACGAGCTGCTCACCAAGTACTTCCTCGACGGGACCGTGACCGGCCTCACCTGGTCGCAGGACGGCACGACGCTGGCGGTGCACACCACCGACGGCACCCACTACTTCCGCCCCGTCGTGGACCGGAGAAGCAAACGCGACGAGATGGCCCGGACCAGGGTCAGGAACGACTCCGACGAGAACCGCCCCCACAAGGTCAGCTTCAACCCGCGCGTCGCCGGCGATCAGCTGTCCAGGGTCTGGCTGCACGAGATCACCGACACGCTGCAGCGGCTGCGCGCCGACCGGCTGCCGGTCCTCCGTCGCCCCGATCCCGAGCAGGCCAGGCGGGACGCGTGCGTGGACGCCCGGCTCAACGAGATGGCGATGCTGGCCGACAAGTGGGACAACGCTCCGACGATGCCGGAGAAGCGGCTGCTCGCCCTCGACATCGACGGCGTGGCCCGCGCGCTGCGCGACAGTAAGCACACCCCGCCCCTACCGCCGTGGGCGCCCAAACAGGGCACCCGGCGGCAGCACACGCCGCCGCTGCCGGAGGGACGACCGTCCGCCGAGGAGGTCGCGTCCATCATCGACACGCTGACCAAGGCCGAGCAGGATCTCCAGGTCCAGGTCACGGCGTTGCGGGCCAGCGCCGCCGAGGAGCGCGAGCAGGCGCTCAACTCCACCCAGGAAGCCCGGAAGGCGCTGCGGCAGCATGACTCGGGCCGGTTCGAACGAGCCAGGGCGGCGCGTAAGGAGCACGTGCTGCACCGGGCCGCGCAACGCCGGCACCTCCGCATCGCCAAGGCGTACGAGAGTGCTCTGACCCGGGCCACCGAGTCCAGGCAGTCGTACGAGCAGCTCCTGTCGGCGTTGCAGCAGGCGCCCAGGCCCAACCATCGCGGAGAGCCGGGCCCGGCCAAGAGCGCCCGGCGGATCGAAGCCTTGGCCCGGCGGCGCCACCTGAGCTACCTCAACACGATGACCATGGCGTTGCCGCAGCAGGCCGCCCTGGGCACCGCCATGCCGGCGGGCACGCTCGCCCACCTGACCGCCCTCACCACCACGGTCAACGAGCTCCTGGAACGCAACGGGGCGAGGCACCGGTTCACCCCGGACGAGCTGGAACGCGCCGTGCGGGCGGACTTCCACCGGATCGTCTCCCCCGACGGCCTGGTGCTGCGCCTGGGCCACGGCTCCACGGCGGCGGAGATCCGGCTCAAGCTCACGCTCTCCGACCTCTTCGAGGTGCTCGACTCCGGCGTCAAGGCGTCGGAGATGATGGTCGGCCTGTTCTTCCAGGCGGCCCGTACGGTCTCCGCGACCCAGTCGAGCAGCGGCGGCATGTCCGGCGGCTTCGACACCAGCGTGCTGGCGAAGCTCATGCCGGAGGGCGAGTGGTACCGGACGCTGACCCAGGTCCTGGGTGTCAGCATCGGGGGCGCCGGCGGGCGCGGCAACTCCACGACGGGTGGCGCCGGCATGTACGCGCAGGGGGGTTCCGTCGCCGACAACAGGAGCGAGTCCCTGCTCTTCGACGCCGCAGCCAGGTGGACCGTCGAGATCCGCACCGGGCGGGAGACCGCCTGGCGGGGCACCACCGTGGTGGACACCGGCGCACCCGGAGACCCGGGCTCGCAACGCCTGTGGATCTCGCACTCCTACGCCGACCAGCGGCCGAGCAAGCTGGTCCGGATCCCCGAGCATCAGCGCGACCCGAAGCTCCCCAACCTCGTGGTCAGCGAGATGACCGGTCTGGAGGACGCGTTCGACGCGATCGCGCAGGAACTCGGCGGCGACTACGCCAAGATCGGCGAGGTCTCCCGCGGGAATCTGCACGGTTTCGTCACCAGCGAGCTGCCCCACCGGTTGCGGGACGCGGTCAACACGGGGATCGAGCGCGTCTTCACCGTCGACGGCCGGCCGCACGCGCGGGTGCGCGCCGAGAGCAGGATCGTGCTGGTGACCGCCGAGCCACTGGGCGGCGCGACCTCCGAGGAGTGGGAGGAAGAGGTCCTCGTCGACTTCGTCTCCGCTCCCGGCGGGGTGTCGTCCAACAGGTCGCTCGGCGGAGATCTCTCGGCCGGGCTCCGGATCAACGCGCTGGAGGACGTCGACGGTCCAGGCGATTACGGCCCCACCATCGGGCCGAAGGTCAAGGGCGCCGTGGGCGGGTCGCGATCGTACTCGTCGACGGGCAACAAGCAGACGATCCACCCGGGCGTGCACAGGAAGACCAAGCGCAAGCAGGCCCACCAGTTCGCGGTGGAGACCACGTTCACCGTGGAGCGGTTCGGCAAGCCCCCGATCACGCTGCCCACGACGCGCAGCATGGTGACCGCGAGCATGCGGGAGTCGGCCGCCTACCGCTTCGGGCTGCCCGTCGACCGTCATGCGCTGAAGTACCGGAACGGCGAACCGGTCACCGACGCGGACGGGAACGCGGTGTTGCGGGGCGACCCGGATCCGGATCCCCCGCCTGGGCGCAAGGCCGAGCTGCCCTCGTTCCTCGGCGACGGTCCCGGGCAGATGCGCGGCGCGGGACCCGCCCTCGTCCAGGACATCGAGGGGCTGGACGCGTTCCGGCAGAAGGTGCTGGACCAGCTCGCCGAGCGCGGCCTCGTCCCGAAGACGGTCAACGGCAAGCCGAAGTACGCCTTCGGGGAACTCGCGCGTGCCGCCCAGATCCTCAACCTGCAGGAGGTCACCGAGCAGCTGTCCGAGCACCGGATCAGGAGCGCGTACGACTCGCTCGCGCAGGACGGCATCGTCTTCGACCTGGTGCAGCTGGGCGTCAACAGCGCACCCGAGCACTTCTCGCTGAAGATCTCCTTGAAGCAGGACTTCGCCGGCGGAGTGACCTACGTCGGCCACACGGACTCCGAGACGGTGGTCAATCTCGAGATCAGCTCCGACACCTCGGCCTGGGCCGCCGGCCGGTCCAGGAACGGCGGCGGCGGCCTGTCCGTCGGCGTGAGCGACGGTCCCCCGGAGGGACATGACGGGACGACGCACGAGGTCGCCGGCAAGTACGACTACCAGAACACTCTGACGATCGGCTCCAGCTCCGGCAACACGGACAACGAGGTGCTGCTCCACGAGACCAAGGGCCCTGTCTCGATCTTCCTGCTGGAAGGCGACCTGACGGCCGAGCTCCTGCACGGCAAGAAGTCGACGGTGCTGGCGTCCGATGAGATCACCGCCAAGCTGCTGTTCGCCGCCGACCTCCTGCCACCGGACACCGCGACGCCGCCCGCCCCGCTCGGCAAGGTGTCCGCGGAGGCCCAGGCCAAGATGAAGCTGCTGTATCTGGACGTGCCCGGCAGGATGGACGCGGCGCGCGAGGTGCTGCCCCGGGCGACGCGCAGGAGCTCCCCGGCGTTCCAGAAGATCTTCTCGATGCTCAACGTGCGCAACCTGATCTCGCACGTCAAGCTTCTGACCCGGCCCATCGTCACCGACACCGTCGTCCGCGCCGACGGGATTCCGCTGCGGTCGTCGCTGTCGGTGTCGGGGGAACTGGGCGAGTCCGAGGTCGTGGCGGTGGTCGACCAGGTGAGCGGCGACATCCTCTTCGGGCTCGGCAGCGCCGGCGTGTCCTGGGGCGGGTCGTCCGGCCACACCATCGGCGGCTCGGGAAAGCTCGGCGACCTCGACGACGCCGGGCAGACCGGCGACAGCGCCACGCTCGGCGCGCCCGCCCGCTTCCGTGGCAGTTCCACGTCGGCCTCGGTCCTCGACATCTGGGGCACGGAAGAGCTTCTGATCGAGTTCGGCCGCCAGTACATCATCAAGTCCTCGGTGGATCTCACGCTCACCGGCTCGGAGAGCGCCATGCCCGGGCTGCCGATCGCGGAGCAGATCGGGCTGGGCGGCACGAAGACCGCCGGCGCGGCGGGCACCGCGCTGTTCTCGATCCCCGAGTACGACGCGCTGGTCCTGTACTCGGCGGGCAAGCTGAACCTGCCGGCCCACCTGGTGAGCGACGCCATCGAGCGCCTGCTCAACGGCAGCCTGGACCTGGACGCCACGGTGGCCGTACCTCTCGCGCAGAAGTACCTGAAGGACGTCGCCCAGGCGCGGAACACCGGCCAGGACGTCGGCTACGCCGACCGGCACACGCCGGCCGCGCTGCTCGACAAGATGCACGAGCTGACCGGACTCGGCCCGGCCCCGGGCTCCCCGAGCAACGAAGCGGAGCAGCGGCTCCAGGACGTGCTGAGCGAGGCGGCCGACCTCATCGAGCGCTCCCGCAGCATCGTGGTGGCGCCGTCGTTCGAAGGGGCGACGGGCATGGGGCTGGTGGAGTCGGTCGTCATGACCGACGAGCAGGGCGAGGTGGTCCCCGCGGCCGACGCCGTGGTGGCCGCCATCCGGGCCCAGGCTCCCGACGTGCTGGCCCAGAGACCGAACATGCGGGACCAACTGGATACCGACTTCTCCGACAACGCCATCAGGATCCACATTGACGACGCGTGGTCGCCTCGTGGCTTCGAGAAGACCTACGGGCTGCATACGGACATCACGCAGACGAGGCCGGCCGAGGAACTGACGGTCAGGTACCGGCTGCTGCCCATGAACCCCGAGGGCCTCCGGCAGGCCGAGGCCCTCACGCACTCGTCACTCTCGGGGATCATCAAGCAGCACTACCTCTACAGCGAACACAACCGCTCACAGTCCCGGGCGGGTTCCCAAGCGGCCGGCCTGGATTACGGCGGCAGTGACCACGGCGACGGTCAGGGGGTCGGTCTCTCGTCCGACCGGGGCTATTCGTTCTCTCACTCCAACACCGAAACGGGCGTGCGGCTGAACCGGCTGGGCCTGTTCATCGGCAACGACCGAATCCGTCAGGGCATGATCGCCGTCGTCCAGGTCTCCCGGAACGCGGTGGGCGCCGAGCCGGTCTTCGGCCCGCCGGTCGTGCTCCCCGCCGCGGTCACCCGGCGCCTCCCGTCCGGCATGATCATGCCCGCCGACCAGGACCCGGGACCGGTCTCCACCGTGCGCGACCCCCGACTGGCCGAACTGCGGTCCGGACTCTTCCCGGAGGCGCTGTGGGAGGACCCGGTCAAGCCCGACCTGTTCCAGGTGATCAACCAGCAGCTGTCGAAGATGATCGGCGCCAAGGCCGTCCGGGAAAGCCGGGCGCAGCTGGTCAAGCGTCTGTCACGGTCGGCCCTGCTGCCCGCCTTCGAGCGGATGTCGGGACCGGTGGGCAACGTGATCCGGGTCGCCAGCATGCGGTTCAAGAACCAGGGCGCCCGCGTCACCATCCATGCCCGCACCTCGGACCTCACCGTTATCGCCGGACCCTTCGAGGCGGAGAAGGGCCAGGTCGACAGGAAGGCCGAGGCCCAGAACGTCTCGATCTCCCGCAGCCGGGTGCTGCCCGTCGGCGTGAGCGCCGGCGAGAGCGACGGCGACTCGGGCCTCAACGGCGGCGTGCGCGGCGGCGAGCAGGCGTCGGAGAGCGTGAACGACCATCACGGCGCCCGGCGCGAGCGCAGCAGCTTCGAGCAGGCCAAGCTGTTCATCGTCCGGCTCAGGGTGGACTACGACCTCACGTTCGAGAACGTCGCCCGGCGCCCGGACCAGGAGGAGCGTGCCGTCGGCGACCCCGTCCACATGACGGGCGCCGCGAGCGGCTGGGCGGACGTGGTCCTCACCCAGCAGGAGCTCGAGGAGATCATCTCCCGGATGGAGTCGAACGTACGGCTCGCTCCCGCCTCCGATCCGGGAACGAGGCCGTTCATGTTCGTCCCCGGCCCCGGCCGTCACGGGCTGATCCAGGTGGTGCAGGACGCTCGCCTCGCCGCCCGCGAGCGTGGCATCCCGGCACGTGTGCGGGTCCGGGACGCGGTGGGCATGCACGAGTACGTGGCGTCCCCCGACGGTTCGCTACGCAGCGCGAAGCCGGACGGCGGGTTCGCCGAGGCGTTCGCCACCCTGTCCCCCGCCCTGCTGGAGGCCGCCGACAACGTCCGCCTCGACCTGCGCGACGTGTTCATGAACTCCCCGGTGCCCGGCTCGTTCGTCCGGCAGGTCACCCACGCGCTGAACGAGCACGGCGTCTTCGCGGTGGACGTCGGGAAGCCGGTCTGGCCCGCCGACGTCCGTAAGTCGCACGCGCCGGTGGGCGGCAGCGTCGCCCAGGGCTGGTCCGGCGGCGGCGCGCCCTCTCCGGCCCTGGCGAACACGATCTTCGACAGGGCGGGGCGGCCCGACGGGGACCCGGATCTGGACCTGGCCGAGGTGCGTGCGCAGGACCTGTCCGCGGGCGACCTGGGCGGGGCCGCCGCGCACCTGTCCTGGACGTCCGGCGACCTGCTGACCGTCCAGTTCCCCGCCGCGCCCGACCAGCACGTCCGGGTGCTGATCGAGGATCCCGGCGCGGATCTCAACGGCGCCACCGAGGTGCGCGCGGGCACCCCCGAGGAGCCGCACCTGGTGCGCCTCTGGCAGCGGATCCACCCTGACGTGGTGTCGTCGGTCCTGGTGCACGAGCTCTCGCACGTCGCGCAGGCCGTCTCGGCGGCCGCGGCCGGTGCGCCGCAGGGCGTCATCAGACCGTCGCCGCAGGCTCACGAGGGCGACGACCTGTGCCTGGTCCCCCGCTTGGACGAGCACACCCACCTGGCGCGCAAGTGGCGTGCGGCCACCGACCCCGACACGCGTTCCGGCCTGGCCGACGCGATCGACGCCATCGCGGCCGACCTCGAACAGCGGGGCCACACACCACCGCCGCCCTGGGGCACCGGCTCGCGCACGGCCGCACCGGAGCAGCAGAGCAGGATCGCCAGGCTGCTCAACGGCGGCCCGGCCGTCGACCCGCTCGCGGCCGGGGGCCGGCCGGCCCTTCCGGAGGCGGCCGCCGCGGCCGCCGTCCAGCGCGCCGCCGCCCACCTGGGCGGTCGCGTCCACGCGCCCAGCCCCGGCGTCCTGGACATCCTGCTGCCCGGCCACCCGTCCGTCCGCGTCGAGGTGCGACCGGCCGCGGCCCCCTCCTCGGGGCAGCCCTCCGGACAGCACGTCGTCACGTACCAGGTGGACGGGAGGCTCACGATCGGGGCGAACGAGCGGGCCGCCGCCGCGACGACCGCGCGGGCGATCGCGCAGGCTCGCGGGCAGGCGGCGGCGGACCACGCGGCCCTGGCGGAGCTGAACGAGGCGGTCCGGCAGGTGCGGGCGGCCACCGCGGCGCAGCGGCCCGGCCGGCTGGGCACGCTGTTCGACCTGGTGTCCGCCACCCGCCCGGAGGTGTTGCGGCTCCTGTCCGCGCCGGTGGCCGCCGAGCTCGCCACGCTCGCGAACGGCGCCCGGCCCCGCGACTGGCCCGCACACCTGCAGCGGCTCCGGACACTCGCCAACGCCACCGGCTGGTACCCACCGGAGTGGGAGTGCCGCTGCCCGGAGGACGAGCCGTGCACCTGCGGCCGCGGCGCGGGAGCCCAGGCTCCGGCGGACGCACCCCGGGAGCCCGCCGGCGCGGTCCGGGCGTGATCGGGGTCGTGCATGATGGAAACCCCGGACGAGAGGACGGTTATGGCTTTCGCGGTGGCGAGGACGAGAGACGAGGCACACCTCTATCTCGATCTGCATCCGTGTGCCTGCGGGTCCGCCGACACCACCTGGGAGAGCGGGCTGGTCACCGTGGAAGGCGAGCTGGCCAACCGCTACTCCGGCGCGTGCCAGGAATGCGCGAGCCCGAGGGAATACCTGTTCGGCCTGCCTCAGCGCCCGGTGATGCCGGCCGGCTATCCGACGTTCGGCGGCCCCGAGCCGTCCGAGCTCCTCGACGCGGGCGAGTGGCTGTGGGTGTCCGACCTGTCGGCGGGCAACGTGCCGGTCGACGACCCGGCCGAGGCCGAGCGGGTGCTGCGGGTGGCGACCGCGGCCGTGGCCGAGGTGGTCAAGTTCGTGCCGCCGGGCGCGGACGCGGTGCCCGACGACGGGTTCTGGTCCGAGCGCGGGCAGCGGGTGCGCGCGGCCGAGCCGGGCCGGTTCGAGCTGGACCGGCTGCTGGTCGTCAGGGACGCCTACCAGGGGCTGGTGGGCCGGCATGCCTGAGCAGGGTCTCGCCCGTACGCTCGTGGAGGCGTACATCCACCTCGACCTGGCCGGCCGCTCGCGCGGGGCGTCGACCGAGGAGGTGGACGACGGCTGGCTGGTGCGTCTCGGCGACGCTGAGGTGTTCGTGCCCCAGGAGTCCGAGGCGTGGGCGCGGGAGCAGGGCCTGACCTTCGGCGCGGGCCTGTCGGAGCTGATCGACCCGGGCCAGTGGGTGCTCGTCGCGACCACGTACGCGCGCCGGGCGCTGGAGGGTTCGCTGTCCTTCGCCGCCGACCCGTCGGACGCCGGGAAGTTCGACGAGGTCGCGACCGGCTGGCGGTTCGCCGCCGACGCCGTGGCGGAGGCGCTGAAGTTCTTCCCCGACGGCGCGGCCGAGCTGACCGATGAGGACTTCTGGACCGAGGCGGGCAGGTCGCTGCGCGAGTCGGAGCCCGGCAGGCTCACCCGGGGCAAGCTGGAGCGCGATCTCGCCTTCTACCGCGGGAGCCTGGACGACTTCCTCCGCCTGCACGCCCGCTGACAGCCACCACGCTGACCGAGCCCGTCGGCTGTCTGCTCGACAATCCTCCCGCGCGGCCGGGCGCCGGCGCGCCCTGATCGTCAGGGAGACAGCAGGCCGTAGGAGAGCTGATCGGCGGCCCAGTCCTCCCACTGCGGCGTGGGCCAGCCGCATTCGCGCGTCATCACCAGGAACAGATCCGGCGACAGGATCCCCACGGTGATGTCGGTGGCCCGGCTCTCGGTCAAGCCGGGCCGCAGGGCCCCGAGGCCGGCCAGGATGGCGATGACCGTGCCGTGGGCGGTGTGCCGCTGCTCACTGTTGGCGGCCCATTGGGCGGCCATGCCGAGGTCGCCGCCCGCCGCGTCGCGGACCACCGCCAGGACGGGTGCGACCCGGTCGAGGATGACCCCGCTCTGATGGACCCATCCTCGTACGACCTCCGCCGGGTCCTTCGCCGCTCGCAAGGCCGCGAACCAGGGCCGTTGCAGGAGCGGCACGGGCTCGTCGTCCCCGGCGGAGGCGACGTCGACCACGTGCTTGAGCAACTCGCTCTTGGTCCCGTAATGGAAGTAGACCGTCTGCACCGACACCTCGGCCGCGTCGGCGACCAGCTGGAACGTCGTCCCGGCGTAGCCCCGCATGACGAACAGCTCTTGAGCGGCTTTCACGATGCGGCTTCTGGTCTGTGCCGAGCGACGCTTCGGGCTCTTGACGTCTTCCACGACTTTAGAGTATCACTTTAAAGTATGGCTTTAAAGTACGGCTACAAGGGGTGAGACACGATGCTCTTAGGTGGGTTCCACCACGTCAAGCTGCCGATCTCCAACGTCCACAAGAGCCTGGAGTGGTACCGCCGCGTGCTCGGCCTTGAGGTGGCGATCGAGTTCGTCGAGGACGGCGTGCTGCGCGGCGTGGCGTTGACCGACACGGGGCAGACGCTCATGATCGCGCTGCGCGAGGAGCCCCGGCGAGCCGCGGGGTGGAGCGGGTTCGATCCCCTCGCGCTGGCCGTGCCGACCCTGCAGGAGCTCCACGCCTGGTCCGACCACCTGAACGCCATCGAGGTGAGTCATTCCGGCATCACCGAAGGCAGCGTGGGATGGCTGCTCGGCGGCATCACCGACCCCGACGGCATCGAGATCCGGCTCTACACCCAGCAGAGGCGGCCATGAGCCCACTCCGCCTGCCCGTACTCGCCCTGCTCGCCGACTGAGGACCGCCGCCTGACAAAACGGCGGACGCGGCGGCCGACGCCCTCCAAGCGGGCTCCGATCCGGCGGCATCGCGTCCGGCCGCTGGTCCGCCAAGGTCCCGGTCCGCGTCGGCTGCTCCGTCTACTGAGCCGCCCAGCCGGAGAGCAGCCGCCCCACAACCAAGAAACCCCAGTTCAGCACAGTGAACTGGGGTTTCTCGCGGTGGTACGCCGCCAGGGACTCGAACCCCGGACCCGCTGATTAAGAGTCAGCTGCTCTGACCAACTGAGCTAGCGGCGCTTGCGGGGATGAATATACCGGCGATTCGCATGCTGGTCGAATCGGTTGGACGCGGACATCTCCGGCTAGAATAAAGTTCGGCCACCAGACAGGAGCATCGATGTTCGCATCCCCCGCCGACGTGACCGAGCGGCTCACCGCCGTCGACTATCTCTCCGACGACGCCATCTCCACCTCGGTGTTCCTGGCCGCCGCACTCGGCAAGCCGCTGCTCGTGGAGGGCCCCGCGGGCGTCGGCAAGACCCAGCTGGCCAAGGCCGTCGCCCAGGCCACCGGGTCAGCCCTGGTCAGGCTCCAGTGCTACGAGGGCCTGGACGAGGCGCGGGCGCTGTACGAGTGGAACTACAAGAAGCAACTGCTGCGCATCCAGGCCACCAGCGCCGACGACGACATCTTCACCGAGGAGTTCCTGCTGGAGCGGCCGCTGCTCAAGGCCATCAGGGCCGAGGAGCCGACCGTGCTGCTCATCGACGAGATGGACAAGGCCGACGTCGAGGTCGAGGGCCTGCTGCTGGAGCTGCTGTCCGACTTCCAGGTGACGATCCCGGAGCTGGGCACGATCGTCGCCAGGCGCAGGCCGTACGTGGTGCTGACCTCGAACGCCACCCGCGAGCTGTCGGAGGCGCTCAAGCGGCGCTGCCTCTACCTGCACATCGAGTACCCGACACCCGAACGCGAGCGCGACATCGTGCTCGCGCAGGTGCCGTCGCTGCCCGCCGGCGTGGCCGAGCAGCTCGCCCGCACGGTGGCGACGCTGCGCGCGCTGGAGTTGAAGAAGGCGCCGTCGGTGGCCGAGACCGTCGACTGGGCCCACACGCTGCTGGCGCTCGGGCGGGGCGACCTGGACGAGGAGACCGTGGCGGAGACCTTGGGCGTGGTGCTCAAGCACAACTCCGACCACGAGCGCGCCGTCAAGGAACTCGGGCTGGCCTGATGTCGCTCGTCGACAGGCACATCGGATTCGTGCATGCGCTGCGGGACGCCGGGCTGCCCGTGTCGCTGGCCGAAGGGCTGGACGCGGCGCGGGCGCTGCAGGTGATCGACCTGGTCGAGAGGGAGTCGCTGCGCGAGGCGTACGCGGCCACGCTGGTGAAGAAGCCGGCCAACCGGCCCGGCTTCGACGTGCTGTTCGACCTGTGGTTCCCGCCGGCGACGAGCGGCCTGCGACAGCGCGAGGACGTCGACCTGGACCAGGCCCCGGTCCCCGAGCTGCGCGAGCACCTGGCCGGGCTGCTGATGGACGGCACGGAGAGCGAGCTGCGCGCGTTCGCGCGGGCCATGGTGGGCCGTTTCGGCAGGCAGGAGGCGCGGCCGGGGCGGCAGAACTGGTTCTCCTACAGCGTGCTGCGCGCCCTGTCGCCCGAGACGCTCATGGCCGGCATCCTGCGCGAGGTGCTGGCCGGGCAGGAGCGCGGCGGGCTGGCCGAGAAGACCGCCCGGCAGCGGGTGAACTCGGGCATCAGGCGGTTCGAGGAGGCGGTCTCCGCCGACGTGCGCCGCCGCATCGCCGAGGACTCCGGGATCGAGAAGATCGCCCGCTCGGCCGTGCGGCCGCCGCTCGACCAGCTCGACTTCCTCCGCGTCACCAAGGCCGACCTGGCCCGGCTGCGCCGCGAGGTCCATCCGCTGGCCCGCAGGCTGGCCGCGCGGCTGACGATCAAGCACAGGAAGGGCAGGCGCGGGCGGCTGGACTTCCGCCGCACCGTGCGGGCCTCGCTGCAGAGCGGCGGCGTGCCGATGGACACCCACTTCAAGCCGCCCCGGCCGCACAAGCCCGAGCTGGTCATCCTCTGCGACACCAGCGACTCGGTGTCGTCGTTCGCGCACTTCACGCTGCTGCTCACGTACGCGCTGCGGGAGCAGTTCACGAAGGTGCGGGCGTTCGGGTTCGTGGACACCGTGGACGAGATCACCCGGTTCTTCCAGCCCGGCGCCGACGTGCTGGACGCGATGAGCCGGCTGGCGACCGAGGCCGACATGGTGCGCTTCGGCCGCACCAACTACGGGCACGCGCTGGAGACGTTCGCCGAGCGTTACGGCGACGCGATCGGCCCGAAGAGCTCCCTGCTCATCCTGGGCGACGCCCGCTCCAACTACCAGCCGCCCGCCCTGGAGGTGCTGAAGTCGCTGGCCGGCAAGGCCCGCCACGCGTACTGGCTGAACCCGGAGCCGCGCCGCCAGTGGGACACCGGCGACTCGATCGCCACCGACTACGGCACGGTGGTGCCGATGCACGAGTGCAGGAACGTGGCCCAGCTGACCGCGTTCATCGAGGACATCGCCTGACCCGTCGCCGGGCGGCGGGTCAGACGCGCTGCAGCTCGCGGGCGGCGGTGCGGGCCAGCAGCTCGATCTGCGCGGCGTCCAGCAGGGCCTTCTGGTTGGCCTTGATGTGCCTGGCCACCAGGCGCGGCTTGAGGAAGGTGACGCCCTCGGCCGTGAGCGAGCCGCCGCGCGGCAGCATGCCGCAGTGGACGGCCATCAGCGGGCTGATGGAGATCTGGATGCCGGTCTCGCGGCCGAGCAGCTCGGCGAACGCCTGCGCGGCGTCGCACAGCGGCTTGGCCGTTTTCGTGCCGTACTTCTCGCCGAAGAACAGCCGCCCGTTGTAGGAGGCGATCTCGGTGTCCGGGCTCCACGACTCGTTGTCGACGATCCACACCCCGCCCGGCCCGATCACCAGGTGGTCGATGGACGCCTGGTCCCTGATGGCGCGGCCGTCGAGCACGCGATAGCCCTGCCTGCCGAGGGAGCGCCGCAGCAGCCGGCCCGTGATGGCCTCGCCGCGCCGCCTGCCCCGCCAGACCGCGGTGGCCCGGAACGCGCGCCAGTCGAGCCACCAGTCGATGCCCGCGACGACGCCGCCGAGCGCGACGGCGTAGAGGACGGGCGCCGGAAGGGTGAACCGGAGCGCGATCGCGAACCCGGCGACGGCTCCCACCGCCGCCTTGACCATGCGGGAGCGGCGCCTGCTCTGGGCTCCCTCCCGCCAGAACTTCTCGTACCACCACTGCGGAGACGATCCTGTGAATTTCTCGTCCTGCTGCACGTAGATAGAGCCACCGGGCACGGCAAACTCCCCGAATGAAGATGTCGTGAAACCACAGGATCTGCTACGCCGAAGATCCCTCGCCGAACTAAGAGATACCCCATGCCGAAGCAAGGCGAGCCTAAGGTGACGTAATTGGTACCTCCAGGGCCACAATCAAGACGCTCAACCGACCAGTCGGTATGCTTGCCCCGTGAAAGATGAACCGGTACGCCAGCGGCTCCTCGGCGAGGCCACCAGGCTCTTCGCCGAGCAGGGCTTCGAGAGCACCTCGGTGCAGGAGATCGTCGTCGCGGCGGGCGTCACCAAGGGCGCCATGTACCACTACTTCGACTCCAAGGACGACCTGCTGCACGAGATCTACGCCAGGGTCCTGCGCATGCAGATGCAGCGCCTGACGCAGATCGCCGACAGCGGCGGCACGGTCGTGGAGCGGCTGCACCGGGCGGCCGCCGACGTGGTGGAGACCACGACGGACAACCTCGACGACTCCAAGATCTTCTTCCGCTCGATGCACCTGCTCGCCCCCGAGACCCGCAAGACCGTGCGGGCCGAGCGCCGCCGCTACCACGAGCGCTTCCGCGACCTGGTGCTGGAGGGCCAGCGCGAGGGCGTGTTCAGCGACCGGGTGCCGGCCGAGCTGGTCGTCGACTACTTCTTCGGCTCGGTGCACCACCTGGGCACCTGGTTCCACGCGGACGGGCCGCTGACCGGTGCCCAGGTGGGCGAGCACTTCGCCGACCTGCTGCTCACCTCACTCGGGGCCGGGCACCCCGGCGAGTGAGGCCAGCGCCTCCCGGTGGTCGCCCGGCGTGCCGAGCGCGACCTCCGCGGACTTGGCGCGCTTGAGATACAGGTGCAGCGGGTGCTCCCAGGTCATGCCGATCCCGCCGTGCAACTGCAGCGCCTCCTCCGCGGCGCGTACGGCCACGCCCGCGTTCCACGCCTGGGCCACGGCGGCCGCGACCGGCGTGTCCTCGGTGACGGCGTTGCGGGCGGCGGCGCGGGCGCGCACCACGTCCAACCACAGGTCGGCCAGCCGGTGCTTGATCGACTGGAAGGAGCCGACCGGCCGGGCGAACTGGTGACGCTCCTTGACGTAGGCCAGCGTGGTGTCCAGGCACCACTGCGCGACCCCGTACTGCTCGGAGGCCAGCAGCCCGGCGCCGAACCGCAGGACGGCCACCAGGTCCACGTCGCCCACGCGGGTGGCGCCCGCGCCGTCGAACGTGACGGTGGAGACCGGCCGGGTGAGGTCGAACGAGGTCTCCGCCCGCACCTCGGCGCCCTCCACGTGATACAGGTCGCCCTCGACCGGGACGAGCAGCACGTCGGCCACGTCGGCCCCGGCGACGCCGGTGACCGTGCCGGACAGCGTCCCGCCCGAGTGCCGCACCGACGCGCCGCGGTCGGGCCGGTACGGGGACGCGGCGAACGACACCGCCAGCGCGGCCGTCGAGCGCCCGTCGGCCAGCCGTTCGAGCAGCTCGCCCGCCCCCGCCTGGACGAGCGCGCGGGTGGCCAGCACCGAGCTGGTGAAGAACGGCACCGGCGCGATGCCGCGGCCCAGCTCCTCCAGCACGACGGCGGCCTCGCTGGCGGACGCGCCCGCGCCGCCGTACTCCTCGGGGACGATCAGCCCGGCCACGCCGATCTCCCCGGCCAGCGTCTTCCACAGGTCCGGGTCGTACGGCCGCGACTCGGCGCGCTTGAGCACCGCCGACGGCGGGCAGCGGTCGGCGAGCAGGTCGCGCACGGCGGCCCGGAGCTCCTCCTCGACCTCGGAATACAGCAGGCTCATCGCGGCAGGTCCTTCCAGGGCACGTCCTTGTCGATGCGGGGTTCCGAGGGCAGGCCGAGCACCCGTTCGGAGATGATGTTGCGCAGGATCTCCGAGGTGCCGCCCTCGATCGAGTTGCCCTTGGCGCGCAGGTAGCGGTAGCCGGGGCCGCGGCCGTAGAAGTCGACGGTCTCGGAGCGGCGGAAGGCGTAGTCGTCGTAGCCGAGGTCGCGCAGGAACTCCATCTCCAGGCCGGTCAGCGCCTGGTTGAGCTTGGCGAACGACAGCTTCATGCCGGACCCCTCTGGCCCCGGCTGGCCGGCGGCGAGCTGCTCGCGCAGCCTGGCGCCCGACAGGCGGGTCACCTCGGCCTCCACCCAGAGCGACAGCAGCCGCTGGTGCAGGTCGTGGGTGCGCAGCTCGGGGTGCTCCCGCCAGGAGCGCAGCACGCCGCCCACCATGCCGCCGCCGCGGGCGCCACCGCCGCCGCCGATGGCCACCCGCTCGTTCATCAGCGTCGTCTGCGCGACCCGCCAGCCGTCGCCGACCGCGCCCAGCCGCAGGTCGTCGGCGAGCCGGACGCCGGTCAGGAAGACCTCGTTGAACTCGGCCTCGCCGGTGATCTGCCGCAGCGGCCGGACGTCGACGCCGGGCGCCTGCATGTCGCAGACGAAGTACGTCAGGCCGCGGTGCTTGGGCACGCCGGGGTCGGTGCGGGTGACCAGGATGGCCCAGCGGGCGTGGTGGGCGCCCGACGTCCACACCTTCTGCCCGTCGACCACCCACTCGTCGCCGTCCCGGACCGCCCGGGTGGCGAGCGTGGCCAGGTCGGAGCCGGCGCCGGGCTCGCTGAAGAGCTGGCACCAGATCTCCTCGCCGGTCCACAGCGGCCGCAGGAAGCGCCGCTTCTGCTCCTCGGTGCCGAAGGCGAGGATGGTGGGCGCGGCCATGCCCAGGCCGATGCCCTGCACGCCGCCGTCGATCTGCGGGGTGCCGGCCAGCTCCCGCTCCACGACCGCCTGCATGTCACGGGAGAGCCCGAGACCGCCGAGCCCTTCGGGGAACCAGACCCAGGCCAGGCCGGCGTCGAACCTGGCGCGCAGGAACTCCAGCCGGTCGCCTGCCGGGTCGTTCTCACTCAGGAACGCGGCGACGCGTTCCTTGAGCCGTGCTTCGTCCACTCCAGCTCCTGTCGTCGGGGGATCACATGTGCTTCTTGAGCTCGCGGTAGGCCAGCGACCGCTTGTGCACCTCGTCCGGCCCGTCGGCCAGGCGCAGCGACCGGGCCCCGGCCCAGAGCCCGGCCAGCGGGAAGTCCTGGGAGACGCCGCCCGCGCCGTGCACCTGGATGGCCTTGTCGAGGATCCACTCCACGGTGATCGGGGTGGAGATCTTGATGGCCTGGATCTCGGTGTGGGCGCCCTGGTTGCCGACGGTGTCCATGAGCCAGGCGGTCTTCAGCACGAGCAGGCGCAGTTGCTCGATCTTGATGCGGGACTCGGCGATCCAGTCCTGCACCACGCCCTGCCGGGCGATCGGCTTGCCGAACGCGGTCCTGGCCAGCGCCCTGCCGCACATCAGCTCGACGGCCCGCTCGGCCATGCCGATCAGGCGCATGCAGTGGTGGATCCGGCCGGGGCCGAGCCTGGCCTGGGCGATGGCGAAGCCGCCGCCCTCCTCCCCGACGAGGTTCTCCGCCGGGACGCGGACGTCCTCGAAGAGGATCTCGGCGTGCCCGCCGTGGTCGGCGTCGTCGTAGCCGAAGACGCTCATGCCGCGCCGGATGTCCATGCCGGGGGTGTCGCGGGGCACCAGGATCATGCTCTGCTGGCGGTGCTTGGGCGCCTCGGGGTCGGTCTTGCCCATCACGATGAAGATCTTGCAGTTCGGGTTCATCGCGCCGGAGGTGAACCACTTGCGGCCGTTGATGACGTACTCGCCGCCGTCACGGACGATCGAGGTGGCGATGTTGGTGGCGTCGGAGGAGGCCACGTCGGGCTCGGTCATCGCGAACGCCGAGCGGATCTCGCCGTCGAGCAGCGGGCGCAGCCACTCCTTGCGCTGCCACTCGCTGCCGAACATGGAGAGCACCTCCATGTTGCCGGTGTCGGGCGCGGCGCAGTTGGTCGCCACGGGCGCCAGCCGCGGGCTGCGGCCCATGATCTCCGCGAGCGGCGCGTACTGGAGGTTGGTCAGCCCGGCGCCGTGGTCACCGGGCAGGAACAGGTTCCACAGGCCACGCTTCCTCGCCTCGTCCTTCAGGTCCTCGACGAGCGGCGGGACGCCCCAGCCGCTGGCCTTGGCCTGCTCCTCGAAGGCGGGCTCGGCCGGGTAGACGCACTCGTCCATGAACTGCAGCAGGCGCCGGCGAAGGTCTTCGGTGACGCTGTCGAAAGCGAAGTCCATGCCGGGAGCCTACCGACCGGCCGGTATGGCTGTCGACAGTGGTCTCCGCCAAAACCCGCCAGGTGGCTCTCTCCCGTACGGACCGGTCCCCCGTAAGGTCACCGCCATGACCGCACACCTTCCCGCACCCGTGACGCTGGAGAACGACGTCGTCCGGCTGGAACCCCTCTCCCCCGGCCACGTGCCGGACCTGTTCGCCGCGGGCGGCGGTGACGACGAGGTGTGGCGGTGGATGCCGATCGCCACCCCGCGCGCCGAGGAGGAGCTGGCGGCGGCCGCCCGGGCGCTGATCGAGGACGACAGGCATGTGCCGCTGGCCGTGTTGCTCAAGGAGACCGGGCGGGCGGTCGGCTGGACCGCCTACTGCGACGTGCCGGGGTTCGACGAGAGCGTCGAGATCGGCTGGACCTGGTACGGCCGCGCCCACTGGCGCTCGGCCGTGAACACCTCCTGCAAGCTCCTGCTCCTCGACCATGCCTTCGACAAGCTCGGCCACAACCGGGTGCTGCTCAAGACCGACGCGCTCAACCTGCGCTCCCAGGCCGCCATCAAGCGGATCGGCGGGCTGCACGAGGGCACGCTCCGCCGCCACCGCCGCAGGCCGGACGGCACCTGGCGCGACACGGCCTGCTTCGGCATCCTCGACGACGAATGGCCGTCCCACCGCGCCCGCCTCACCGGCTGACGCCCGGCCCGCCCCGCCGCCGTCCCGGTGTCAGCCCTGCCGCCGCCGGCTCCGGCCGGCGGCGCTCCGGCCGTCGCCCTGGTCGGCGAGCATGCCTCTCAGCAGATCCCGCACGCCGGCCCGCAGGTCGTCCGGCGACGGCTCGGCGCCCGCGCCGGCGATGACGTCGAACATGACGCCCTCGGCGAACGCCACGAGCTGGCGGCCGTGCCGTACCGGATCACGCGAGCCCGCGGCGGCGAGCAGGGCGACGGCGGGATCGCGGAACCGGCGGCCCGCCCGGTCGTAGATCTCCCGCAGCTCCGGCCGCCTGGTCGCCTCCAGCGCCAGCTCGTAGCGGGCCAGCGTGCGCCGCCGGTCGCGCAGCTGGGCCGTCAGCACTCCGGCGAGCAGCTCGGTCAGGTCGGCGCCCGGCGGCGGCCCGTCGCCCATCGCCCCGGAGAACAGCCGCTCCTCCAGGTCGGTGAGCCGCGACAGGGTGAGCTCCAGGAGCGCGGCGCGGGTGCGGGCCACGTTGGACGTGGACCCGGGCGGCAGCCCGGCGGCCTCGTCGACCGCCCGATGGGTCAGCCCGCGCATGCCCCGCTCGGCCAGCAGGGTGATCGCCGCTTCCGCCACGGCCTCGGATCGCTTCACGGACCCCGATACTACGCTTGTAGTCCAAACTACGGGCGTAGTATGTTGCCACTACAGGAGTAGTGAGGGGATGGACATGAAAGCGATCGTCATCGGTGGCGGCATCGGAGGGCTGACCGCGGGTGTCGCCCTGGACCGCAAGGGATGGGACGTCACCGTCCTGGAGCGGACGCCGAAGCTCGAACCGGTCGGCTCCGGGCTGGCCATAGCGGTCAACGCGCTGCGCGCCCTCGACACCGTAGGGCTCGGCGACCCGGTGCGGGCGCGCGCCAGGATGCAGGGGCAGATCGGGATCCGCAGGCCCGACGGCCGCTGGCTCACCCACACCAGCGGCAGCGCGGCCGAGGAGCGCTACGGCGACCGGACGGCCGTGGTGCTGCTCCGCGCCCAGCTGGTGGACCTGCTGGCCGAGGCCCTCGGGCCCGACCGGCTACGCCTCGGCACCACGGTCACCGGCGTGGACGCCGCCACGGGCACCGTGCGGACGGACGCCGGCGAGTTCACCGGCGACCTGGTCGTGGCGGCCGACGGCATCCACTCCCCGACCCGCCGGGCGCTCTTCCCCGGCCATCCCGGGCCGGTCTACTCGGGGGTGACGGCCTGGCGCGGCCTGGCGCCCATGCCGGCCGCGCCTCCGCGCAACAGCGAGACCTGGGGCCGGGGGCTGGTGTTCGGCGCGCACCCGCTGGACGAGAAGACGGTGTACTTCTACGCCACCGACGTCGCGCCCGCAGGCGGCGCCGCCGGTGACGAGAGGGCGGAGCTGGTGCGCAGGTTCGGCGGCTGGCACGAGCCGATCCCCGAGCTGCTGCGCACCGCCGACCCGGCCCACGTCCTGCGCAACGACCTCTACTACCTGCGCGAGCCGCTGCCCGCGATGCACGCGGGGCGGGTGGCGCTGGTGGGCGACGCGGCCCATGCGATGACGCCCCACCTGGGCCAGGGCGCCTGCCAGTCGATCGAGGACGCGGTCGTGCTCGCCCACCTCGCCGGGGGCGACCTGGCCGCCTACACCGAGGCCAGGCTGAGCCGCACCGCCGGGATCGTGCGCAAGGCCATGAGCATCTGCCGGACGACCAAGCTGCGCAACCCGCTCGCCGTGGCCCTGCGCGACCTGGGCATGTCGCTGGCCACGCGGGTCACGCCAGATCTGATGCTGCGGCAAATGGACGGGGTTCTGCGGTGGCGGCCACCGGCGCCGGCCGGGAGTGATCGGGTGCGAGACGGCCGAGCGTGATCGTGCCGGCGATGGTCAGCGCCGCCGCGCACACGGCGGGGATCGCGGTGGACGGGCTGGTCGGCAACGACTCGCCGAGCAGCAGCGCGCCGGCCATCACCGACGTGATCGGGTCGACCACCTGCACGCCCGCGTAGGCGATGCCGAAGTAGCCGACCGCGTAGGAGCGCTGCAGCAGCACCACCGCGAAGATCAGCAGCACCGGGATGGCCAGCGTGAACCAGTGGACCAGCCGCCCGAGGTCGCCCTCCAGGCCGCCCCCCACCACCCGGACGAACGTCGAGACGCTGGCCGTGACCGCGCCCGCGCCGATCGCCAGCAGCATCGCCCTGACCGGCCCGCGCACCCGGGCGGCGGCGACCTGCGTGGCCAGCGCGATCAGCGTGATCACGCCGATGAACCCGAGCGCGGCCCCGTCGCTCAGCCGGGGCGTGACGTCCTGGTGGGGCACCAGCATCATCAGCCAGAGCAGGCCCACCGCCACCGCGATCGAGCCGAAGATCTCCGCCTTGTACGGTTTGCGACCGTACATGAAGGCGGCCAGCGGCACCGCGAACACCAGCGTCGCCACGCTGATCGGCTGGACCGCCACCAGCGGCGCGAAGCTCAGCGCGACCGCGTGGAGGCACGCGCCGGTGAACCCGATGACGCCGCCGATCCACCATCGGGGGCGCCGCATCAGCCTGAGCGACGCACCCTCGGCCACGGCTTCGTACTGCTGCAGCGCCGCCCCCAGCGCGTATCCGAGAGCGCCCGCCAGCGCGATGAGCACGCCGATCCAGGTCATGGGCGTGCTCGGAGGGGAGGAGATCCTTGGAGCATTGCCCCAGCTTAGAGGGTACGCGCCAGCCCCGAATCATCCTTTAGGCCATTCTTCCCCTTAAGGGGGCCGTGATCTGGCCCTCCGGGTTCAGGACTTCTCTGGGCAGACGCAGAACGCGTGGCCCTCCGGGTCCTGCATCACGATCCAGCCCACGCCCTCGTCGGTGACGCCCGGCTGGAACTCCGGCCTGGTGGCGCCGAGCGCGACGTACTCCTCGACGGCCTTCTCCACGTCGGGCACCCGGAAGTCGAAGTGGAACTGCTTGGCGGGGCTGGGCCACGGGACGGGCTCGCGGTCGGGCACCCTGCCGAAGTAGATGTTGGTCGTGCCGTCGCCCACGGCGGCGTACTCGTCCTCCGAGTACTGGATGGGCAGGCCGGTCAGCTGGTGGTAGAACTCCGCCAGCTTCTTCGGCTCCGCGCAGTCGATGGTCGTGGCGAGGAGCTTCGCTTTCGTCGTCATGCTCCGCAGCCTGCCAGGCATACCTGCCAACTACTGTCAGGTACGGGCGGGGCCGCCCTTGATCCGCTTGAGGATGCGGTCCCACTCGGTGCCGAACGGGTTGTCCTGCACCAGGTAGGTCCAGGTGGCCTCGGGACGCTTCAGGTCGGGCTCGGGGGCCTGGAACGCCTCCAGCGACCGTCGCTCGATCTCCGCCTGGAGCGTCTTGTATTCGGCCACCGCCTCCCGCTGGAACTCGTCGATCGGGCTCATCCGGCCCAGCGCCCGCAGGTGGATGCCCTCGCGCAGGTCGTGCAGGAACGCGAGGTGCTCGGTCCAGCAGGTGTCGATGGCGTGCAGCACGATCTGACGGGCCGTCTCCTCGCGGGTGTCCTCCGGCGCCGCCGCCCACTCCTCGGGGTGGGCCGCGGCCAGCGCGCGGGCCGCCGAGTCGGTGTGGAGCACCTTGTCGCGCCACTCCAGGATGAGCTCGCGCTGCTGCTCGAGCAGCCGGGTGTATCGCCAGGTGTTGCGGTGGATCTGCAGGTTGACGCCCTCGGCGATGCGCTGGGCGTGACCGACGATGTAGGCGGCGCGGCGGTGGCGCACCAGGCCGTCGGGGTCGGCGGCGGGCGGCCGCTCGTCGGGCGCGAACTGGGTGACCAGCTCGTCCTCCAGGCCGACGAAGAACACCGAGCCGCCCGGGTCGCCCTGCCGGCCCGCCCGGCCGCGGAGCTGGTCGTCCAGGCGGCTGCTGGCGTGGCGGCCGGAGCCGATCACGTACAGGCCGCCCAGCTCAGCGACGCCCTCGCCGAGACGGATGTCGGTGCCGCGGCCGGCCATCTGGGTGGACACGGTGATCGCGTCGCGCTCGCCCGCCCTGGCGATGATGGCGGCCTCTTCCGCGTCGTTCTTGGCGTTGAGCACCACCGGTTCGAGGCCGCGGCGGCGCAGCAGGTCGGCGAGGTTCTCCGACTCGGCCACGTCGAGCGTGCCGATGAGGATGGGCCTGCCGGTTTCGTGCACCCGCTGGATCTCCTCGACCAGCGCCGACTCCTTCTCCGGCACCGTCGGGTAGATCCGGTCGGGCTCGTCCTCCCTGACGCACGGCCGGTTCGGCGGGATCACCGCGACCTTCAGCCCGTAGAACTCGCCGAGCTGCTCGTGCACCGCGACGGCGGTGCCGGTCATGCCGCACACCCGCGGGTAGCGCCTGATCAGGCCCTGGATGGTGATCGAGTCGAGGATCTCGCCCTTGTCGCTGGCGGGCAGCGCCTCCTTGGCCTCGACCGCCGCCTGCAGACCGTTCGGCCAGCGCTGCAGCACCGCCACCCGGCCGCGCGACGGGTTGATGAGCTGCACCTTGCCGTCGCGCACGATGTAGTCGACGTCGCGGGTGAGCAGGGCGTGGGCGTGCAGGGCGAGGTTGAGCTCGATCAGCGTGCCGGGCTCGTCCTGGTCGTAGAGCTCGACGTCCAGCCGCTTCTCGACGGTCTCGGCGCCTTTGGGCGTCAGGTAGACGTTGCGGGCCTGCTCGTCGATCTCGTAGTGGTAGCCGCGGACGAGTGTGCGGACCAGCACCGCCATCTCGGGCACGGTGTTGCCGGCGTCGGACGAGCCGGCCATCACCAGCGGCACCCTGGCCTCGTCGACCAGGACCGAGTCGGCCTCGTCGACCAGCGCCACGTCCGGCTCCGGCACGATCAGCTCGCTCGCGTCGGTGCGCAGCCGGTCGCGCAGCACGTCGAAGCCGATCTCGCTGACCGGCCCGTAGGTGATGTCCTTCGCGTACGCCTCGCGCCGCTCGGCGGGCGTGGAGTTCTGGTCGAGCCAGCCGACGGTGACCCCCATGGCCTCGTAGAAGGGGGCCATCCACTCGGCGTCGCGCCTGGCGAGGTAGTCGTTGACGGACATGACGTGCACCCGCCTGCCCTTCAGGGCGTAGCCCGCGGCCGCCATGGCGCCGGAGAGCGTCTTGCCCTCGCCGGTGGCCATCTCCGCGACCTTGCCGTCGAGCAGCGCGAGCGTGCCGAGCAACTGCACGTCGTACGGGCGGAGCCCGAGGGTGCGGTCGGCCGCCTCCCTGGCGACGGCGCAGAACGCGGCCAGGTCGCTCATGTCGGGCCGGGGCAGCTCGTCGAGCGTCTTGAGGCGGTCGGCGTGCCCGGCGGCGGCCTTGACGACCTTCCGGTAGGGGCTCAGGTTCGCCCCTCCGGGGCGGTCCAGAAGGTTCCTGACGATTCCTGTTATCGAGGCCACAGTTCCTCCAACGCGCGCTTCGCCGGCGCCGTTCCCTCGCGCCGGGGCGCAGCGGTCCGCCGTACGGACCTTAACCCATACGACGGACCGCACTCGCCCGTCCGCTAGCCCCGTGCCCGCCGGGCCGGGAACACCCCGGCCAGCAGCAGCAACGCGCATCCGGCCCAGCCCGCGGGGCCGGGTCGCTCACCGAGCAACGCCACCCCGATCAGGGCAGCGAAGGCGGCCTCGCCCAGGGAGACGATGGCGACGGTGGTGGCGCTCAGCGCGGTGAGCGCGCGGAAGAACAGCCCGTAGGCCAGCGCGGTGGGCACCGCGCCGAGGAACGCGAGCAGCGCCGCGCTCTCCCAGCTCAGCCGGGGCAGCACCCCGCCGGCCAGCGCGAACGGCAGCACGCACGCGGCCCCCACGAGGAACCCGGCCGCGGCGGTGGCCAGCGGGTCCCCCGGCTCCTCCGCCGTGCCGAGCCGCCGTGACAACAACGTCACCCCGGCGTAACCGAACGCCGACAGCAGCGCGAACCCGGCCCCGCCGAGCGCGCCCCCCGCCCCGGAGCCGCCCGGCGCCTCCGGGGAGCCCGCCATCAGGAGGGCGAGTCCCGTCAGGGCGGCCAGGAGTGCGGCGAGGCCGGACCGGCCGAGCCGCTCGCCGAGGAGAAGACGCCCGCCGAGGGCGGTGAACACGGGCGTCGCGCCCATGGTGATCACGGTGGCCACCGCGACCCCCGAGCGCGCGATGGCCGCGAAGTAGGCGGCCTGGTAGACGGCCATGCCCGCGCCGACGACCAGCACGTGGCGGTCCAGCCGCCAGGACGCCCCGCCGAGCAGGGGCAGGAGGAACGCGGCGCCGAGGAGGAAGCGCCAGAAGGTGACGTCGAGGGCGTCGAAGCCGCCCGCGGCGAACAGCAGGGATCCCGCCGCGCCGCCGGTGCCCCACGCAGCCGCGGCCGTGACGACGTACCCGGTGGCACGCCGGATGGACAGTTGGGTCATGACAGATCGCTCCGGATGGGAGTGGTGGAGAAGGGCCCGGATGCGGGCAGCAGCCACCCCCGGATCGGTCAGACCCGGAAAATCAGGAAATGCCGCCCGCTAGCGGGCGGGAGGAGGGGAGCAGATCAATCGCGGCACGGGCTCACCTTAGCCGGGACGGAAAGCAGCGTTCATCCCGATATCGGCGAGCTCGCCCGGGGACATCGAAAAGGCCACGCCCGACGACGCGGCCCACGGCGGTTCCCCCGTGGCTCACGGCCAGGAGGTGTCACCCGCGGGCTCGACCGGCTTCTCCAGCACGGCCAGCCGTTCGAGCAGGGTCAGGAACGTGGCCGCGTACGGGGAGGACCCGGTCACCGCCGCGACCCTGGACCAGTCCACCTGCTCCCGCAGCGCCCTGACCTGGGGCAGCAGCGCGCCGTAGTCGCAGGCGTGCTCCGACAGCGGCATCAGCCAGGAGATCACCAGGTCCGTGGCCTCCAGGACCGGCACGATCACCGCCGACGCCTTCATCGGCTCGGCCCGGTCCAGCAACTCGTCAGTGACCGGGCGGTCGGACACCTTGAAGATCAGATCCACCAGCTTGCCGTCGTCGTACGCCTTGACCAGCCAGTCCTCGGGCGGCTTGGCCGTCCGGAAACCGATGCCCCGCAGCGCTTCCAGAGCCGCGGGCACGTCGTGCTCGGTGACCACGAAGTCCACGTCGTGCAGGGACGGCGCCGCGCCGCGCGCGTACGCAGCGCACCCTCCCGCCAAGGCGAATTTCACGCCCGCGTCCTTCAAACCGGAGCTCGCCCGTTTGAGCGTGTCAAGGATGGCGTCAGTGACCTCATGACTATGACTGCTCATGAGAGCGGGCTACCCTCAGGCCCTTCGAATAGGCCTGTCCCGGCGCGTGAACCGACGGCCGAAGGGTAGCCGCGACCCCATGACGGAGTACCTGGAAAAGACCGGGCAGGAGTACGAAGGCGAGCATGATCGTCCCCTGGGCACCTACGCCCGCATCATCGGCGTGTACGGGACGGTCGTGGCGGCGGCGGCCGTCGCGGCGAAGCTCACCGGCAGGCGGCCGCCGGAGCGGATCGGGCCGATGGACGTGGCCCTGATGGCGGCCTGCACGCACAAGCTCGCCCGCCTCCTGGCCAAGGATCCGGTCACCAGCCCGATCAGGGCGCCGTTCACCCGGTTCGAGGGCGTGAGCGGGCCGTCGGAGTTGAAGGAGGAGCCGCGCAACACGGTCGGCGAGCTGGTGAGCTGCCCGTTCTGCATCGCCCAGTGGGCGGCCACGGGTTACGCCATCGGCCTGGTGTTCGCGCCGCGCGCGACCAGGCTGGTGGGAGCGGCGATGACGGCGGTGGCCGCCTCCGACTGGCTGCAGTTCGCGTACGCCAAGCTCGCCAGGTCCGCCTCATGAAAGAGGAAAATATCGGCGGCACATCGAATGTTAAAGGTCCCGCCACGAGGGCAGTGGCTGTGTCATGGCTACTTTGCTCTGGATCATCGCGGTAATTCTCGTCATCGCCGGCATCTATGTGATTCTGGCCCGTCGCGATCTCCTCTGGGGGATCGTCCTGATCGTTCTCGGGTTCCTGGTCGGCCCCGGTGGGGTCAGCATCTTCAATGTGTAGGGCGTGTTCTGACGCCCCACACGCTCGTTCGTCGGGCCGGTGTTTATCACCGGCCCGATGAATTGCCATAAATGAAGAAGGAGTTGTACGCCGAAGAAGCCCTTCCCGGTCTCCGGGAAGGGTTTCACCATGAACGGCTACTCGTCGGCCAGGCAGTAGACCGCGTAAGCGGCGCCGAGCACCGGCAGGGCGACGTTGCGCACGCGGATGCCGCCGGAGGTCATGCCCTTCTCGGTGCCCCTGTGCGCGTGGCCGTGCAGGATCAGGTCGGCACCCGCCGTGTCGACCGCCTCGGCGAGCAGGTAACTGCCCAGGAACGGGTAGATCTCCAGCGGCTCGCCCTCCAGCGTCTCCTTGATCGGAGAGTAGTGCGACAGCACCACCCGGCGGTCGGCGTCGATCTCCTTCAGCGCGTGCTGCCAGGACTCGGCGATCAGCCGGGTGTGGCGGACGAAGTTCTTGGTCTCGCGCTCGCCGAACTCGCTCGCGCACTTGCCCGCGAACCCGCCGCCGAAGCCCTTGCCGCCGACCACGCCGAGCCGCGTGCCGTCGCACTCGATGACCGCGCTGTCGTCGTTCAGCACGATGACGCCGGCGTCGCGCAGCTCACTGGCGATCTCGTGCTGCATGTCGGAGTGGTAGTCGTGGTTGCCGAGCACGGCCACGACCGGGATCGGCAGGTCGCGCAGCTCGTCGGCCACCACCCTGCCCTCCTCCAGCGTGCCGTGCCGGGTCAGGTCGCCGGCCACCATGAGGATGTCGGCGCGGTCCCCGATGCCGTCCAGGCTCTTGCGGTACTGGCCGCGCACGTCCTCACCCAGGTGGATGTCTCCCACGGCCGCGATGCGCAGTTCAGTCAAGATGCTCTACCTCCCCTGGCCTGCCGACCTCGACGACGTTGATCTCGTTGTGCACGTGAAGGTCGGGAGCGGCCTCCCTGGCCACCTCGCCGAGCCGTTCACGTTGCTCGGCCCCGCTCACCTGGCCGCGCAGGAAAAGCTGATCGCCTCTCACGTCGACACGGATGCCGAGCTCATGCGTGCGGCGGTCCTCAGCCAGCGCCGCCTGGACGCGGGCCGCGACGTACTGCGGAGCTTCCATCGCTTCCCTCCCTATACTCCCTGCCGCGCATGCCCGGCAAAGAACCGCTCAAACGGTGCGAAGGAGGTTGATGACGGCTCGTTCCACCTTGCCGTGCGTGGCCAGCTTCCCCGGGTCCACGCCGGCTCCCAGCTCGGTCAGCGCGTGACCGATCGTCTTGTCCTCCTCGTACGCGCTGATCACCCGCGGATCCACGTACGAGGCCCGCGCCACGGCGGGGGTGTTGCCGAGATACTCGGCGACCTCCCGCATGACCCGGGTGACGGCCCGCTTCCTGGCCGTGTCGCTCTCGGCCATGCGGGAGACGGCCAGCCCGACGGCGGCCAGCACCGTGGCGTGCCAGGTGCGGAAGTCCTTGGCGGTGAACTCGCCGATGGTCTCGCGCAGGTAGTCGTTGATGTCCTCGCTGCGCACGTCCACCCAGCCGTTCTCGCCCCGGTAGCGGAGCAGCTCCCCCTCGGCGCTCAGGGACTTCAGCGACCGGACCACCCGGCAGGCGCCGGGGTCGGCCACCCGGATCTCACGCGGCACGTCGCCCTTGGCCGGGTACGAGCAGGTGATCGTGTTGCGCGAGCAGACGACGTGCTCCATCCGGAGCGTGGCCAGGCCGTAGGAGTCGTAGCTCTCGCCGCCGACGCGGAAGAAGCCGATGTCGAGCAGCCGCGCGGCGGCGGCCAGCACCCGTTCCTTGGTCAGCCCGCGGCCCCTGAGCTGCTCGTCGACGCTCTTCCTGAACGCGGGCAGCCGGTCGGCCAGCTCCAGCACCCGGTCGAACTTGGCCTCGTCCTGCTGCTGCCGCCACAGGTCGTGGTAGCGGTACTGGCGGCGCCCGGCCGCGTCGGTGCCGACCGCCTGCAGGTGCCCGTGGGGCGAGGCGCAGATCCACACGTCGGTCCAGGCCGGCGGGATCGTCAGCGCCCTGATCCTGGCCAGCGTCGCATGGTCGCGGACGGTCTCTCCGCCGGGTCCGTGATAGCTGAACCCGCGGCCTCGACGGCGCCGGGTGATCCCGGGTTCGTTCTGGTCGCTGGGATGCAGCTCGGGCACGTCTGCCGCGCTACCCGGCGTGTTAGGCGGCAAACGGCTCGGGCAGGTGCAGCTACATGAGCGACAACAAGGATTGGGTCGAGACAAGGGACAAGAAGGGCCATGCGATGGTCCCCGCCACGCCGCGGGACGTGGTCCACATCAGGGTGGGCTCGTTCATCCTGGTGTTCCTGTTCGCGATGTGCGTGCTCAGCCTCATCGCGAAGGCCTGGGTCATGACCGGGATCACCATCGTCCTGGCGATTCTCACGGTGATCAACATCTGGCGGGCCGTACGCAAGCAGAAGGACAGTGACGTCGGAGAGATCGGCTGACTCGCCCATGGCTCCCCACATCCTCCAGGACAGGGTGGTCGTCGTCACGGGCGCGAGCGGCGGGGTAGGCAGGGCGGTGGTGCGCGAGCTCGGCGCGAAGGGCGCCAAGGTGGCGCTCATCGCCCGGGGCACCACGGGCCTCGGCGCGGCGGCGGTCGACGTCGGCGCGGCCGGCGGCGTCGGCCAGGTCTACGAGGCGGACGTCGCCGACTACGAGCAGGTCAGGAAGGCCGCCGAGCGGATCGAGGCCGAGCTGGGCCCCATCGACGTATGGATCAACTCGGCGTTCTCCTCGGTGTTCGCCCGGTTCGCCGACATCTCCCCCGAGGAGTACGAGCGCGCGACCGCGGTCACCTACCTGGGCTACGTCTGGGGCACCAAGGTCGCCCTGGACCTGATGCGCCCCCGGAACCGGGGCACGATCGTGCAGACGGGTTCGGCCCTGGCGCACCGGGCCGTCCCCCTGCAGTCGGCGTACTGCGGCGCCAAGCACGCCATCAGGGGCTTCACCGAGTCCCTGCGCACCGAGCTGCTCGCGGAAGGGAGCGATGTCCGGGTCACGATGGTCCAGCTCCCGGCGGTGAACACGCCGCAGTTCGACTGGGTGCTGTCCAAGCTGCGCCGCCATCCCCAGCCGGTGCCCCCGATCTACCAGCCCGAGGTGGCCGCCCGGGGCGTCGTGTACGCGGCCGCGCACCCGGAACGCAAGGAGTACTGGGTCGGCGGCACCACCGCGGCCGCCCTCCTGGCCCAGCGCGCCGCCCCCGCGCTGGTGGACCGCTACCTGGCCAGGACCGGCGTCCAGGCGCAGCAGACCGACGGGCAGCCCTCGAGCGGCGCCGCGAACCTGTGGGAGCCGGCCGACGAGCATCAGGACCACGGCGCGCACGGCGGCTTCGACGACCGCGGCCACCACCGCAGCCCGCAGCTCTGGCTCTCCCAGCACCGCCGGTCGGTCATGCTCACCCTGGCGGCCGCGGCGGCGGCGGGCGCGGCGGCCCTGATGCGGAAATCCCGCTGAGCGGTCCCTTCTCGGCCGTTCCGGATGGGCCGGAACAAGCGGCCCATCCGGGAATCGCAGCACGATTCGCCCGATCCCCCACGGGTAGGCGCCCGGAAACGATCGGAGGGAATCATGGCTGAACGAGATCTGCGGTTTCTCGGAGAGCTGGCCGCGCAGCTCCGCGTCGACTCGGTGAGAGCCTCCGCCGAGGCGGGCTCCGGCCACCCCACGTCGTCGATGTCCGCCGCCGATCTGATGGCGGTGCTCTTCGCCCACCATCTGCGTTACGACTTCGAGGACCCGGGCAACCCGGCGAACGACCACCTCATCTTCTCCAAGGGCCACGCGTCGCCCCTGCTGTACTCACTGTTCAAGGCGGCCGGCGCGGTCACCGACAGGGAACTGCTCAGGTTCAGGAAGCGCGGCAGCCGGATGGAGGGCCATCCGACGCCCAGGCTGCCCTGGGTCGACGTCGCCACCGGCTCGCTCGGCCAGGGGCTGCCTGTCGGGGTCGGCGTGGCGATGGCCGGCCGGCTGGAGCGCATGCCGTACCGCGTGTGGGTGTTGTGCGGCGACAGCGAGCTGGCCGAAGGCTCCATCTGGGAGGCGGCCGAGCAGGCCGGCGACACGGGGCTGGACAACCTGACCCTGGTCGTGGACGTCAACCGCCTGGGCCAGCGCGGCCCCACCCGCCACGGCTGGGACACCGGGGCGTACGCGCGCAGGTTCGGCGCCTTCGGCTGGCACACGATCGAGGTCGACGGGCACGACCCCGGCGCGATCGACGACGCGTTCCAGGAGGCGCACGGCGTCCGCGGGCGGCCCACCGCCATCCTGGCCAGGACCCGCAAGGGCGAGGGCGTGCGGGCCGTGGCCGACCGCGAGGGCGCGCACGGCAAGCCGCTGAAGGAGCCGGAGCCCGCCGTCGCGGAGCTCGGCGGCGAACGCGACCTGCGGGTGGAGGTGCGGTCTCCGGACCGCGCGGGCGAGCCGTACCGGTTCGAGGGCGGCGAGCTGGTGCTGCCCGAGTACAAGGTCGGCGACCAGGTGGCGACCAGGAGCGCGTTCGGGGAGGCCCTGGCCGCGCTGGGCGCCGCCCGCGGCGACGTGGTGGCGCTCGACGGCGAGGTGGCCGACTCGACCAAGACTGAGGAGTTCGGCCGGGCGTTCCCCGAGCGGTTCTTCGAGATGTACATCGCCGAGCAGCAGCTCGTCGCCGCCGCCATGGGCCTGGCCGTGCGCGGCTGGGTCCCGTACGCGGCCACCTTCGCCGCCTTCCTCACCAGGGCGTACGACTTCATCCGGATGGCGGGCGTGAGCCGGTCGCCGATCCGGCTGGTCGGCTCGCACGCGGGGGTGTCGATCGGCGAGGACGGCCCGTCGCAGATGGGGCTGGAGGACCTGGCCATGATGCGGGCCGTGTACGACAGCACCGTGCTCTACCCGTGCGACGCCAACCAGGCCGCGGCCCTGACCGTGGAGATGGCGGACCTGACCGGGGTGTCCTACCTGCGCACCACGCGCGGCGCGACGCCGGTCATCCACCAGCAGGGCGAGCGTTTCCCCATCGGCGGCTCGTGCGTGCTGCGCCGTTCGCCGTCGGACCGGGCCACGATCGTGGCCGCAGGGATCACCGTGCACGAGGCGCTGGCCGCCGCCGAGACGCTGGCCGCCGAGGGCGTCCAGGTCGGCGTGGTGGACATGTACTCGATCAAGCCGATCGACACGGCGGTGCTGGTCGAGGCGGCGACCACGACCGGCAACCTCATCACGGTGGAGGACCACCGGCCGGAGGGCGGCCTGGGCGACGCCGTGCTGGACGCGGTGTCCGAGCTGGGGCCGCGGGTGGTGAAGCTGGCCGTGCACGGCATGCCCGGCTCGGCCACGCCCGGGGAGCAGCTCGCCGACGCGCGCATCGACCGCCACGCCATCGTCGCGGCGGTCAACAGACTGGTGTGAGCACCGAGAAGGCCGGCCGCCGTCTCCCGGGTGACCGCCCTCACGACACGTACGGGCCGGCCGCCGTCTCCGGTGGCCGGCCCGTACCGCCGCGGCGAGCGCGGATCAGCCGCGGGCCTTCGCGGTCGCTTTCCTGTTCGCCTTCTTGATGGCGTCCACGAGCTCCTGCTTGCTCATCTTCGAACGGCCGCTGATGTCCAGGTCGGCGGCCACGCCGCGCAGGTGCTCCTTGCTGGCGTTGGCGTCGACGCCCTCGGCCGTGCGTCCAGAACGGTCCGTCGCGCCCTTGTCCGACGGCCCCTTCTTCGACTTGGGCTCCCAGTGGTCTCCCACCTTCTCGAAGGAGTGCTTCAGCGCGGCGAAGGCCGTCATGTGGGCGCGCCTGCCCTCGCCGTACGTCTCGACGGCCGAGTCGTGCGCCTTCATCCACGTGTCCTGCGCCTTCTTCGGGGAGCGGCGGATGGTGGACGGGAGTTCCTCTCTGGCCGGCATGTCCGGCTCACCTCCTAGAGCGGCGGCTCGTCGTAGTGTCGACGCTCCTCGTACACGGTCGTCCTGCGCGCCTCGGGCTCCTCGTAGATCTCGTGCCGGTGGACCGGCTCCTCGATCGGGCCGACCGCCCTGCGCGTGACGTTGATCCGGTAGAGGGCGAACAGCAATCCGACCAGTCCGCCGAGCATGATGATCACGCCGACGACGTTGATGTCCACACCGGCGAGATCGAATTCGACGGCCCACGTGAGGATCGCACCGAGCATGATGAGGATGATGCTTCCGGCGATGGTCATTTGATTTACCTCCTTGACACGAGGAACCTCTATCCACATGAAGAAAAACAAACCAATCGTGTTAATCGGGCTGATGGGCAGCGGTAAGAGCACGACAGGTCGCCTCGTCGCCGAGGCTCTCGGCCTTCCGTTCAGCGACAGCGACTCCTTTCTGCGGTCGAGATACGGAGGCCCGTCCGCGGAGATCGCCGCCCGAGAGGGAGCCGACGTGCTGCACGAGCGGGAGGCCGAGCACCTGATCGAGGAGCTCGCCGGCGAGCCCAAGGTGATCGCCGCGGCGGCCAGCACGCTCGACGACGAGCGGGCCCGCGAGGCGATGCGCGCCGCCACGGTGATCTGGCTGGACGCCGACGACGAGGTGCTCACCCAGCGGATGCGCACCAGCGACCACCGGCCCGAATTCGCCCCGGCCGCCCTGCGCGCCCGGCGCGAGCCGTACTTCCGTGAAGTGGCGGACCTGAAGTACGACGTGGGCGTGCTCAAACCGGAGGAGGTGCTGGCGGCCGTGCTGCGCGATTCGGGTTTGCCCGCGCCCGGCCGGGACTGATAACCAGGGGCGATGTTCTCCGACAAACCCGTGCTGACCGGCGAGCGGGTGACGCTGCGGCCGGTGGGGGCCGAGCACGCCGACGGCCTGTTCGCGCTGGTCTCCGATCCCGAGGTGCGGCGGCTGACCGGCTCCCACGCCGCCTTCGAGCTGGAGGCGTGCCGGCGCTGGTGCGCCACGCGGGCCGGCCAGGCGGACCGCCTCGACCTGGCCATCGAGGCCGGCGGCGACTACGTGGGCGAGGTCGTGCTCAACGAGCTCGACGAGCCCAACCTGTCGTGCAACCTGCGCATCGCGCTCATCGGCGACCGGGCCTTCGGCAGGGGCTACGGCACCGAGGCCATCACGCTCGCCCTCGACCACGCCTTCCGCACCACGCCGCTGCACCGGGTGGGCCTGGAGGTGTTCGCGTTCAACGACCGGGCCCGCCACGTCTACGAGAAGCTCGGCTTCGTGGAGGAGGGCCGGCTCCGCGACGCGCTGCGCTGGGACGGCGAGTGGTACGACTCCCTCGTCATGTCCGTGCTGCGGCCCGATTGGCAAGCAAGATCCGGATTGCTGTAATAATGATCTTTACCCACGGGCTCCCCGAGGCGCGCGGGGGGCCTGTGGCGTTCTGGGAGCCGTGCGCAACAAATTCTCGTCGTGGTGCGTCTAAGCCTTTCGATGATGCGCTCGGTGCCTGGTGATCCCGAGAGGCTCGGCGGCTACTGGCTGGCGGGGCGGCTCGGCGCGGGCCGCCACGGCGTGGTCTACGACGCCTACGACGACGAGGGGCGCAGGTTCGCGGTCAGGGTGCCGCGCGGTCCCCTCCCCCGCGTCCGGCCCGTGACCCACCCGCATCTCGCGAGCGTCCTCGAAGTCCGGTCCGGCGGCACGCCCGCCTACGTGGTGAGCGAGTTCGCGAGCGGGCCGTCCCTGCGGGAGGCGATCTCCCTGCACGGCCCGTACGCGGGTGAGGAGCTGGTCGCGCTGGCCACGGCGGTGGCGTCGGCGCTCGCCTGTCTCCACGGCGCCGGGCTCGCCCACGGCGACCTGCGGCCGGGCAAGGTGCTGCTCACCGGCGACGGCCCGAAGGTGATCTGCCCCGGCGTGCCCGGCTCGATCGGCGGCACCCGCACCTACCTCGCCCCCGAGGTCGTCACGGGGCAGCCGGGCGGCGCGGCGGGCGACGTGTTCGCCTGGGGCGCGCTGGTGCTGTTCGCGGCCACGGGCGACGACCCGTTCCGCGGCGGCTCCATGGGCGAGGTCATGCACCGGCTGCTGTCCTGCGACCCCGACCTGACGGCGCTCCCGCCGCGGCTGCGCGACCGGGTGGCGCGCGCCCTGTCCAAGGACCCGTCGTCCCGGCCCCCGGCCTCCGCCCTGCCGCTCCCGACGTCGGCCCGGGTGCCGTCCCTGCCGGGGCCGCCCGCGCTGGGCGAGGTGGCCGAGGAGCTGTACGCGTCCTTGACCGCCGTCGAGCGGGACCGGCTGAGGGACCTCCTGGTCGAGCTGGCCCCCGGCGCGCCACCGGCCGCCGCCCCCTCCCTCGACGAGCCCGTCCTGTCCCGGCTGCTGGAGTCGGGGCTGCTGGTCCGGCCCAGCGTCGCCGTCCCGCCCGCCCGCACCGACGCCGGCACCCTGGTGGCCGTCACCGGCGACCGCCTCGTGCCCGCCACCGCCGCCCTCTTCCACGCCTGGCCGCGCCTGCGCGGCTGGCTCGACCGGCCGCGCGAGGAGACCCGCTCGTGGGCGCTGGCCTGCCTGCCGTCGTCCCGGCCCAGACGGCTCGGGCTCCTGTCGCCCGCGCTGGCGCTGGTCGCCGCCGTCGCCCTGGCCGTCAGCGTGGCCACCGTCGTCAAGGACGCCCGCCGCACGCTCGAATGGCTCGGCGACGCCACCTCCGGAGTCGCCCCCCTCCTCCCCGTCCCCGCACCGGAACCACCACCGAGCCGCCGCTGACGGGTCGCCCCCGGCCGGAGCCCTCAGATCCTGACGATTGGCATACGGGCGCGCGCCGAAATAGGTTTTCATGCGTGCCCGAACTCAATCCGATGACAGACCTGGTGACCTTCGGCGAGACGATGGCCCTGTTCGCGGCCCGCCGCACCGGCCCGCTGCGCTTCGCCCGCGACTTCGACCTGGGGCTCGGCGGCGCCGAGTCCAACGTGGCGATCGGCGTCGCCCGGCTGGGCCGCACGGCCTGCTGGGCGGGCCGGGTGGGCGCCGACGACTTCGGCGACCTGATCCGCTCGGCCCTCGCGGGCGAGGGCGTGGACGTGCGTGCCGTCCCCGACCTGGAGGCGCCGACCGGCCTGATGATCAAGGGCCGCCGCACGGCCGACCACATCGACGTCCGCTACTACCGCGCGGGCAGCGCCGGCTCGCGCATCCGTCCGGAGGACCTGGACCCGGACCTGATCAGAGGCGCCCGCGTGCTGCACGTCACCGCGATCACCCCGGCCCTGTCGGAGTCCGCCCGCGCGACCGTACGGCACGCCGTCGAGGTGGCGCGGAGCGCGGGAGTCCCGGTGTCCCTGGACGTCAACTACCGCAAGGCCCTGTGGTCCCCGGCGGAGGCGGGCGCCTGGCTGCGCGAGGTGATCGGCCAGGTGGACATGCTGTTCGCCACGGAGGAAGAGGCCCGCCTGCTCCTCCCGGACACCTTCCCGGCCCCGCCGCACGAGCCGCGGGAGGACGCGGAGGGAGCCGTCCCGGAAGGGCCGGTCGCGGTGGCGGAGGCGCTGGCCGCGCTGGGCCCGCGCCACGTGCTGGTCAAGCTGGGCTCGCGGGGTGCTGTCGAACTGTCCGACGGCGTCGCGTACCGGGCGCCCGCCTACCAGGTCACCGAGGTGGACCCGGTGGGCGCGGGCGACGCGTTCGCCGCCGGATGGCTGGCCGACTGGCTGGAGGGCGCCGAGCCCGAGCACCGGCTGCGCACCGCCTGCGCCGCAGGGGCGTTCGCGGTCACCTCCCAGGGCGACTGGGAGAGCCTCCCCCGCCGCGCCGACCTGGCACTCCTCGACCGCACCACCGACGGAGTCAGCCGATGACGACGGCGAACTCCAGCGCCTCCACCAGGTGCTCCGGGTACGGCAAGCCGGTCGGTCGCCGCTGGGCGCCACCTCCCGCCCCATGAGACGGGTCTCGCTACTTAAGTCGCGCTACCGGACGGTTTCCCGCTACTAGGCTGGAACGCATGGCTGAGATCGCGCTTGCCGACGGCGTGTGGACCTTCGACGGCGAGACGCTGCGGATCGTGCCGGGCAGCGGGCGCGACGTGCACGAGATCCGCAAGGCGCTGGGAGAGCTGGTCATCCCGCTGGAGGCGATCGCGGGGGCCACGTTCGAGCCCGCGCGCAAGGGCGGCCATCTCAGGCTGCGGCTGCGCAAGGGGGCCGACCCGCTGACCGACGCGGTGGCGGGCTCGCTCACCGCGCCCGCCGACCCGTACCGGTTGCAGATCCCGAAGGACCGCACCGGCGCGGCCGAGTACTTCGCCGACGAGATCCGCGACAGCCTCGCGGTGTGGCAGACGGCTGCGGGGCCGTGCGAGGACTTCGTGCTGCCCGGCCCGGAGGTGCCGATCACGGCGACCGCGGGCGACGGCACGGTGAGCTTCGACGGCGAGCGCGTGCGCGTCGAGTGGACCGGTTTCGCCTCGACGGCCAAGGACGAGGCGGGCCCGCAGGAGTTCGCGGTGGCCGACCTGACCGGCGTGGAGTGGAAGCCGCAGAGCGGCATGGGCTACGGCGTCCTGCGTTTCCATCCCAAGGACGAGGGCCCGCTCAGGCCGCCGCAGAAGGACCCGCGCTGCCTGTCGTGGGGGGTGCAGCGGTTCGGCGGGACGACCTGCCTGGTCGCGGCGGCCGTCCTGGCCCGCATCCCGCGCGGGCCCGCCGAGCTGCCCCCGCCGCCGAGCACGACGGCGGAGACGCAGACGATCCTGGGCCAGTTGTCCGAGCTCGGCGAGCTGCACCGCCAGGGCGTGCTGACGGACGAGGAGTTCAGCGCGGCGAAGCAGGCCCTGCTCCGCCGCCTGGGGTGACTTCCGGGACTGTCCGGGACTACTGCTCGGCGCGCGCGGCGCGCTCGTTCGGCACGCAGTGCGTCATCTTCAGGCCCTGCACGTCGCGCGGCCCGTTCCTGCCGAGGTTCGCCATGCGCTCCCGCTCCTCCTTGGTGAGGTCCTGGGTCGCGAGCGGCTCCAGGTGCGCCACGTCGTCGGGCGTGATGCCGAGCCCCTCGCCGACGCGCAGGCCCAGCTCGTCCTCGGCCATGAGGAAGTGCCAGACCATGCGCTCGGCGATGCGCCGGTCGCACTGCTTGAGGTTCGCCGTGAAGTTGGCCACCAGGTCGTCGCGTTCCCATTCCTCCATGAGCAGGTAACGCTGCCCCGCCTGGGTGTAGTCGTTGGTCCTCGGGATGCGCTTGCGGGTCAGCCGCCCGGAGATGACCGGCCCCTCCTCGTCCACGGTGGGGTACTCGGCCTCGCGCAGCCCGTCGATCAGCGACGGCTCGTAGTTGATGTGCGGCGACTCGCCGGCGGTGTCGACGAAGTACGTCATCTGACCGTCGCGCTGGTTCGTCCGGATCTCCGCGTTCTTCGCCTGGTTGACCGGGAGCTGCAGGTAGTTCGGGCCGACCCGGTAGCGCTGGGTGTCGCTGTACGAGAACGTCCGGCCGACGAGCATCTTGTCGTCGGAGAAGTCCAGGCCGTCGACCAGCACGCCGGTGCCGAAGGAGATCTGCTCGTTCTCGGCGAAGTTGTTCGACACGTTGCGGTTGAGCACCAGCCGCCCGACCGGCCTGGCCGGGAACTCGTTCTCCGGCCACACCTTGGTGTCGTCGAGCGGGTCGAAGTCGAGCTCGGGGTGCTCGTCGTCGCTCATCATCTGCACGAGCAGCTCCCACTCGGGGTAGTCGCCCCGGTCGATCGCCTCGTGCAGGTCACGGGTGGCGTGCCCCAGGTCCTGGGCCTGGACGACGGCGGCGTCCAGCTCGGTCATGCTGCGCACGCCCTGCTTGGGCATCCAGTGGTACTTGACCAGCACGGTCTCGCCCTGCTGGTTGACCCACTTGTAGGTGTTGACGCCGAACCCCTGCATGTGGCGGTAGTCGGACGGGATGCCGCGCGGGCTGAACAGGTTGACCAGCATGTGCAGGCACTCGGGCGTCTGCGACATGAAATCGAAGATCCGGTTCGGCTCCTGCCGGAACGTCACCGGGTCGGGCTTGAGCGAGTGGATCACGTCGGGGAACTTGATCGCGTCCCGGATGAAGAACACGGCCAGGTTGTTGCCGACCAGGTCCCAGTTGCCGTCCTCGGTGTAGAACTTGACCGCGAACCCCCGAGGGTCGCGGGCCGTCTCCGCCGAGTCCCGGCCGCCGATGACCGTGGAGAACCGCAGCGCCACGTCGGTCCGCTTGCCCGCCTCCTGGAACAGCTTCGCGCGGGTGTAGCGGCTGATCGGCTCGTCGCCGATCTTCCCGTACGCTTCGAAGAAGCCGAACGCGGTCGCGCCGCGGGCGTGCACCACCCGCTCCGGGATGCGCTCCCGGTCGAAGTGGCTGATCTTCTCCAGGAACTGGTAGTTCTCCAGCGTCGCGGGGCCTCTGGCGCCGACCGTGCGCTGGTTCTGGTTGTCGTATACGGGGTGGCCTTGCCGGTTCGTCAGAATCTGCCGCTGGTCACCGGTGCCGGACCCCTGTCCGGAAACATCTGTCATGTCACCGTTCCTCTCCTCCGTTGGCCTCTTCCCCCCATGCCCTCAACCCTCGACAGCTCACAGGCAAAGACTCACTCCTGCCCTGTCGCGGGCTGAGGTGGGTGGAGGAGGACTCGTCACGGAAACCGGTCCGGACATGAAACAACCCCGACCCGGCTGAACCGAATCGGGGTTTCTTGATGGTGCGCCGCCAGGGACTCGAACCCCGGACCCGCTGATTAAGAGTCAGCTGCTCTGACCAACTGAGCTAGCGGCGCCCGCAACACGTGTAACTGTATCAGCCGCCGAACACTCCCCGCACCACGCGCGCGTCAGCCCAGACGCTCCGCCAGCCTGCCGTACGCGTCCAGCATCGTGTCCCAGAAGCGGTCCACGTCCAGGTGGGTGCCGACGAGCGCGTTGGGGACACGGTCCATCGGCCGGAAGTCCACGACGGTCATGCCCCGGGTGTGCTCGCCCCTGATCTCCACGTCGACCACGGCCGGCGTCATCGTGACCAGGGCCGGGTCCAGCACGTACGCCACCGCGCACGCGTCGTGGATGGTGGGGCCGCCGTCGGCGGTGACCACGCCGTAGGAGGTGGCGGCGGGGATCAGGAACTCGGCCAGGCGGCCGAGTGGCCGCATGCGGTCGAGCACCGCGGAGGTGACGACGGCGGTGAGCGTCACGTCCAGGCCCAGCATCTTCACCGTCCAGCCGGACCTGAAGACGATGGCGGCGGCCTCCGGGTCGGCGAGCATGTTGAACTCGGCGGCCGGGTTGTGGTTGCCGCGCGTGGCGGAGCCGCCCATGATGACCAGGTCGCGGGCCCACTCCACGACGCGCGGCTCCTTGCGGACGGCGAGCGCGATGTTGGTGAGCGGGCCGATCGCGACGAGGGTGACCTCGCCGGGGGCGGCGCGCAGGGTGTCGATGATGACGTCGACCGCGTGCCCGTCCGCCGCGGCGCGCACCGGTTCGGGGAGCACGGCGGCGCCGAGGCCGGTGGGTCCGTGCACGTGATCGGCGCGGACGACGGGGTGCAGGAGGGCGCCGGGGCTTCCCGGGGCGACCGGGATGTCGCCCAGGTCCAGGAACTCCCGCAGCGCCAGCGCGTTCCTGGTGGTCACGGCCAGGTCGGCGTTGCCGCCCACGGTGGTGACGGCGACGACCTCCAGACCGGGCGCGCCGGCCGCGAGGGCCAGGGCCATGGCGTCGTCGATGCCGGGATCGCAGTCAATGAGGATCTTCGTCACGGAACCGTACGATACGCAAAGATCAAAAAGTCGGAGCCGGGCGGTCTGCCGCCCGGCTCCGGTGGGTATGAGACCGGGGCCGGGCAGTTCCCCCAAATCTGCCCGACCCCGGTCCGGTGGCGGTCCAGGCCGGTCGGCTTTCCCCCAAAAGCCCCGGCGGTCCCGCGCTGCAGACGAGCGGTCCCCCTCCGCTGCCTGCTTTTCGGTGTAGGTCTCTCGGCCGGTCACCATGCTTCCGACCTGTCTACGACGCTACCGGGGCCTATGCAACGACCGCGTCATAACGCAGTCGAATATCCGTTTAATCAGGGCTACGGGATCTCCAAACGGACCTCGGTGCCCTCTTCGAGCGAGCGGCCGACGGTGCAGTACTTCTCGTGCACCCGGTGCGCCACCGCCCTGAACACCTCGTCGGCCTCCTCCGAGGGCAGCTCGACGTCGTAGCGGACGGTGACGGGACCCAGACGGTTCGGCTCGACCTTGTCGGCCGAGACCTCCATGGCCAGGCGCACCAGCCGCTGGCCGCGCTTGGCGGTCAGCGGCTCGACGGTGACGATGTGACACCCGCCCAGCGCCGCGAGCAACAACTCGACAGGCGTGAACACGCCGTCCTCCGCACCACCCATCCGCACCTGGGCGCCCCTGGCATTGGTCGCCAGGAATCCGCCGTCCTCGGTCCGCTCTACCCGCACGTTAGCCATGTTTTAGACCTTACTCAGACGCTTCTCATCTTCGAGACGCATCGTTCAATCATGGCTAGTGAGCGGAAATTCCTCGGTTCCCTCCTCTTCTGTCTGGGAGCGGGTGCGGCGCCGGCCGCGTACCTGCTCGGTCACGCGTCCCCGGTCACGGGCGCGGCTCTGGCCGTGTACGCGGTGGCGGCCGTCATGGCGGTACGCGTCCACGGCCGGCACACGAAGGGCACCGTGCTCATCGCCACCGGGCTCGAGCCCGGCGCGCTGCGGCGGCTGCTGGCCGGCAAGGGCGCGGACACCGTCGCCGTCTACCGCACCGAGCGGGTCGACGCCGAACTGCTCGACCTTCACCAGCGGTACGGCCTGGTGCTGGTGGTCGGCGCGGAGCACGACCCGCGGACGAAGGAGCGGCTGAGCGCCTCCGGCCTGAGCAGGCAGGTTCCGGACATCGTCGAGCGCGAGGTGATCCTCGCCGGCCCCCGGCACTTCCAGCGGTACGTGCGCGGCGCGCTCTCCCGGCTGGCCGTCCCCGGCGCCCAGGTGCGGACGGCCAGGACACGGTAAAAGGCCGGTAAAGCTGCGGCATACCCTTAACCCGACATTACGGACGTTATGAGAGTGTTACTGGGGACAAGGAGGCGAAGGTGACGACTTTCCCCGGAACGGCCCGTGTCGGGAACTTCATGGGCACACACGTCAGTGTCGACATCCGTACCGCCCTGCCGACGCGGGAGCTCACTCCCGTGCTCGACCACGCGTTCAGGTGGCTGCGGTGGGTGGAAGAGACGTTCGACCCGGACGACGAGGACAGCCAGATCTTCCGCCTCAACCGCGGGCAGACCCTGCGTCAGGTGCCGGAGCTCGTCGAGGTGCTCCACCGGTGCGACGAACTGAGCAAAGCGACCGACGGCTGGTTCGAGGCCCGGATCGACGGCAGGGTCGACCCGTCCGGCTACATCAAAGGCTGGGCGCTGGAGCGGCTGTCACGGGCGCTGACGCAGTCGGGAGCGGTCGACCACCTCATCGACGCCGGCGGCGACATCCGGGTGCGCGGCTCGGCCTCGCCGGGCAAGCGCTGGCGGATCGGCGTCCGCGACCCGAAGACCGGGGTGGTGCGCAGGGTCCTGTTCGCCCACGACCTGGCCGTCGCGACCTCCGGCCGCGCCGAGATCGTGAACCCCCGTACGGGCGAGCGGCAGGAGGCCCTGTCGTCCGTCACCGTGCTCGGCCCCGACCTGGGAGTGGCGGACGCCTACGCCACCGCCATGTACGCGATGGGACCGGTGCTCGCCAGGCGCTTCGGGATCGAGCTGGGCGAGGGCCCGTACCAGAGCCTGATCGTGACCCGTGACGGCCAGGAGTTCGGCACCCCCGGCCTGGCCGCCTACAGCGGGGCGGGCACCCTGCTGGCCGGCTAGCTGGCCGGCTAGGCGTCGGGATGCTCGCGTAGATACTCAAGGTAGACGGGGCGCAGCGCCGCCCCCAGGTTGCCCTCGCCCGCGGTCATCGCGTCGCTCAGCAGCGCCGAGACGCGGGTGAGGTCGGCCGTCGTCTCGCTCGCGTGGCCGGTGGCCGCCTCGGCCGCGGGGATCACCTTGAGCAGGTTCCACAGGAACCCGAGGTCCCCATGGCGGACGGCGTAGCGCACGGCGCGTTCGTGCAGCTCGCTGTCCGACAGCGTTTCGAGTCCGGTGGCGTCCATCTCGCTCCTCCCTGGTAACCTCCCCCTTTCCCGGGCGAGCGGGGCGGTAACGCATCGGGATCCGCTCCGGCCTATCCGTATGGCGACGGCAGTGGGAGGATCAAGCAGCGTGAGATTCATCATCAGAACCCTCGCGGCCGCGGTCGCGCTCTGGGTGGCGGTCCAGTTCCTCGACGGCATCGACGTGACGGCGCCGGAGTATTCGGCGAGCTACTGGGGCACGCTCCTCGTCGTCGCGCTGATCTTCGGCCTCATCAACGCCATCGTCAAACCCATCGTGAAAGGCCTCGGGTGCGCGCTGATCGTGCTCACCCTCGGGTTGTTCCTGCTGGTCATCAACGCCGCCATGCTGCTGCTGACCAGCTGGGTGGCCGGCCAGCTGAGCATCCCCTTCCATGTCGACTCCTTCTGGCCCGACGCGTTCTTCGGCGCGATCATCATCAGCGTGGTGACCTGGCTGCTCAGCTGGCTCATCCCCGACGACTGAGGTCGGCCACCGACTCGCGCTCGCGCAGGGTGGGCAGCTGGACGACGCGCCGGCGCTCGCCCTGGCCGTCGGCCGCGTCGGTCATGAGGCGGACGGCCGCGCCGACGATGCCGTCGATGTTCCAGTCGACGGTGGACAGCTCGGGAGTGAGCAGGCCGGACATCGGGTGGTCGTCGTAGCCCATCACCGAGACGTCGCCGGGGATCGACAGCCCCAGCTCGCGGGCGGCGGCGTAGACGCCGTAGGCGATGGAGTCGGCGAAGCAGAAGACGGCGCTCGGCCGGGCGCCGCCGAGCAGGTCGCGGGCGGCCCGCGTGGCGGCGATCGGGCCGTGCGCGGCGCTCGCCACCTCGATGTCGAGGCCCAGCCGCTCGGCCTCGGCCAGGACGTGCACGTCGGCGGGACGGTCGGGGGTGCTGGGCCGGGTGGGGGTGAGCACGCCGACGCGGCGGTGGCCGAGCGCCCGCAGGTGCTCCAGCGCGAGCGTGACGCCGCGCCGGTTGTCGAAGACGACCTCGGCGGCGGTGCCGCGCAGCGAGTCGCCGACCGCGACCACCGGCAGCGACGCGCACAGCTCGGGCCAGAACGGCGCGGCGGGATCGAGCGGCTGCACGATGAGGCCGTCGACGCGCTGGTCACGCAGCTGGCCGGCGAGCGCCCGCTCGCGCGCGGGGTCGCCGGCGGCGTCGAGGATGAGCGCGTAGCGGTCGCGTTCGCGCAGGCCCCTGCTGATGCCCACGGCCAGCGACTGCTGCCAGAGGTCCTCCAGCGAGGCGCAGAGCACCCCGATCATGCCGGTGCGGCCGCTGGCCAGGGCGCGGGCGATCGGGTCGGCCTCGTAGCCGAGCTCGGCCGCGGCGGCGCGGACCCGCTCGACGGTCTCGGGCGCGACCTGCACGCCGCGCAGCGCGTAGGAGACGGCGGCCTGGGACAGGCCCGTGGCGCGCGCCACCTCCCGGATCGTCGCTCGCTTGCGGGGCATCCCGCCACGATAAACGCCGCCACCGACATTCCGGTGACCGCGTGGTAACGCCCCGGTCACGCCGCGCGTTCAGGCACTCCACGCCCCGCGATCAGACGCCATCCAAGCCGCCGTCCCCGGGTCCGTGTTCAGGCGGCGGGCTTCCTCAGCACGCAGCAGCTCCCGCACGGCTCGGCGTCCGGCAGCGTCACCCACAGGCAGCAGGTACGGCGGAAGTATCCGTCGCCGGACGGCTCGATCAGTCCGTCGACCGGCTCGCCGACGCGCCTGAGCAGGTCCATGTAGTCGCCGGGCACCATCGAGATCAGAGGGTGCGCGAACGCCTCGGCCGTCGAGCCCCACAAGGTCCGCTTGCCCACCCTGGCCATCGAGCCGATCGCCTTGACCAGGGGCCGCTGCGACTCCGCCAGCGCCTCCCGGATCGCGCCGGCGCCCTCCGTCCAGCTCACCCGGCTCGCCGCGATCGTCACCCCGGCGTCGGAGCGCCTGACGTACGTGTCGGCCAGCTTCATGATCGGCACGCGCCCGTCCAGCGCCCAGCCGAGCGCCATCGGCAGCGTGTGCCAGTAGCCGTAGGTCTTCCAGAACAGCGCCGCGCCGACGTGGCGTGGCGCGTTCCAGCGCGCCGCCGTCTCGTCGACCAGCTCGCCCAGCACCGTGTACGGCTCCCGCACCAGACCGGCGACGGCCGTCCAGCTCTCGTCGGGCTCGATGACCAGGCCCGGCTCCACGCCCAGCACGCCACCGCGCTCGGCGGCGACGCGTTCCAGCACCTCGGTCAGCACCCCGGAACCCCTTCGTTAAAGGTTAGCCTTGCCTAAGGTAGCAGGGCGTCCCGCGAACCATCCGGTGACCAGCTGCGCGCCCACCACGCCCAGCCCGGCCGCCAGCGGCACGGACCAGCCACCGGACACCTGCCCCAGATACCCGAACAGCAGCGGGCCGAGCGCCGCAATCACGTACCCGAGCGACTGCGCCACCGCGGACAGCGCCGTCACCGCCGCCGGGTCGGCCGGGCGCAGCGCGATGATCAGCAGCGCCAGCGCGAACGACGCGCCCTGCCCGATGCCCAGCACGATCATCCACAGCCACGGCACCGTCGTCGGCGCCACCAGCACCCCCAGGTAGCCGAGGCCGGTCAGCACACCCGCCGCCATCACGTACGGCACCTGCGACGCCCGCCGCCCGGCCACGACCGGCACCCCCAGCGTGGCGGCCACCTGGACCAGGGTCGTCAGCCCGAGCAGGTAACCGGCCTGGCCGGCGGGCAGCCCGGCGTCCAGGAAGATCTTCGGCAGCCACGTCAGCATGATGTAGAACGTCGCCGACTGCAGCCCCATCCAGGCCGTCACCTGCCAGGTCACCCGGCTGCGCAGGACCGCCCGGATGGGCCGCGGCCCCTGCGGGGGGAGCACCTGCCTGCCGAACACCTGCGGCAGCCAGAGCAGGGCGGCGGCCAGGGCGGGCACGGCCATCAGCGCCGACACGCCGCGCCAGTCGTGACCGGTGGCGTTCTCCAACGGGATGACCAGGGCCGAGGCGCCCGCCGCGCCGCCCACGATGGCCGAGGAGTAGACGCCGGTCAGCAGGTTCAGCCGGTGGGGGAAGTGCTGCTTGACGATGGCGGGCATGATCACGTTCATCACGGCGATGGCCGTCGCCGCGACGGCCGAGCCCACGTACAGGACAGGGGCGCCGTCGAGGACCCGCAGCACCACCCCGAGCGCGAGCAGCAGCAGGCCGGCCAGGAGCGTGCGGTCCAGCCCGATGCGGCGGGCGAGCAGCGGCGCCAACGGCCCGAACACGCCCAGGCAGATCACCATGACCGTGGAGATGCCGCCGGCCCCTGCGGGGCTGAGCCCGACGTCGGTCATGATTTCGTCGAGGAGCGGTGAGACCCCGGCGATGGCGGGCCGGAGGTTCAGCCCGGCCAGCACGATGCCGGCGACGAGCAGTGCGGATCTGAACGACATCGGGTTCCTCCTGTCGCACAGTGCTTTTGACAACGTTGTCCGGCACTGCGAGGTGAGAAAGGATCCTAGACGTGAGACCGACGATGAAGGACGTCGCCTCGGCCGCGGGCGTCGCGCTCAAGACCGTGTCCCGCGTGGTCAACGGCGAGCCCGGCGTGCATCCGGCGACCGCCGACCGGGTGCGCGCCGCCATCGACCGGCTCGGCTACAGCCGCAACGAGAGCGCCCGCGTGCTGCGCCGGGGCCGCACCGCCACCATCGGCCTGGTCATCGAGGACGTCGCCGACCCCTTCTACGCCGGGCTGAGCCGGGCCGTGGAGTCCGTGGCCGCCGCCCACGGGTGCCTGCTGCTCAGCGGGTCGTCGAGCGAGGACCCGGAGCGCGAGCGGGAGCTGGTTCTCACGTTCTGCGCGCGGCGGGTCGACGGGCTGATCGTGGTGCCCGCCGGCGAGGACCACTCCTACCTGCGGCCCGAGCTCGACGCGGGCACCCCGGCCGTGTTCGTGGACCGGCCGCCGGGGCCGGGGATCGACGTCGACACGGTGCTCGCCGACAACGCGGGCGGCGCGGCCCTGGCCACCCGGCACCTCGTCGCGCACGGGCACAGCAGGATCGCGTTCCTCGGCGACGAGCCGTCGATCTTCACGGCCGCGCGGCGGCTGCACGGCTTCCGGACCGCGCTGGGTCACCTCTACGACGAGCGGCTGGTGTGCATGCGGTCCCCCGCGCTCGACACCGTACGGGCGGCGCTCGACCGGATGCTGGCCCTGGACCGGCCGCCGACGGCGGTGTTCACCGGCAACGGGCGGCTCACCGTGACGGCCCTGCGCGCGCTGGCGGGGCGGCGCGGGCCGGCGGTGGTCGGGTTCGACGACTTCGAGCTGTCGGACCTGCTCGGCGTGACGGTGGTGGCGCAGGATCCGGCGCGCATGGGGCGGGTGGCGGCCGAGCTGCTGTTCCGCAGGCTCTCAGGCGACACCGGACCCGCCGAGCACCCGGTGCTGCCGGTCGGCCTCGTCCCCCGCGGCTCCGGCGAGCTGCCCCCGTGAGACCCGCGGAGATCGACGCGCCGCAGCCGAGAGCTTCGGCCGACCGATTCCCCTCCCTGACGCGGGCGGCCCCGTCAGCGGACGCGGTCCCGAACCCGGACCTACGGCGGGCTGAGCGGGCCGTCAGGCACGCATGACGGCGCCGAGCCCGAGGGGTTTCCCAAAAGGTCGTGATTTTTCTGAACTTACGGCAGGGCCGACGGGCCTCAGGCACCCGTTGCGGCGCCCTGCCCGAGAGGGGATCAACGGATCAGGGGGTTCGGGTGGGGGTCTGTTCGGCGGTGATTCTCCCCGGGGCGGGCTCCGGGCGGAGGGGCCGCCACAGGGCCAGGGCGGCGAGGACGCCGGCGGCGCCCGCGACCACGATCCCGAGCCGGGGCGAGAACACCTCCCCCACGACGCCGATGAGCGCCGCGCCCACCGCCTGCCCGGTCATCAGCCCCGTCGACAGCAGCCCGAACGCCTGCCCGCGCACGTCCTCGGGCACCGCGTCGACGAACCGGCGCTGCAGCCCGAGCTGGTAGGCGAGGCCCGCGGCCGCGACGGCGGCGAGGGCGGCGGCCCACCCGACGCCGGGCGCGGCCAGGAACCCCAGCCACGGCACCCCGAGCAGCACCGCCAGCGGCAGCGAGAGCCGCTCCCGCAGCGCCGGCGCGGCGAACCGGCCGACGGCGAACTCCCCCACCGCCATCCCGGCGGCGGCCGCGGCCAGCACCACGCCGGCCTTGCCCTGCCCGCCCAGGTACGGCACGATCATCGCCTCGCCCCCGGCAAGGAACAGCGGCGGCACCCACGACGCCAGCAGCAGCCCGCGCACCCGCCGGTCGGCGAGCAGCACTCTGTTGACCCGCAGCGTGGTCCGCACCGCTCCGGAAGCGGAGCCCCGCCGGTCAGTCTGGCGGGGCGGACTGGGCGGAAGGCCGAGGCGGAGGATCAGGGCGCCGAAGGCGGAGAGCGCGGCGGTGGCCGCGAGGGCGCCCTGGGGGCCGGTGGCGGCCAGGAAGGCGCCCCCCACGGCCAGGCCGCCGATCTGGGCTCCGGCCGAGGTGACGCCCAGGAGCGACCGTCCCAGGACGAACGCGTCACCGGGCAGCACGTCCGGCAGCATGGCGCTGCGCGCGGCGCCGAAGACGGGCGAGAACAGCCCCGTGACCAGCACCAGCGCCAGCATCGCCCAGACCGGCAGCCCCGCGTACGCCAGCAGCAGGCACACCACCACCCTGACCAGCTCGCCCACCACCATGAGCCCCCGCGCGGGCAGCCGGTCGGCCAGCGACAGCAGGAACATGCCACCGACGATGTACGGCAGCCAGCCCACCATGTAGGCGGCCGCGGCCAGCCCGGGCGAGCCGCTCTCCGCGTACACCAGCACCGACAGCGCCAGCATCTTGATCGAGTCGCCGGACACCAGCAGCGCGAAGCTGCCGAACAGCACCCGGAACTCGCGGACGGCGAACACCTCGCCGTAGGTCGCCGCGCGTTCGGTGGACAAGGCGGATCTCCTCAGGAGGGATGGGAGGGGCGGCCCCGGAGGGAGGGCCGGGGCCGCCCCGTCTGTTCATCCGATGGTGGCCGGGGTCCGAGCTCGCGGCGAAGCTTTCGGATATAACCGAAAGATGGTGTACAAGATCGAGGTCACCCCACAGGACGTGGCCGCCAGCCGGTTCGCCATCTCGCCGCTGATCGAGACCATGCACGCGCAGTGGCTGCTCGACGGCCGCGGACCGGCGGGCGTGCACCGGCAGTGGGTGGACCGGTGGCGGCCGGCGTACCGGGAGCTGACGCGCCGCCACCCGGCGCTGCGCGCCACGGCCGTGATCTCCGGCAACCGGGGCGACGCGAACGTGGACTTCATCGCGCCCCCGCCCACCGGTGTGGGCGTGCCGTTCGAGGCGGAGCTGTCCGCCGTCAGGGAGACCCCCATCGAGCAGGCGCACGCCGAGATCGCCGCGGTGCTGGCCCGCCGCCCGCCGGCCGCCGAGGAGGCCAGGGCCCTGCTGCTCGGCGCCGACGTGGTGCGGCTCATCGCCGACGCGTACGAGGCGCTCTGGACGGAGATCGTGTCCAGGGAGTGGCCGCACTTCCAGGCGATCCTGGAGCGGGACGTGGTGCACCGGGCAGGGCGGCTGGCGGCCTACGGGTGGGCGGCGGCGCTCGACGGCCTGAGCGAGCAGGTGCGCTGGAACGGCGCCGGCCACATCGAGATCGCGATGGGCACGCAGGACGAGTGGTACCGGCTGGGCGGCAAGGGGCTGCTGTTCCTGCCGTCGGCGTTCATCGGCAACCTGGGCGCGTACCTGGAGGAGGCGTGGCCGTCCGCGCTGGTCTACCCCGCCCGCGGGATCGCGGCCGGGCGGCGCCGGGCGGGGGCCGGTCTGGCGCGGCTGATCGGGCGCACCCGCGCCCGCGTCCTGGAGGAGCTGGCCGCGCCGGCCACGACCACCCACCTGGCCGCGCTGCTCGGGCAGAGCCTCGGCACCACGGGCGGCCACCTGGCTGCGCTGCGCGAGGCGGGGCTGATCAGCGGCACCCGGACCGGCCGCAGCGTCCTGTACGCGCGCACCCCGCTGGGCGACGCCCTCGTCACGGGCGCGATCCGGTCAGGCATCCCGGATTCACGCCAGGGTCGCTAGCCTTTCTTCCGGGCGGCGCGAAGGTATAGTCGAGCGCATACGTTCAGCACAATTGTTCAGAGAATCCCCAGGGAGCGCGCGCATGAATGTCGACGCCGCACAGGAAGCCCGCTTCCCCCAGGAGCTGATGTACGCCGCGGCGTCGCAGTACTACCTCCACGACGCCACCCAGGCCGACATCGCCAAGCGGCTGGGCGTCAGCAGGGCGACCGTGAGCCGGCTGCTGACCGAGGCGCGCAGGCAGGGCATCGTCGAGATCAAGGTGCACCGCCCCGAACGGCTGGCCGGAGGCCACCTGGCGAGCGAGGTCGCCGCCGCGCTGAACCTCCACGACGTCCACCTCGTCCCCAAGGTCAGCGGCCCCGCGCTGGGCCCGTGGCTGGCCCCCGGCCTGGCCAAGGCGCTGGCGGCGGTGGGGCTGGAGTCGGGCGACGTGGTGCTGGTGTCGTCGGGCAGCACCGTGTACGAGTGCGCGCGCGAAGGGCTCGGCCGCTTCCCCGGCGTGCGGATCGCCCCGGCGGTCGGCGGGCAGCAGGACCCGCAGCCCTGGTTCCAGACCAACGAGACCACCCGCCTGCTGGCCGACCAGGTCGGCGGCGTGCCCCACTACCTGTACGCGCCCGCGCTGCCTGGCCCCGAGCTGTTCTACTCGCTGCAGCACGAGCCGTCGGTGCGCCGGGTGATGGACCTGTGGGCGCAGGCCAGGTGCGCGGTCGTGGGCGTCGGCTCGCCGCCGCTGACGCGCCAGGTCGTGCCCGCGTTCGTGCCGCGCGACGAGCCCAGCCTGCGCAGGGCCGTGGGCGACGTCTGCTCGCGCTTCTACGACCGCGACGGCGAGCCGGTCGGCTATCCGGGCAGCGAACGCCTGGTCGCGGCCGGCCTGGAGGAGCTGCGGCGCATCCCGCACTCGATCGCCGTCGCCGTGGGCGGGGAGAAGGTGGCCTCGATCATCGCGGGTGCCAGGGGCGGCTACTTCAACCGGCTCGTGACCGACGCGCTGACCGCCGAGAGCATCCTCGCCGCCACGCGTTGAGCACCACGCCGGGGTGAACCCGGCGTCGTCCGCATGCCTAGAGTGTGAACACTCGTGCTGGACAAATGTTCTGGCCCCGGCTAGCGTGATGCCCACCACAGGACGTGGCCCGACAGGCGCGTCATTGGTCGCATTCGGGGGACGCGACGCATACGAGATCGTCCGCTGGACGTAGCGAGTGAGGAAAGAACCCGTGAAGAGAATCAAGATGCGGACGTCCGCCTTCGCCGCCGTGGCGGTCCTCGCGACTTCGGCGCTGGCCGCGTGCGGCTCGACCGGCGGCGACGGTGCGGCGACCAGCGGCGCCGAGGGCGGCGCGGAGAACGCCAAGGTGGCGTTCCTCATGCCCGACCTCGCCTCCACCCGGTACGAGCAGCAGGACAAGCCGCTGTTCGAGGCCAAGATGAAGGAGCTCTGCCCCAGCTGCTCCGTCATCTACCAGAACGCCGACTCCGACGCCGCCAAGCAGCAGCAGCAGGCGAACTCCGCGCTGGCCCAGGGCGTCAAGGCGATCGTGATCGACCCCGTCGACTCCACCGCGGCGGCCACCATCGTGCGCGCCGCGCAGGCGCAGCAGGTGCCGATCATCGCCTACGACCGGCCGATCCCGTCCACTCCGGCCGACTACTACATCTCGTTCGACAACGAGAAGATCGGCTCGCTGATCGCCCAGTCGCTGGTCGACCACCTCAAGGCGGAGAACGCCGAGGGCGGCATCCTCCAGGTGAACGGCTCCCCGACGGACGCCGCGGCCGGCCTGATCAAGAAGGGCATCCACAGCGCCGTCGACCCCAGCGGCTTCAAGCTGCTGGCCGAGTACGACACGCCCGAGTGGAGCCCGGAGAAGGCGCAGACCTGGGTCAGCGGCCAGATCACCCAGTTCGGCGACGACATCGTCGGCGTGGTCGCGGCCAACGACGGCACCGCCAGCGGCACCATCGCCGCCTTCAAGGCTGCGGGCAAGGACGTGCCGCCGGTCACCGGCAACGACGCGGAGATCGCCGCCGCCCAGCGCATCATCAAGGGCGACCAGTACAACACGATCTCGAAGCCGATCAAGATCGTCGCCGAGGCCGCCGCGGACGTCGCGTACAAGTTCATGCAGGGCCAGAAGCCCGAGGGCAAGGACTCCCTGTACGACACGCCCTCCGAGCTCTTCGTCCCGACGGTCGTGACGAAGGAGAACGTCAAGGAGGTGCTGTTCGACAGCGGCATCATGAAGGCCTCCGAGGTGTGCACCGGCGAGTACGCCGAGGGCTGCGCCGCGCTCGACATCAAGTAAGGGGTCCCCGTGTCGCCCACTCAGCAGCCGGACGCAGTCCTGTCCCTGCGCGGCATCAGCAAGACCTTCGGGGCCGTCGCCGCGCTCACCGACATCGAGCTCGACGTGGCCCCGCACCAGGTCGTCGCGGTGGTCGGCGACAACGGCGCCGGGAAGTCCACGCTGGTCAAGATCCTCTCAGGGGTGCATCCGCCGGACTCGGGGACGATCACGTTCGCCGGCCGTGAGGTCGACATCCCCAACCCGGCGGCGGCGCACAAGCTCGGCATCGCCACCGTCTTCCAGGACCTGGCGCTCTGCGAGAACCTCAACGTGATCCAGAACCTGTTCCTGGGCCAGGAGATCCGCCCGCTGCGCCTGAACGACGTGGCGATGGAGACGCGTTCGTGGGAGCTGCTCCGGCAGCTCTCCGCGAAGATCCCGAGCGTGCGGGTCCCGGTGGCGGCGCTGTCCGGGGGCCAGCGCCAGACGGTGGCGATCGCCAGGTCGCTGCTCGGCGACCCGGAGATCATCATCCTGGACGAGCCGACGGCCGCGCTGGGCGTCGCCCAGACGGCCGAGGTGCTCAACCTGGTCGAGCGGCTGCGCGAGAACGGCCTGGGCGTGATCATGATCAGCCACAACATGGCCGACGTGAAGGCCGTGGCCGACAAGGTCGCGGTGCTCAGGCTCGGCCGCAACAACGGCGTCTTCGACGTCGGCGACGTCTCCGCCGAAGACATCATCGCCGCGATCACCGGGGCCACCGACAACGCGGTGGCCCGGCGGGCGTCCCGGCGTCAGGAAGGGCTCCCGTCATGAAGGACACGGTGAACAGCACGACGGACGGCACGACGGGCGGCACGGTCGCCACCGACCACCAGGACGAGCGGCTGCAGCGGCGCGAGGGCCTGCGCGGCGCGTTCACCGACGTGGTCGAGCGGGCGCGCGGCGGCGACCTCGGCGTGATCCCGGTCGTGGTCGGGCTGATCGTCATCTGGAGCGTGCTGCAGATCCTCAACCCGATCTTCCTGTCCAGCCAGAACCTGGTGAACCTGACGATGGAGTCGGCCGCGGTCGGCGTCATCGCGCTGGGCATCGTCTGCGTCCTGCTGGTCGGCCAGATCGACCTGTCCGTCGGCTCGGTCAGCGGCCTGTCGGGCGCGGTGCTGGCGGTGCTCTTCGTGGACCAGGGGCTGCCGGCCTGGGTGGCGATCTCGGCCGCGGTCATCATCGGCGCCGCCGTCGGCTGGGTGTACGCGCAGCTGTTCAACAGGTTCGGCGTGCCCAGCTTCGTCATCACGCTCGCGGGCCTGCTCGGCTTCCTCGGCCTGCAGCTGTACGTGCTCGGCACCAAGGGCGCGATCAACCTGCCGTTCGACTCGGGGCTGGTGAACTTCGCCCAGCTCGCCTTCGTGCCCGCCTGGCTTTCGTACACGCTCGCGGTGGTCGCGGCCGGGTGGCTGTTCGCGAGCGGCTACCTGCACGCCAGGGAGCGCCGCAAGGCCGGGCTGTCGTCGAAGAGCACCTCGGCGCTGGTCGTGCGGAGCGCCGCGCTGCTGGTGGCGCTGCTGTTCATGGTCTGGTACCTGGGACAGACGCGCGGCGTCGGCTGGATGTTCGTGTTCTTCGTCGCGCTGGTGCTGGTCATGCACTACCTGCTCTCGCGTACGCGGTGGGGCAGGTCGGTGTACGCGGTCGGCGGCAACGTCGAGGCCGCCAGGCGCGCCGGCATCAACGTCAGGACCATCTACACCTCGGTGTTCGTGCTCTGTTCCTCCTTCGCGGCGGTCGGCGGCATCCTCGCCGCGGCCCGGCTCGCGGCGGCCAACCAGAGCAGCGGCGGCGGCGACGTGAACCTCAACGCCATCGCCGCGGCGGTCATCGGCGGCACGAGCCTGTTCGGCGGGCGCGGCACCGCGTTCGGCGCGCTGCTCGGCATCATCGTCATCCAGTCGATCTCCAGTGGCCTGACGCTGCTTAACCTCGACTCCTCCATCCGCTTCATGGTCACCGGGGCCGTCCTGCTCCTGGCGGTGGTCGTCGACTCCGTCTCGCGCCGGTCGAGGACCTCGCACGGCAGGGCATGATGGCGGCCATCTGCGTCGACGCGGGCACCACGGTGATCAAAGCCGTCGGCTACGACGCCCGGGGCGCCGAGTCCGCGGTGTCCAGGCGGCCCACGACCGTCTCCAGACCCGTCCCCGGACACGCCGAGCAGGACATGGCCGCGGTCTGGGACGCCGTCGAGGCGACCGTGCGCGAGGTGGCCGCCGCGCTCGGCGAGCCGGTGGACTTCGTGGCCGTGACCGCGCAGGGCGACGGCTGCTGGCTGGTCGACTCCGCCGGCGAGCCCACCGGCCCGGCCATCCTGTGGAACGACGGCCGCGCGGCCGGGATCGTCGACGGCTGGACCCGGTCCGGGCTGGCCGCGCGGGCCTTCCGGGTCAACGGCTCGTCGGCGGCCTCCGGGCTGCCGCACGCGGTCCTCGCCTGGCTGAAGGAGCACGACCCCGCACGACTGGCCCGCTCCGCCGCCGCACTCACCTGCGGCGGCTGGATCTTCGCGCGGCTGACCGGCGAGCTCGCCGCCGACGAGTCCGACGCCTCCGCCCCGTTCATGGACCTGCGCGCCCGCCGCTACGCGCCCGAGTTGCTTGAGCTGTTCGGGCTGGAATGGGCGGAGCGGCTGCTGCCCGGGATCCGCGACGACGACCGGCGCACGGCCGGGCTGTCGAAGCGGGCGGCGGAGCGGCTCGGGCTGGCCGAGGGCACGCCCGTGGTGCTGGCCCCGTACGACATCGTCACGACCGCGCTCGGCGCGGGCGCGGTCAGCCCGGGACAGGCGTGCGGCATCCTCGGCACCACGCTCTGCGTGGAGACCCTGGTCGAACGGCCGGACCTGGACGGCGACCCGGTCGGCATCACGATCGCGGCGCCGGGCGGCTACCTGCGCGCCTTCCCCACGTTCGCCGGCACCGAGGTGATCCAGTGGGCCTGCCGGATGCTCGGCCTGGACCGGCCCGCCGAGCTGAGCGAGCTGGCCGCGCGGAGCGAACCGGGGGCGCGCGGGCTGGCGTTCCTGCCCTACTTCTCCCCCGCCGGTGAGCGGGCGCCGTTCTCCGACCCGTACGCCAGGGGCGCGTTCCTCGGCATGTCCGTCGAGCACGGCCGCGAGCACCTCGCCCGCGCCGTGCTGGAAGGGCTCACGCTCGTCGTCCAGGACTGCCTGGCCGCCACCGGCGCCGCCCCGCGCGAGCTGCGGGTCTGCGGCGGCGGCTCGGCGAGCGGGCTGTGGCTGCGGCTCATCGCCGCCGTCACCGGGCTGCCGGTGCTGCGCCCGGCCGACGCCGAGGTCGGCGCGAGGGGCGCCTTCCTCGTCGGGCTCGCCGCCACCGGCGCCGCGACGATCCAGGACGCCGCCGCCCGGCACGTGCGGCTCGGTGACGTCGTGGAGCCCGAGCCCGGCCCGTACGCGAGCGCGTACCGGGACTTCCTGACCCTGCGCGAGCACGCGGCCCGGTCCTGGCCGCTGCTCGCCGAGATGCGGAGCAGGTCATGAGCGCGTGGATCGGGATCGACCTCGGCACCCAGAGCGTGCGCGCGATGGTCGTGGACGCCGGCGGGCGGGTGCTCGGCGCGGCCGTCCGCCCGCTGACCAGCCGCCGCGACGGCGTCCGGCACGAGCAGGACCCCGAGGAGTGGTGGCAGGCGCTGGCCGCGGCCACCCGCGAGGCGCTGCGCGACGTGCCCGCCGGGCGGATCGAGGGGGTCGCGGTCGACGCCACGTCCGGCACGATCCTGCTCACCGCGCCGGACGGGACGCCGCTGACGCCCGCGCTCATGTACGACGACAGGCGCGCCGCCGGGTTCGTGGACCGGGTGAACGAGGTGGGCGCGCCGGTCTGGGAGCGGCTGGGTTACCGGCGCATGCAGGCCAACTGGGCGCTGCCCAAGCTGCTGTGGCTGCTCGGCGACGCCCCGGCGGGGGCCCGCCTGGCCCACCAGAGCGACTTCGTCAACCGCCGGCTAGCCGGGCGCGAGGTGGCGACCGATCTGGGCAACGCGCTCAAGACCGGGGTGGACCTGATCGACGAACGCTGGCCGTCCGACGTCCTGTCCGCGCTCGGGGTGCCCGCCGGCGTGCTGCCCGCCGTGGTACGTCCCGGCACCCGCGTCGGCGAGGTCTGCGCGGAGGCGGCCAGGGCCACCGGCATCCCCCGGGGCACCCCGGTGATCGCGGGGACCACCGACGGGTGCGCCGCCCAGCTCGGCGCGGGCGCGCTGACCCCCGGGAGCTGGAACTCCGTCCTGGGCACCACCCTCGTGCTCAAGGGCGTCACCCGCGAGCCGGTGCGCGACCCGCTCGGCGTCGTCTACTCACACCGCGCCCCGGACGGGTCCTGGCTCCCGGGCGGCGCGTCGAGCACCGGCGCCGGCGTCCTCTCCCGCGACCTCCCGGGCCGCGACCTCGACGCCCTGTCCCTGGAAGCCGCCACCCGCTACGCCCCCGCAACCTCCACAGGTCTCACGCACGGCCGCTCGGGCTCCTCAGGTGCCACGTACGGTCGCGTGGACTCCCCGGGTGGCACGTACGGTCGCCGGGACTCCGCAGCCGTGGACGGCGCGTACGGTCGCCGGGACTCCGCAGCCGTGGATGGCGCGTACGGCCGCAGGAGCTCCTCGGACGTGGACAGTCCTTACGGTCGCGGGACCACCGTGGGCGCGTACCCTGCGGGCCGGGGTGGAGGCGGCGGCCCGCTGGATCCGGCGGGGCTGCCGATCACGTATCCGCTGGTCTCGCGGGGTGAGCGGTTCCCGTTCGCGGCGCCGGACGCCGAGGGTTTCACGCTCGGGGACCCCGCCGACGACGTGGAGCGGTATGTCGCGATCCTGCTCGGCGCGGCGTTCGTCGAGCGGCTCTGCTTCGACTACCTCGACCTGCTCGGCGCCCCCGTGGACGGCGAGATCATCCTCACCGGCGGCGCCACCCGCAGCGCGTACTGGACCCAGCTCCGCGCCGACGTCCTCGGCCGTCCGGTGACCCTCCGGGAGAACGCCGAACCGGCACTCGGCATGGCCGTCCTGGCAGCCGGGGCCACAGGCACGTCCGGAACCGCGGGCACGACCGGCGCCGCAGACGCCGCCGCCCGCATGATCCGCACCCGCGAGGTCGTCCAACCCTCCGGCGCCGACCTGCGCGACCCGTACCTGCGCTTCGTCACCGCCCTGGAAGAGCGCGGCTGGCTCCCCACCCCCGCCGCCGCCCACGCCCGCCAAAGGAGCGAGCGATGATTCCGCCCGCACACACAACGCGGCCCACCCAGGGCGCGCGGCCAACGCATGCGGCGCAGCCCGCAAGGGTGCGGCCCGTGGCCGAGCCTCAGCCGTCGCAGGCGGCACAACCCCCGCGAGCGGCGCGGCCCGCGGCCGAGCCTCAGCCCTCACAGGCGGCACAACCCCCGCGAGCGGCGCGCCCCGTGGACAAGCCGCAGCCCACACATGGCGCGCAGCCAACCGCAGGGGCGCAGCCCGCCAGGGTGCGGCCCGTAAGGGTGCGGCCCGTGGCCGAGCCTCAGCCGTCGCAGGCGGCACGACCCTCGCGAGCGGAACCGCCGCGAGTGGAGCCGGACGAGGGCGGGGCGCGGTTTGCGGGGCTGGTGGGGATCGTTGGAAACGGGATGAGGGGGACGTGGTGACCGACGCAAGGGCCGCGACGCTGGTGCTGGTGCGGCATGGTGAGACCGTCTGGCACGCCGAGAACCGCTACGCGGGGATCAGCGACGTGGAGCTGACCCCGCGCGGTCACGAGCAGGCGCGGCAGCTGGCCGGATGGGCCGCCGGGGCGGGACTGAGCGCGGTGTGGGCGTCCACGCTGAGCCGGGCCCAGATCACCGCCGGTGCCAGCGCCGAGGCGGCCGGGGTGCGGCTGCGGGTGGACGAGCGGCTGCGGGAGCTGGACTTCGGCCAGGCCGAAGGGCTGACCGCGCGGGAGATGCGCGAGCGTTTCCCCGAGGCCCGCGCCGCCTTCGAGGCCGACCCCGGCGCGAACCCGCTGCCCGGCGGCGAGGACCCGGCCGCCGCCGCGGACCGGTTCACGGCCGCGCTGCGCGACATCGCCGCCGCCGACCCGGACGGGCGGGTGCTCGTCGTCGCGCACACCACCGCCATCAGGATCGCCCTGTGCCGCCTCGTCGGCGTGCCGCTCGGCGAGTACCGGCGGCTGTTCCCGCGCCTGGACAACTGCGCCCTCACCGAGCTGCGCCTGCGCGACGACGCGCCCCGGGCCGCGATCCTGCAGTACAACACCCCGATTGGAGCCGTTCGTTGACCATCCGAGTGCTTGCCGCCGGCGACCACTTCGTCCGGAACGACCTGCTGGCCGGCGCGCTGCGCCGCGAGGTCGCCGGTGGCCTGGCGATCAGCGAGCTCACCCTGCCGTGGCCGGTCGTCCCGTTCGGCCCCGTGGGCGAGGTCGACGAGGCGTCGGACGTGGAGGACGAGCTGATCGCCGCGCTGCGGGGCGTGGAGGTGTGCGTGACCCAGATGGCCCCGCTCACCAGGCGCGTCCTCGACGCCTGCCCCGACCTGCGGCTGTTCTGCGTCAGCCGGGGCGGCCCGGTGAACGCCAACCTGGAGGCCGCCACCGAGGCCGGCGTGGCGGTCACCTTCGCCCCCGGGCGCAACGCGGTGGCCACCGCGGAGCACACGATGGCGCTGCTGCTCGCCGCCACCCGCCGGATCCCGCAGACGCACGGCGACCTGGCCGGGGGCGTCTGGCGCGGCGACTACTACACCTACGACAGGGTGGGCCCGGAGCTGGAGGGCAGCACGGTCGGCCTGGTCGGCTACGGCGCGATCGGCCGCCGGGTGGCCCGCATGGTGGAGGGCTTCGGGGCCGAGGTGCTCGTGTACGACCCGTACGTGGACGTGCCGGGACAGGTGGAGCTGGACGAGCTGCTGCGCCGCTCCCGGTTCGTGTCGCTGCACGCGCGGGCCACGCCCGAGACCACCGGCATGATCGGCGCCGAGCAGCTCGCGCTGATGCCGCGCGGCTCGGTGCTGGTCAACTGCGCGCGCGGCGCGCTGCTCGACTACGACGCGCTCTGCGACGCGCTGGAGTCGGGCCACCTGTTCGGCGCCGGCGTGGACGTCTTCCCCGAGGAGCCGATCCCGGCCGGCTCGCGGCTGCTCGCCGCGCCGAACCTGGTGATGACCCCGCACCTGGCCGGCGCCAGCAAGGAGACGGCCATGAAGGCCGCCTCCATCGTGGCCGCCGACGTGGCCAGGTACGCCCGCGGTGAGCCGCCGGCGCACTGCGCCAACCCCGCCGTCACCCTTTCAGCGCGCCGGCCATCAGGCCGCGCATGAAGAACCGGCCGAGCAGCACATAGATGAGCATGGTCGGGATCGACGCCAGGATGGCCGCGGCCATCTGCTGGCTGTAGGGGGTGGCCTGGGCGCCGGCGATGTTGTTCAGCATCACCGTGGCCGGCCAGCTCTGCGGGCCGGTGAGGAAGACGGCGAACAGGAAGTCGTTCCACAGCGAGGTGAACTGCCAGATGATCACCACCGCGATGGCCGGCCCCGACACCGGCAGGACGACCGACCAGTACGTGCGCAGCATCCCCGCCCCGTCCACCCGCGACGCCTCGATCAGCTCGTCCGGGATCGTCACGTAGTAGTTGCGGAAGATCAGCGTGGAGATCGGGATCCCGTACACCACGTGGGCCAGCACCAGCCCGGGGATGCCGCCGTACCAGACGCCCTGCATCCCGGTCAGCTCGTTCAGCCCGACGAGCAGCTGCACCAGCGGGATCATCACGCCCTGGTACGGGATGAACATGCCGAACAGGAACAGCGTGAACAGCACGTCCGCGCCGGGGAAGCGCCACTTGGAGAGCACGTACCCGTTCATCGAGCCGAGCGCGCACGACAGGATCGAGCCGGGCACGGCCAGCAGCACGCTGTTCCACAGGCCGGGCGCGAGCTTCTCCCACGCCACCCGCCACGCCTCGAACGTCCACGTCTGCGGCAGGTTCCACGCCTGGCCGGGGTCCGCTTCGGTGAGCGGCTTGAAGCTGGTGACCAGCAGCACGTAGATGGGGATCAGGAAGATCACCACGAACGCGATCAGGACCGCCAGCTTCGCGAGCGAGAAGGCCCGGCGCCTGCGCCCCGCCACCGCGACCGCCGTCATGGCCGCCTCTCCTTACGTACGGACCAGATCAGGTACGGGATCACGAAGACGGCCACGCTGAGCACGATGTAGGAGGCGATGGTCGCCCCCTTGGCCGGATCGTGGGAGTCGAAGACCGCCACCCACATGAACACCGCCGGCACGTCGGTGATGACCTGCTTGCCGGAGACCGCCACGATCAGGTCGAACACCTTGAGCGAGATGTGCCCGAGGATGATCAGCGCCGACAGGGTGACCGGGCGCAGCAGGGGCAGCACCACGTGCCGGTAGACGCCCCACTCGGTGCAGCCGTCCACCCGCGCCGCCTCCCGCAGCTCCTCGGGGACGCCGCGGAACCCCGCCAGGAATAACGCCATGACATATCCGGACATCTGCCAGATAGCAGGGATGGCCATGGCCGCCATCCCCCAGTCCGGGTCCCGGAACCACTGCCACTGCGGCAGCCCGAGCCAGTCGAACATCCGGTTCAGCCCGACCGCCCGCTCGTCCTGGCCCGAGTTCATCAGCCACCGCCACACGATGCCGGTGGCGACGAACGACACGGCCATCGGGAACAGGTAGATCGCCCGGAACGTGCCCTCGCCGCGGACGCCCTTCTCCATCAGGAACGCCAGGAACCACCCGAGCACCAGCGCCCCGGCCACGAACACGACCGTGAACATGATCGCGTGGTTGACCGACAGATGCCATCGGGCCTCGTCCCAGATGCCGATGAAGTTCGTCAGCCCGACGAACTCCCCCTCGGACACCTCGTCGTGCTTGTCCGTCATGGCCAGCTGGAAGTTCCACCCCAGCATGCCGTACACGAACACGCCGATCGCCACGATCGACGGCGCGACGAGGAGCAGCCCCGGGAGCCAGGCGCGCACTCGTCTCACCGACCACTCCCTCCGTGAAAAGGCACGGCAGGCGCGTGCCGCGCCTGCCGTGCCGTCGTCCTACTGGGCGTTCGCCGCCGCGGCGTCCGCCAGGCCCTTCTGCAGCGCGGCCACGTCCTGCGTGCCGAGGAACAGGCCGACCTGCGTGTTGATCTCGGCCAGCCACGGCTGGTTGACCGCGACGCCGTGCTGGATGGAGCCGGCGAGCTTGTCGGCCGACCAGTCCTTCAGCGCGTCCGCCAGATAGTCGGTGTAGAGCGCCTGGTCGGCGTCCTTGCGGGCGGGGATGGAGCCCTTCTTCGGGTTGAACGCGTCCTGGCCCTCCTTGCTGGCGGCGACCTTCAGCCACGCGACGGCGCCGTCACGGTTCTTGGCGCCCTTGGGGAGCGTGAAGCTGTCCGACAGCCACAGGTACGTGCCCTCGGTGCCGGGAGAGGGCGCCCAGTCGAAGTCGGTCTTCGACGTCTTGCCGAGGCCGCCCTCCGGCGGGTTGTGGAAGTAGCCGTACGCCCAGTCGCCCATGACGTTGAACGCGGCCTCGCCGTCGGCCACCTGCTTGGCTGCGGGCTGCCAGTCGTCCTGCGGGTCTCCCGCGTACGACATGATCTTCTTGAAGTCCTCCAGCGCCTTGGTCACCCCGGCGCCGTTCCAGTCGGCGCCCGGCAGGAACAGGGCGTTGTAGGCGTCGGTGCCGAGCGAGCCGAGCAGCACGCTCTCCAGCAGGTGGACCGCGGTCCACTCGGAGCCGATCGACAGGGGGATCTTGCCGGTTGCCTTGACCTTCTCCAGGGCCGTGAGGAACTCCTCGATGCTCTTCGGCGCGCCGGCCACGCCGGCCTCCTTGAGCACGGCCGGGTTGAACCACAGGACGTTCGACCTGTGGATGTTGACCGGCACCGAGTAGATCTTGCCGTCCACGCTGATCTGCTCGATGAGCTGGGAGGGGAAGACGTCCTGCAGCTTCAGCTCGTCGTAGAGGAAGTTCAGCTCCTCCAGGTCGCCCGCCTTGATGTAGCCCTGCAGCTCGGCGCCCGCGTGTCCCTGGAACGTGTCCGGCGGGGTGTCGGCCTGCAGCTTGGAGGCGAGCAGCGCCTTGGCCTTGTCGCCCGAGCCGCCCGCCACGGCGGCGTCGAAGAACGTCTGGCCGGGATTCTGCTGCTCGAAGATCTGCCGCATGGCCTGCAGGCCGTCGGCCTCGCCGGGGCCGGTCCACCACGAGAAGACCTCGACCTGCTGCTTCCCGCTGCTCGGCTGGCCGCCGGCCGTGTCACCACCGCCGCCGCCGCAGGCGGAAAGGCCCAGCACGCTCGCAAAAGTGATCGCGGCGGCTGCCATCCACCGTCGTCTCATCGCACACCATCCCTTCGAGAAGCCCCCGAACTTCGGTGAGTTGACAACGTTGTCAGTAGGGCCATCAACCCATCTCGCCCGCTGATGCGTCAAGGACGTGCGGATAACAGGTCGGCATACTCCCCCGGCAACGCGAAGGAACATCGCATGCGGATTCGCCGGTGCGGGCGGGAACAACACCAGGTATGGCCGACGAGCCCCTCGAACTGGGCGAGATATCCCTCTCCGACTGGCACGCGCACACCGACAAGATGGCCGAGGTGGGGTTCCTGACCATCGCCCGGCGCCTCCCCTCCCTCATCCGCCAGGCGATGGGCATGGCCTGGCGGGCCAGCCCCCGCGACACCCTGGCCACCGTCTCGCTCAACCTGCTGGGCGGCGTCTTCACCGCGTTCGGGCTGCTGGCGACCACGGGCGTGCTCAACGCCCTGTTCAGCGAGGGGCCCACGCCCGACCGGGTGCGGGCGGCGCTGCCCAGCCTGATCCTGGTCGCCACCGCCGCCGCGCTGCGCACCGCCGTCACGGCGGGCGCCGGCTGGGCGCAGGCCCGGCTCACCCCCCAGGTCGCCCGGCTGACGGAGGAGCGGCTCTACGGCCTGACCAGCCGCGTGGAGCTGGTCTCCTACGACGACCCGGCGTTCCACGACTCGCTCCAGCGGGCCAGGCTGCGCGGCGTGTCGGTGGCCGACACGGTGGTGACCTCGGCCATCGACGTGGTGACCGCCGCCGTGGGCATCGCCGCCGTGGCCGGCGTGCTCGGTGTCCTCCACCCGGTGCTGCTGCCGCTGCTGCTGCTCGCGGTGCTGCCCGACGCGTGGGCCGCGGTGCGCAGCGCCAGGATGCGCTACACGACCATGTTCGCGCTGATCCCGGTCATCCGCCGCAAGTGGATCACCGCCGACCTGCTGGCCGAGCGCGACCCCGCCGCCGAGGTCCGCTCGTTCACCATGCGCGGTTTCCTGCTGCGCATGTACGACGCGGTCGCCAGGGCGGAGCAGGAGGTGATGCTCCGGCTGGCCAGGCGGCAGACCGTCGCCAAGCTGGTCGGCGAGGCGCTCGGCGGGCTCGGCAGCGGCCTGGTCTACGTCGCGCTCGGCATCCTGCTGGCCCTCGGCGCCATCCCGCTCGCCGTCGCCGGCACCGCCGTGCTCGCCATCCGCTCCGGCTCCCAGTCGCTGGCCAACCTCATGTACGCCACCAACCGGCTCTACGAGGAGGGCCTCTACTTCACCGACTTCGTGGAGTTCTGCGCCGACGCCGAGCGGCGCCAGCCCGACCCGAGCCGCTCCCCCGCCCCCGAGCGCTTCGAACGGATCAGCGCCCGCGACCTGACCTTCACCTACCCCGGCTCCGACGAGCCCGCGCTGCGCGGCGTCAGCGTGGAGATCAAGCGGGGCGAGGTCATCGCCTTCGTCGGCGAGAACGGCTCCGGCAAGACCACCCTCGCCAAGATCCTCTCAGGCCTGTACGAGCCCGACACGGGCAGCGTCCTGTGGGACGACGTCGACCTGCGCCTCGTCAGCCCGGAGGACCTGCGCCTGCGCACCGCCGTCATCGCCCAGGACCACACCCGCTGGCCGCTCAACGCCCGCTACAACATCACCATGGGCACCGGCAAGGGCGAGCCGGCCCTGCACGCGGCGGCCGCGGTGGCCGGGGCCGACGAGGTGATCGCGGAGCTGCCCCACGGCTACCGCACCCTCCTCGACCGCCGCTTCAAGGACGGCCACGAGCTGTCGGGCGGCCAGTGGCAGCGCATCGCGGTCGCCCGCGGCTTCCACCGCGACGCCCAGCTGCTCATCTGCGACGAGCCGACCGCCGCCCTGGACGCCCGCGCCGAACACGCGCTCTTCGAGCGCATCCGCCACCACTCCGACGGCCGCACGGTCCTGCTCATCACCCACCGCCTGGCCAGCGTCCGCTACGCCGACCGCATCTACGTCCTCCGCCACGGCGAGGTCACCGAACAGGGCGACCACGAGACCCTCATGACCCTCGACGGCCTCTACGCCGAGCTCTACACCCTCCAGGCCTCGGCCTACCGCTGACCCGCCGGTTCAGTCGCCGAACATGCCCCGGAGCGTCTGGGCGGTGGCCGCGAAGAGCAGCACCGACTTGGCAGCCTCTTCAGCCTTCCCTTCGGCCACACCCTCCTGGAGGCCGCGGCCGTAGTGTTCGCGGGCCCACGGCGTGTAGACCGGCCAGTCGGTGGACGTCATGATCTCCTCCATGAGGCGGCGAATCGCGGGGGCGGCCATGAACTTACCGTTACATCATGAGCACGGAAAGTGATGGCAGTTCGCGTGCTCTACCCCGACGGCTGAAGCCGCTCGGTCAGAGGACGCTGCGGTAGTAGGAGATCTTGTTTCTGATGTAGCGCTTGCGTTCCTGGAGGTTGTCGATCTGGCCCTCGACGCGGCGGTCGTGCTCTTCGAGGAGTTTGATGCGGTCCGGGATGGTGTGGTCGCCGGCGCGGGTCAGTTCCGCGAAGCGGAGCATCTGGGCGATCGGCATGCCGGTGTCGCGCAGGCAGCGGAGCATGCCCAGCCAGCCGATGTCCTGTTCGGTGAAGCGGCGCTGGCCGGCGGCGTTGCGTTCGACGCGTTCGAGCAGGCCGATCTTCTCGTAGTAGCGCAGCGTGTCGAGGGTGAAGCCGGTCTCCTCGACGACCTCGGCGGGGGTGTAGACGCTCACGCGAAAGAGCATGCCACCTGGAGCGGACTCCAGGTCAAGCTCCAGGTCGAAATGCCCGAAATAAGCCCATAAATCCGATAAAAGTGGGCGGTTGACATGGAGTGCGCTCCAGCTTCCATCGTCATAGCCATGAGAATCGCACTCGGCACCATCCCCTTCGGCACGACCGTCAGCGAGAAGGACACCTTCGCCATCCTCGACCGCTTCGTCGAAGCCGGCGGCCGGATGCTCGACACGGCCGACAACTATCCGTTCTGGGAGCCCGGCCGCACCGGCGACGAGAGCGAGCTGGCCATCGGCGCCTGGCTCGCCGCCCGGGGCAACCGGGACCAGGTGTACCTGAGCACCAAGGTGGGCGCGCGCCCCACGGTGCCCGGCGACGTCACCCTCGACTCCGCCGAGGGCCTGTCCGCCGCGGCGATCCGTACCGCGATAGAGGGCAGCCTGCGCAGGCTGGGCACCGACCGCGTGGACCTGTACTGGGCGCACATCGAGGACAGGTCGGTGCCGCTGGAGGAGACGCTGGGCACGTTCGAGGAGCTGGTCCAGGCGGGGCGGGCGCTGGCCATCGGGGCCAGCAACCTGCCGGCCTGGCGGCTGGAGCGGGCCAGGAACGTCTCGGCGGCCCACGGCTGGACCCCGTACACGCACCTGCAGCTCCGGCACACCTACCTGCGCCCGCGCCCGTACACGAAGCTCGTCGAGAGCGGTCACACGCTCACCACGGACGAGCACCTGGGCTACCTGGAGGACACCGGGGTGACGCTGTGGGCGTACAACACGCTGATGTTCGGCGCCTACACCCGCGAGGACCGGCCGATCCCCGACATCTACCACCACCCCGGTACGACCCGCCGCCTGGAGGTCCTGCACCAGGTGGCGCGGGAGCTCGGCGCGACCCCCAACCAGGTGGTGCTGGCCTGGCTCCTGGCGGACGGCCACGTGCCCATCGTCGGCGTCAGCTCGATGGCCCAGCTGGAGGAGGCCATCGCCGCGACGGAGCTCAAGCTGGACGACGACCTGAAGTCCCGCCTCGACACCCCCAGCTGAACGCGGGCGGCCCGGGGAGGGAAATTAAGCTCGGAGCATGCAGTTCGCGCCCAGCTTCCCCGTCATGCTCAGGACCGACGACGGCGTGCGCATCGACGCCGCGCACACCCCTCCCACCGGGAGCGCGGCGCGGGACGTCGGCATCGTGGTGGCGCACGGGTTCACCGGCTCGTGGCGGGAGCGGCCCGCCCGGCGGATCGTGCACGTGCTCAGCGCGTACGGCGGGGTGATCGCCTTCGACTTCCGCGGCCACGGCAGGTCCGGCGGCGAGAGCACGGTGGGCGACAAGGAGATCCTCGACGTGGCCGCGGCCGTCCGCCACGCGCGGGCGACCGGCTACCGCAGGGTCGCCGTGGTCGGCTTCTCCATGGGGGCCGCCGTGGCGGTGCGGCACGCGGGGCTGTGCGAGGGCGCGGACGCGGTGGTCGCGGTCAGCGGCCCGGCCCGGTGGTACTACCGCGGCACCAAGCCGATGCGCCAGGTCCACTGGATCATCGAGCAGCCCCTGGGCCGCTGGGCGGCCAGGATGGCGAAGCGGACCAGGATCGCCGTCGGCCGCTGGGACCCGATCCCGATGCCGCCGCACGAGGCCGCCGCGCTGATCTCGCCGACGCCGCTGCTGATCGTGCACGGTGACGCGGACGCGTTCTTCCCGCTCGATCACGCCCGGCAGCTGTACGAGGGCGCGCGGGAGCCGAAGGAGCTGTGGATCGAGCCCGGGTACGGCCACGCGGAGTCCGCGGCGACCCCCGAACTGGTCCGCAGGATCGGAAAGTGGATCTCCTCGAACTTTTCCTGAATAAAACACGTCTACCTAGGGCGGACAGCAGCAAACCGCCGGGAGAAGTCTCAGGGGTAAGCGATCCGCCCAGGCGATGGGCGTGGTTCATACTTCTCGTAGTCGGCTGATTGCCCAAAGTGGTCCACCGCAGGGTGGGCACCTAGCGTCGCGGGGGCGCGCTGGGTGCCATCCGCGGCACGACGAGGGCCTCGGCGCGTTGCCGGGCCCTCGTCGTGACGTCAGCCCAGCCGGGCGATCGTCTTGTACTCCAGGTAGCCGGCCAGCCCTTCGGGGCCCAGCTCGCGGCCGAGCCCGCTGGCCTTGTAGCCGCCGAACGGCGCGCCCGTCTCGATCATGTAGCAGTTGACGCCGTACGTGCCGGCGCGCACCTGGCGGGCCACGTCCATGCCGTGCTCGGTGTCGGCCGTCCAGACGGTGCCGGCCAGGCCGTAGTCGCTGTCGTTGGCGATCCGCACCGCGTCCGCCTCGTCCTCGTACGGGATCACCGCGAGGACCGGGCCGAAGATCTCCTCGCGGGCGATGCGCATGTCGTTGGTCACGTTCGCGAACACCGTCGGGGCAACGTACCAGCCGCGGTCGTGCGGGCGCTCCAGCCCGCCGACGACGACCTTGGCGCCCTCGTCCATGCCGATCTTGATGTAGCCCTCGACCCGCTCCTGCTGCCGCCGGGCCACCAGGGGCCCGATGCCGGTGGCCGGGTCGGCGGGGTCGCCGACGGGCTGGGAGTTGACCATGTTCACGACGGCCTCGACGACCTCGTCGTAGCGGTTGCGCGAGGCCAGGATGCGGGTCTGCGCCACGCACGCCTGGCCGTTGTTCATCAGCGAGGCGATGGCCAGCATGCCCATCGAGGAGGCCAGGTCGGCGTCGTCGAGCACGATCGCGGCCGACTTGCCGCCCAGCTCCAGGCTGACCCGCTTGAGCTGCTCGCCGCAGATGGAGGCGATGCGCCGGCCGGCCGCGGTCGAGCCGGTGAACGCCACCTTGTCGACGCCCGGGTGCGACACCAGGTGCTCGCTCACCTCGCGGCCCGCGGGCACGATGTTGAGCACGCCCGCCGGCACCCCGGCCTCGCGCGCCATGTCGGCCAGGACGTACGCGTCGAGCGGCGTCTCGGGGGCCGGCTTGAGCACGATCGCGCAGCCGGCCAGCAGCGCGGGCGCGACCTTGGTCATCGTGACGAACTGCGGGACGTTCCACGGCACCACGGCCGCCACCACGCCCACCGGCTCGCGCCGGACGGTCACCGGGCCGAACACGCCGGGCCGCTGCTCCTCCTGCTCGAACGTGGCGCCGTACTGGGCGTAGTACTGCAGCATGCCCAGCGGCTGCGGCGCCTGGGCGAGGTTGGAGAAGGTGATCGGCGAACCCATCTCCTCGGTGATGAGCGCGGCCATCTCGCCCTGCCGCTCGGCGTAGATCTCGGCCAGCCTGCCGATGACGGCCGCCCGCTCGGCGAACGTCATGCGCGGCCACGGCCCGTGGTCGAACGCCTCGCGGGCGGCGGCCACCGCCCGGTCCACGTCCTCGGCGGTGCCGTCGGGGACCCGGCCGACGACCTCCTCGGTGTGCGGGCTGATCACGTCGATCGTGCCGCTGCCCGCCGGGGTCACCCACTCGCCCCCGATGAACAGCTTGTCGTGCTGGCGCATGTCGTGAGCCTCCTGCCGGAACCGAATGCTTTCTTCGCAAGAGGACCGAATCATGTTCTGTCCGGGCACGCAAGAGGGGCACGGCACCCGGTGCCGTGCCCCTCTTCAGACCGTCAGCGCCGGCCGTTGAGCAGGTGCGCCATCGACCGCTTCACCAGGTCGGTCCTGGCGGCCTGGTCGAGCAGGCTCTCAGCGCCGAAGCCCAGGTAGACGGTGTCGCGGGTGGTGATGCCCGCGCCCTCCTCGAACACCTGGTCCGTGCGGGTCCAGTTGTTCACCGAGGCGGACGTGCCCTCGGGCGGGTCCGCCACCGTCCAGCCGCCCAGGTCGGACTCGAACGAGGTCTCCTCCGCCGTCGCGCCGTCCAGCGTGACGACCGCGTCGTCGACGAAGATGCCGGCGCCCTGGGTGGCCCAGTCGCTGACGTACGAGATCGAGACCTCGACCTGCTTGCCCGCGTACGGGGTCAGGTCGATCCGCCACTGCTGCCAGCCGCCGGAGTTGCCCGAGGCCGCGTTCCAGGAGCCGGAGGTGCCGGTCGGCTCGCAGTCCGGGCCCTGGTACCGCTGGGTGAACGGGTGGATGCTGCTCCACCCGGACTGGCAGCTGCTGCCGGTCGCCTGGGAGGTGTGGCCGTTGGCGTCGGGCAGCGTCGTCCAGTCGTCGCCGCCCGCCGTGCGCGCCTCCACCATGAAGAAGTCCCAGTCGGCCTCGGTGTCGAGCGACGCCCAGAACGTCAGCTCGCCGCTCGACCGGCCGGTCAGGTCGATCGTCTTGCTCAGCCGCTTCCATGAGACGTCGGCGATGCCGCTGTAGACGTCCCAGGACCCGGTGTGCGGGTCGAACGGGGCGCCGGGCCGCTCCCACTTGATCGGCGCCGAGCTGGCGAACAGCGGGAACTTGTCCGCGGGCAGGATCGCCGAGGTGGCCACGAAGGCGTTGGTGTGCACGTCCGGCTCCAGCGTGCCCGCGAAGCCGTCGAACCCGCCGTTCACGCCCTTCACCGGGTACGGCTGGCCGGTGGCCGGGTCGCTGCCCGAGTTGTCGAAGTAGACGTACGCCCCCAGCCAGTACTGCTGGAAGTCGTTGAACACCGGGATGCAGGGCGGGTCGCTCGGCGCCGAGCACTCCGGCTGACCCGGCTGGTCGGGCTCGTAGTAGTAGGCGCCGTTGGCGTTGGCCGCGTACGACGGGTACTTGCCCGCGTGCATGACCTTGCCGCCCTCGTTCAGGTAGTCGCGGACGGCCAGCTCGGTGTCCACGCCCGCCAGGGAGGTGGTGCCGGGCACCTGGCCCGCGCTGCGGGGGATGATGTCGTCACCGGTCTCCCAGATGACGGCCTTGTAGTGGCTGAGCACGCCCAGCGGGTGCGGCGCCTTGCGCCCCATCTTGTCCATGTCGTACACGTCGGAGCTGTAACCGGCCACCTGGAGCGCCTGGGCGTAGGCGCCGGCGTACTTCGCCTCCGTGACGCCCTGCGCCGGGCTCAGGCCGGTGACGTCCTCGGCGGCCAGCACGAGCACCTTGCCGCCGATGTCGTCGTGCACCTTGTACGTGAACGACTGGCTCTTCTTGCCCAGGGAGCTGAACCACACCTTGACCGTGTCGCCCGGCTTGGTGCCGGTGATCTCGCCGCGCAACCGGTGGTAGTAGCGGTCGTAGCCCTTGCCGTACCGCTCGCCGCCCTTCCACTCCTTGGTCAGCTTCACCTGCGTGCGGCCGTTGTCGACCTGGTAGTTCAGGAACACCGGGCCGAGCTTGCGCTTGGCGTTGACCTGGACCGTCTGGTTCTTGCCGTAGCTGACGTCGAACGGGTCCAGGACGAAGTCCGGCGTGGTGTTGCCCAGGTGGCTCACCGGCTCGACCGGGTTGACCGCCGACTTGGCCACGTCGAGCGCGAACGGCAGGTTCCTCTCGAACTCGGCCTGCACCAGCGCCTCGTCGTCGGGGAAGACGAAGCCGCAGCCGTCGCAGCCCTCGTTCAGCTCGGGCGTCCACGCCAGCGTGCCGTAGGTGGAGTGGGCGTGGTCGGTGGTCTCGCCGTTCGTGGTGTAGAGCTCGGCGCCCAGGTCCGGGTCGAAGCCGGGCACCGCCGGGTTCTCGTCGTCACCGGTCAGCGCCTGGTAGATCGGGTGGTCGGCGGTCTCCGTGGCGATCTGGAAACCCGACGGGTAGAGCAGCAGCGGGCCGTACGAGTGGTAGTTGAGCTGCATCTCGAACTTCACCCGCTTGAGCAGGCCGTCCATGGCCTTCGTCTCCGGCTCGCTGGCCGGGCCGGCGCCGCGGTAGGTCTCGCTGCTCGGGATCGAGGAGGAGCCCTCCTCGTCGTAGTGGAAGTTCGTGGGGAAGTTCCGGTTCAGGTCGACGCCGTCGCCGGTGGTGATCTGGCCGTCCCCGTTCACGTCACGCAGGTTCTTGCGCCACAGGCGGTTGCCCTCGGTGAAGGTGAAGTCGTAGCCGTCGGGGTTGGCGACCGGCACGAACCACAGCTCGGTCCGGTCCAGCAGGCTCCTGAGCTGCCTCTTGTTGGCCACCACGTGCTTGAGCAGCCGCATGTCCACCTCGGTGGCGATCCACTCGCGGGCGTGCTGGGTGGCGGAGTACAGGGTGGCGGGCTTGATGCCGTCGGGCAGCACCCTGGCCAGCGAGGTCACCTTGGCGGCGAGGATGTCCTGGCCGCGGAGCGTCTTGCCGATGGACTGGAGCTTGACGACGTCCTTGTTCTCGTCGGCGATCTTCCTGAGCTGGTCGGCGATGCCGCCGCTCTCGGAGTAGGACTTGTAGACGGTGTATCCGCTCGCCGCCTGGGCCTTGGCCGCCTGGAGCTGGGTCTGGCCCTGCGGGTTGCGTACGGGCGCGGGTTCGTGGCCGAGCTTCTCCAGCCCTTCGAGATCCTTCTGGGCGGCGGTGAGCTCGATGTGCTCCTTGCCGTTCCGGATCTCCTGCTGGACGACGTCGAAGCCCTTCTCCCTGAGGGCCTGGGCGGTGCCGAGCGGGCTGTCGAGCTGGTAGAGCTCGATCCGGTCGCCGGGCGGTAGCGGGTCCACGGCCGCCTGGGCTTGCAGCGCGACCATGGACGTGCCTAAGCCGAGGATCACGGCCGTGACAAGGGTGAGTGAACGAGACACAGGTTCCTGCCCCTTCGCAGAGACGCGTACGATCGCCATCTCAATGGGACTTGACGATCCCGGCAAGACCCAATCTTTATTCCTGTCTTATTCCGGACAGCCAGGACAATCCTCACTAAACGGTCGCGAGTTGAGCCGTTAAGATGACAGCTTTCAAGATCATCTTCTATAGTTTCGGTCGTCTACGAGGGGAGGACGGGCGTGAAAGCCGGGCGCGTGGCCGTGTTCGCCATCGTCCTCGCCGGGCTGCTCGCGCTCCCCTCCGGGCGGCCGGCCGCCGCCGACCCCAGCCCGGCGGAGCTGCGCAAGCTCACCAAGCAGGCCTCCCAGCTCAACGAGCGCTACCGCGGCTCGATCCAGAGCCTGGAGGAGATCCGCATCCAGGCCAAGAAGGCCGTCGACACCTCCGGCTCACTGCAGAGGCGCCTGGCGGAGGCCCAGTCCGACCTGGCCGCGCTGGCCGAGACCTCCTACATCCTCGGCCCGCTCGACACCACCCGGCTCTTCGGCACGGAGATCGACCCCTACAAGGCGCTCGGCCAGGCGGCCAACATGACCCACATGATCGAGGAGCGGGCCAACCGGGTCGCGGGCGTCGAGAGGCTCATCAAGGACGCCCAGAAGGCCAAGCTGCGGGCCAACACCACGATCAAGAAGCTCCAGAAGGAGATCAAGACCCTCCAGAGCAAGCGCCGCGACCTCGACAAGCTCCTCGCCAAGTACGGTTTCCAGCAGCCCGGCAGCGCCGGCGGCCTGACCCAGCGCATGGTCAACGTGCGCGCCGAGGTCATGCAGAACTTCCCGATGCCGTACGGGGTCGGCTGCCTGCGCCCCGGTGACCCCGGCGAACACGGCAAGGGCCGGGCCTGCGACTTCATGATCTCCCGCGGCATGGCCAGCGGCGGCGAGGCCGACCGCGGCGACGCCCTGGCGGAGTGGCTCATCCGCAACGGCGACCGGCTGGGCGTGATGTACATCATCTGGAAGCAGCGCTACTACGACATCAGGTCGGGCGGCGGCTGGGACCCCATGTCCGACCGCGGCGGGGCCACCGCCAACCACTACGACCACGTGCACGTCTCAGTGTTCTGACGACAGGAAGTCCCTCAGCCAGGCGTAGGACGCCTTCGGGGTGCGTCTCTGGGTGGGGAAGTCGACGTGCACCAGGCCGAACCGCTGGTGGTAGCCCTCCGCCCACTCGAAGTTGTCCAGCAGCGACCAGACGAAGTATCCCCGCACGTCCGCCCCCTCCCGTCCGGCCCGGCGCATCGCCTCGATGTGCTGCTCCAGGAACGCGATCCGGCCCCGGTCGTCGACCACGCCGTCGGGCCCCGGCACGTCCTCCTGGGAGCAGCCGTTCTCGGTGACGTACACGGGCGGCAACCGATCGCCGTACCGGTCCTTCAGCCGTACGAGCAGCTCCCGCAGCCCGTCCGGCACCACCGGCCAGCCGAACGCGGTGGTCGGGTAGCCGGAGATCCCGGCGTCCTCCCACGGCAGCCCTTCGGAGGAGGGTGCGGCGATCCGGGTGGGGTTGTAGTAGTTGATCCCGATGCCGTCCAGCGGGGTCGCGATGAGGTCGAGGTCCCCGTCGTGCACGAAGTCCAGGTTTGTCATCCCGTACGCCGACAAATCTGGGTATTTGCCGAGAAGCACCGGGTCGTTGAAGAGGCGGTTGTGCAGGACGTCGTACGCCTCCGCCGCCGCCAGGTCCGCCTCCGAGTCCGACGCGGGCCAGACCGGCGTGCAGTTGTTGGTGATCAGCACCTGCTCGGCCCCCGCCGCCCGCAGCGCGCCCGCCGCCAGCCCGTGGCCCAGCAGCTGGTGGTGCGCGACGGGCAGCGCGTCCAGCATCAGGGCGCGGCCAGGGGCGTGGATCCCCATCGCGTACCCGTACGCCATGTGCACGAACGGCTCGTTGAGCGTGATCCACATCCGCACCCGGTCGCCCAGCCGCCCGGCGGCCAGCGCGGCGTACTCGGCGAAGCGGTGCGCCGTGTCGCGGGCGAGCCAGCCGCCGCCGTCCTCCAGCGCCTGCGGCAGGTCCCAGTGGAACAGCGTCGGCACCGGGGTGATGCCCTCCGCCAGCAGCGCGTCCACCAGCCGGTCGTAGAAGTCCAGGCCCTCGGGGTTGACCGGCCCGCTCCCGGACGGCTGGATCCGGGACCAGGAGAGCGAGAAGCGGTAGGCGTTCACCCCGAGCCCCGCCATCAGCGCGACGTCCTCCGGCCAGCGGTGGTAGTGGTCGCAGGCGACGTCGCCGGTGTGGCCGCTCCTGGTGCGGCCGGGCTCGCGGGAGAACGTGTCCCAGACGGACGGCCCCCGGCCGCCCTCGTCCGCGGCGCCTTCGATCTGGTAAGCGGCCGTCGCCGTACCCCACAGGAACATGCCCGGCTCCCTCTGCTTGAGTCCGGCTCATGTTAACCGAGACGCCCGCTACCTGCGGGTAATGCGCCAGGATGGGGACATGACGAGTACCTTGCGTCGCAGGCCGGCCCAGCGCCGCAGCCTGGAACGGGTGGAGCGGATGCTCGACGAGTGCGCGTTCCTGCTCGACGAGATCGGCTACGAGTCGCTGACCACCAAGGAGGTCGCCCGCCGCGCCGAGGTGCCCATCGGCACCTTCTACCAGTTCTTCCCCGACAAGCAGGGGCTGGTGCGGGCGCTGGCCCTGCGCAACCTCGAAGCGTTCCTCGGCCGCGTCACCGAGCGCATCAAGGAGCGCATCACCGCCGCCGACCTCGGCCACTGGACCGACCTGGTCGACCTGGCGATCGACGAGTTCGTGGCCATGAAGCGGACCACCCCGGGGTTCGCGGTGGTCGACTTCGGCGAGATCCTGCGCGCCCCCGGCGGCCCCGCCATCGAGGGCACCAACCGGATGCTCGACACCGCCCTGGAGAACAACGCGATCGTGGCCGACCGCCTGCGCGCCATCACCGTCGACCTGCTCGACGCCCCGGCCGGGCCGGCGTTCGACCGCGCGGTCCTGGTCACGGTCGAGGCCGCCGACGCCGTGCTCAAGCTGGCCTTCCGGGTCGACCCCGACGGCGACCCCGACCTGATCGCCGAGTGCAAGCGGCTGGCCCACGGATACCTCGCCGCCCACCTCCCCTGAGGCGTTTCCTCCGCATCTGACGGATCGTCCCGTCGAAGACAAGATCAAAGGCTTTTCGGGAACCCCTCGGGCCGGCCGCCGTCATGCGTGCCTCCGGCCCGCTGCACTCGCCGACCAGGGCGAGAACCGGACCGTCGGCACCGGCGCGTGCCAACGCGCGACTTCCCGATCAGGCCCACGTGAGGCTGTCGCCGCGGCCCTTCAGGCCGCGCGAGAAGCTGTCGCGCCCGCTCAAGCCTGGGACAGGATGTTGTGCGGCGGTTCCTCCCCTATGGCGTGCAGGATCGGCAGGGTGCCCGCGCGCTGGCGGGCCGCCTCGTCGTGGTCGCCCACCGTGTCGGCGACGGCCGCGAGGCGGCGGAGCGCGGCGACGATCGCGCGCGGGTCACCGGCCTCCCGCGCCAGCGTCAACGCGGCACCCGCGTGGCGGCGCGCCTCGTGCACCTCACCGGCCAGCAGCGCCAGGTCGCCCCGCGCCATCCGCGCCCCCGCCAGCGCCACCAGGTCGTCGTCGGCCGCCGCCGCGGCCTCCAGCTCGCCCAGGTAGCGCCGGCCGAGCCCGCACCGCCCGTTCGCGAAGCAGACCCGCACGGCCGCGTTGTAACCCACCCCCAGCCAGTACGAGTAGCCCCGCACCCGCAGCCCGTCCACCCCCGCCACGACAGGCTCCACCGCGCCGCGCGCGCACCCCAGCAGCACCTTCGCGCAGTCGGCCAGCTCCCCCGGCGCCCCGAGCGCCGGCAGCCGCTCCAGCGCGTCGTCCGGGCAGGACACCCCCATCGCCATCGCCGCCCTGGCCAGCCGCAGCCCGGACGCCGCCTCCCCGCGCTCCACCGCACGCCCCAGGGCGGCACGGCACTCCGCCCCGAGTGCCCGCGCCCTGCGCAGGTGGCGCACCCGCTCCGGCCACGGCTGCCGCCGCGCCAGTGACGCCCCCTCATGACACTCCTCGTACGCCTCGCGGACCGCCCTCAGGTGCCGGTCGCGCAGCAGGTCGTGCTCGCCCGCCTCCCGCAGGCGCTCGGCCGCGTACTCCTTGACCACCCCGCGCAGCGCGTACGACCCCGTCACCAATCGGGCGGCCACCAGCCGGTCGAGCAGCCGGGGCACCTCGGCCCGCCGCAGGATCCCGCCGTCGCCGCACACGGCTCCCGCCAGCGGCGCGTCGAACGCCCCGGCGAACACCGCCAGCCTGCGCAGCAGCACCCGCTCACGGGGCGCCAGCAGCTCGTGCCCGAGCCGCACCACGGCCAGCACCTTGCCGGCCCCGTCGGCGGAGGCGGGCAGGAGACCGTGGCGCCCGCCGAGCCGGTCGGCGATCCGCCCGGGGGCCAGCGCGCACCCGGCGGCCAGCTCCAGCGCGAGCGGGATCCCGTCGAGCAGCCGGCACAGCCGCTCGACGTCGTCCGTCGGCGCGCCGGCGAAGAACTGCGGCATGTGGTCACCATCTGTGGCGGGAGGATCACTCTGACGTCACAGTGTGGCACTTTCCCTAGGTCAGCACCTCAGGGAAGCGGCCTCTCCAGTCCGCGCGTGTCACCAGAGGGGATCAACTAGACTTATAAGGTCGCGAGATCGCGCGGCCGGCCCCATCAATACAGAGCGAGAACTCATCATGCCTTTGAACAGCCGCGACGACCTGAGGAACATCGCGATCATCGCGCACGTCGACCATGGCAAGACCACGCTCGTCGACGCCATGCTCTGGCAGTCCGGGGCGTTCCGCGCCAACCAGGACGTCGATGACCGGGTCATGGACTCCAACGACCTCGAGCGCGAGAAGGGCATCACCATTCTCGCCAAGAACACCGCGGTGCGCCACGGCGGCATGACCATCAACATCATCGACACCCCCGGACACGCCGACTTCGGCGGCGAGGTCGAGCGCGGCCTGTCCATGGTCGACGGCGTGGTGCTCCTGGTCGACGCCTCCGAGGGCCCGCTGCCGCAGACCCGCTTCGTGCTGCGCAAGGCGCTGTCGGCCAAGATGCCCGTCATCCTGTGCATCAACAAGGTCGACCGGCCCGACTCGCGCATCGCCGAGGTGGTCGACGAGGTCTACGAGCTGTTCATGGACCTCGACGCGACCGACGACCAGATCGACTTCCCGATCGTCTACGCCTCGGCGAAGGCGGGCCGCGCCTCGCTGGAGCGTCCCGGCGACGGCACCATGCCCGCGTCGGCCGACCTGGAGCCGCTGTTCGACATCATCAAGTCGACGATCCCGGCCCCGACCTACGACCCCAGCGCGCCGCTGCAGGCGCACGTCACCAACCTCGACGCCTCGTCCTACCTCGGCCGCATCGCGCTGTGCCGGATCCACCAGGGCCGGCTGACCAAAGGCCAGCAGGTCGCCTGGTGCCGCACCGACGGCAGCATCCAGCGGGTGAAGATCACCGAGCTGCTGATGACCGACGCGCTGGAGCGCAAGCCCGCCGAGGAGGCCGGCCCCGGCGACATCATCGCCATCTCCGGCATCCCCGACATCATGATCGGCGAGACGCTGGCCGACCCCGACGACCCGCGCCCGCTGCCGCTCATCACCGTCGACGAGCCCGCCATCTCGATGACGATCGGCACCAACACCTCGCCGCTGGTCGGCAAGGTCAAGGGCGCCAAGGTCACCGCCCGCATGGTGAAGGACCGCCTCGACAGGGAGCTGGTCGGCAACGTGTCGCTGCGCGTGCTGCCCACCGAGCGGCCCGACTCGTGGGAGGTGCAGGGCCGCGGCGAGCTGGCGCTGGCCATCCTGGTGGAGCAGATGCGCCGCGAGGGCTACGAGCTGACGGTCGGCAAGCCCCAGGTGGTCACCAAGGAGATCGACGGCAAGGTGCACGAGCCGGTGGAGCGGCTCACGGTCGACTGCCCTGAGGACTACCTCGGCGCCGTCACCCAGCTCCTGGCCGTGCGCAAGGGCCGCATGGAACACATGACCAACCACGGCACCGGCTGGATCCGGATGGAGTTCGTGGTGCCGGCCCGCGGGCTGATCGGCTTCCGCACCGAGTTCCTCACCGAGACCCGCGGCACCGGCCTGGTGCACCACGTGTTCGAGGCGTACGAGCCCTGGTTCGGGGAGCTGCGCACGCGCGGCAGCGGCTCGCTGGTGGCCGACCGCTCCGGGCCCGTCACCGCGTTCGCGATGCTCAACCTCCAGGAGCGCGGCGCCCTGTTCGTCTCGCCCGGCACCGAGGTCTACGAGGGCATGGTCGTCGGCGAGAACTCCCGTTCCGACGACATGGACGTCAACATCACCAAGGAGAAGAAGCTCACCAACATGCGCTCCTCCACCGCGGAGGAGACGGAGAAGGTGATCCCGCCGCGTGTGCTCTCGCTGGAGCAGGCGCTGGAATTCATCCGCGAGGACGAGTGCGTGGAGATCACTCCCGACGCGGTGCGCATCCGCAAGGTGATTCTCGACGCCGCCACGCGGGGCCGCGCCGCGGCCCGCGCCAAGCGCGCCTGACCGTCCTTACTCCGGGTCACCCCACCGTGTGGAGATTGTTTCTCCGGTACGGCGGAGTGGCCCGTAGTCACTTCTCCGGGCGGCGATTCGGGAATCCGGGAGCGGAGCACAGGTTCCCTGGTCGGAGGCTACGATGCGGAATCACGCATTTCCGCTTACCTCTCTAGTGAGGTGTGCCGTACCTGGAGAAGGGGAATTCAAGGGATTGGCGGGCTTTTACGCTCCGAAAATAGACAGAAGTTGTCAAGACCGGAGCAATGTAATCACACCGTTACCCCATCAGCGAGAACAATCGGCCGGGCGAGTGAATCATCCAGACTGTGGAGAGGCTCCGAGCTGTTGCCGGGTTCGGGCTGGCCGTCATATCGATGGGCGCCATCATCTGGTGCACCATGGCGGCGGAGCCCGTGCCTCCGGCTGCGGTCCCGCCCTCGATGCTGGAGGCCGACTCGTGGAACCTCCCCGCCACCCGCGCCGAGCCCGGCGTCGAGCGTGACCGCGAGGCGTTCACCGAGGTGACCATCGCCCCGGCGAGCGCCGCCGACCTGGCCGGCGTGCCCGAGGGTCGGCTGGACGAGCGCCGGCGTCAGGTGAAGGTGACGATCGTGCACCGGATGCTGATGGACTCCACCGACAGCCTGGCCGGCACGCTCCGGCAGGGGGCCGAGTTCCCGCGCGGCATGCGGCGCTTCACCGACGACGGGTTCGGCGCCGTCAAGGTCAACGGCACCGTGCTGGCCCCGGCCGCCCGGCTGCCGCCCCTGCTCACCACCGAGGACGGCCGCACCACCGTGCGCTTCACCGTGACGCTGCTGCGGCAGGTGCGTCCTGAAGAGCTCATGCGCGTCGACTTCAACGCCCCCACCGCCCGGCCGCTGCTGGTCGTCCACCGCAAGGTGACCCTGCGGCCCGGCGAGTGGACCGTGCTGCGGGCGGCCTCGATCGAGCCCGACCGGGAGGAGCGGCAGCGGCTGGAGTTCACCGTCGGCGTCTACCCCGTGAGCGTCACGCTCGCGCAGGGCTCCTACGGCTTCCCCGACGTGCGGGAGGAGGACGACTTCTCCTGGGCGACCGCGCTCGGCGCGCTCACCGCGGTCGTGCTGGCGGCGCTGCTGCTGCGCGCGCTCGGCGGCGAGTGGTGGCAGCGGACGGCCAACCGGGAGCTGGCCGCCGGGCTGGCCCTGGCCGTGCCGGTGGTGCTGCTGCCGGCCGTGGCGGAGGAGTTCACGCTGCCCGCGTACGTGATGCTGTTCGGCGGGCTGCCGCTGCTCGCGCTGCGCCACGCGGTCCAGGTGCTGCCGACCGGGCCGCAGTGGACGCCCCGTGACGCGCTCGGCGCGACCGGGGTGGGCGTCCTGCTGGCGGTCGGCATGCTGTCGTGGTCCTACCGCTACGGGCAGCTCCCCGGCGACACGCTGCTCACCGGGTCGGGTGTCGCCGCGGTCGCGGCCGCCGGGTCCGCGGTGGTGCTCAGCGCCGACCTCGGGGTGCGGATCGTGGTCGTGCGGCTGGCCGCCTTCGCGGCCGGCTCCGCGGTCGCGCTGCTGGCCCTGGCCCTGTGGGGCAAGGCGCTGGCCACCCAGGTCTACCCGCCCGACAGCGTCCGGCTGCTGCTGGCGTTCTGCTGGGCGCTGATCCCGGTGGCCGCCGTCGCCGTGGCCATCAAGCAGTGGACGCGCGGCGCGGCCGTGGTCGCCGTCGTGGTGAGCCTGATGGTGCAGGGCTGGCCGAGCGAGTGGCTCGACGCGGGCTCGTGGAGCCGCGAGGTGCCGGGCCAGGTCGTGCCCCACATCGGCGAGCTGGAGCTGACCCCGGCGGTGCGCGGGGTGATGGGACTGCTGCTGCTCGGGTTCCTGCTGCTGGTGCTCCGGCTCAGGCGGCTCGGCTCGGCCCTGGACGCGACGCGGAGCTCCGCCGCCGAGGCCACGATGATCATCTGCCTGATGGTCGCCTACCTGGCCCCGCAGGGCAGCGCCACGCTGGGCGACATCAACGTGCCGCTGCCGATGCTCTCGATCACCGCGCTCATCGCCTGGGTGACGGCACGCTGGCTGCTGACCCATCCGCACCCGTCGGTCGTCGAGCCGGGCGACCAGGAGGAGCACCGCGAGCTGATCAGGTCCGCGCTGCACCGGCGGCTGCTGCTGGCCTCCGAGCAGGAGCTCTACCGCGCCGGCCGGGGCCGCATCGGCACCGGCGAGCTGTCCATGGAGGAGTTCGGCAGGCAGCGCGACGGCCTCGACGCGGCGCTGCGCCGGCACGGCGGCCACCCCGAGACCGCCTTCGCCACCGCCGCGGGCTGCTCCCCCTGGCACAACGGCGTCTGCGGGTTCGTCGTCAGCCTGCTGCTGAGCCTGCCGTTCCTCATCGTGTTCGGGGTGCCCGCCGGGGCCGACCTGAGCAGCTTCGTGTTCGAGGCCCGCTCGGTGATCGCGCTGCCCGCGTTCGGCTTCCTGTTCGGCTACTTCTACCCGCGCGTCCGCGGCACCCAGCCGATGACGAAGGCGCTCCACCTGATGGCCGCCGCGCTGGCCACCGAGCTGTCCGGCTACCTGTCGGCCCTCGCGGAGCCCGACCTGGGCGCGATGGACAAGGTGCAGGTGGTGGCCATCATCGTGGGCAAGGTGGCGCTGGTCTCGATCGGGCTCGGCCTCTACTGGGAGTGGCGGATCATGCACCTGGCCGGCGAGCCGTGGGCCAGGGTGCGCAACGTCCGCAGCCTGCGCAGCCTCGCGACGCCGCTGCTGGCCATCGTGATCGCGGCGGTCACCACCGCCGCCACCTCGGCCGCGGGCCAGACCGTCGACCGCATCCTCAGGGGAGACGAGACCTCCCAGCAGCCCTGATCAGGGCCTGCGCGGCAGCTCGCTCCCCCGTACGTGCGCGCAGAGCCATTCGATGAGCGGCCGGAAGTCGCGCCAGCAGGCGCGCACCCGGTCGGCGGCCCGCGCGGTGTGCACCCACGGCTCCGGCTCGAACCGGCGGCTCGCGTAGAGCGACCTGTGGCGCAGCAGGTCGAGACGCGGATGGTCCTCCGGCACGCCGCGCGGCCGGGTCTTGAGCCGCTCGCCGCCGCGCTCGTAGCCGGCGGCATCGAGCGCGGCCACCACGGTCTCCAGCGGCTTGCCGGTCTCGTCGTGGTCGACGGCCGCGCGGAAGCGGGCCACCTGGTCGGGCGCCTGCGAGAACAGGCCGCCCGCGGCCTGGACGCCGGCCGCGCTGACCTCGGCGTAGAACCCGATGCCGGGCATCAGGTCGATGAAGACGCCCTGATGGGTCTTGTACGGCGACTTGTCCTTGGCGTAGCGGACGTCACGGTACGGGCGGAACAGCTTGGCGTCGCCGAACTCCTCGGCCAGCTCGTCGGCCAGGGCCAGCATCGGAGCCCGCACCGCGTCCTCGTACAGGTGCTTGTGGCGGGAGAAATAGGTCTTGGAGTTGTCCGCCTCAAGTCCCTCGTAGAACAGGAACGCCTCGTCCGGGATGCCGGTGAAACCCATGGCGCCCAGCCTGCCATGCCGGGCCCGCGGTCACGGCTTCGGCTCCGCCGCCAGGTAGCGCCGCCCCGGCTCCGGCGGCGTCTCGTAGAGCTCGCTCACCGTCACCAGCCGGTAGCCCTTGCGGGTGAGCGTCTCGATGATCCGCGGGACCGCGTCGACGGTGGTGCGGTGGATGTCGTGCAGCAGCACCACCGAGCCGGGCCTGGCCCGGACCGCGCGCTTGGCCACGACGGCGGGCACCCGGTCGCGCCAGTCGTGGGTGTCGACGTTCCACAGGATCTGCGCCAGCCCGCGCCGCCGGGACTCCTCGGCGACCGTGCGGTCGGTGGACCCGTACGGCGGCCGCATCAGGTGCATGCGCACCCCGGTCACCGAGCGCACCAGATCACCGGTGCGCTGGAGCTCCTGGGCGATCAGCCGGCGCGGCAGGGTGGTGAGCTCGGTGTGGGTCCAGGAGTGGTTGCCGAGCTCGTGCCCCTCGCCGGTGATACGGCGCAGGAGGGCGGCCCCGCCGGGAGCGGCCACCATCTGACCGACCACGAAGAACGTGGCCCGCGCGTCGTGCTCGCGCAGCACCTGGAGCAGCCGGGCGGTGTCGGCACCAGGCCCGTCGTCGAAGGTGAGTGCCACGCACCGGCCGCACTCCGTGGGGCGGGCGGGCCAGTCGCGCTGCATCGAGGTCAGCCGCCTGGCCAGCGCCTCCGGGTCGGCGGAGGCGGCGGGGCGCTCCGGCGCGGCAAGGGGCACCCGTGCGGGTGGCTGGGCCGCGCATCCCGTCACCGCCGCCAGCACCAAGACCGGCGCCACCCCCCACGCGCGCATGTTCCCCCCGGTGGCACGCCAACGGGGGCATCACGGATAGTCGCCGGCAGGCCGCCCCCGCGAGTCCCTGACCAGCTCTTCCCACCATGATGGGATATCAGCCTGCAACTCCTTGTAGCGACGCGCCACTCTTAGGGCACATCCGGCCGGATCGGTACCGAGATGGCGGCGTTTCACCGGGCCTTCCCGCCAACGGTAGAACCCGTCCCGGTAGCGCACGACGAGCCCGATCCAGACGGAGAGGGTCACACCGTCGCCGATCTCGTACGAGGTGGTCACGCCCAGGCCGTGCAGCTCCGCTCGGAGCTTCTCCGTCACCGCGCGGGACTCACTCACCCATTACCCCCTGCCGACGGTCCGTCGCACACGAAGAGGTGTACCCACCCACAGCTCACAGTCGTCAAGAAGTTTCACAGCCGGGAGTCGGCGTCAGTGGTCGGCCACCTCGCGCGGCTCCGCCACGACCATGATGAACCGCAGCTCGCCGTCGCCTTCGTTGGCGTAGCGATGCGCCCTGTCGGCGGTGAAGAGCACCGCGTCGTCGGTGCCGATCACGTGGCTCTTGCCGTAGACGGTCAGGGTCAGCTCGCCCCGCAGCACGGTCAGCATCTCCCTGGTGCCCGCCGGGTGCGGGTCGCCGTCGTGGTGTTCGCCGGGCGCCAGCCGCCAGTCCCACAGCTCCAGGATCATCGGCGAGTCCGCGCCGACCAGCAGCCTGGCCCGCACGTCGCCCTGGTCGAAGGTGACCGCGTCGGCCTTGCCGACGATGCGGACCACCGGGACGTCGCCGACCTCGACCAGCCGGGCGACGGTCACGCCCAGGGCGGAGGCGATCCGGGTGAGGGTCGACACGCTCGGGTTGGTCCTCCCCTGCTCGACCTGGACGAGCATGCCCCGGCTGACGCCTGACCGGGCGGCCAGCGCGTCCAGGGTGAGCCCGCGATGGGCCCGCTGGGCGCGCACGTTGCTGGCGATGGCCTGGGTGATCAGCTCGGTGTTCTCCACCCTTGTGCAGTGTAGTGGAAAGAGTTTGCACCACAGTGCACTCTGTGTGGTGTACTAGGAGTGCAATATATTGAACCAAGGGATGGTGAGACGTGATCGCGGTGATCCTCGCGACCGCCAGCGCGGTGGTCTACGGCACGGCCGACTTCTTCGGCGGCCTGGCCACCCGACGATCGCGGGTGCTCGCCGTGGTCGCGCTCTCCCAGCTGGCCGGGCTCGCGCTGATCCTGGCCCTGCTGCCCGCGCTGCCCGGCGCCTTCGACGGCCGGGCCGTGCTCTGGGGGCTCGGCGCCGGGCTGTCGGGCGCCGCCGGCCTGGTGCTGTTCTACCGGTCGCTGGCCACCGGCGTGATGTCCGTGGTGGCGCCGACCACCGCCGTGACCTCCGCGGCGCTGCCCGTCGGGTTCGGGCTCCTCCAGGGTGAGCGTCCCGAGGCCACGGCGCTGCTCGGGGTGGCGCTGGGGCTGGGCGCGGTGCTTCTCATCAGCCAGGACCGGTCCGGGAGCGCGAGCGGGTCGGCGAGTTCGGTGCTCACGGCGCTGGCCGCCGGCGCGGGGTTCGGCGGCTTCTTCATCCTGCTCGCCATGGCCTCGGCGGAGTCCGGGCTCTGGCCGCTGGCCGGCGCCCGGGTCTCGTCCATCAGTCTGGTGCTCCTGCTCGCGCTGGCCACCCGGCGGGCGCTGAAGCCGGCGTCCGGCTCGCTGGGCGTCATCGTCGCCGCGGGGGTCCTCGACATGGCCGCCAACGTGCTCTACCTGCTGGCCCAGCGGCAGGGCATGCTGAGCCTCGTGGCGGTGCTGGTCTCTCTCTACCCGGCCAGCACGCTGCTGCTGGCCAGGCGGGTGCTCGGCGAGCGGCTGCACGCGATCCAGCTCGCCGGCGTGGCATGCGCGCTGGGCGCGGTGGCGCTCATAGCCGTCGCGTAGCACGCGGGCGGCTCCGCGACCTCAGGCCGCGCTCGGCGCGGCCTCGCGGACCGCGCCCTCCTCCCGGGCGTACTCCTCCAGCATGCCGCGCAGCTGCCTGCGCCCCCGGTGCAGGCGGGACATCACGGTGCCGATGGGCGTGCCCATCCGCTCGGCGATCTCCTTGTAGGCGAACCCCTCGACGTCGGCGAGGTAGACCGCCACCCGGAAGTCCTCGGGTAGCGAGCGCAGCGCGTTCATCACCACGCTGTCGGGCAGCCGGTCGAGCGCCTCGGTCTCGGCCGAGCGCAGCCCGGTCGAGGTGTGGGACTCGGCGGCGTGCAGCTGCCAGTCCTCGATGTCCTCGGCGGCCGACAGCTTGGGCGAACGCTGCTTCTTGCGGTAGTCGTTGATGAAGTTGTTGGTGAGGATCCGGTGCAGCCAGGCCTTGAGGTTGGTGCCCTCGCGGAACTGGTGGTAGGACGTGAAGGCCTTGGCCACGGTCTCCTGCACCAGGTCCTCGGCATCGGCGGTGTTACGGGTCAGACGCATGGCGGACGCGAACAGCTGCGACGTCACGGGCACGACATCGCGCTCGAACCAGTCTTGACGCTGCTCTTCGGTCATCGTGATCAAATCATTCCCCCTTGCGCTATCCCCCGTTCGGCACCAGCCGACTGACAGCGGTTCCATCGTCGCAGGCCCCGCGTAAGGGCCGCGTTAGGGGTTCCGCGCTGGTCAGAGAGGTGAACAGTCCCTGCGCTCGCGGCGTGCGACATCACGTCCACGGCTGGACAAGTTTCATAATCATAACATCATCCGCTCAATTTCGTGGAAAATGTGGCGGGAATCACATGGGATAGCGTATGGGCATGGATTTCGTGGACCGCCACGCTCCGGCGACACGCCAATGGGTGGCCGAGGCCGTCCGCAAGGTGGAGGCCGACGCCAACCGGAGTTGTGATACGCACCTGCACGTGTTCCCGCTTCCCTCGGAGTGGGAGGTAAACCTCTACCTGAAAGACGAGTCGGTGCACCCCACCGGTTCACTCAAACACCGGCTCGCCCGGTCTCTTTTCCTGTACGGCCTGGCCAACGGGTGGATCGGCCCCACGACCACGATCGTGGAGGCGTCCAGCGGTTCGACCGCGGTGAGCGAGGCCTACTTCGCCCGGCTGCTCGGGCTGCCGTTCATCGCGGTCATGCCGGCCGCCACCTCGCCCGAGAAGATCCACCTGATCGAGTTCTACGGCGGCAAGTGCCACCTGGTCGGCGATCCGGGCGCGATCTACGAGGAGTCCCGCCGGCTCGCGGCCGAGACCGGCGGCCACTTCATGGACCAGTTCACCTACGCCGAACGGGCGACCGACTGGCGGGGCAACAACAACATCGCCGAGTCGATCTTCGACCAGATGCTCATGGAGCCGCACCCCGAACCCACCTGGATCGTGGTCGGCGCCGGCACCGGCGGCACCAGCGCGACGATCGGCCGCTTCATCCGCTACCGCCGCTACGCGACCCGCCTGGCCGTCGCCGACGTGGAGGGCTCGGCCTTCTACCCCGGCTGGGTCTCCGGCGATCCCGAGGTCACTGCCCCGGGGTCACGGATCGAGGGCATCGGCCGGCCGCGCGTCGAGCCGTCGTTCCTGCCGACGGTGATCGACCGCATGATCGCGGTGCCCGACGCCCGCTCGATCGCCGCCATGCACTGGGTGCGCGAGGTCACCGGCCGCGACGTGGGCGGCTCGACCGGCACCAACGTCGCCGCCTGCGTGGAGCTGATCAAGGAGATGCGCGGCGCCGGGGAGCGCGGCAGCATCGTCACGCTGATCTGCGACAGCGGCGACCGCTACCGCGGCACCTACGGCAACCCCGCCTGGCTGGCCGGCCAGGGCCTCGACATCGAGCCCCACCTCGCCGACCTGCGCGCCTTCCTGCCGTCCTAGGCGAGCTCGGCCAGGGCCTCGCCGATCTGGTCGTCCTCCGGAGCCAGAGCGGCGGCGTGCCGGAGGTCGGCGCGCGCCGCCTCCACGTCGCCGAGCGAGCGCAGCGCGTAGGCCCGGTTGAACCGCACCTCGGCCCCGTCCTCCAGTTCGACCGCCCTGGTCAGGTCGGCCACCGCCGCGTGCGCGTCGCCCTCCTCGAACGCCAGCGCCCCGCGCCCGGCCCAGGCCGCGGCCAGCTCCGGCGCCCGTTCCAGCGCCGAGTCGAACGCCTTGCGCGCGCCCACCAGGTTGCCCTGCGCCGTCTCGATCTGCCCCAGCACGCTGAGCAGGAACGGGTTGCCCGGATCCCGCTCGACGTCCGCCTTGGCCCGGTCGAACTCGTCCATGGCCACCAGCAGCCCGGCCCGGTTGACGTACGCGTCGGTGAAGCCGGGATCCAGCTCGACCGCGTGGTCCAGGTCGGCCAGCGCGCCCGCCAGGTCGCCGCGCCCGTACCGCACCTCCGAGCGGTTGTAGTACGGCTCGGGGAAGGGCGGCCCGGCCCGCATGGCGCTCTCGTAGTCGGCCTCCGCCTCGTCCAGCCGCCCCAGCCTGTATCGCAGGTTGCCCCGGTCCACGTAGTAGTCGGGATAGCCGGGATCGGCCGCGACGGCGGCGTCCAGATCGGCCAGCGCCGCCTCCGGGTCGCCGAGCACGGCCAGCAGCTGCGCCCGGTTGGCCCGCAGCACCAGCCGGTGGATCGGATGGCCCGGCGCGAGGTCGCGCTCGCCCAGGTCGATGGCCTCCTGGACGAGCCGCATCGCCTCGCCGGCGCGGCCCAGGCGGACCTGCACGAGCGCCTTGCCGTTCAGGTCGAAGCCCAGGTGGAACGCCCGCTCGCGCCGGTCGGGCAGCAACGAGGTGAGCGCGACGGCCTGGTTGATCCAGGCCAGCGCCTCCTCAGGGTCCCGCCTGCCGGGGTCGTGGTGCCTGACCAGCAGCATCGCGGTCGCGTACGCGGCGGTCGCGAGGTTCTTGGGGTCGGTGCTCGCCCGCCGGCCGCGGTCGAGCAGCTCGCGCGCCTCGTCCTCGCGGTCGAGCGCGGCCAGCGCGGTGGCGGCCCGGTGCGCGAGCGTCCACCACTGCGCGCCGCCTTCAGGCAGCGTGGGCAGCAGCGCCGCCCCGGCCTCGGCCATCGCGTGGTGGAAGCCCTCGTTGCGGTATCGGTCCAGCTCGGGCCCGAGCGCGTACGAGGGAGCCGGGTGCGAAGGCCCCGACGGCTCGCGGACGATCGCCAGGCCGGGCACCCGCCGTTCGAGCACGTCCAGCAGCTGGAGGTCGGTGGGGTCGGCATGCGCGGTGTTGGCGACCCGCAGCTCCATCGGCCCCGCGGCCGTCAGATGACCGCGGACGAACTCCGCCAGCCCGTTCGCCAGCCGCAGCGTGCGCAGCGGCGCGGGCACCAGGATGCGCTCACCCTGGGGCAGCCGGTCGGCCAGCGTCACCCGCCGGGCGGGCACCCGGTCGCGCAGCGCGGGCGCCACCGTCCTGATCTCGATGTCGTAGGCGGCGATCAGCTCGTCCCCCGCCTCGGGGACGAGCGCGTGCATGAGCGCGGCTCCGAAGGTGTAAGGGCCCCGGAGACCACGATGGGCGTCGAAAAAGATCCTTTTCAGAATCGTCGCTCCCCTGGCGAGCAGAAAACACCGCAATCACGGTCCGAAAAACCGGATCGCGAGAAAAAGCGGGAGCGGCGCCCCCGTCCGCTGGCGCCGCGCCCTCTGCCATGGAGGAGGTCAGGCGGCGTGCTTCGGCGTCGCCGCCCCGGCCAATTTGACGGTCCCCGGCTTATGGACCACGACCTTCTTCATGTTCGGCCTTTCCCGATCAATGACAGACAGATCGTCCAATATCAACACGGCTTCCGTCGGACGACAAGAGCTAACGTGAAAAGGATTATTTCCTAATTAGTGACCTTTTAGTCGCCAAGGATGGCCTCCACGAACACCTCGGGGTCGAACGGCGCCAGATCGTCCGGCCCCTCGCCCAGACCCACCAGCTTGACCGGGACGCCCAGCTCCCGCTGGACGGAGATCACGATGCCGCCCTTGGCCGTGCCGTCGAGCTTGGTCAGCGCGATGCCGGTGATGTTGACCACCTCGGCGAACACCTGGGCCTGGCGCATGCCGTTCTGGCCCGTGGTCGCGTCGAGGACGAGCAGCACCTCGTCGACGGTCGCCTTCTTCTCGATGACCCGCTTGACCTTGCCCAGCTCGTCCATCAGGCCGGTCTTGGTGTGGAGGCGGCCGGCCGTGTCGACGATCACCACGTCGGCCTTCTCCTCCATGCCCCTGGCGGTCGCGTCGAACGCCACCGAGGCCGGGTCGCCGCCCTCGGGGCCGCGCACCACGTCGGCCCCCACCCGGTCGCCCCAGGTCTGCAGCTGGTCGGCGGCCGCGGCGCGGAAGGTGTCGGCCGCGCCGAGCACGACCTTCTTGCCGTCGCCGACCAGCGAGCGGGCCAGCTTGCCGGTGGTCGTGGTCTTGCCGGTGCCGTTGACGCCCACGACCAGCACCACCGCCGGCCGCTCGCCGTGCTTGGCGATGTGGAGGCTACGGTCGAGGTCGGGGTTGATCTGGATGAGCAGCTGCTCGCGCAGCAGCTCGCGGACCTCCTGAGGGCTGCGGCTGCCGAGCACCTTGACCTTGGTGCGCAGCTCCTCGACCATGGCCTGGGTCGGCGCGACGCCGACGTCGGCCGTGATCAGCCGCTCCTCGATCTCGTCCCACACCTCGTCGTCGAGGCGGTCGCGGGACAGCAGCTCCAGCAGGCCGCGGCCGAGCGCGCTCTGCGACTTGGCCAGCCGGGAGCGCAGCCGCACCATCCGGCCGGCCGACGGCGGCGGCACCTCCAGCTCGGGCGCCTTGACCATCGGCTCGGCGGGCTTGGCCGGCGGCGGAATGGTCGTGGTCGCGCCTTCGGCCTCCTCCGCCGGGGGCCGCTTCTCCTCCTCCTCGGGAAGAGGCGGTGCCTCCGGGGGCGGCGGCGGGGCCGCCTTGCCTCCCGGCCGGAAGAGCAGGAACAGGCCACCTGCCGCGATGAGGGCGACAAGGACCACGATCACGATCACGCCGAGGTAACCATCCACAAGATGTCAGTTTTCCAGATGGACCGGCATGGTCAGGACCAAGGGCGCGCCGATCAGGCGGGCTCTCGCTCCCGCAGGCGCTGGCTGACCACCTGCGTCACACCGTCACCGCGCATCGACACGCCGTAGAGCGCGTCGGCTATCTCCATCGTGCGCTTGTTGTGGGTGATGACGATCAGCTGCGAGCTCTGCCGCAGCTCCTCGAAGAGCTTCAGCAGCCGCTGGGTGTTGGTGTCGTCGAGCGCGGCCTCGACCTCGTCCATCACGTAGAACGGCGACGGCCGCGCCTTGAAGATCGAGATCAGGAACGCCACCGCCGTCAGCGACCGCTCGCCGCCCGACAGCAGCGACAGCCGCTTGACCTTCTTGCCCGGCGGCCTGGCCTCGACCTCGATGCCGGTGGTGAGCATGTCGCCGGGCTCGGTGAGCACCAGCCGGCCCTCGCCGCCGGGGAAGACCCGGGTGAAGATCTGCTCGAACTCGCGCGCGACGTCCTCGTAGGCGGAGGCGAACATCAGCTCCACCCGCTCGTCGACCTCCTTGACCACGGTCAGCAGGTCGCGCCGGGTCTTCTTCAGGTCCTCCAGCTGGGAGTTGAGGAAGGCGTGGCGCTCCTCCAGCGCCGCGAACTCCTCCAGGGCCAGCGGGTTGACCTTGCCGAGCTGGTTCATCTGCCGCTCGGCGGTGCGGGCCCGCTTCTCCTGCTCCTCGCGCACGTACGGGACGGGCGGGTCGCCCGGCACCGGAGCGGCGGGGCCGTACTCGGCGACCAGGGCCTCCGACTCCACCCCGAACTCGTCCATCGCCCGCCGCTCCAGCTGCTCCAGGCGCATGCGCTGCTCGGTGCGGGCCACCTCGTTGCCGTGGACGCGGTTGACCAGCTTGTCGAGCTCCTGGCCCAGCTCGCGGACACGCAGGCGGACCTGCTTCAGCTCGGCGTCGACGGCCACCCTGGCCAGCTCGGCCTCGTCGCGCTCGCGGGCGGCCAGCCCGACGGAGCCGGCCAGGGCTGTCAGGACCCTCTTGGCGCCCGTGCTGACGGCCTGGGCGACCGCCGCCTGCTCACGCCTCCTGGCGCGCTGAGCGGCCGCCTGGGCGCGTTCCTGGCGTTCGCGCTGCGCTGCCCGCAGCAGGCCGTCGGCGCGGCCCTCCATGCCCTTGACGCGTTCCTCGGCGGTGCGGACCTGCAGGCGGCTCTCCATCTCGCGCCGGCGGGCGGTCTCGGACACCGTGGCGAGCTCGTCGCGCCGGTCGGTGGTCGGCTCGCTCTCCAGCTCCTGCGCGTATTCGGCCTCCGCGAGCCGGATCTCCAGCTCGGACAGCTCCTCCAGGCCCTCGGCACGGGCCTCCTGCGCGGCGGCGACGCTCCGGCCGAGGCGCTCGGCCTCGTCACGGGCGGCCTGGGCGGCGGCCTCCAGCTGGGCCAGCCGCCTGGCGACCGCCGCGGTGGCCTGGTCGGCCTCCCGCTGGCGGGCCCTGACCTGGTCGAGCATGCCCTGGGCCGCGTTCGCCTGCCCCTGGGCGGCGCCGGCGGCGGACTGCGCCTCGCTCACCGCGGCCTGCGCGGCCTCCAGAGCCGCCTGGGCGGCGTGCTCGGCCGCGACCGCCTCCTCCAGCCCCGCGGCCGTCTCGCCCGCGCGTGTCCCGGCGTCCTCCAGATCGGCGACGGCGTCGTCGAGTGCCGCCCTGACCTGCAGCACGGACGTGCCGCCCTCGGACCCGCCGGCGGCGACGTGCGCCCCCACCAGGTCGCCGCCCGTCGTGACGGCCCGCAGCCCCGGATGCTCCTCGGCCACCCGGCGCGCGGTCTCGAGGTCGGCCACCACCACGACCCCCGCCAGCACCCGGTCCAGCGCCGCCCGCAGATGCGCGGGCACGGTGACGAGCTGAGCCGCCCACCGCCCCCCACCCGGCGCCTCCCCCGCTCCACCGTCACTCACGCCTTCGCCGCTCTCCGGATACGCGGAAAGCACCTCGGAACCGCCTGGCCCGGCACCGCCGTTCTCCCCGGTCGCGGAGAGCGCCACGGCGCTCCCACGGACGGAGGGCGTGTCGTCGGGGGCCGCCACCAGGAGGGTGGCCTGGCCGGCGTCCTTGACGCGCAGCAGCTCCAGGGCGTTCACCGCGGTGGCGACCGACTTGACGGCGATGGACTCGGCGACCGGCCCGAGCGCCGCCGCGACGGCCGGCTCCGCACCGGGGGTGACCTGCATGACCGCCGCCAGCGGGCCGAGCACGCCCGCCAGGTCGGTCTCCAGCAGGGCCGCGCCCCCGTCGCCCTTGGCCAGGCCCAGCTCCAGGGCGTCGCGCCGGGCGCGCAGCGCCGCCACGGCCTGCTGGGCCTCCTGGTCGGCGGACCTCGCCGTGCCGACGGCCGCTCGCGCGGCCCTGAGCGCCGCTCGCGGGCCCTCCAGCGCGGCCTCGGCGCCCATGACGGCGGCCCGCGCCTCCTCGGCGGCCGCCCTGGCCTGCTCGACCCGCTCCTGGGCGGTGGCGAGCTCCTCGGCCAGCGCCGGATCGATCTCGGGCTGCTCCAGGCGCTGCGCCTCCAGCTCCTCGCGGGCCAGCCGCTCGCGCTCGACGGCCCCGGCCACCGACCGCTCCAGCCGCCCGATCTCCTCCTCGGCGGCCCGTGTCCGGCTCCGTACGGAGTCGACCTGGCCGCGCAGCTTGGCCAGGCCCTCGCGGCGGTCGGCGGCGGCCCTGGCCGCCATCGCCAGCCGGCGCTCCTCGGCGGCCAGCTCGGCCTCGGCGTCGGACCGCTGCTGAACCGCCTCCTCCAGCAGCTCCTGGGCCTGCTCCAGCTCGGCGCGCAGGATCAGCTCGCGCTCGCGGACCTCGGCCGCCTCGCGTTCGAGGTCTTCGGGGTCGCGGCCGCGGCGCTCGATGGCGGCGGCGTCGAGCGCGTGGCGGTGGCGTTCGGCGGCGAGCTGCTCCAGGCCGGAGATGCGCTCGCGCAGGGAGGACAGCCGGAAAAAGGTCTCCTGGGCGGCGGCCAGGCGCGGCTGGGTCTCGGCCTCGGCCGCGTCGAGCGCGGTCTCGCGCTCCTGGGCCTCGGCCAGCGCGGTCTCCACCTGGGAGCGCCTGGTCAGCACCGCGGCCTCGTCGGCGGCCTCGCGCTCCAGCCTGGCCCGCAGCGTGCAGACGTCGTCGGCGAGCAGCCGCAGCCGGGCGTCGCGCAGGTCGGCCTGGATGACGGCGGCCTTGCGGGCGATCTCGGCCTGGCGGCCCAGGGGCTTGAGCTGGCGGCGCAGCTCGGTGGCGAGGTCCTGGACGCGGGTCAGGTTGGCCTGCATCGCGTCGAGCTTGCGCAGCGCCTTCTCCTTGCGCTTGCGGTGCTTCAGCACGCCCGCGGCCTCTTCGATGAACGCCCGCCGGTCTTCGGGCCCGGCGTGCAGCACGGCGTCGAGCTGGCCCTGGCCGACGATGACGTGCATCTCACGGCCGATGCCGGAGTCGGACAGCAACTCCTGGATGTCGAGCAGCCGGCAGGTGTCGCCGTTGATCGCGTACTCGCTCTGCCCGGACCGGAACATCAGCCGGCTGATCGTCACCTCGGTGTAGTCGATGGGCAGCGCGCCGTCGGTGTTGTCGATGGTGAGCGTGACCTCGGCGCGGCCGAGCGGCGGCCTGGACGAGGTGCCGGCGAAGATGACGTCCTCCATCTTGCCGCCGCGCAGCGACTTGGCGCTGTGCTCGCCCATCACCCAGGCGAGGGCGTCGACGACGTTGGACTTGCCGGAGCCGTTGGGACCGACCACACAGGTGATGCCGGGCTCGAAACGCAGGGCGGTCGCGGAGGCGAAGGACTTGAATCCGCGCAGCGTGAGGGTCTTCAAATACAAGCGCGGGCCCCCTTCTCCCTGGACGGACTCCGGGAAAGACTACTGGTCCCGACTGCCCGTCGCTCGCGGGTGCAGTCGAGACCAGCCGGATCCCTGTCGAGAAGGTACGAAACTGTCTCGAATCAGAACTTGTGTCGAATTAGACCAAATAACGAGGGACGCCTCTCCGAGACGTCCCTGGATCTTGCGCTCCGATCACTCTCAGGTGAGTGCCGGCTCGCGCTCCTGCATGCGACTGAGCGCCTCATCGCGGGTTTGCGCCGCAAGAGCGTCATTCTGGGCCTGAAGTCGGATGAGTTCTGCCTCCAGGTCACGGATGCGCTGCTGCAGGCGGCGCATCTCCGAGACCATACGAGGGTCAGGACCGCCGACGTGGCCGAGTAGAGCCTTCGCCATGGTAAAGGGTCCTCCACGCTGAGTGACCAGACTGGTTCGCGCACTTCTTTATTCCGCGGGAGGGGTGCGCGTGGTACCTAACAAGAGTCGCACCGGCAGTGTGGGCGGTCAAGTCGAAGCGACTGTTGGAACCCACCCGCAGGCACTCCCGACATATAACTATACCCTATTTGCGCGGTTTAACGAAACCGCCTACCTCTCCACAAAACCGCCCAAACTACCTCGGGGTTCGCTCCAACGTTCCACTACTCCATCGACTCTTCCCGGCGTGTCGCAACCTCGGAGCAGCTCCAGGAGCTTGACGCAGGCGTCGCGCGGCCCTTCGGCCACGACCTCCACCCGGCCGTCGTCGGTGTTCCTGGCCCATCCTGCCAGGCCGAGCTCCAGCGCCCTGGCTCTGGTCCACCAGCGGAACCCGACTCCCTGCACCCGCCCCCGCACCCAGGCCGTCAGCCGCACGTCGTCCATATCACCCGCTGTGTCTCCACCAGTGTCCTCAGCCGCGTCTCCTGCGGCTCCTCCCGCGCCGGGCCGTCAAGCCACCATCGGCCCGGCCACCGCCGCTTGCCCGGCCGCCGCGGCGCCGAACGCCCGGATCACCGCTGTTTCCGCCTCCTTGACCCAGGCCAGCCCGAGTATCGACGGAGGCAGCCCGGTGACGGGCACGAAGCTCACGTCGGGGCGCCGGTGGTGAGCGGCCGTCGGCGCGCAGAACAGCATGCCACCCCGGCCGAGCGCCACCTGGGTCAGCCCCTCCTGACCCGTGGACACCGTACCCGCCCTGGGGATCACCCGCCCGCGCGGGGTCAGGGAGGGCGTGATCCGCTCCAGCCAGGCGCGGGGCGCGGGGCCGTCGAGCCCGATCAGGCGGATGCCGGCCAGCTCCTCCGCGTCGATCCCGGCCCGCCCGGCCCACGGATGACGGACGGAGACGCCGAGCTCGTAGGAGACCCGGTTCAGGCCCTCACCCGTGGCCAGGTCAGGCTCGTCCACCGGCAGCAGCGTGAACGCGAGATCGATCCGCCCCTCCCGTAGCCTCCCGAACGGGTCGGAGAGCGGGATCTCCACCAACTCGACCTCGCACCCGGGATGGCGGCTCTCGAAAGCCCGCACGCTGCCCGTGACGACGTCTGTGGGACTGGCCAGGAACCCCACCCTGAGCACGCCGGTGACCTCCCGGGCGGCCGCCTTCGCCCGGCCCACCGCGCTCGCCAGACCGTCGTAGGCGGGCCGCAGATCGGACAGGAAACGCTCGCCGAGAGGCGTGAGGCGCACCCGCCTGCTGGTCCGGTGGAACAGCCTGGCGCCGATCCGGCTCTCAAGCGAGCGCATGAGCTGGCTCACCCGGCCCGGCGACAGGTAGAGACGCTCCGCCGTACGGGCGAAATGCAGCTCCTCGCTGAGCACGACGAAGCACTCCAGCTCTTTGAACTCCATCCCATCCTCCGCTGATCGCTTAATCTGACTCAACCAAGCCTTCGGCCTTCGTCATTGTTCCCGGGGCGGGCCGGCGGCGAGTCTGAGCGGCATGACGACGACCGTTGAGCCCGCCTCCGAATCCGCCGCCGACCGGGCGCGGTGGCTCGCCGTGACCTCCTTGGCGGCGGGCACCTTCATCCTCGTGACCAGCGAGATGCTGCCCGTCGGCCTGTTGACGTCGATCGGGTCGAGCCTGGGCGTGTCCGACGGCACCGCCGGCCTGATGATGACCGCGCCCGGCCTGGTCGCCGCCGTCGCGGCGCCCGTGCTGGCGATCACCACCCGGCGGCTGGACCGGCGCGTCACGCTGCTGGGGCTGATGGCCCTGCTGGGGGTCGCCAACCTGGCGGGCGCGCTGGCCCAGGACTATCCGTTCATGCTGGCCGCCCGGGTGCTGACGGGAGTGAGCATCGGCGGGTTCTGGGCCTTCGCGGCCGCTCTCGGGCCGCGGCTGGTGCCGGACCGGTTCGTCGGCCGGGCCACATCGATCATCCTGGCGGGCGTGTCCGTGGCGTCCGTGCTGGGCGTGCCGGCGGCGGCGTTCCTCTCCTCGTTCGCGGACTGGAGAGCGGCGTTCGCCGCCCTGGGGGTGGCCGCGCTTGCCCTGGTCGCCCTGCTGGCCGCGACGCTCCCGCCGCTGCCCGGCGAACCGCCCACCAAGCCCGGCCCGTCCGGGCCCGCGGCGGGTGGCCCAGGGAAGCTCTCACGGCCGCTCAAGGTGGTTCTCGTCCTGACCGTGCTGATCGTCTCCGGCCACTTCGCCGCCTACACCTACGTACGGCCGTTCCTGGAGCAGGTCGCGGGCGCGGGCCCCGCCTTCGTCGGCGCGGCGCTCCTCCTGTACGGCGCCGCGGGCGTGGCGGGAAACTTCGCAGCGGGCGCGCGGGCGGCGGGAAGGCCCAGGGCCGTGCTCGTCACGCTGGCCGCGCTCATGGCCGTCGCCACCGCGGCGCTGCCGCTGATCGACCTGCCCCTGGCCGCGCTGGTGGTGTGGGGCGTGGGTTACGGCGGCGTGGGCGTGACCCTGCAGCTGTGGATCATGCGGTCGGGCGGCGGCGAGCTCGGCACCGCGCTCTTCGTCTGCGCCTTCAACGTCTCCATCGCGCTCGGCGCGTTCGCCGGCGGCCGGGTGGCGGACGGGGTCTCCGTCGCCGCGGTGATGTGGCTGGGAGCGGCGCTCGCCGCCGTCAGCGTGGCCGTCGCTGGCATCGGGGGCAGAAGTAGGAGGAGCGGTTCATGAACGGCTCGCGCCTGATCGGGGTGCCGCAGCGCGAGCAGGGCTGGTCCTGCCTCCCGTAGACCTCCAGCGAGCGCTCGAAGTAGCCGCTCTCGCCGTTGACGTTGACGTAGAGGCTGTCGAAGGACGTGCCGCCCTGCAGCAGCGCGGCGCCCATGACCTGGCGGACCGCCGCCAGCAGCTCAGTGATCTTGGGGCGCGTCAGTGTGTTGGTGGGCCGTGCCCAGTGGAGGCGGGCCAGCCAGAGCGCCTCGTCGGCGTAGATGTTGCCGACGCCGCTGATCAGCGACTGGTCGAGCAGCGCCCTCTTGATCTCGGTCCGCTTCCCGCGCAGGCCGGCGGCGAAGCGGGCGTCGTCGAACGACTCCTCAAATGGATCGGGCGCGATGTGCGTGATCGGCTCAGGCACGCCGGCGACCAGCGGGCTGACCATGATGTGGCCGAACGTCCGCTGGTCGACGAAGCGCAGGTCGGGGCCGCCGTCACGGAAGCGGATCCGCACCCGCAGATGCTTCTCCGGCGGCGCGTCCCGCTCCACCACGAGCAACTGGCCGCTCATCCCGAGATGGGCCATCAACGCGTCCTCGTCGCCCGACAGCGGCAGCCAGAGATACTTGCCGCGCCGCTCGGCCGAGACCAGCGTGCGGCCCCGCAGCCGCGCGGCCAGCTCCAGGGCCCCGGGCAGGTGGCGCCTGATCGCGCGGGGATGGAGCACCTCGGTCGAGTCGATCTCCCGCCCGATCACCCACTGTCGCAGGCCGCGGCGGACGACCTCGACCTCGGGCAGCTCCGGCAACCTAGCCCGCCGGCTGGCTCTCGCGCTGCTCGCGGCCGGCCCTGATGCGGGTCCAGGCGGCCTCGGCGGCCTGCTGCTCGGCCTCCTTCTTGCTGCGGCCGGTGCCGGAACCGTAGGACTCGCCGCCCACCCGCACCTCGGCGGTGAACGACTTGGCGTGGTCGGGGCCGCTCTCCTCGACGTGGTATTCGGGCACGCCGAGCGCCTCCGAGGCGGTCAGCTCCTGCAGCGAGGTCTTCCAGTCGAGCCCCGCGCCGAGCGAGGCCGAGCGCACGATCAGCGGGTCGAAGAGGTGGTGGACGACCCGGAACGCCTCGTCGAGCCCCTTGTCGACGTAGACGGCGCCGATGAGCGCCTCCAGGGTGTCGGCCAGTATGGAGGACTTGTCGCGCCCGCCGGTGCCCTCCTCGCCCCGGCCCAGCCGCAGGAACCGGCCGACGCCGAGCCCTCTGGCCACGTCGGCCAGGGCACGCATGTTGACCACCGCGGCCCGCAGCTTGGCCAGCTGGCCCTCGGGCAGGTCGGGGTGGTTGTGGTAGAGGGTGTCGGTGACCACGAGGCCGAGCACGGAGTCGCCCAGGAATTCCAGGCGCTCGTTGGTCGGCAGGCCGCCGTTCTCGTACGCGTAGGAGCGGTGCGTGAGCGCCCGCTCCAGGATGTCGGGGCCGAGAGCCACCGACAGGACTCGCTCGAGCTCGTCTTTGGCGACCTCCACGGCCACCGGCTTAGGACCTGCGCCCACGTGCTTTCCTCCTCGGACATCTCCACATGGCGCGACGGCCGCGGATGATGCCCGAAAACGTGGTGGGCGTCGGGGGATCGGATCCCCGGCGTCCACCACGGCCGCGGGCGAGACCGCCACCGCACACGTCTGAGACGGTAACGCCGACCGGGGCACAATGGCACCCGGCCGGAATCACGTCAACTCGGTGGATCAGGCAGACGGCTCGACGACCTGACGACGGTTGTAGGTGCCGCAGGTGGGGCACGCGATGTGCGGCTGCTTCGGAGACCGGCACTGCGGGCAGCTCACCAGGGCGACAGCAGTCGTCTTCCACTGGGAGCGACGGGCGCGGGTGTTGCTCCGCGACATCTTTCGCTTCGGGACGGCCACGTCACTTCTCCTGATCGTTATCGTTCTCGGTCATCAGACCCTGCAACGACGCCCAGCGGGCGTCGACCTTCTCGTGACGGTGATCGTCACCGGCCTCGGCCAGCTTGATCCCGCACTCCGTGCACAGCCCCTGGCAGTCGTCCTGACAGACGGGGCTCAGCGGAAGCGAGAGCACCACCGCGTCGCGGAACGTCGGCTCCAGGTCGAACAACTCGCCGTCGAGCAGCGAGTCGTCCTCGGAGGCGTCCTCGTCGGAGTAGAAGAACAGCTCCTGCAGCTCGACCTCGATGTCGGAGGACACCGGGTCCAGGCACCGCGCGCACTCCCCGGACAACGGGGCGTGCGCCGTGCCCGAGACGAGCACGCCTTCCATCACTGCTTCGAGCCGGAGAGCCAGCTCGACCTCGGCGTCCTTGGGGACGCCGATCATGTCGACGCCGAGATCCGCCGGCGTAGGGAGGACCAGGGAGAGCTCGCGCATCGTGCCCGGCCGCTTTCCCAGGTCATGGGTGGAGATCACCCAAGGGGAGCGGGGGTCGAGGTGCTGAGTCATCCTGCTCTCGCTAGGCATGGCGAAATCGCTGTCGTACAGGGCCGAAAAGAAAGGATACCAGGTCGCCGTCAGCCCTTGAGCCGCTCGACGAGCAGCTTGTGGACCAGGTCGGGGACCAGGCCCGACACGTCTCCACCGTACCGGGCGATCTCCTTCACCCGGCTCGACGACAGGAACGAGTATTCGGGATTGGTCGGCATGAACAGCGTCTCCACGCCCGACAACCGGTAGTTGAGCTGCGCCATCTGGAGCTCGTAGTCGAAGTCGCTGACCACCCGGATGCCCTTGACGATGGCCGGGATGTCGTTCTGCTTGCAGAAGTCGACCAGCAGGCCGTGGAACTTGAGCACCTTGACGTTGGAGTACTCCTTGGTCACCGTCTGCAGGATCTCGATCCGCTCGTCGACGGTGAACAGGCTGCTCTTCTCGATATTGATGAGCACGGCGACGACGACCTCGTCGTACAACCGGGCGGCTCTGGCGATGATGTCGAGGTGGCCGTTGGTGATGGGGTCGAACGACCCCGGGCAGACTACGCGGCGCAAGACGCCTCCTCTGGTCTACGGACGGTCATCATTCCCCGGCGGCGCGACCGTACCAAACGGACGCTTCGCCGTAACGACGGACCCTCTCCTCAATGAAACCATCCGGCCACACCAGGGCTTTTCCTCTGCTTTCCCGCTCAAAAGCCACCAAAGCGCTAGGCAGCAACCACCCGTTGTCCCGCAGCGACTCCAGCACCCGGGTCGCCTCCTCGCCGCCCACCGCGTACGGAGGATCGGCGAACACGATGTCGTACGGCTCCGCGCACGGCTTGGCCAGCACCCGCTCCACCCGGTCGGCCACGACCCCGGCGCCGTCGAGCCGGAGCGCCACCATGTTGGCCCGGATCGTGCGCACCGCCTTCGGGTCGGACTCCACCATCAGCGCATGCGCCGCGCCCCGCGACAGCGCCTCCAGCCCGACCGCCCCCGAACCCGCGTACAGGTCCAGCACCCGGGAGCCCGCGAGCCCGTACAGCGAGTCGAGCGTCAAGAAGATGCCTTCGCGCGCCCTGTCACTGGTCGGCCTCGTGCCGCGGCCCGGCGGCACCTCCAGCCGCCGTCCACCTGCGGCGCCCGCGATGATACGAGTCATGTGGGCCATTGTTCCCCATGTTCACGCAGGTCAAGAGTGGACAAGTGTCGGCCTCGACTGCGCAAGGGTGATTCACACCGGTGCGCTCAGTGAGCAAGATGAGTTCTGCGGCCTTCGAGGTGACCCAGAGGAGGCCGACCGGCGTGATCGTGAGCCCTTCCGCACGTCGGTACCCTCGGCACCTGACCCGAGGGATGGGCCCAGCCGGGGACGGCATTCGGGGGGAGGCCGTCCCCGCGGCTGGGTCCTTTTCTTACTTCGTCCTTCTCCGGCGCGCGGCGCCTCGACGCCGCCCGGTCAGGTTTTCTCCAGGTATTCGGCCTTCTCGTCTTCCAGGAGCCTGTCGATCTCGGCCCTCAGCGCGGGGTGGGAGGCCAGCTCCGGGTCCTCGGCGAGGAGGGCGGCGGACTCCTCGCGGGCCGCGGCGATGACGTCCTCGTCCCTCAGGAGCTGGAGCAGCTTCAGGGACGAGCGCTTGCCCGACTGGGCGGCGCCCAGGACGTCGCCTTCACGGCGCTGCTCCAGGTCGACCCGGGAGAGCTCGAACCCGTCGAGTGTCGAGGCGACCGCGTCGAGGCGGGCGCGGGCGGGGGTGCCGTCGGCGAAGTCGGTGACCAGCAGGCAGAGGCCCGGCAGGCCGCCCCGGCCGACGCGGCCGCGGAGCTGGTGGAGCTGGGAGACGCCGAACCGGTCGGCGTCCATGATGATCATGACGGAGGAGTTGGGCACGTCCACGCCGACCTCGATGACCGTGGTCGCGACCAGGATGTCGAGCTCGCCGCGGGTGAAGGCGCGCATGACCGCGTCCTTCTCCTCCGGCGGGAGCTTGCCGTGCAGGACGCCCAGCCGCAGGTCGTGGAACGGCCCCTGGCCGAGCAGCTCGGCCACGTCGAGCACCGCGAGCGGCGGGCGGCGCTCGTCGTCGGCCGCCGGGGTCTCCTGGGCCGCCAGGTCGCCCTCGTCGCCTTCGAGGTCGCCGATGCGCGGGCAGACGATGTAGGCCTGCCTGCCGAGCGCGACCTCCTCGCGGACCCGCTCCCATGTGCGCTCCAGGTAGTGGGGCTTCTGCGCGGCGGGCACCACGTGGGTGGTGATCGGCGCGCGGCCCGAGGGGAGCTGCGAGAGCGTGGACACCTCCAGGTCGCCGAAGACCGTCATGGCGACCGTGCGAGGGATCGGGGTGGCGGTCATCACCAGCACGTGCGGGCGCGCCTCGCCCGCCTTCTCGCGCAGCGCGTCGCGCTGCTCGACGCCGAAGCGGTGTTGCTCGTCGACCACCACGAGGCCCAGGTCGGCGAACTGGACGTGCTCCTGCAGCAGGGCGTGGGTGCCGACGATCACGCCTGCCGTGCCGGAGGCCGCGTCGAGCAGGGCCGCACGGCGGGCCTGGGCGCCCATGGAGCCGGTCAGCAGGGTGACGGCGGTGCCGCCGAACACGCCGCCCTGCGCCAGGTCGCCCAGCATCGAGGTGATCGAGCGGTGGTGCTGCTGGGCGAGCACCTCGGTGGGGGCGAGCAGCACCGCCTGGCCGCCCGCGTCGACCACCTGCAGCATGGCCCGCAGCGCCACCACGGTCTTGCCCGCGCCGACCTCGCCCTGCAGCAGCCGGTGCATCGGGTGCGCGGCGGCCAGGTCGTCGGCGATCTCCTCGCCGACCTGGGCCTGGCCCTCCGTGAGCGCGAACGGCAGCCGCCCGTCGAAGGCGGCCAGCATGCCGTCGTCGCGGCGCGGCCGCGGCCTGGCCGGCCAGGCGACGGCCGCCTGCCGGCGCTGCAGCAGCACGGACTGCAGCACGAACGCCTCGTCGAACTTCAGCCGATTGCGCGCCCGCTGCACGTCGGCGAGGTCCTTCGGCCGGTGGATCGCCTCCAGCGCGTCGGCCAGGCCGGTGAGGCGGTGGCGGGCGCGCAGCTCGCCGGGCAGCGGATCGTCCAGCGGGCCCAGCGTGTCGAGGACCACGCCGACGGCCCGCCTGATCGCCCAGGGCGTGATGTCCTTGCCCGCCGGATAGATCGGCACGGGTGCGGCGGCGAACTCCTCGGCGCTCGCCTCACCCTCCTCGAACAGCTCGAACTCCGGGTGGGCGAGCTGCCAGCGCGGTTTCGCGCGGGCGCCGAACAGGCCGACCTTGCCGGCGAACATGCCGCGCCGCCCCGCCTTGAGCCGCGACTCCGCGGCGTGGGAGCCCTTGCCGAAGAACGACAGGTAGATCTTGTTGCCGGTGCCGTCGACGACCTCGACCTCCAGCCACGTGCCGCCGCGGTTGCGCATCGGCTTGCGCATCAGCCGGGTCACCTCACCGACCACGGTGACGTGCTCGTCGACCGACAGCGCGTCGAGCGAGGTCAGCTCGCCGCGCTCGGCGTAGCGGCGAGGATAGTGGCGCAGCAGGTCGCCCACGGTCTCCAGGCCGAGCACGCCGCCCAGCAGCTTGGCGGTCTTCGGGTCGAGCGCCTTCGTCAGAGGCTCGTCGAAACGGCTCACGGCACCTAGTTCTACCGCGTACGGCCGACAGGAATCACTCGACACCGATGAGAAGCGGGTAACCGCCCTGCTCACCGCCGTAGACGACGAGGTCCGCGTCGGGCCTGGCGCGCCGCAGGTGAGCGGCCACGCCGTCGGCGAGCCCGGCCGGCGCGCCGGCCCCGGTCACCAGCGTCACCAGCTCGCCGCCGCCCGCCAGCATCCGGTCGACCACCAGCGCGGCGACCTCCTCCAGCGTCCGCCCGATCACCGCCACGTCGCCGTCGATCAGCCCCAGGACGTCGCCGGGGTGGCACAGGCCCGCGCTGGTGACCCCCTCGCGGTCGGCGACAGCGAGATGGCCGTAGCGGGTGTGGCCGGCCGCGCCCGTCATGGCCACCACGTCGTCGTCGTAGCGCCGCAGCGGGTCGTGCACGGCCAGCGCCGCCAGCCCCTGCACGGTCGCCCTGGTGGGCAGCACGGTCACCACCACGCCGTCCTCGCGGGCGATCTCCGCCGCCGCCACGGCCACCGCGCCGGCGTCCTCGTCGTTGGGCAGCACCACGACCTCGCGGCCCGCCTGCCGGATCGCGGCGAGCATCGCGGGCAGCGCGGGCCGGCCGCCCGGCTCGCGGCGCACCACGACCGCGCCGCACTCCTCGAACAGCTTCGCGATGCCCTCGCCCGCCGCCACGGCCACCACTCCCCTGCCGTCGCCCACGCCCCTGGCGACGCGCTCGGCGAGGTAGGTGACCCTGATGCGGTGCGGCCTGCCCACCCGCAGCGCCGCCTCGATGGCGGGCCCGGCCTCCCCGACGTGGACGTGCACGTTCCACAGGCCGTCGCCGCCGACCACGACCAGCGAGTCGCCCATCGCGTCGAGCTCCTCGCGCAGCTTGCCGACCGCGCCGTCGTCGGCGTCGAGGAGGTACATCACCTCGTAGCCGGCGCCCACCTCGGTCATCGGCGTGACCCTCGCCGTCGGCGCGGGCACGTCGTAGCGCTCGCGGTGGCTGCCGGTGATCGCCGCGGCCAGCGACTCCAGCACGATGGCCAGCCCCGCGCCGCCCGCGTCGACCACGCCGCTGCGGGCCAGCACGTCGAGCTGGTCGGGCGTACGGCGCAGCGCGGCGCGGGCCTCCTCGGCGGCCCGCCGCGCCACCTCCGCCGGCCCGCTCTCCACCTCCTGCACGGCCGCGGCCGCCGCGGTCAGGACGCTCAGCACGGTGCCCTCGACGGGCCTGGCCACGCACCCGCGCGCCAGGTCGGCGGCCCTGGACAGCGCCGCGCGCAGGTCGGCGCCGTCCTTCAGGACCTCGGCCAGCCCGCGCAGCGCCTGGCTGACGATCACCCCGGAGTTGCCGCGCGCGCCCACGAGCGCCCCGTACGAGAGCGTCTGCCACACCACGCCGGCGTCCACGTCGTCGGGCAGCGACTCCACCGCCTCGGCGGCCGAGAGCATCGTGAGGTGCAGGTTGGTGCCGGTGTCGCCGTCGGCCACCGGGAACACGTTCAGCGCGTCGATGTCGGCCCTGGCCCTGCCCAGCGCGTCGGCCGCCAGCCGCGCCCACCGCCGCACCGAGGGCGGATCGAGAACGTCCATGGGCACGCCCCGACCTCCCGGTGCTACAGTTTCGACACAGAGGAGAATATCGTCGCGTCACGCCCGGTCCCAGTGATCGGTTCGCACGCACTGGTGGCGATCCGATATTCTTGCCTGGCTAGCCGGTTGTCCCGGCATGCCCTCCGCCCTCACAGCATCAGCGGACAGGGCTACATCGACTGTTTTAAGGAGCGATACCGTGGCTTCCGTCTGCGATGTCTGCCGCAAGGGACCGACTTTCGGCAACAACGTGTCCCACTCCCACCGCCGCACCCGCCGCCGCTGGAACCCCAACATCCAGACGGTCCGCGCCGTCGTCGGCGGGACGCCGAAGAAGCTCAACGTGTGCACCTCCTGCATCAAAGCCGGCAAGGTCACCCGCTGAGCCACACCTGACGAAGAAGCCCGCACTCCGCGAGGGGTAGCGGGCTTCTCGCTTTCACCGCGCCCGCCTCTCCACGAGTGGCGGGCTTTCGCGCGTACGGGCCCGGCGGGTCAGCGCCAGCGCCAGGCGTGGTCCACGGGGCCGATGCCGGCGCCGAGCGGGAAGCCGTGGGCGATCGCGCCCGTGACGTACTCCTTGGCCTTGCCGACCGCGCCCGGCACGTCCTCGCCCAGAGCCAGGTACGAGGCGATCGCCGAGGCCAGCGTGCAGCCGGTGCCGTGCGTGTGACGGTTGTCGTGACGCTCGGCGGTGAACCGGTGCTCGGTGACGCCGTCCGTCAGCAGGTCCACCGGGGCGCCCGGCAGGTGGCCGCCCTTGATCAGCGCCCACCTGGGCCCGAGTGCGAGCACGGCGTCGGCGGCGCGGCGCAGGTCGTCCTCGTCCTCGACCTTGACGGAGGTGAGCTGCTCCACCTCCCACAGGTTCGGGGTTACGACGGTCGCCACCGGCATCAGCCGCGCCCGTACCGTCTGCACGGCCTCAGGCGCCAGCAGCGCGTCGCCGTGCTTCGACACCCCCACGGGGTCCACCACGACCGGGGCCGCGTACGCGCCGAGCGCCTCGGCCACGGTCTCCACCAGGGCCGGCGAGGCGAGCATGCCCGTCTTGACCGCCTGGGCGCCGATGTCGCCCAGCACCGAGTCGAGCTGTGCCCGCACCGCCTCGGGCGGCAGCTCCCAGTAACCCTGGACGCCGATCGAGTTCTGCGCGGTCACGGCCGCGATCACGCTCATGCCGTGCACGCCGAGGGCCAGCATGGTCTTCAGGTCGGCCTGGATGCCCGCGCCGCCGCCGGAGTCGGATCCGGCGACGGTGAGGACGCGTGCGGGACTCATGGGGGAAGCTGAATCCGTCATGTCCCCCATCCAACCACTTGACCAGCGACGCAGCGGCCGCGCTCCGATCAGGCGACGGCGCACTCCCCGCCGACGAGGCCGCAGCTCTTCGGCGCGCCCGCCTTGCCGGTGGCCGAGATCGTCAGGTCGGCGGTGGCGCCGGTGGCGATCGGCGTGGTCATGTCCAGGATCAGCAAGTTGCCGTCCTGCGTCCAGTCAGCGCCCTCCACGTCCAGGACCTTGCCCTTGACCGGCATGGACAGGGTGAAGACGCTCAGCGTCTTCCGGGAGTCGTTCGTCACGCTCATCGTCGCCGTGTAGCCGGTCAGCCGCTGCCGGTCCACGTTGAACTGGACGTTGACCGAGCTCGCCCCGCCCGACAGCGGCCGGCGCGAGCTCCCCGTGTCGCTGGACGGCGGCGTGTCCTCCGGCTGGGGGACGCCCTGGGTCGGGATGGAGCCGTTGTCGACGTCGAGCGGCGTGTCGGTCGGCTCCTGGGTGACCTCTTCCTCGGAGATCTCCACCGCCGGCTCGTCGATCAGGTCCTCGGCGGGCGCCTTGGACTTGGTCCTGGTCGGCTTCGGCGTGGGCGTGGCGGTGCGGCGCGGGGCGGGCGCCTGGGTGTTCGCCCGCGTCGGCTCGGGCCGGGACTCCTCCTCCGTGGGGTCCTCCTCCGGCGTCGCCTCGTCCTCCTCCAGCGGCTCGGACTCCTCCTCCACCGCCGGCTCGGACGCCTGCGGGCCCGGCTGGCTGGAGCCCTGCACGGCGGCGCACTTGCCGCCGGGGCAGCTCGCCTCGGCCCCGGGAGAGCTCATCATCTTGACGCCCGCGACCGTGCCGCCCAGCACGACCACCACGGCGGCCACGGACAGCAGGGCCAGCTTCCCCCTGCCGCCGCCGGACGGGGCGTCGAGCCGGTCGGGGTCCTTCTGCTGCTTGCGCCGGCCGCGCCCGCGGCGGGACTCCTGGGCGGGCTCCTGGCCCGACCAGCCGGAGTCGAGGAAGCCGGTCTCCGCTTCCGCCCAGGCCGGGGTACGGGCGACCATGGTGGGCTCGCCGGCCACCTTGACGTCACCGGGCTCGGGCGGGAGGCTGGGCGGCTCGAACCGGCCCGTCGCCTCCTGCCCGAACGGATCGCCCTGCTCCCCGGCGGACTCCCGGCCGAACCGGTCGTCCTGGAAGTCGCCGCGCGGATTCCCGAACGGGTCGTCCTGCGCACGGAGCCCGCCCTGCGGATCGGCGCCGAACGGGTCACCCTGCGCGGAGCGGAACCCGCCCTGGGGATCGCCGGGGCCGAACGGGTCGTCCTGCGGGGACCGGAAGTCACCGCGCGGATTCCTGAACGGGTCGCCCTCCGCGGAACGGAACCCGCCCTGCGGATCGCCGGGGCCGAACGGGTCGTCCTGGGGAGACCGGAAATCACCGCGCGGATTCGCGAACGGGTCGTCCTGCGCGGAGCGGAACCCGCCCGGGGGGTCGGCGGGGGCGAACGGGTCGCTCTGGGGGGCGCGGTAGGCGCTGTGGGGGTCGGCGGGGGCGTGTCCGGACGCGTGGTCCTGGTCCGGCAGGCGGCCGAAGGTCTGGGTGCTCTCCGGGACGTCGTCCCAGGACGGCGGCGGGGCGAACGCGCCGGTGGTCTCGTACGGCTGCTCGTCCTGCGGGTGCCCCTGGTCACCGCCGGGGCGCGGGGGCACCGCGAAGGCGCCGGTGGTCTCGAAGGGCGCGGACTGGTAGCCCCCGGCCGGCGGCGGGGTGTCCTGCTTCGGCATCGGCGCCCACTGACCGGTCACTTCCGGCTGATCGGGCAGGGCAGGCCAGCCCGGAGGCTCCGGCTGCTCGCCTCTGCTCCAGAAGCTGTCGGACTGCTGGTTGTCAGGGCCCCAGAAGGCGCTGTCCCCCCGATCGTGCGCGTCTTCGGATCCACCTGTCCCGTGGCGGCCCATAACAGCCCTTTCTGCCGGTTACGGTTGGCCGCCAATCTTCATAACACCTCGGCTACGTCTTTGTCCCATCAATCTCCATAGTCACAGCCCAAATCCGGAAATTATTACTCAAATCGGGACAGTCGATCACCGAAAGTGATCCCAGCCGCCGCGGCCCGGCGCGCGTCCCCGCACGTGCACGCCCTCCCCCTCGGACACCCGGCCCACGACCCGCCACGACGCCGGCAACGACACCTCCGGAGGGAAGGTCGCGGCCAGCGCGTGGTCCTCCCCGCCCGTGAGCACCCAGTCGAGCGGATCGGCGCCCAGTTCCCCGGCCGCCGCCGCGATGGCCTCCGCCACGGCGAACGCCCCGGGGTCCAGGTCGATCCGCACTCCACCGGCCTCCGCGACGTGCCCCAGGTCCTGCAGCAACCCGTCACTCACGTCGATCATCGCGCTCGCCCCGAGCCGCGCCGCCTCCACCCCGCACGAGTACGGAGGCCGCGGCCGCAGATGCGCCCCCACAACTTCCCCCAGCAGATCCTCAAGCGCTTCCCCGGCGGCTCCCCCACCGGACCCCGGGGTGGGCGGACCGGGCGCGACAGAGGCCCCGTGCGGTGCACCCTCCGGCTCCGCGATCCCGCCGTACGCGCCGGGCGCGGAGGGCCCGGGCGGAGCGCCTCCCCCGGAGGCGGCTCTCCCAGGGGCGGAAGGGTCGGACGGGGATGCGGGCTCGTCCGGGGTGACCTCTGTCTTCTGGGGTTCCTCGTACGTGGCGGAGGTCGCGGGTGGGGGGACGCGGCCGGATTCGAGGAGGGCGAGACCGGCGGCCGACCAGCCGAGGCGGCCGGCGACCGCGACGACGTGCCCCGGCCGTGCGCCGGAACGCTCCACGGGCGGGCGGCCCTGAAGGTCGCCCAGCACCGTCACCCCGATCACCACCAGGTCGCACCGGGTGATGTCACCGCCCGCCACGCTCGCCCCCACCAGCGCGCACTCGTCGCGGAACCCGTCCGTCAGCGCGTCCAGCCACGTGACGGGAAGGCACGCCGGGATGCCCAGCCCGACCACGATGGCCGTGGGCACCGCGCCCATGGCCGCCACGTCGGCGAGGTTCTGGGCGGCGGCCTTGCGTCCGACGTCGTAGCCGCTGGACCAGTGGCGGCGGAAGTGTCTACCCTCGATGAGGACGTCCGTGGAGACCACCACGCGCCCGTCGGGCGCGCTCACCATGGCGGCGTCGTCGCCCGGGCCGAGAAGCACCGTCTCGCCCTGGGGCAGCCGCCCCGAAACACGTGCTATGACACCGAACTCGCCGAGATCTCCGACTGTGATGACGCACCTCCTGACGCACACAGGGTACGGTGGCCCTTCGGCGTGATCCAATCGCCTGGGAGGACGTAATGGTGCAGGCCTACATCCTTATTCAGACCGAGGTCGGCAAGGCCGCCGCAGTGGCTCACGAGATCTCCGGCATCCCCGGGGTGACTCAGGCGGAAGACGTGACCGGACCGTACGACGTGATCGTCCGCGCCGAGGCCCGCAACGTCGACGAACTGGGCAAGCTGGTGGTGGCCCAGATTCAGGCGGTGGAGGGCATCACACGTACTCTTACGTGTCCGATCGTCCACATCTGAGGTTCCCATCGATGCGTGCGGCTTCCATCCTGTTCGTCCTTCTCGCGCTCGCCGGGTGCGGCGCCGTCCAGGTGGAGCCGCCAGTGCCGGAGGGTGAGGCGGTGGCCGCCTGCGAGCGCCTCGCCGGGCTGCTGCCCGAGACCCTCGACGGCGACGGCCGCACCGCGACCATGCCCGAGTCCCCGTACGTCGCGGTGTGGGGCGAGGGCGCCATCGCGCTGCGCTGCGGTGTGCCGCGCCCGGCCAGGATGGCGCCGACCGACCAGCTCCAGGAGATCGACGGGGTGGGCTGGTTCGCCGATCCGGAGACGCCCACCCTGTTCACGGCCGTGGCCGCGCCGCTCTACGTGGAGGTCGCGGTCGGCGGCTCGCACGTGGCCGGCGAGGTGCTGGCCCTGCTGTCGGGCCCGATCGGGCAGGTCTCACCGCAGGCCGGGTGACCGGTTCAGGGCGAGCTGGATGAGCCTGTCGACCAGCTCCGGGTAGGACAGCCCGGACGCCGCCCACAGCTGGGGCGCCACCGACAGCGAGGTGAAGCCCGGCATGGTGTTGATCTCGTTGAGCACGAGCTCGCCCTCGGGCGTGTAGAAGAAGTCGACCCGGGCCAGCCCCTCGCACTCCAGCGCCTCGAACGCGCGCACCGCCAGCGCGCGCACCTCCTCTGCCACCTCGGCGGGGATGTCGGCGGGCACGGTCAGCGACATCTGGTCGGGGTAGTACTTGGCCTCGAAGTCGAAGAACTCCTGCCCGCCCTCGACCTTGACCTCGCCGGGCCTGGAGGCGGCGGGCGGGTCGTCGCCGAGCGACTGCAGCACCGCGCACTCGATCTCCCTGCCGCCGACCGCCGCCTCGATGAGCACCTTGGGGTCGTGCTGGCGGGCGAACTCGACGGCACGCTCCAGCCCGGCCCTGTCGTGGGCCTTGGAGATGCCCTGCGAGGACCCGGCCCTGGCGGGCTTGACGAACATCGGCCAGCCGAGCTGCTGCTCGGCCTCCTTCATGATCCGGTCTCGGCCGAGCCGCCAGTCGCGGTCGCGTACGGCGAGGTAGCGGCCGATCGGCAGGCCGGCGGCGGCCAGCACGGCCTTCATGTAGCCCTTGTCCATGCCGACGGCGCTGGCCAGCACGCCGGAGCCGACGTAGCGGACCCCGGCCATCTCCAGCAGGCCCTGGATCGTGCCGTCCTCGGCGAACGGCCCGTGCATCACCGGGAAGACCACGTCGACCGACCCCAGCTCGACCGGGATGCTGCCCGGGTCGTAGGCGACCAGGCCGGTGCCGCCGGTGGGCAGCGCGAGCGACGCGCCGGAGGTGTCGACGGAGGGCAGCTCGCCGCCCTCGATCTGGAACCGCTGGTCACCGGCGGCCAGCACCCATCTGCCGTCTTGGGCGATCCCGATGGGGACCACCTCGTACTTGCTCGTGTCGATCGCCTCCAGCACGCTCCCCGCCCCCATCAGGGACACGGCGTGCTCAGAATTGCGACCTCCGAAGACGACGGCGACGCGTGGCTTGCTCATGTCGTCCGAATCTACCGGGCGCGTTCCCGTCACAGCGAGCCGAGCACGCGGTAACGGGTCAGACTCCGTAACGCTCGGGCTTGGGCGAACGCGACATCAGGAGCATCCCGGCCTCGGTCGGGGACATGCCGTCGTGCACCACGCCCACCACGACCTCGGTGATCGGCATCTCCACTTCGTGCTTCCTGGCCAGCCCCAGCACGGACTCGCAGGACTTGACGCCCTCGGCGGTCTGGCGGGTGGCGGCGATGACCTCGTCGAGGGTCATGCCCCGGCCGAGGTTCTCGCCGAAGGTGCGGTTGCGCGACAGCGGCGACATGCAGGTGGCCACCAGGTCGCCCATGCCGGCCAGGCCGGCGAAGGTGTGCGGGTCGGCGCCGAGCGCGCCCCCGAGGCGGGAGATCTCGGCCAGCCCCCTGGTCATGAGCATGGCGCTGACGTTGGCGCCCATGCCCATGCCGGCGGCCACGCCGACGGCCAGCGCGATGACGTTCTTCACGGCGCCGCCCAGCTCGACGCCCACCACGTCGGTGTTGGTGTAGGGGCGGAACCAGGGCGGCAGGTGGCAGGCCTTCTGCAGCCGGGCGGCGACGCCCTCGTCGGAGCAGGCGACGACGGCGGCGGCGGGCTGGCGCAGCGCGATCTCCTTGGCCAGGTTGGGCCCGGACACGACGGCCACCTGCTCGTCGGGGACGCCGGCGACCTCGCGGATCACCTCGCTCATCCGCTTGGAGGTGCCGAGCTCGACGCCCTTCATCAGGCTGACCAGGACCGCGTCGCGCGGGATGTGCGGGCGCCAGGCGTCCAGGTTGGCCCGCAGCGTCTGGGAGGGCACGGCGAGCACCACGAACTCGGCCCCGTCGAGCGCCTCGGCCACGTCGGTGGTGGCGCGCAGCGAGGCGGGCAGCGCGATGCCCGGCAGGTAGTCGGTGTTCATGTGGGTGCGGTCGATGGACTCGACCACCTCGCGCCTGCGCCCCCACAGGGTGGTCCGGTTTCCCGCCTCGGCCAGGATCATCGCGAACGTGGTGCCCCATGACCCGGTGCCGAACACCGCGACCTTCGCCATCACGTCACCGCCCTTCGGGGTCGTAGGGAGTCTCCGGCGCCTTCTCGCCCCGGAGCTCTGCCAGCTGCGCGGTGATCGCCGCCATGATGTCGGCGGTGGCCTCGCGCAGCACCTGAGCGTGCGGCGGCAGGCCCGCGTATCCGGACAGGTCGACCGGCTCGCCGACCATGACGCGGAACGTCTTGCGCGGGAACAGCCTGGGCTTCTTCTCCCCGTACGGGAGCAGCTCCTGGGCTCCCCAGTGGGCCACCGGGATCACCTTCGCGCCGCTCTCCAGGGCCAGCCTGGCGACGCCGGTCTTGCCCACCATGGGCCACAGCCCGGGATCGCGGGTGCAGGTGCCCTCGGGGTAGAACAGGATCGCCCCGCCGGCCCTGAGCCGCTCCGACGACGCCTCCAGCGACCTGGCCGCCTCGCTGCTGCCGCGGTTGACCGGGATGGCGCGCAGCGACCGCACCGCGTGACCCAGGAACGGCACCTTGAACAGGGTGGACTTGGCCAGGACGATCGGCCAGCGGCCGTTGTTGTAGAGGAAGTGGGCCAGCAGCACGGGATCGGTCCACGACAGGTGGTTGGCCGCGATGATGACGCCTCCGGTGCGGGGGATGCGGTCGCCCCGGCGCCAGTCGCGCTTGACCAGGAGCGTCGAGAGCGGTTTCACGATCACGACGGCCAGCGTCTCCCAGAAACGCGATGGACGCGTAAAGCGGCTCATGGGCTCCTCCAGCACCGACGGATGCGCCCAAGTGTCCCGGTTGGCCGCGCGGGATGTCGAGGCGCGATGCTTAGCCTATGAGCTTGCGCTGGTCACTGGTGATCCCGGTGAAGACGCTGGTAGCGGCGAAGACCCGGCTGGCCGCCGCCACGGGTCCGCACCGGACGCGGCTGGCCGTCGCCGTCGCCTGCGACACCGTGACGGCGGCGCTCGCCTGCCCGCCGGTGGCGCGGGTGATCGTGGTGACGGCCGACCCCGCCGCCGCGGGGCCGCTGGCGGCCCTGGGCGCCGACGTGGTGGAGGACCCCGACCGGGGGCTGAACACCGCGCTGCGCACCGGCGCCGCGCACGCCGCGCGGCTGGCGCCCGGTGACGCGGTGGGGGCGCTGCAGGCCGACCTGCCGGCGCTGCGGCCGGCCGAGCTGGCCACGGCGCTGGCCGCCGCCGCCGAGTTCGACCAGGCGTTCGTGCCCGACGCGCTGGACGTCGGCACCACCTTCTACGGGGTACGGCCCGGCCGGCCGTTCCTGCCCCGGTTCGGCGGGGAGTCGCGGGCCAGGCACCTGGCGGGCGGGGCGAAGGAGCTGTGCCTGGAGGGCATCGACTCGCTGAGGCGGGACGTGGACACGCCCGACGACCTGCGCGCGGCGCTGGCGCTGGGATTGGGGCGGCACACCGCCGCGGTGGTGGCCGAGCTGTGGCCGGGCTCGGGCTGACCCTCTAGATTGGTTCACGTGCAGGGCACAGTGCGCAGCTTCGACACCGGCACCCGGTCCGGCACGGTCTTCCTCGACGACGGGACCGTGCTGGCCTTCCCCACGCGCGCCTTCGACGCGGGCCCGCTCCGGCTGCTCCGCACCGGGCAGCGGGTCAACATCGCGGTGACGGACGGCGAGATCACCTACATCACGCTGTCGACGTTCCCGCTGCCATGAAAGAGCCCGGGGCCGCGATCGCGGAACCCGGGCCTTCGCCGTCAGCGCTTACTTCTTCTTCGCGGCCTTCTTGCCGCCCTCGTTCACCAGCTCCTTGAAGTCGGAGCCGGGCCGGAACTTGGGCCCCCAGCTCTCCGCGACCTTGATCTCGGCACCGGTCGACGGGTTCCTCGCCGTGCGGGCGGGCTTGTGCACCATTTCGAAGGCGCCGAAGCCGGTGATCGAGACCTTGTCACCATTCGCCACGGCCTTCTGGACGGCGTCGATGATCGCGTTGACGGCCTCGGTGGCCGTCCTCTTGTCGCCCACGCGGTCCGCGATGGCGTCGACGAGCTCCCGCTTGTTCATGAAAGTTCTTTCCCCCCAAGTTGCGGCTCGGGGTTCCAGCTCACGAGTCCGGCGTAGAAACCCCGTACGCGCTCGAAAGTAGGCGGGATCGCGGGTGAACTCAATCACCATGCGTGTTTTCGGCATCGCGTGGCGTGTCGAGCAGCGCCATCAGGCTTTCGAGGCGGGCGGCGGCCCGCCCAGGATCACGTTTGGCGAGATCGCAGATGGCGAGGTAGCGGCGGCCCAGCCGCTCCCGGTCTGCGGCGGGCAGCATGCGGACGCGGCGGTGCGCTTCGCGCAGCCGCCGCGCCAGTTCGTCGTCTTCTAGACGGTGGTCGGCAACCATGGCTGCCGACCATTCTCGTACGAGGTGATGTCGTCGGCGTGACGCAGGGTCAGCCCGATGTCGTCGAGGCCCTCCATCAGCCGCCAGCGGGTGTAGTCGTCGATCTCGAACGCGACGGTCTCGCCGGCCCAGCGGACCTGGCGTTCGGCCAGGTCGACGGTCACCTGCAGCTCGGGGTCCGCCTCGATCGCCCGCTGCAGGTCCTCGACCCGCTCGCCCGGCAGCACGACCGGCAGCAGGCCCATCTTGGTGGAGTTGTTGCGGAAGATGTCGCCGAACCGGGCGGCGATGACGACGCGGAAGCCGTACTGCTGCAGCGCCCAGACGGCGTGCTCGCGCGAGGAGCCGGTGCCGAAGTCGGGACCGGAGACCAGGATCGAGGCGCCCGCGTGGACGGGGTCGTTGAGCACGAACGACGGGTCCTCGCGCCAGGCGGCGAACAGGCCCTTCTCGAACCCGGTGCGGCTGACCTGCTTGAGCCAGACGGCCGGGATGATCTGGTCGGTGTCGACGTTGCTGCGGCGCAGCGGCGCGGCCTTGCCGGTGTGCGTGGTGAAAGCGTCCATCGGTACGGGGTCTCCTAGAGGTCGGCGGGCGCGGTCAGGCGGCCGGTGATCGCGGTCGCGGCGGCGACCTGCGGCGACACCAGGTGGGTGCGGCCACCCTTGCCCTGGCGGCCCTCGAAGTTGCGGTTGGAGGTGGAGGCGCTGCGCTCGCCGGGCTGGAGCGTGTCGGGGTTCATGCCCAGGCACATGGAGCACCCGGCCTCGCGCCACTCGGCGCCGGCCTCCTTGAACACCTCGTGCAGGCCCTCCTGCTCGGCCTGCTTCTTGACCATCATCGAGCCCGGCACGACCAGCATGCGGGTGGTGACCTTGCGGCCGCGCAGGATCTCGGCGGCCGAGCGCAGGTCCTCGATGCGGCCGTTGGTGCACGAGCCGACGAAGACGGTGTCGACCTCGATGTCACGCAGTCGCGTGCCGGGGGTCAGCGCCATGTACTCCAGCGCCCGCTCGGCCGCGGACCGCGCCACCGGGTCGGCGAAGCTCTCCGGGTCGGGCACGCTCGCGCCGAGCGGCAGGCCCTGGCCGGGGTTCGTGCCCCAGGTGACGAACGGGGTGAGCGTCGTGGCGTCGATCTCGACGACCTGGTCGAACACGGCGTCGTCGTCCGTCTTGAGCGTCTTCCAGTACGCCACCGCCTGGTCCCACGCCTCACCGGAGGGGGCGTGCGGGCGGCCCTTGAGGTAGGCGAACGTGGTCTCGTCCGGGGCGATCATGCCCGCGCGGGCGCCGGCCTCGATGGACATGTTGCAGACGGTCATGCGGCCCTCCATGGAGAGCTTGCGCACGGCCTCGCCGCGGTACTCGATGATGTGGCCCTGGCCGCCGCCGGTGCCGATCTTGGCGATGATGGCCAGGATCAGGTCCTTGGCCGTGACGCCGACGGGCAGCTCGCCCGAGACCTCGATGGCCATGGTCTTCGGCCGGTAGGCGGGCAGCGTCTGGGTGGCCAGGACGTGCTCGACCTCGCTGGTGCCGATGCCGAACGCGATGCCGCCGAAGGCGCCGTGCGTGGAGGTGTGGGAGTCGCCGCAGACGATGGTCATGCCCGGCTGGGTGAGACCGAACTGCGGGCCGATGATGTGGACCACGCCCTGCCCGGCGTCGCCCATCGGGTGCAGCCGGATGCCGAACTCGGCGGCGTTCTTGCGCAGGGTCTCGACCTGGGTCTTGGAGACCGGGTCGGCGATCGGGCCGAGCACGGTCGGCACGTTGTGGTCCTCGGTGGCGATCGTGAGCTCGGGCCTTCGCACCTTGCGGCCGGCGAGCCGGAGCCCGTCGAACGCCTGCGGGCTCGTTACCTCGTGGATGAGGTGAAGGTCGATGTAGAGCAGGTCGGGCTCGCCGTCGGCACGGCGCACCACATGCTGCTCCCAGACCTTCTCCGCCAGTGTGCGGCCCATGATCTCCTCCTGTTTGCCTGCGATGCCTCGTCGCACCGCCGCTCCCTCGCGGGGCTGCCCCCGACTTGCCTTCTCATATGGCGAGACTGCAGTATCGATGCATGGACAACTCTAGCGGAGTCGGAGTACTGGACAAGGCCGTTCTGGTGCTCAACGCCCTCGAAGCCGGACCGGCATCCCTGGCGCAGCTCGTTCAGGCGACCGGCCTGGCCCGCCCCACGGCCCATCGGCTCGCCGTCGCTCTCGAACACCACCGCATCGTGAGCCGTGACACGCAGGGCCGGTTCGTGCTCGGCCCTCGCCTTTCGGAGTTGTCCACCGCCGCCGGCGAGGACCGGCTGCTGGCGGTGGCGTCGCCCGTGCTGACCCAGCTGCGCGACACCACGGGCGAGAGCGCGCAACTCTACCGCCGCCAGGGCGACGAGCGGGTGTGCGTGGCCGCGGCCGAGCGCTCCAGCGGCCTGCGTGACACCGTGCCCGTCGGCTCGGCGCTGCCCATGACGGCGGGCTCGGCGGCGCAGATCCTGCTGGCCTGGGAGGAGCCCGACCGGCTGCACCGGGGGCTGCGCGGCGCCAAGTTCACCGCCGCGACGCTGGCGTCGGTGCGGCGGCGGGGCTGGGCGCACAGCGTGGGCGAGCGCGAGCAGGGGGTGGCCAGCGTCTCCGCGCCCATCAGGGGCAACGGCGGCAAGGTGATCGCGTCCGTCTCGGTGTCCGGCCCCATCGAGCGGCTGACCAGGGCACCCGGGCGGCTGCACGCCGTGCCGGTGGTGGCCGCGGCGGAGCGGATCACCGAGGCGATGCGGCGCACCTCGTGATCGGTCGAAGCCGTGACGAACGGGAAACCGGCCCACCGGCCCGCCGCCAGCGGTTCCTATAGCACATTTCCCCTTCGTATTTCGGGAGCCGAGTGTCTCGCGGGAGCACTAGCCTGAGTGCGTGACCGATCGCATCGAGGTAGCCGCCACTGAGCTGCGACCCCTGCTCGAAGAGTTCATCTTGTGGGCGCGCACCAACGCGCCTGACAGCGACCCCGAGCTGGTGGGGCCCGCCGCACTCTGGCACCGCCTCGCCTTCTCGCCGGACCTCGGCACGTGGAAGCGCGCCGACCTGCGCGACCTGCTGCTGGACCGCATGCCGGAGGTCGTGGATGATCCTGACGCCGCGGCCGACGGCATGCTGCCGGCCGTCGACGCCTACCTGACGTTCCTCGCGCAGACCGGCAGGCTGACCGCGGGCTCCGACGGCCTCGACGATCTGCGGGCCGAGCTCGACGACGTCGAGGACCGCTTCGTCGAGCTCATGGAGGACCTCATCGACGACGTCGACGAGGACGAGGGCGAGGACGACGATGACGACCTCGGCGACCTCGGCGACCTGGAGCCGTTCGCCGACGAGCTCGCCGCTCTCCCGACGATCCGGCTGCGCCCCGACTCCGAGCTGGCCGCGGCCGCCCGGGGGGTGCCGCTGATCGCCAAGGCCCGCGACCTCGCCCTGTGGGTGGGCTCGGGCCGCCGCATGGGCGACGACACGCTGCTCAGCGACGCCGAGATCGAGGAGGCGCTGGCGACCGTCGGCCTGCCCAGGCCGGAGACGTCCGGTCCGCTGGCGGAGTCCGTCCCGCAGCTGTGGAACGTCTGGAACCTCGCCGTCGACCTGGAGTTCCTGGAGCCGGGCGAGGGCAACACGGTCGCGGTGCAGGACGACACCTCGGAGTGGCCGTTCGACGACGACGAGGACGTGCTCGACGCGTGGATGCTCGGCCTCCACTCGGTCGACTACGGCGATCCGGAGCCGTCCGACGACGACCTCGCCATGGCCCTGGCGGGCCTGACCCGCAACCTGCTCGTCAGGCTGCTGCTCGGGGGCGGCTCGCGGCTGCTGCCCGAGCTCCGCGAGGAGCTGGCGGAGGCCGTCGCCGACAACGACGAGCTGGGCGGCGACGCCTGGGCGGCGACCGGCGACCCGCTGGCGCCCGTGCTCGACTGGCTGACCGGCTACGGCATGGTCGAGCTCGACGGCGACACGCTCAGGCTCACCGCGCTCGGCACCGAAGGCGTCGTCCACCTGGTGGACGATTCCGACATCGAGATCGACGCCCGCCCGGCGATCGAGTCGATGAGCGCCCACGAGCTGCTGGTGCTCAGCGCCGAGCTGCCCGAGGAGGAGGCCGACGCCGAGCTGGCCGCGTGGATGCGGCTGCGCGAGCCGGCCAAGGCGGCGGAGGAGCTGCTGCAGGCGGCGGCCGAGGACGAGGCCGACGCGCTGATCCGGGTGCAGGCGGCCAGCGTGGTCGGCACGCTCGGCGCCGACGCGGTCCCGGCCTGGCAGGCGGCGCTGAAGGAGCCGTCGCTGCGCCCGTACGCGGCCACCCACCTGAGCCAGCTGGGGGTGGAGGGCGCGCCGCAGCCGACGGAGGACGACACCTACTGGCTGATCCTCGACATGTGGACGATCTCGGCCGGGCTGGGCCGGGCGGAGTTCGTGGGCAGCCTGCGTGACATCGACCCGGAGATGATCAACAACCTGCTCGAGGTGATCTGGAAGATCCCGCACGCGCACGTCGAGGAGCTGCTGGACCGGATCTCCCAGGTCCACCCCGACAAGCAGGTGGCCAAGGCGGCGCGAAGGGCGCTGTTCAAGGCCCGCTCCGCCAGTCAGTGACGTTTCCGGGAAACGCCGTCTGCCCAAGCAACAGGGCAGGCGGCGTTTTCTGGCATATGCCCCGAAATGCGAAAAGACCCGGTCGGCAGACCGGGTCTTCATGAAAGGTGGTAGTCCCGACCGGATTCGAACCGGCGCTACCGCCTTGAGAGGGCGGCGTCCTGGGCCACTAGACGACGGGACCTTCGTGAGCTTGCGACAGTGGTAGTCCCGACCGGATTCGAACCGGCGCTACCGCCTTGAGAGGGCGGCGTCCTGGGCCACTAGACGACGGGACCCTGTCCGCAAGCGGTGTGCCGGGGACCTCCCCGGCAACGGACGTAACTCTACCGCACCCCGAGGAGCACTCCAAACCACTATGAGGCCAGCAGATCGGGCCTGTGGTGGCGCACCCACTCCCCCATCCGCCCGTTCTCCCAGGCCGGGTCCACGACTCCCAGGGGGATGCCGAGCCACTGCAGGCCGGTGTCCGGGTCGACCGGCACCCGGGCCAGATGGGCGCGCATCCAGCCGGGGACGCGTAGCGGCACCTCGCGCTCGCCCCAGCCGACCAGGCCGACGCTCCGCATGGCCCCGGCGCGCACCTGGACGCCCCCGGGCCGGCCGACGCGGCGCGGGCTGGCCATGCGGCTCTCGACCACGTCGACGCGCTCGATGCCGGCCCACGGCAGCCGGAGCAGGAAGCCGTACGTGTCGGCCATCTCGACGCCTTCGGCGGAGAAGCGGACGACGGTGCCGCGGACCATGCGGCGGTATCTGGACACCAGCACGCCGGTGAGCGCGGCGGTGGCGATGATCCCGATGAGCAGGCCCAGGCCCCCGTCGCCGGTGAGGATGCCGCCCAGAGCGGTGGTGACGGGGAGGAACAGCAGGAGCGGGAGCACGAAGGGAGCGACGAAGGCGCCGAAAGCCCGGTGCCGGATCCGAAACTCTTCCATAAAACAAGAAAACGGATGCCTTATCAGACATCCGTCACGTGCTGGGGTACCAGGACTCGAACCTAGACTAACTGAACCAGAATCAGTCGTGCTGCCAATTACACCATACCCCACCGCTCACGAGCTCCTTCGGAGCGCGCTCGGCGATGTCCGAAAGAATAGCCCAGCCGAGGGGGTAAGGCCAAAACGAATCCGCCACTCCCTTGGAGGCGTGCCAAGCTGAGGGGGACGAACCCCACGTGGAGGAGCCCCAGAGTTGGCCGAGAACCCGTTCTTCGCCCCGAGCAGCCTGCCCTACCGGCTGCCGCCCTTCGACGAGATCCGCGAGGAGCACTACCTGCCCGCGTTCGAGCGGGGGATGGCCGAGCACCTGGCCGAGGTGGAGGCGATCGCCGGTAGCGACGAGCCGCCCACGTTCGACAACACGATCGCCGCTCTGGAGCGCTCCGGCCGGATCCTCGACCGCACGGCCACGGTGTTCTTCAGCGTGGCCGCGTCCAACACCTCCGACACCCTCATGGAGATCGAGAAGCGCGTCTCCCCCGAGCTGACCCGCCACAGTGACGCGATCCGGCTCGACCGGGCGCTGTGGGCCCGCATCAAGCGGGTGACGACGGACGACCCCGAGCAGGCGTGGCTGCTGGAGAAGTACCGCGAGGACTTCATCAGGGCCGGCGCCGACCTGACCGAGCCCGAGCAGGAGCGGCTGCGCGGGCTCAACGAGGAGCTGTCCAGGCTGTCGACCGAGTTCTCGCAGAACCTGCTGAAGGCGTCGACCGAGTCGGCGCTGGTGGTCGACGACGCCGCGGAGCTCGACGGGCTGGACGAGGCCGCGATCAGGTCGCTGGAGAAGAACGGCCGCTACGTGCTGCCGCTGCTCAACATCACCAACCAGCCCGCCCTGGCCCAGCTCACCGACCGCGACGTGCGCAGGAGGCTGTTCGAGCTGAGCGTCGGCCGCGCGCCGGTCAACTTCGGGCTCGCCGTCCGCATGGCCACCCTGCGCGCCGAGCGCGCCGCGCTGCTCGGCTTCCCCGACCACGCCTCGTACGTGGTCGCCGACCAGACGGCCAAGACCGTGGCGGCGGTCGAGGAGATGCTGGGCCAGCTCGTCGGCCCGGCCGTGCGCAACGCCAAGGCGGAGGCCGAGGCGCTGGCCGGGCAGGCCGGGTTCCCGATCGAGCCGTGGGACTGGTCCTACTACGCGGAGAAGGTGCGGCGGGCCCGCTACGACTTCGACGCCGACGCCATGCGCCCCTACTTCGAGCTGGGCCGGGTCTTCCGCGACGGGGTGTTCGAGGCGGCGACGCGGCTCTACGGGGTGACCTTCACCGAGCGGCCCGACCTGTCGGGCTACCACGAGGACGTGCGGGTCTTCGAGGTGTTCGACGAGGACGGCTCCGCCCTCGGCCTGTTCCTGCTCGACCCGTACGCCAGGCCGGGCAAGCGCGGCGGGGCGTGGATGAACAACCTGGTCGACCAGTCGTTCCTGTTCGGCGAGAAGCCGGTGGTGATGAACAACCTCAACATCACCAAGCCGGCCGAGGGGCCGACGCTGCTGTCGTACGACGAGGTGAACACGGCCTTCCACGAGTTCGGGCACGCGCTGCACGGGCTGTTCAGCGCGGTGCGCTTCCCCCGGGTGTCCGGCACGAGCGTGCCGCGCGACTTCGTGGAGTATCCGTCGCAGGTCAACGAGATGTGGGTGACCTGGCCGGAGATCCTGGCCAGCTACGCCCGCCACCACGAGACCGGCGAGCCGATGCCGGCCGAGCTGGTGGAGAAGCTGAAGGCGGCGGAGAGGTTCAACCAGGGCTTCAGGACGGTCGAGTATCTCGCGGCCACGCTGCTCGACTGGGCCTGGCACAGGCTGGCGCCGGGCCAGGAGGTCCCAGACGCCGAGGCGTTCGAGCAGGCGGCGCTGGAGGCCGCCGGGATCGCCTTCCCGCCCGTCCCGCCGCGCTACCGGACCAGCTACTTCATGCACATCTTCTCGGGCGGCTACAGCGCCGGCTACTACTCCTACATCTGGAGCGAGGTGCTGGACGCCGAGAGCGTGGAGTGGTTCAAGGAGAACGGCGGGCTCAAGCGGGCGAACGGCGACCACTTCCGGCGGGAGCTGCTGTCGCGGGGCGGCAGCGTCGACCCGCTGGCGTCCTTCCGCGCCTTCCGCGGCCGCGAGCCGGGCATCGGCCCGCTGCTGGAGCGGCGCGGCCTGGTCTAGGGCCTCACAGGAACGCCTCGGCGTGCTCGGCCGCCCACTGCGCGAACGTGCGCGGCGGGCGGCCGGTGACCGCCTGGACGGTGTCGGTGACCTGGTAGACGCCGTCGGGCACGTCGAACGCCTCGACCTGGAAGGCGATCAGCTCCTCCGGCACGCCCCGCGCCCGGTAGCGTTCGCGCATCTCCGCCACGCCGAGCTCCACGTACGCGATCTCCCGTCCGATGGCCTCGCCCAGGATGCGCACCTTGGCGGGCATGTCCAGCAGCTCCGGCCCGGTGAGCCCGTAGGAGTGGCCGGCGTGCCCGTCGCCGGTGAGCACGGTCGCGATCACCGCGCCGATGTCGGCCTCGTGGACCATCGCCGTCTTCGTGGCCCCGAACGGCTCCTCGACCACGCCTGCCGTCCGCACCGAATCGGCCCAGGCCATGGCGTTGACCATGAACTCGGTCGGCTGCACGTACGTCCAGTCGAGGTCGCTGCCGGTCACCGCGGCCTCCAGGGTGCCGGTGGACCAGCCGCTGAGCAGGGTGACCTTGCGCACCCCGGCCTCGCGGACCAGCTCCACGACCTCCTTGCCGTGCGGCTGCGGCGCGTAGTCCGGCCCGCCGACGTCGATGAGGTGCACGCCGGTCACCCCGCGCAGCGCGGGGACGAGCGTCTCGGGGCGCGCGAGGTCGCCGCAGACGACCTGCACGCCCGCGGGCAGGCCGGCCCCGGCGGGGTCGCGGGTGAGCGCCCGCACGGGCGCTCCCATCCTGAGCAGCTCGTCGACGACGTGGCGGCCGACGGATCCGGTGGCTCCGGTGATGAGGAACGTCATGGGAGCGACCGTACGGATCAATGCGGAAGGTTCGGTTCCGCGATGCGCCGGCGGAGCGGTCAGAGCACCTTCGCCGGGAAGGTCACGCCGTTGACCTTGACCTTCCCGCCCGCGCACGACACCTTCGGGTCGTCGGTGCCGGGCACCACGATCGTCAGCAGCTCCTTCGCCGCGGGCGAGACCACGACGTTGGTGCGCTGCTTGGACAGGTAGGTCGGCGACATCCAGCCGAGCCTGCCGCCCCGCTCCACCTTCTGCCCGCCCACCGGCCGGCAGGAGGAGAGCTGCACCAGCGTGACCTTGAACGAGCCGTCGCCGAGCACGACCCGGCCGCCCTTGTTCGAGATCAGCTTCAGCTCGTCGTCGAACCGCCACAGGTTGCGGATCTTCTTGCCGCCGGACGCGGTGTCGTGCACCGCCATCACGTCCTCGCCGTGGTTGACGAACACGGACCGGGTGCGGGTGACGCCGTAGGCCTGGTCGGACAGCCTGAACGACTGGCGGTCCTTGCCGTAGCTGGTCTTGACGAGCTTGCTGGCGGTGCGCGGCCGGAACCGCTGGCCCACCACGGTCGGCACGTTGTGCGCCTCGGGGGAGAGCGTCCAGTAGCGGTACGACGTCTTCTCGTAGGAGTGGAAGCCGGCGTCGACGAGCACGTCACGGCCCTGGGCGTAGTAGGTGACGCCCAGGTGGTCCTCGTGGCCGTGGTACTTCATGCCGGGGCCGTACCTGATCGAGTAGTACGCCGAGTCGCGCTTGTCCCAGTCGGTGCGGCCGTAGACGTAACCGGCCCGGTAGGTGCGGACCTTCTCCTTCGGCGTGCCCGTCTCCATCTTGGGTTCGGTCTCGGCGCTGCCGTCGCCGATGGGCACCATGAAGCCGTTCGGCTGGGTGGAGTGGGCGATGAAGTCCTTCAGCGCCTCGGCCCGCTTGCCGATCTCGCCGGGCACCTTGCGGCCGCACGCGCGCATGTTCGTCATCGCGACCTGGAGTCGCCCGTACACGTAGACGGCGTAGCGGGGGGCCTGCTCCATCAGCGCGCCCTGGGAGTCGACGTCCAGCTTCACGGTGCCGGTCAGCCGTCTGGAGGCCAGGTCGGACCAGTCCTTGCGGTGGTAGCGGCAGCCGATGGCCATGAGCGCGATGTCCTGGTCGATGCCGTGGTTGTGGCCCTTCTTGTAGAGCCGGGGGTTGGACAGCAGCCTGGCGTGGACGGTCAGGCTCTCCTTCAGCCAGCTCTCGTTCACGTGCCTGCTCAGGCAGACGAGCGGCTGGGTGCGCAGCGAGACCGGGTGGTCGGTCCAGACGTAGGACTTGGTGCCCCGGGCGCCGTGTTTGTTGCGGGCCACCCAGTCCTTGGTGATCTCCTTGGCGCGGTCCAGGTAGCGCTTCTCGCCGGTGTTCTCGTACTCGACGACGAGGGTGCCCATCCAGCGCAGCGAGTGGTAGACGTACTCCCACGAGCGGTTCCGGTACGGGCTCGCGTTCCAGTCGATCTTCTTGCCCAGCTTGTAGGCGGGCAGGCCGACCAGGGAGATCTCGCCCTGCATCACGTCCGCGGCCGTCGGCGTGCCGGGCAGCCAGTCACCCTGGCACTCGGCGGTGCGCTTGACGGGGGTGTCCGCCTGCGCCGGGCTCCCAGCAGCGCCGAGGACGAGCGTGAGAGCAAGAGGGATCGCGAGGCGGCGCACGCCGATTCCTTTCGGGCCAAAGAGGTGAGGGTGAAACATGCTGGCCGAATCCGGATAACAAGGTCAAGTCAGGTGCGCGATCGTTAGCCGCCCGATGCGCTCCCCATCCGGGTCGGCCATGCTGATCTCATGAGATATGACGACATCGTGCTTCCCGACACCCCCGTGTGCCACGCCGCCCGCGAGATCGCCGCCAAGTACCACACGCCTTCCCTGATGAACCACTCGATCAGGGCCTACCTGTTCGCCGCCGCCTACGGGCAGGCGAACGGCATCGCGTTCGACGCCGAACTCCTGTACGTGTCCGCGATGCTGCACGACATGGGCCTGACGCCGGAGTTCGACAGTCACGCGGTGCCGTTCGAGGAGGCGGGCGGCCATCTGGCCTGGGCGGTCACGGCGGGCGCCGGATGGCCCGAGGAGCGGCGGGTGCGCGCCGCCGAGGTGATCGTCCGCCACATGTGGGACGAGGTGCCGGTGGACAGCGACCCGGAGGGTCACCTGCTGGAGCTGTCGACCGGCATGGACATCTCGGGCCGGCGCACCGACGACATCCCGCCGGGCGTGCGCGAGGAGGTGCTGCGCCGCCATCCGAGGCTGGACCTGGCCCAGGAGTTCGCCGGGTGCATCGCCGAGCAGGGGCGGCGCAAGCCGTCGAGCATCGCGGGGGCCTTCCTGCGCGGCGGCGTGCTCGACCGGATCGCCGCCAACCCGCTGGACCGCCTCTGAGACGCGGGCGTCAGGACGCCGGCGCCGCGTGCTGGATCACCTCGAACGTCCACACCTGGGAACCCGACGCGGCCGGGCCCTGCCCGTGGCCGTGCCCCTGCCCGTGGCCGTGTCCCTGGCCGCCGCGCTCGGCGGCGGCCTCGGCGTGGCCGCGCTGGAAGGCCTGGCTCTCCTGCCAGCGCTGGAAGTCCTCCTCGCTGCGCCAGCGGGTGTAGACGAGGTACTGGTCGGTGCCCTCGACCGGGCGGAGCAGCTCGAACCACTCGAACCCGTCGGCCGACTCCACCAGCCCGGCCCGGTTGGAGAAACGCTTCTCCAGCGTCTCGCGCATCTCGGCGGGGACGGTCAGCACATTGATCTTCACCACGGACACGGGAGCTCCTCCAAGACGTTCCGGTGCTTGCCCGACAAGCAAATCACGGCGGCGGCCCGCTCGCCGGGCGGGCCCCGCCGGTTAATCGTCCGGACCCCGCCGGTGTCGGCGATAGCCTTGTCAGGTGCGTATAGCGAGGTTCTCCGCAGGCGAAGGCGTGGCGTTCGGCGTGGTCGAGGGCGGCCCCGGTGAGGAGATGGTGTCCGCCGTCGCCGGTCATCCGTTCAACCAGGTCCAGTTCACCGGCGAGCGGTTCCCCCTGTCGCAGGTGAAGCTGCTCGCCCCGATGCTGCCGAGCAAGGTCGTGGCGATCGGCCGCAACTACGCCGAGCACGCCCGCGAGATGGGCAACGAGGTGCCCGACGAGCCGCTGATCTTCATCAAGCCGTCCACCTCCGTGATCGGCCACGGCGAGTCGATCGCCTACCCGACGTCGCTGTCCCACCGCGTCGACTACGAGGGCGAACTGGCCGTGGTGATCGGCAGGCTGTGCCGCGAGGTGCCGGTCGAGCGGGCCAAGGACGTCATCTTCGGCTACACGTGCGCCAACGACGTCACCGCCCGCGACCTGCAGAAGAAGGACGTGCAGTTCACCCGGGCCAAGGGCTTCGACACCTTCTGCCCGCTCGGCCCGTGGATCCAGACCGACCTCGACGCGTCCGACCTGGCGCTCACCACGTCGGTCAACGGCGACATCCGGCAGAGCGGCCGCACCAGCCAGCTCATCCATGACATCCCTGCGCTCGTCGCCTACGTCAGCGCCGTCATGACACTGATCCCCGGCGACGTCATCCTGACCGGCACGCCCGCGGGCGTGGGCCCGCTGGAGATAGACGACGAGGTCAGCGTCGGCATCGAAGGCATCGGCACTCTGACGAACAAGGTGGTTGCTCGTGACTGATCTACGGGTGCGCTTCGCCCCGTCCCCGACCGGCATGTTCCACGTGGGCGGCGCCCGCACGGCCCTGTACAACTGGGCGCTGGCCCAGCAGTCCGGCGGCCGGTTCGTGCTGCGCGTCGAAGACACCGACGCGTCGCGCAACCGGCCCGAGTGGACCGAGGGCATCATCTCCGCCCTCGACTGGATCGGCGTCAACGGCACCAACCCGGCGTTCGAGGGCCCCTACTTCCAGTCGGCGTTCGAGCCGCAGCACCGCGAGGCGGTGGCCAAGCTGCTGGCCGACGGCAAGGCCTACTACTGCGACTGCACCCGCGAGCGGCTCGTCGCCCGCACCGGCTCCGAGCACCGCGGCTACGACGGTCACTGCCGCGAGCGCGGGCTGACCGCGGGCGCCGTCCGCTTCCGCACCCCCGACGAGGGGGTGACCGTGGTCGCAGACCTGATCAGGGGCAACGTGGAGTTCCCCAACGAGGCGCAGGAAGACTTCGTCATCGCCCGCACCGACGGCTCGCCTCTTTACGTGCTGGCCAACGCGGTCGACGACATCACCCAGGGCATCACCCACGTGGTGCGCGGCGAGGAGCATCTCGGCAACGCCGCCAAGCAGGAGCTGCTGTGGCCGGCGCTGGGCGCCACCCCGCCGGTCTGGGCCCACCTGCCGGTGATCGTCAACGAGCAGCGCAAGAAGCTGTCCAAGCGCCGCGACAAGGTCGCGCTGGAGGACTACCGCGCCGAGGGCTACCTCGCCGAGGCCATGGTCAACTACCTCATGCTGCTCGGCTGGGGTCCGGGGGACGACCGCGAGATCATGCCGTGGTCGGAGATGGTGCCGCTGTTCCGGCTTGAGGACGTCAACTCCTCCAGCGCGTTCTTCGACGAGAAGAAGCTGCGTGCCTTCAACGGCGAGTACATCAGGGCGCTGCCGCTGGAGACGTTCGAGGAGCGCTGCCTGCCCTACCTGGAGCCGTCCTGGGACCGCGAGCTGTTCAGCAAGGTCGCCCCGCTGGCGCAGACCCGGGTCGGGGTGCTGTCGGAGATCCGGCAGAACGTCGACTTCCTGTTCCTGGAGGAGCCGGTGTTCGACCAGGCCTCCTGGGACAAGGCGATGAAGAACTCCCCCGAGGAGATCCTGAGCGGCTACCTCGACCGGCTCGACACCGTGAGCTGGGACCCGGAGTCGCTCAAGGAGGCGCTGGAGGAGGTCGGCGCCGCCAACGGCCTCAAGCTGGGCAAGGCGCAGGCCCCGGTGCGGGTGGCGGTCACCGGCCGGACGGTCGGTCTGCCGCTGTTCGAGTCGATCGAGGTGCTCGGCCGCGAGCGCGCCAAGGAACGCGTCCGCGCGGCGCTGGCGCGCCTGCGAGGCTGAGTGCTGGTGTAACCGCCGCGCTCTGGGGCTTCTCCTCGAGGGTTGGAGGGGCGCCGCGGGACGCCCCTCCAACGGTTCAGCCGCTCAGCACTCGTGTCCGGCGCGGAGCAGGCCGTACGTGACCGCCTGCTCCAGCGCCTGCCAGGAGGCGTCGATGATGTTCTGGCCGACGCCGACCGTGGACCACCCGGTGGTGTCGTCGCTGGAGGTGATGAGCACGCGGGTGATGGCGCCGGTGCCGTGGGTGCCTTCGAGGATGCGCACCTTGTAGTCGACCAGCTCCACCTTGGCCAGGTCGGGGTAGAGCTTCTCCAGCGCCAGCCGGACCGCCTTGTCGAGGGCGTTGACCGGGCCGTTGCCCTCGCCGGTGGCGACGATCCGCTCGCCCTTGGCGTGCAGCTTGACCGTGGCCTCGCTGACCAGCTCACCGCCCTTGGTGTGCTCGACGATGACGCGCCAGGACTCGACCTCGAAGTGGCGCCTGCGCTCGCCGTGGACGGTGTCGCGCAGCAGCAGCTCGAACGAGGCGTCGGCGGCCTCGAAGGTGAAGCCCTTGGACTCCAGGTCCTTGACCCGGTCGACCAGCTCCTTGGTGTTGCCGGGGGTGAGCTCGTAGCCCAGCTCGCGGCCCTTCAGCTCGACGGACGCGCGCCCCGCCATGTCGGAGACCAGCATGCGCATGTCGTTGCCGACCTCGGCGGGGTCGATGTGCTGGTAGAGGTTCGGGTCGACCTTGATGGCGCTGGCGTGCAGGCCGGCCTTGTGGGCGAACGCCGAGGCGCCGACGTACGGGGCGTGCGAGTTGGGGGTGACGTTGGTGACCTCGGTGATCGCGTGCGCGATGCGGGTCATGTCGGCCAGCGCCTGCGGCGGCACCAGCTCGAACCCGCGCTTGAGCTGCAGGTTGGCGACCACCGTGAACAGGTTGGCGTTGCCGGAGCGCTCGCCGTAGCCGTTGGCGCAGCCCTGCACGTGGGTGACGCCGGCCTTCACCGCGGCCAGCGTGTTGGCGACCGCGCAGCCGGTGTCGTCGTGGCAGTGGATGCCGACCCTGGCGCTGGTCTGGACGGCGCCGTGGACGATCTCGGCCAGTTCGTCGGGGAGCATGCCGCCGTTGGTGTCGCACAGGGCGATCACGTCCGCCCCGGCCTCGGCGGCGGTCCTGACGACCTCCAGCGCGTAGGCTGGGTTGGACTTGTAGCCGTCGAAGAAGTGCTCGGCGTCAAGGAAGACGCGCTGACCCTCCGCACGAAGGTGAGAGACCGTGTCGCGGATCATCGCGAGGTTCTCCTGGAGAGTCGTGCGGAGGGCCAGCTCCACGTGCCGGTCGTGACTCTTGGCGACAAGGGTCACGACCGGCGCGCCGGATTCGCGCAGAGCGGCGACCAGGGGGTCGTCGGCCGCCTTCACACCTGCCCGGCGGGTCGCGCCGAACGCGGCTAGCTGCGCGTGCCTCAGGTCGAGCTCTGTTCGAGCGCGCCTGAAGAACTCGGTGTCCTTGGGGTTGGCGCCGGGCCACCCTCCTTCGATGAAGCCGACGCCCAGCCCGTCCAGGTGGCGCGCGACAGCGAGCTTGTCGGCCACCGTGAGGTTGAGGCCTTCCTGCTGTGCGCCGTCACGCAGCGTCGTGTCATAGACGTGGAACCGGTCGTCGGCCATGGATTCTCTTTCTGAGAGTGGAGGAAAACAAAAAGACCCCTCACGGACGTGAGAGGTCTGCGCGCTGGCGGTGTCCCTGCGTTAGCCAGCGCGCCTGCCGATAATGAGCAGACCGTAGAACATGGTGCTCCCGAGTCTGCCATACGAATCCAGTGCCCGGGACATCGATCTCACAGTACGGACGAGATCTGGTCAGACGGTTACCCCGTCACCGCCCGTGATGGCCTTCTCCAGCGCGGCCGGGTCGAACGCCTCGTTGCCCATCACCCGGCCGTCGAGCACCAGGGTCGGCGTGCCCTCGACGCGGATGCCTGCGGTGTCGCGCAGGTGCGCCTCCGCGTACGCCTGGGAGTTGACGCACGACTCGGCGGAGGCGGCGCCGGCCTTGCGCGCGGCGGCCACCAGCTCCTCCACGGTGAACCCGGTGGCCACGCCGTGCGGCACCGGCTGCATCGCGTACAGCTCGTCCCGGAAGGCCAGCCAGCTCGACTCGGGGACGCACCGGGCGGCCGCGGCGGCCCTGATGGAGTTCGACCGCGACGGCTCGTCCCGGAAGATCGTGACGGGGTGGTAGACGACCTTGACCTTGCCCTCCCTGGCCAGGCGTTCGATCGTGTCGTCGACCCGGGAGTGCAGCTCTCTGCAGACGGGGCATTCGAAGTCCTCGTACAGGACCAGCACCGGCGCCTGCCCGCCGCGGTCGGCCAGCACCATGGACCCGTCGGCCTGCCGCATCAGCCGCACGCCGTCGGAGGACGGCCCCGACTGGACCAGCGTCACGAATCCCATCACGGCCAGCACCGCAACGGCGGCCACGATGGCCGCCACCCTCTTGTTCATCCCCGCCCGCTCTCGTCCGCCGATCGCCGCGACCCTATCGGAACTGGGAACATAGGTGTTATCCGGCCACACCAGGCCAGAATCACCCTCATGAAGGCATTTCTCCTCGACCAGGCCATGGCCCGGTACATCCTCGACCTCTCCACACCGCCCGACCCGCTGCTGGAGGAGCTGGCCGCGGAGACCGTCGCGGCCACCGGCGACCACGCGGGCATGCAGATCTCGGCCGACCAGGGCACGTTCCTGACGATGATCACCCAGCTCGTGGCGCCTGAGGTGGCCGTGGAGGTGGGCACGTTCACCGGGTACTCCTCGCTCTGCATCGCCCGCGGGCTGTCCGGCGGCACGCTGCACTGCTTCGACGTGAGCGAGGAGTGGACGGCCGTCGCCCGCCGGTACTGGGAGAAGGGCGGGGTCGCCGACCGGGTCACGCTCACGCTGGGGCCGGCGCTGGAGTCGCTGCGGGACTTCACCGAGCCGATCGACCTGGCGTTCCTGGACGCCGACAAACCGCGGTATCCCGCGTACTACGAACTGCTCGTCGGCAAGCTGCGGCCGGGCGGGCTGATCATGGTGGACAACACGCTGTGGTCGGGGCACGTGGCCGACCCCGGTAAAAATGACCCGGCTACGGTGAACATGCGCGAGTTCAACGCGCTGGTGCGCGAGGACCCCCGGGTGACCGTGGTCATCCTGCCGGTCGCGGACGGGCTGACCCTGATCCGCAAGCGGGTCACGCCGGCCTGAGGAAAATCCTGCCGGCCTCGTGTCCATCGGGCGGGGTCCCGTTCGTAGACATGGCACAAGCACGGCAGAAGGAGCCAGAACCATGAAGTACATGCTGCTGATCAACAGCGCCGGGACCGACCAGGCGCAGGAGGGCTGTGAGGCGTCCTTCGAGGACTGGATGGCCTACGACAAGGCCGTTCAGGAGGCGGGGATCTTCGTGGCCGGCCACTCGCTGGCCGACCTGACCACCGCGACCACCGTGCGGGTCGACGCCAAGGGCGAGCGGGCCATCACCGACGGGCCGTTCGCGGAGACCCGCGAGGTCCTCGGCGGCTACTACGTGATCGACGTCCCCGACCTGGACGTGGCGCTCGACTGGGCGGCCCGCTGCCCGGGCGCCACCGGCGGCGGCTCGGTGGTGGTGCGGCCGATCGCCGACTTCGAGGGCTGACCGTCATGACCGGCCCGTGCGCGGAGAACGTGGAGGCGGTCTTCCGGGAGGAGCGCGGCCGGCTGCTCGCCGCCCTGGTGCGCCGCTTCGGCGACCTGGATCTGGCCGAGGAGGTCACGTCGGATGCCATCGAGGCGGCGCTGGTGCGCTGGCCGGTCGACGGCGTGCCGCCCAAGCCGGGCGCGTGGCTGATGACCACCGCCCGGCGCCGGGCGGTCGACCGGCTGCGGCGCGACAGGACGTACGCCTCCCGGCTGGCCCTGCTGCAGGTGGAGGCCGACCGGGCGGCGCCCTCGCCCACCGGCGCGGGCGACGAGCTGCCCGACGAGCGGCTGCAGCTGTTCTTCACCTGCGCACACCCGGCGCTGAACGCCGACGACCGCGGGGCGCTGACGCTGCGCTGTCTCGGCGGACTGGCCACGCCGGAGGTCGCGCGCGCCTTCCTGGTGCCGGAGGCCACGATGGCCAAGCGGATCGTACGGGCCAAGAAGAAGATCCGTGAGGCCCGCATCCCGTTCCGCGCCCCCGGCCCCGACGAGCTGCCCGCGCGGCTTCCCGGGGTGCTCCAGGTCATCTACTCGATCTTCACCGAGGGGTACGCGGCCAGCGCCGGACCCGACCTGCAACGGCTCGACCTCGCCGAGGAGGCCATCCGGCTGGCGCGGATCCTGCGCCGTCTGCTGCCCGCGGAGCGGGAGGTCGCGGGCCTGCTCGGGCTGATGCTGCTGATCCACGCCCGGCGCGACGCCCGCACCGGGCCCGGCGGCGAGCTCGTCCTGCTGGACGAGCAGGACCGGGGCCGCTGGGACCGCGCGATGATCGAGGAGGGCCTGCGGCTGGTGCCCGCCGCGCTGGCCGGCGGCCCGCCCGGCCCGTACGGGGTGCAGGCCGCGATAGCCGCGCTGCACGACGAGGCCGCGGACGTCGCGACCACCGACTGGCCGCAGATCGTCGCGCTCTACGACGTCCTGCTCGCGCTCGCGCCCTCACCGGTCGTCGAGCTGAACAGGGCCGCGGCGGTGGCGCTGCGCGACGGCCCCGAGGCCGGCCTGGCGCTGCTCGACGCGCTGGCCGGCGAGCCCCGGCTGCGCGCCTACGCGCCCTATCCGATGGCCAGGGCCGACCTGCTGCAGCGCCTCGGCCGGCTCCCCGAGGCCGCGGCCGCCTACCGTGAGGCGCTCGACCTGGCGGGCACCGAGCCCGAACGCGCCCACCTGCGCCGCCGCCTGGCCGCCGTCACTTGACCTGCTCTTTGCCGTTCCCGCGCCCTGGTATTACGCTCTGTCGCGCATCGATCACCCAGAGTCGGGAGCGGAGACATGATCAGGCCTGTCGAAGAGCGCTACCGCACCGTGCGGGACGTCTTCCCGGAGCTCCGCGTCGAGCTGGTCAACGGCCGCATCGTGGTCAACGAGCCCGGCACCTGGCAGCACAACACCATCATCGCCCAGCTGATCGCCCAGCTCGCGCCCGTGGTCGCCGGGCGGGGCTGGGAGATCTGGCCGAACATCACCGTCCACCTCGGCGACGAGGCCGACCGGTACGTCCCCGACCTGACGATCGTCCCGCAGGAGCCGGTCATGGAGACCGACGAGGCCGTCCACGGCGCCAGCACCCTGCTCCTGGTCGACGTGGTCTCGGCCGGCAACGCCTACGACGACCATGTGATCAAACCGATGGGCTACGCCCCGGCCGGGGTGCCGCTCTACCTGGTGGTCGACCCGTTCCAGCGCCTGCTCAAGCTCCACAGCGACCCGGCGCCGAGCGGCTACGGACGCGAGACGGTGGAGCCCGCCGGCGCTCCCCTGACGCTGCCCCACCCGTGGGACTGCGCGATCGACACGACCTGCCTGCTGAACCTCTGATCCTCAGCCCGCGCGGCGGTAGGTCAGGCGGCGCAGCAACGTCTCGGCCGGTCCGCGCCGGCCCGTACGGGACAGCGACGCCGCCAGCACCACGGTGGCCAGCCAGGTGATCACGGCCACGGCGGAGGCGGCCGCGTCGCCGACACGGGTGCCGAGCCCGCCCAGGTACGGCACGAAGACCACGGTGAAGACCACGGACTGGAGCAGGTAGCACGTCAGCGACCATTGACCGCACGCGGCCAGCGCCCTGGCCACCGGGCCCGGCGCGGCGCGGCGGGCTCCACCGGCCACGGCGAGTCCTATCAGCGCGGCGTACGCGAGACCGCCGGCGATGCCGCTGACGCTGTGCAGGGCGTACGCGGACACGCCGATCGCGTCCGAGGGCGCCCAGAGCCGGGTGTCGACGAGCATGAGCGGCACGCCACCGGCGACCGCGATCGCGGTGCCCACGACGCCGGTCCGGAGGAGCAGCGTCCGGTGCGCCCACGGCTCCTCCAGCACGCGGCGGCGGGCCGCCCAGATCCCGAACAGGAAAGCGGGCACGACGCTCGCGGCGAAGTACGTGGGCGTCATCCCGGACCAGCCGACGACCCGCATCATGAGGGCCTCCGCCGGGTCGCCCATGCCGGCGATCGAGTCGCCCTTGTCGGCGCTCACGGTGAGCAGCCCGAACAGGGCGAGGACGGCGACGTGCAGAACAGTCGTGAGGCCGGCGGCCCACAGCAGGGCGCGGTCGCCGCGCCGGATGAAGCCCACGAGCACCAGGCCGACCAGGCCGTACGCGCCCAGGATGTCGCCGAAGAACAGCAGGAGGGCGTGGCAGAACCCGAACGCCAGGAGCCACAGGCTGCGGGCGCGCAGCACCCGCCGCACGTCCGGCCATGCGCGACCGGCGGCGAGCTGCCGGCTCGCGAGCTGCACCAGGCCGTAGCCGAAGAGGGCGGCGAACATCGGCAGCGCCCGCCCGTCCACGAGGAGGATCTGGATCCCGGCCACCAGCCGGTCGAGGGCGCTTCCGTCCAGCGTGTAGCCGCGGAACCCGACCGGGTGACCGGACAGGTACATGTGTGCGTGCGCCACCGCGATGAGCAGGAGCATGAGACCTCGGGCGAGGTCGGGGGCCAGGGACCGGCGGGCGAGCGGCACGGCCCTTCGGTCGGCGGGCATGGTGGTGGTAGACATGACTATCCCCAGGATTAGATACACGAGTGTAGCTTAGGATGAAGGTAAGATACACCGCTGTAGCCAACCAAGGGAACAGCCGTGAACAACAGCCGAACGCGGCGGCGGGGCGAGGAGCTGATCGCGGCCATCCACGCCGCGGTGATCGAAGAGGTGATGGAGGTCGGCGTCGGACGGCTGACCATGGACGGCATCGGCAAACGGGCGGCGACCGCCCGCACGACCCTCTACCGTCGCTGGTCAGATCCGATCGAGGTGCTGCTGGACGCGCTCTACCACGCGCATCCGGTCGAGGAGCCGAGCCCGGGGGCGGACGACCTGCGCGGTGACCTCATCAGGGCGCTCCGGCTCATGCGCGACTGGATGCTCAGCCCCGCGGGCCACGCCGTCGCCTCGATCCTGACCGACCCGGTGAGCGCGTCCAAGATCTCCGAGGAGCTCGTCGACCGGGTCTTCGCCGTACGGGGCGGCACGTTCACCAACACCGTGCTGCGCCACTACGCGGAGCGCGGCCACTTCCCCGCCGAGCTCCTCACCCCGGTCGTGGCCGACATCGGGGAGGCGCTCGTCACCAAGCGGCTGATCGACACCAGGACGCCGCCCAGCGACGCCGACCTGGCGGACATGGTGGACCAGGCGATACTGCCGGCGATCGGGCTGGGCCCGGACGTGCGGGGAAGGCGCCGTCCGGACCCTGAGGCGTGATGCCGGCGGGCGGCTAGGCGATCTTGTGGATCCAGTCGCGGGTGTCGGGGCGCGAACCGTACTGGATGCCGATGAGCTCCTCGCGGATGCGCATCGTCACGGCGCCGGCGTTCCCGTCGCCGACGGTCCAGGCGCGGTCGGCGCCCTTGACCGAGCCGACGGGGGTGACGACCGCGGCGGTGCCGCAGGCGAACACCTCCGTCAGCTCGCCGGACTCGCACCCGGCCTGCCACTCCTCGACGGTGATGAGCCGCTCCTCCGTCTCAAGACCGAGGTCGGCGGCGAGGGCGAGGATGGAGTCGCGGGTGATGCCGGGCAGCAGGGTGCCGGTCAGCGACGGGGTGACGAGCTTGCCGCCGATGACGAAGAACAGGTTCATCCCGCCCATCTCCTCGACGTAGCGGTGCTCGGCGGCGTCCAGCCAGACCACCTGGTCGCAGCCGTTCTCGACGGCCTGCCGCTGGGCGACGAACGCGGCCGCGTAGTTGCCGCCGCACTTGGCGAAGCCGGTGCCGCCGGGGGCGGCGCGGGTGTACTCGGTGGACAGCCAGACCGAGACGGGCTTGACGCCGCCGGAGAAGTAGGACGCCGCGGGCGAGGCGATGGCGAGGTAGCGGTACGTCTTGGAGGGCCAGTTCACGCCCAGCCCGACCTGGGTGGCGATCATGAAGGGCCGCAGGTAGAGGCTGTGGCCCTCGGTGGTGGGCACCCAGTCCCTGTCGGTCTGGACGAGGAGTTCGAGCGACTCGACGAAGGCGTCCTCGGGGAGCTCGGGCATGGCCATGCGGGTGGCCGAGCGGTTGAACCGGGCGGCGTTGGCGTACGGGCGGAACATCACCACCGAGCCGTTGACCTGCCGGTAGGCCTTGAGCCCTTCGAAGAGCTCCTGCGCGTAGTGGAAGACGGAGGTGGCGGGGTCGAGGGTGAGCGGCGCGTACGGCTCCAGGCGGGCGTCGTGCCAGCCCTCGCCCTCGGTGTAGTCGACGGAGACCATGTGGTCGGTGAAGACCTGCCCGAATCCGGGGTTCGCCAGTACCTGCTCGCGCTCGGCCGCGGTGCGAGCGTGGCCGGAGAGCTGCACGTCGAAGCTGAGCTTCTGAGCGATGGTCATGACGCTGGGTCCTTCTCTCTGCGATTTCGGGCGGCACTGCCACAAACAGGGGCAGTCCGTACTTCCTATTGTCTCGCCATTTGGAATGGCAAGGGGAGGGCGGGGGTGGACACGAAAAAGCGCCCGGCGGGTCCTGGGGGAACCGCCGGGCGCTGCTCGTCGAGCTGGGGGCGGCCTAGCTCGATACTCGCTCGGTGATGTCGTCGCCGATCTCGCGGGTGGTGCGGCTGCTCCACCCGGTCAGGCGCTCGACGATGTCGTCGGCGACGGCCTGCTCGACCTTGGCGGCCTCGGCGGACAGGCCGAGGTGGTCGAGCATCATGGCGACGGACAGGATGGTGGCGGTCGGGTCGGCCTTGCCCTGCCCGGCGATGTCGGGGGCGCTGCCGTGGACCGGCTCGAACATGCTCGGCGCGGTGCCCTCGGGGTTGATGTTGCCGCTGGCGGCCAGGCCGATGCCGCCCGCGATGGCGGCGCCGAGGTCGGTGATGATGTCGCCGAAGAGGTTGTCGGTGACCACGACGTCGAACCGCTCGGGCTGGCTGACGAAGAACATCGAGGCCGCGTCGATGTGGCTGTAGTCGGTCGTGACGTCGGAGTATTCCTCCGCGACGCGGTCGACGGTGCGCTGCCAGAGGTCGCCGGCGTAGGTGAGCACGTTGGTCTTGTGGACCAGCGTGAGCTTCTTGCGCGGGCGGGAGCGGGCCTTCTCGAACGCGTAGCGCACGACCCGCTCGACGCCGTGGGCGGTGTTGAGCGACTCCTGGGTGGCGATCTCGTACGGGGTGCCGCGGCGCATGACGCCACCGGTGCCGGCGTAGAGGCCTTCGGTGCCCTCACGGACGACGATCATGTCGATGTTCTCGACGGGGGTGTCGGCCAGCGGCGTCTCGACGCCCGGGAAGAGCTTGACCGGACGCAGGTTGACGTAGTGGTCGAAGGCGAACCGGATCTTGAGCAGCAGGTCGCGCTCCAGCACGCCGGGCGGGACGCTGGGGTCGCCGACGGCGCCGAGCAGGATGGCGTCGTAGCCGCGCAGCTCCTCGAGAACGGCATCGGGCAGCGTTTCGCCGGTGCGGTGGTAGCGGGCGGCGCCCAGGTCGTAATGGGTGGCATCGATCTTGGTGCCGACGGCCTCCAGGACCTTCAGACCTTCGGCCACCACCTCGGTGCCGATGCCGTCTCCAGGGATGACGGCCAGGCGGATGTTGCGCGACTCCATGGGCGTACCTTACCGGCTCGTCTCGGCTGACGAACACTTGATCTCATTGTGTGGACAGGTGGTGCTGCTGACCCAAATCTTTCACACCGCGGGGGTACCGTGGCGTCATGGCTGCCGAGAAGGTGTGTCTCGACGGCGAGAAGGCCACGCTCCTCGCCACCCTGTACGGCCGGGCGCTGGACGCCCGCTCCCCCGAGCCGATCCTGAACGACACGATGGCCGCGCGGGCGGTCGAGCGGATCGACCACGACTTCACCAAGATAGGCATGAGCCCCCGCAACGCCGGAGCGGTGGCGTTCCGGGCCAGATTCCTGGACCGGTGGGCGGCCGAGTTCCTCGCCGCCCATCCCGGTGCCACCGTGCTGCACCTAGGGTGCGGCCTCGACACCCGGGTCCACCGGATGGACCCGCCGCCGGAGGTCGCCTGGTTCGACGTCGACTTCCCGGAGGTCGTCGAGCTGCGCGACAGGCTGTTCCCGGGGCGTCCCGGATACACGACGATCGGCTCGTCCGTCACCGAGACCAGCTGGCTGGACCGCGTCCCCGCCGACAGGCCGGTGCTCGTGCTCGCCGAAGGGCTGGTCTACTACCTCGACGAGGCGGGCGGCCGGGAGCTCTTCCGGCGGATCGTGGACCGCTTCCCGCACGGCGAGTTCGTCTTCGACGCCCTGAGCCCGTTCGGGCTGCGGCTCCAGGTGCTCAACAGCCCGGTGCGCAAGGCCGGGGCGCGGATGCACTGGGCCGTCGGAGGCCCGGGGGACCTCGAGTCGATCCACCCGCGCCTGCGCTGCCGCGACGCGATCAGCGCGCTCGACCTGCCGGGCTACGACCGGCTGGCCAGAGGACTGCGCCTGGCCACCCGGCTGATGAGAGCGGTGCCCGCGATGCGGCGGGCGGCCGTCTTCTACCGGCTGGAGTTCTGAGGCGCGCCGCCGTTGTCGCGGCGGTCCAGGGCGGTCTGCAGGGCCTCGGCGGCCTCGTCACGGTGCTCGTCGGCGGCGTACTCGCGCATGGCAATCATCTCGTTTCGCGGGGTGTGTGCTTGCAGTGAGGCGGGGTGTGTGCTTGCAGTGAGTCGGAACCCCGGTCGCGGACCCGACCGGGCCTGATCTCGCCAGTCCGGGTCACGGACTGGGCGATGGGGCTTACCGGCCGACGCGACGCCGCTCACCGCGGCGGGTCGTCGACCTGCCCTAACAGGCCCCGCCGCGGCAGGCAATGAGTACGAGCACCTGACGCATCACCAGCCAGGTTACCCGAGCATCTCGTTGGATGTCCTAGCATCTCGCATCGTGAGACAACGAAACGGCCGCCGCCGGAAGCCCGGCGGCGGCCGTCGTCACTGGAGCCGTCAGTCCTCCAGGTCGACCGAGCGCCCGGTGTCGGCGCCGATCTCCTGGCCGATCTGCTCGACCACCTCGGCCGGGATGGCCGTGTCGACGGTCAGCGCGATGAGCGCCTTGCCGCCCTTGGCGTGGCGGGAGACCTGCATGGAGGCGATGTTGATGCCCTGCTCGCCGAGGATGCGGCCGACCACGCCGACGATCCCCGGACGGTCGGTGTAGGTGAAGAACGACAGGTGGGCGGTCGGCTCGATCTCCATCTCGTAGCCGTTGACCTCGACGATCTTGGTGATCTGCCGGGGGCCGGACAGCGTGCCGGAGACCGAGACCTGGCGGCCGTCGGCCAGCACGCCGCGCACGGTCACCACGTTGCGCCAGTCAGGGCTGTCGGAGCTGGTGACCAGGTCGACGCCGACGCCCCGGTCCTTGGCCAGCAGCGGCGCGTTGACGTACGTGACCTGCTCCTCGACGACGTCGGAGAAGACGCCCTTGAGCGCGGCCAGCTCGATGACCCGCACGTCCTGCGCGGCGATCTCGCCGCGCACCTCGATGTCGAGCTTGGTGGCCACCTCGCCGGCCAGGGCGGTGAAGACCCGGCCCAGCTTCTCGGCCAGGGGCAGGCCCGGCTTGACGTCCTCGGCGACCGCGCCGCCCTGGACGTTGACCGCGTCGGGCACGAACTCGCCGGCCAGCGCCAGCTTCACGCTCCTGGCGACCTGGGTGCCGGCCTTCTCCTGGGCCTCATGCGTGGAGGCGCCCAGGTGGGGCGTGACGACGACCTGGTCGAGCTCGAAGAGCGGGCTGTCGGTGCAGGGCTCCTTGGCGAACACGTCGAGGCCGGCGCCGGCGACGCGGCCTTCCTTGATCGCGGCGTAGAGTGCGGCCTCGTCGACGATGCCGCCGCGGGCCACGTTGACGATGCGCACCGACGGCTTGACCTCGTGGAGCTCGCGGTCGCCGATGAGGCCGACGGTCTCCTTGGTCTTGGGCAGGTGGACGGTGAGGAAGTCGGCCTGCTTGAGCACCTCTTCGAGGCTCAGGAGCTGGACGCCCATCTGCGCGGCGCGGGCCGGCGGCAGGTAGGGGTCGTAGGCGATCAGCTCGACGCCGAACGGCTGCAGCCGCTGCGCCACGAGCTGGCCGATCTTGCCCAGGCCGAGGATGCCGACGACCTTCTCGTCGAGCTCGACGCCGGTGTACTTGGACCGCTTCCACTCGCCGTTCTTCAGCGCGGCGTGGGCCTGCGCGGTGTTGCGGGCGCTGGCCAGGATGAGCGCGACGGTCTGCTCGGCGGCGCTGGTGATGTTGGAGGTGGGCGCGTTGACCACCATGACGCCGGCCTTGGTGGCCGCCTCGACGTCGACGTTGTCGAGGCCGACGCCGGCCCTGGCCACGACGCGCAGCTTGGGCGCCGCGGCGATCGCCTCGGCGTCCACCTTGGTGGCGGATCGGACGATGAGCGCGTCCACGTCGGCGAGGGCGGGCAGCAGCTGGGACCGATCGGCGCCGTCGGTGTGGCGGACCTCGAAATCGGCACCGAGCACGGCCAGGCCGGCCTCGGAGAGCTCCTCTGCGACCAGTACGACGGGCTTGTTCACGAGCGTGAGTCCTTAGTAGCGTGCGGCGGGCGTCAGGGACACGTCGATGGGTCCCCCGGTCACCTGAGAGTCTATCGGTGGCTTGTGAACGCTTTCACGAAGGATCAGCATCTGAGATGACGCGGTGCGTACCCCTGGACGGGACAAGTCATCCACACCGCAGCCATCTTCATCTTGATCCGGAGAATTATTCGCCATTAGCCTGATAAGCCGTGGCCGACTACCTATGGTTCGTCATATGAGCATCGGGAATCCTGCGCTTGCCGACGTGCTCGCCCAGCATGGTGCTCCGCACCGGTTGCTGGCGGCTCTCGCTGACGGTGGAGTCCTGGTGGCCGTGCGACCGGATCGATCCGTCGTCCTGGGCACGACCCAGGCCGGTGACCGCGTGCTGCTCGGATACACCAGCGCGGCGACCTACGCCAGACACCACGGCAGCCATTCGCTCTCGGCCTGTGACGCCGACACCATCCTCGACATCGAGCGTGTCACCGGCGTCCGGGAGATCGTGATCGACGCCGCAGGCCCGGCCGCGGCCGCCGTTCCCATCGACGACCTGCAGCGTTTCCTCACCTCGACCCGCACCGGGCCCACCCCCGTCCTGTCCGGGGCCGCCCCTGCCGCCTACGCGACGGGCGCGATGGCCACGGTGTCGCGGAGCGGCGCGATCGCCCAGGCCGCGCCGCGGTCGCAGGAGGCGCCCCCGCTCCCGTGGATCCCGGCGCCCAGACCGCATCTGTCGGGTCCGATGCAGCAGGTCGACCCCGGCTACCGCCGGTGCGCGCACCCGATCCTGCCCGCGCTGCGCCAGGCCGTCGCGCAACTGCTCATGGACTTCCCGCTGGTCCACCACGTGTGGATCTCCGAGGCCCGCACCGCCTCCGGCGCTCCCGGCATCATGCTGCACGTGAAGGTCCACATGACGGCCGCCGAGGACGTGGTGCGCGACCTCCACCGGGGCGTGCGCGCCCGGCTGCCGCAGCTCGCGGCGAGCGGGGCGCCGATCCTCATGGCCAGGGTGGCCGACTCGCTCAGCGAGCGCCGCATGGTGGAGATCGGCGCGCATGTGGTATGCGCCAACGTGAACGAATAGCGTGGATCCGTCGAACTAGGCCCTACCGAACGGTCTTCCGCTCGGCTTCAATGAGTTCCGTGATCGCACCCGCCGTGGCCGCCCCCACGGTCCCCAGAGGCGTGCGGCTGGGCTACGGTGTCGGCTCCTTCTGCACCGCCACCTTCGGTTCCGTGCCCGGACTGCTGCTGCTGTTCTACATGACCAACTTCCTGGCGGTGCCCGCGTGGCTGGCCGGGATCGTGGTGACCGCGCCCAAGGTGTGGGACCTGCTGATCAACCCGCTGGTGGGCCGCTGGTCCGACCGGACCGTGTCGCGGCTCGGGCCGCGCCGGCCGTGGCTGCTGGCCGGCGCCTGCACGCTGCCGGTCGCCTTCTTCCTGGTGTTCGCCGGCCCGCCGCTCACGGGCATCCCCGCCGCCTTGTACGTGGGAGCCTGCTTCATGGCGGCGGCCACGGCCTACGCGCTGTTCGAGGTGCCGTACAAGGCGATGCCCGCGGAGATGACCGACGACTACCACGAGCGGACGTCGCTGCTGCAGTGGCGGATGGTGTTCGTCGGCGCGGCGACGGCGATCGCCGGCGTCGCGGCCCCCGCGATCGTCAACAGCCAAGGCGAGAGCGGCACGCTGGCGAGCTACCGCCTCATGGGCGTGGTGATCGCCGTGGTGCTGTTCGCCGCCATGCTGGGATCCTTCTTCGGTACGGCACGCGCCCCCATGACGGGTGCGCCAGAGGCCGACACCGGCAGCCTGATCAAGCAGTTCGCGGTGGTCAGGGGCAACAAGGCGTTCATCTGGCTGACGGCGCTGAGCTGCACGCAGCAGCTCGCCGTGGCCATCATGCTGGCGGCCGCCCCCTACTTCGCCACGTACACGATCGGCGATCCCCGGGCCACCACCACGCTGTTCGCCGCGCTGGTGGTGCCGATGATGCTGACGATGCCGATGTGGACGTGGCTGTCCAAGCGCTTCGACAAGCGGAACGCGATGATCATGGCGGCCTCCACCTTCGCCACCGGCACGGCGCTGGCGCTGGCCACCCCGATCTTCGGCGGCTGGTACGCGCACGTGATGATCCTGCTGGTCGGCACCGGGGTCGCGGGGGTCACCCTGCTGCAGTTCTCGATGCTGGCCGACGTCATCGCGGTGGACGCCGCCACCACGGGCAAGCGGCGGGCGGGCGTGTTCACCGGCCTGTGGACGGCGATCGAGAGCGGGGTCAGCGCGTTCGGCGCGCTGATCCTGGGATCGATCCTGAGCATCGGCGGGTTCCTGTCGTCCGTGGCGAGCCAGCGGGTCGAGCAGCCGGACAGCGCCGTGACCGCGGTGCTCATCGGGCAGACCGCGGTCCCGGCGCTGATCATCCTGCTGTCGGTCGTGATGACGCTGCGCTACCAGCTCAGGGACCCTAAGCGAACCGTCTCCCCGGCGGTCCCTGACGCGACCGTGTGACGAGCCCGGCCACCAGCGCCGCCAGCAGCGGCGGCCCGAGCACCACCAGGGCCGTGGCCGCCCACGGCACGGCGATCACGGCAGGCCCCAGGCCGTCCAGGGCACCCAGCGGCTGTCGCTCCCTGGTCAGCGGCACGGCCATCGCCGCGCCCATGACCGCGCCGCCGGCCGCGCCCACGAGGGCGCCGATCCCGGCGATGAAGCCGGCCTGAGCGGCCAGGATCGCCCTGCGCGTCCTGGGCGGCCCGCCGACCGCCGACACGATGTCCAGGTCGCGGCGCAGGTCGGCCGCGGCCAGCCCGGTGGCGGCCAAGGTGCCGCCGAGGCTGAGGAGCAGCGCCAGGCCGAACACCCACCAGAACATGCCCAGGGTCGAGGGCGCCTCCCTGTCCAGGACGGCCACGTCCGCGCGCGCGGACGGCATGCTGAGCTGCCGTTGCAGGCGCTGGACGTCGGCGGACCGGTGCGTGGCGTACAGCACCCGCTCGGCCACCGTGTACCCGGCCTTCTCCAGGGCCGCGGGCGGGATCACGACACCGGTCCTGCCCGGGTCGCCGGACGCCGCCGCCACGGCGGGGATCCGGACGAGACTGCCTCCTCCCCCGCCGTCCGCGGTCAACTGGAGGGCGAGGGTGCCGTTCTGGAGCAGCGCGGGATCGAACACCACCGCTTTGCCGTCGGCCAGCGCCTCGGCCGCCCGCGGGTCGGGCCGTCCCTGGAAGAAGGCCAGCAGGCGGGCGTCGCCGATCGGCGGGTCCACGAGGAAGTAGCCGATCCGGGGATTCTCGTCCGCCAGGATCTGCACGGCCCTCCCCTCGCCGTCGAACGCCTTGCCCGCGGGCACCAGCGGCACGCCCGGCAGCGCCTTGGCCGCGGCCGCGCGCAGGTCGGCCCATCCCCGGTCGTCGACCTGCCTGGCCGCGATCCGCAGCGTGTCCGGCGGCTGCTGGGCCCGGTGCGTCGTGAGGGCGACGGTGATCGAGCTCTCCACCCCGATGCCCAGCGTGACGGCCCCCATCGTGGCGGCCATCACCGCCGCCGCCGCGGACGCCGTACGGGTCCGGTGGCGGGCGGCGTCGCGTACGGCCAGCCGGAGCGGGAGCGGCAGCCGCGCGGCGAGCCCGCCGAGGGCCGTCACCATGACCGGGATGAGCGCGACCAGTCCCAGCACCACCAGAACACCGGCCGGCAGGAGAAACGCGTCGGCGATCACCCCGTACGGACGCCCGCCACGCAGCGCGTACACGGTCACGGCAAGCCCGCCCACCAGCAGGAGTCCTGCCAGCACGGGAAGCCGCCCACGCCGCGAGCCGGCGAGCGCGGGACGCCGGGCACCGCGCGGGTTGATGACCCCGAAACGCCGGGCACGGCGCGCGACGACGCCGGCTCCCGCGCTCTCCTCGCGGTCGGCCAACACGCGGGCCGGGTCCTGGCGCCCGGCTGACACGGCGGGGACGAGGGCCGCGACGAGCGCGCCCGCCACGCCGAGGGCCGTCACGCCGAGGACCGGGCCCCAGGGCACGTCCGCCGGGCCGGACTGGCCCAGCAGCCGCTTGAGCAGCGGCATGAGCGCCAGCGTGCCGCCGGTGCCGAGCGCCGCGCCGAGCAGGGCGGCCACCCCGCCCAGCACCAGCCCGTCGGCCAGCACGATCACCTTCAGATGACGGGCGGAGCCGCCCTGCGCGGCGATCAGCGCCAGTTCCCTGCGCCTGCGCCGCAGCCCGACGGCGAAGGCCGGGCCCGTCAGCAGGGCCATCTCCATCACGACCAGCACCGCCATGGCGGCGAGCGTCATCAGGGCGGGCGCGCCGAGCGCGCGGTCGAACGGGTCACCGTACGCGCCGGCCACCGGCGGGCCGGTCAGCACGGCACGGGAGGTCACGAGCATGCCGATGCCGTTCAGTCGCTGCACGTCCTCCCACAGGACCGGCCGCGCGGAGTCGGCGAGCCACCCGGGACCGTGCCCGCCGCGCTTGTCCAGCAGGAGCGTGTGCTGGAGGCCGACCACCTCCTGGATCTCCACGTTGTGCGGGTGCTCGACCACGCCGACCACGCGGACCCGCCGGTCCCTGGCCGTCACCGTGATCGTGTCGCCGACGCGCAGGCCCGACCCCCGGGCCAGGGCGGGTGTCACGGCCACCTCATCCGCGGAGGCGGGGAAACGGCCCTCGGCCAGGAGGCGGATGCCCTGGGTCATCGGGTCGCGCAGGTCCAGCTCCAGCGCACTGACCTCGTGGTAGCGGTCGGTGTCGCGGATCTCCACCGATCCCACGTCATAGGGGATGAGCCGGGCGTCCAGCAGCGCGGTCACCTCGTCCGCGGTCCGCACCGTGCCGTCCGTCGCGGGGCCCTCGGCCGCCAGCATGAACCAGCCGTGCACGGGCTGGGAGACGCGGCCGTCGTGGGCCGTGGTGACGATCCGCGCGTCCGCGGCGCCCAGCTCGGCCGTGATGTCCTCGCCGGGTGCGACGTCCACGGTGGCGTCGTAGGTGAGCAGGGCGGTGAAGACCAGCACGGGCAGCCCGATCATGGCCATGACGAGCGCGGTGCGGCCCTTGGCGCGCAGCGCCTCCCTGCGGGACAGGCGCAGCGCCGCCAGGAACGCGCTCATCTCGCGCTCTCCAGGGGCTCCGCGGTCGAGTCGGCCACCCGGCCGTCACGCAGGTAGACCACGCGGTCGGCCCAGGCCGCGTAGCGCGGCTCGTGCGTCACCAGCAGCACGGCCGCGCCCGCGTCGCACCGCTCGCGCAGCAGCCGCAGGATGTCGTCGCCCGTCGCGGTGTCGAGCGCGCCGGTCGGCTCGTCGGCCAGCAGCAGGCGTCGCTCGCCGACCAGCGCCCTGGCGATCGCCACCCGCTGGCGCTGGCCGCCGGACAGCTCGCCGGGGAAGCGGCCGGCCACCTCGCCCGCGCCCACCTCGCGCAGCGCGGCCTCGGCCTCCTCGCGGGCCCGACCGGCGCGCACGCCGTCGAGCTCGCGCGGCAGCATGACGTTCTCGGCGGCGGTCAGCGACGGGATCAGGTTCAGGTCCTGGAACACGTACCCGATGCCGCCGCGCCGCAGCGCGGCCGGATCACGCACCGAGGCCAGGTCGGCGCCCTCGACGGACACGCTCCCCGAGGTGGGCCGGTCGAGCCCGCCGGCCAGGTTGAGCAGGGTGGACTTGCCGGACCCGGACGGGCCCATCACGGCCAGCAGCTCGCCGCGTCCCACCGCCAGGGTGACGCCGCGCAGCGCGGGCACGTCCCCGAACGTCCGGGTGACCTCCCGCATCTCCAGCACGCTCATGCCTTCCTCTCCTTGAGTACGGCCTCGCAGTGGTCCAGCCAGCGCTGTTCCGCCTCGGCCTTGAAAATCATGGAATCCAGGACGAGCCGCTGGGCGGCCCCGTCCGCGGCGCCGCGCTTGGCCCTGGTCAGCTCCTGCAGCGTGCGCATGGTGGCCATCCGCTGGGCCAGGATCACGCCGGCCACGTCCACGTCGGCGGCGGCGACCGCCATGGCGATCTTGATGACCAGCTCGTCCCTGGGCCTGTCGGTCTGGCCGACAGGGGTGGCGAACCACGTCGCCAGTTCTTCCCGGCCCGCCTCGGTGATCGCGTAGAGGGTGCGGCCCTGATCGTCGGCGCCGCCCGGCGCCACCAGGCCGTCGCGTTCCAGGCGGGAGAGCGTCGTGTAGACCTGGCCGATGTTCAGCGGCCAGGTCGCCCCCGTCGACGCCTCGAACTCCACCCTGAGCTGGTAGCCGTAGCGTGGCTCGCCGCTCAGGAGGGCGAGCAGTCCGTGTCTGATCGACATGCATACTGAGTATGCATACTCGGTATGCATGTCGTCAACAGATCCGCGTATTCTGGACAGGGTGCGCACTCGCGGCCGATACTCGGGAGATGAGCTCGACGCACCCACCGTTCCGCGCCTCTGATGGCGAACGGGATCGCGCGATCGACGAGCTCCGCGAGCGCGCCGCCGAGGGGCGGCTCTCGCACGACACCTTCGTGGTCCGCGTCGACCAGGCGCTGCGCGCCCGCAACCAGCAGGAGCTCGACGCGCTCGTGGCCGACCTGCCGCGGCGGCTCACGCTGCGCCGGCGGGTGACGAACGCGGTCACCGGCGCGGTGTCGGCGGTCTCCGGCTTCACCACCAGCCTGCAGTCCGCCTGGCGCAAGCCCCGGCTGCCCCGCCTCGCCCTGCCCGACGACGCCCGCCGGCGATACGTGGTCGGCCGCGGGTCCGCGTGCGACCTCGTCCTGTCGGACCTGACGGTCTCCCGGGTCCACGCCGAGCTGCGCCGCGACGACGACGGCGAGTGGATGCTGGTCGACCTGGGCTCGCTCAACGGCACCCGGCTCAACGGCTGGCGGCTGGTGGGCCCGGCCCGGGTCAAGCCCGGCGACGAGGTCTCGTTCGGCGACTGCGGGTTCGTCATGAACGCCGAAGGGCCCTAGTTCCACAAAGATACGGATATTTGCGGATTACACCGTGCGCCGCCTGGTTCATGATCACAGGCGAGCCCCTGTCGCATCCCTTTGGAGACCCCCTATGCGGCGCACCTCAGCATCCCTCGTCGCGGGCGCGCTCGTCGCGGCCCTCGCGTGGGCGTCCGGCCCCTCCTCCCCCGCGGTCGCGCTCGAACCCTCGCCCGGCGTGGCCGACCTGGCCCAGGACATCAACCAGATCCTCGCCGACTCCCGGCTGACCATCGCCCAGGCCGGTGTGATGGTCAAGAGCGCGGCGAACGGCGAGGAGCTCTACTCGACCGACGCGGGCAAGCTCCTGATGCCGGCGTCCAACACCAAGCTGTTCACGTCGGCCGCGGCGGCGGAGGTGCTCGGCCTCGACTACCGGTTCACCACCAGCGTGCTGAGCTCCGGGCGCAAGGCCGGTTCCGTGCTCACGGGCGACCTGGTGCTGCGCGGCACCGGTGACCCGACCATGCTGGCCGACGACTACGACGCGCTGGCCGCCGAGGTCGCCGGCTCGGGCGTCAAGCTGGTCACCGGCAAGCTCGTGGCCGACGACACCTGGTTCGACGCGGTCCGGCTCGGCCAGGACTGGGCGTGGGACGACGAGACGGCCTACTACGCGGCCCCGATCTCCGCGCTCACCGCCTCCCCCGACCGCGACTACGACGCGGGCTCGGTGATCGTCACCGTCGCGCCCGACGGCGGCAAGGTCAAGGTGACCACCACGCCGGACACCGACTACCTGGAGATCGTCAACAAGGCCACGGTGGGATCGTCCACCGATGTGCTCATCGAGCGCACGCACGGCACGAAGACCGTGGTCATCACCGGCACGGTCGCGTCCACGTACAACGAGTGGGTGTCCGTGGACGACCCGGCCTCCTACACCGCGGCGCTGTTCCGCGACGCGCTCAAGAAGCACGGCGTGCGGGTGCTGGGCAAGACCGTGGCCGGCGCGGCCCCCGGCGGCGCCAAGGAGCTGGCGAAGAAGGAGTCGATGCCGCTCAGCGAGCTGCTCGTGCCGTTCATGAAGCTGAGCAACAACATCCACGCCGAGATCCTCACCAAGGCGATGGGCCGCAAGGTCGCCGACCAGGGCACCTGGGCCGCCGGGCTCAAGGCGAGCTCCGACTTCGCCCGCGCCAACGGGGTGCAGGTGCTCAACCTGCGCGACGGCTCCGGCCTGTCGCGCCGCGACGGCATCACGCCCGCCTCGATCGCGCAGCTGCTGCTCGCCGTGCGTGACAAGCCGTGGTATCAGGCGTGGTACGACTCGCTGCCGGTCGCGGGGAACGCGGACCGGTTCGTGGGCGGCACCCTGCGCAGCCGGATGCGCGACACTCCGGCGGCGAACAACGTGCGCGCCAAGACCGGGTCGCTCACCGGCGTCACGGCGCTGTCCGGATACGTGACGAGCGCCGACGGGGAGCCACTGGTGTTCTCCATCATGCTGAACCAGTATCTGTCGTCCTCGCCGAAGGACATCGAGGACAAGATCGCGATCCGCCTCGCGCAGTTCTCCAGGACCGCGACGGTGGACGCCGCGGTCCAGCTCAAGTCGGCCGCCAAGGAGTCGCCCGACCTGGAGTGCTCGTGGCTCAAGCCCGCGCAGTGCTAGCACGATCACTTTTCTGACCGGGTGCGCCCCAACGGGCGCACCCGGTTTTTTGTGCCCTGGACGCGTGATCCAGGCGATGGGTTTACCGAGGCCAGCGGGTTAATTGTTACGATTGGGTCACGTGGAGCTCCAGATATAGAGGAGTTTTTCCGGACATCAACGACGCGGAGGGCCAGAATGCGGTCTCGACGCTCAACTCACCGGAGGACAGCGATGCGAAGACGGCTCCAGGCACTGGCCTGCCTCGGAAGTCTCGCGGCGACGGGCATTCCCGCGTCGAGCCCGGCGGCCGCGCAGACCGCGTACACGGCGCAGGCCGTGGGGACCGCGGCGGGCGCCGCGGTCCCCACGATGGCGGCGTGCCGCGTGGTGGCCGCCAGGCCGGCGCTGGACCCGGGCGGGACGATCACGGCCACGGCCGTGCGGACCGGCTGCGACGACGAGTCCCTGCTCCGCCTACGGATCAGGGAGGCAGGACCCGGCCCCGACCGCACCCTCGGGAGCGACTCCCGGGTGCTGGTGAACGGCCGCGTCACGGTCAGGCTGCGCTGCTCCCCCGCTCCGCGCCGCTACTACGTCACGGCCATGGACTTCGAGGGCCGCCCCGCCACGTCGCGCAGCGTGGTGCTGTCCTGCGGGTACGGGCGAGGGTCCGGCTCGGACGCCTCCGCCACCGAAGCCGCGGTCGTCAGGCTCACCAACCAGGCCCGCGCCGGCCGGGGCTGCCGGCCGCTGCTGCACGACCGCAGGCTGCACAGGGCGGCCGAACGGCACTCGGCGGACATGGCCGCCAGGGGCTACTTCGACCACACCGGCCGGGACGGCCGCTCCGGGGGCGACCGCATCCGGGCCGCCGGTTTCGCGCCGCTCCGCGGCTGGGGCGAGAACATCGCCGTAGGCCCGCACTCCGCCGCCCAGGTGGTGCGGGGCTGGCTCGACAGCCCCGGTCACCGCAGGAACATCATGGACTGCTCGTACACCCACATCGGCGTCGGCCAGCACCCGCGCGGCCCGCACTGGACCCAGACCTTCGCCAGCCACTGAGCCCCGGGCGCCGAGACCACCGGAGCGCCGGGCGTACCGGCCCCACCCGTGCCGGTTCCCACCGCACGCCCCGCGCTCCCCTCCGGCGGGTCCGGCCGCGGCTCCGTATCGGACCGCGGCCGGGCCCGCACCCAGGCGGGTCAGTCGCTCAGAAGGTCCACCGCGGCCCGGCCGAACGCGCGCACCCTGCCCGTCTCGCCGCCGGCCCGCCACACCAGCCCCCATTCGACCCGGGGCGCGTCGCGTACCGGCACGTAGGCCACGTCAGGGCGGGCGTAGTAGCGCCGCGTCTGCGCCCCCACCAGTAGCACCCCGCGCCCCGCGCCGACCAGCGTCAGGGCCTCGTGCAGGGTCGCCGCCCGAGGCCCCGGCGAGCCCGGTGCGGCCCGGCCGCCCGCCAGCTCCACCACCGTCACCCGCTCCAGGTCGGCCAGCCCCACGGACTCCCGGCGGGCGAACGGATGCCCCGCCGGAACCGCCGCCACCAGCGCCTCCCGCACCAGCACCGGCCCCGCGTCCGCGCCCGGCACCGGCAGCGTCGTCAGCACGACGTCCACCTCGCCGTCGCGCAGCCACGCCGCCACCTCTCCCGGCTGCGCCTCCCTGATCACCACCTCGCAGCCCGGCACCCTGCTCCGGAACAGCTCCTCCACCCCGGCCAGCAGCTGCCCCGCGGCCGCCCCGGTGAAGGCCGCTCGAAGCGTCCCCGTCAGCCCGCGGCCCGCGTCGGCCGCCCGCTCGTACGCGGCCCCGATGGCCTCCCAGGCGGGCCGCACCTCCTCGTGGAGCCGGCGCCCCACCGGGGTGAGCGCGACGCGGCGGCTGGTCCGGTCGAACAACGGCGCGCCCACCCGCCGCTCCAGCTTCCTGATCGTCTGACTGACCCGCGCGGTGGACACGCGCAGCCGCTCGGCGGTGTGCCCGAAGTGCAGCTCCTCGGCGAGGGTCAGGAACGCCTCGATCTCGTGCCTCTCCAGCACCCCGCCCTCCCGTCCTTAAGCCCGGCTTCACGATCGTGGCACAGAGCGGCGTTGATCACCGCCCGCCGGAACCGGAGGCTGGAGGCGCGTTCGAAAGGAGCACCACGCATGTACGTCACCGAGCACCACGCCCTGTCCGGGGCCCCGCGCGAGCTGGAGGACCGGACGGAGATCACCGACACCCTCCTCCGCTTCGCCCTGGGCCAGGATCTGCGGGACGAGGACCTGTTCGCGTCCTGCTTCACCGAGGACGCCGAGCTGGACTTCCGCCCGGCAGCCGCCCGCTGGGGCGCCGCGCCGCCGCTGATGAAGGGCCGGGACGCGATCGTCACGACTATCCTGTCCGGCTTCAGCGGACGGGTCGACACCACCCACCAGGTCACGAACCCGCGCATCGCCGTCACCGGCGACACGGCCCGCCTGACCGCCCTGGTCGAGGCGCAGCACCTGCTCACCGCCGACCACGACACGCACGCGCTGCTGAAGAACCGCTACGACGTCGAGCTGGTACGGGACGGCGGCCGATGGCTGATGAGCCGGATCCGCATCGAGAACGTCTGGTACACCGGCGACCCGGCGGCCATCTTCACGGACAGTAACCGGCCCGGCGGCGTCACGTAGAGAGGGAGGGGAATGGGGAAAGGGGCGGAAAACGGTGACGGGGCCCACCTCGTCGATGAGGTGGGCCCCGCTCTAACGACCTGTTATGCCTCAGCGGTTGGTGAGGATGTCCAGGACATCGTTGAGGACGTCGAGGTCGAGGAAGTCATTGTCAGAACCGTTGTTGGTCCACTCGCCATCCTGCGACCTGTTGTACCTGATGTCGTCGCCGTCGTCGTCGTGGTCGTGGTCGTAGTTGGCCACTACCGGTGCGGTGGTGTAACCCTGAGCGAGCGCGGGAGCGCCGCCCAGCATGACCATGCCGCCGATCAGACCGGTCAGGACAAGTCCCGTCTTGTACATCGGATCTCCTCTGTTACCTCTCGACTACTCTCCGTAGGTAGCGGTCGGAAGTATCCCCGAAGGCCTCTCCGAACAAACGCCGAGAATCACGCTTTGACGTACGAAGAAGCCTCCCTTGGCGGAACCTAGACGAAAGCCGGTCCTCCATGACGATCGGACTACCCACAGGCGACGCCGTCCGGATGAGATGGGGACGGGCAGGGCGGCGCCGGAAAAGCGGCAAAAAGGGCGCGGCCCGGGCCGGAGGATCACCCCGGCCGGGGCCGCGCACGCGGACTCACGCGGCTCTGTCAGCCGCGTAGCGTCATGAAAAATCAGGCCTTGAGCCAGCTCATCATCGGACGGAGCTCGGCGCCGGTCTTCTCGATCGGGTTCTCCGCCAGCTCGTCACGGTGACGCTGGAACTCCTTCTGGCCGCCGTCGAACTCCTCCACCAGCTCGCGGGCGAACCGGCCGTCCTGGATCTCGGCGAGGATCTCGCGCATCGCCTGGCGGGTCTGCTCGGTGACGACGCGCGAGCCGCGGGTGTAGCCGCCGTACTCGGCCGTGTCGGAGACCGACCAGTACATCTTCGAGATGCCGCCCTCGTACATGAGGTCGACGATGAGCTTCATCTCGTGCAGGCACTCGAAGTAGGCGACCTCCGGCTGGTAGCCCGCCTCGATCAGGGTCTCGAAACCGGCCTTGATCAGCTCGGAGACGCCGCCGCACAGCACGGCCTGCTCGCCGAACAGGTCGGTCTCGGTCTCCTCGGTGAAGGTGGTCTTGAGCGCGCCGGCGCGGGTCCCGCCGATGCCCTTGGCGTACGAGAGCGCCAGGTCGAGGGCCTTGCCGGAGGCGTCCTTCTCCACCGCCACCAGGCAGGGCACGCCGCGCCCCGCCTCGAACTGGCGGCGCACCAGGTGGCCGGGGCCCTTGGGCGCGACCATGCACACGTCGACGCCCTCGGGCGCCTCGATGAGGCCGTAGCGGATGTTGAGGCCGTGGCCGAAGAAGAGCGCGTCGCCCTCCCTGAGGTTCGGCGCGACGTGCTCGGCGTAGAGGTGGCGCTGGATGTGGTCCGGCGCCAGGATCATCGTGACGTCGGCCTCCTTGACCGCCTCCGACGGCGTGAGCACGCGCAGGCCGTCGTTCTCGGCCTTCTCACGGCTCTTGGAGCCCTCGGGCAGGCCGACGCGCACGTCGACGCCGGAGTCACGCAGGGAGAGCGCGTGGGCGTGGCCCTGGCTGCCGTACCCCAGCACGGCCACACGGCGCCCCTGGATGATCGACAGGTCGGCCTGGTCGTCGTAGAAAATCTCGGTCACTTGCGAATAACCTTTCAGGCGGTACGGTCCAGTGCCCTGAGGGACCGGTCGGTGATGGAACGGGCGCCGCGGCCGATGGCCACCATGCCCGACTGGACGAGTTCTTTGATGCCGAAGGGCTCGAGCACCTTGACGAACGCGTCGAGTTTGTCGGGGGTGCCGGTGACCTCGATGGTCACCGCGTCGGAGGCCACGTCGATGCAGCGGGCCCGGAAGAGCTGGACGAGCTCCAGCACGTGGGAGCGGCTGTCGGCGTCGGCCTTGACCTTGATCAGCGTCAGCTCGCGCTGCACGGACTGGGACGGGTCGAGCTCGACGATCTTGAGCACGTTCACCAGCTTGTTGAGCTGCTTGGTGACCTGCTCCAGCGGGAGCTCCTCGACGTTGACCACGATCGTCATGCGGGAGATGTCTTCGTGCTCGGTGGGCCCGACGGCCAGCGAGTCGATGTTGAAGCCCCGCCGGCTGAACAGCGCGGACACCCGCGCCAGGACACCCGGCTTGTTCTCCACGAGCACTGACAGCGTGTGTCTGCTCATTCTTCGTTCTCCCACGTAGGCGCCATGTCACGGGCGTACTTGATCTCGTCGTTGCTCGTCCCTGCCGCGACCATGGGCCAGACCATGGCGTCCTGGTGGACGACGAAGTCGACCACCACCGGCACGTCGTTGATCTCCATGGCCTTCTTGATGGTCGCGTCGACGTCTTCGGGACGCTCGCACCTCAGGCCAACACAACCATAGGCCTCCGCCAGCTTGACGAAGTCGGGGATCCGGCGGGTCGCCTGCAGGTCGGTGTTGGAGTAGCGCTCGTCGTAGAAGAGGGTCTGCCACTGGCGGACCATGCCGAGGTTGCCGTTGTTGATGACGGCGATCTTGATCGGCACGCCCTCCAGGGTGCACGTGGCCAGCTCCTGGTTGGTCATCTGGAAGCAGCCGTCGCCGTCGATGGCCCACACGACCGCGTCGGGGTCGCCCATCTTGGCGCCCATCGCGGCCGGGACCGCGAAGCCCATGGTGCCGGCGCCGCCGGAGTTGATGAACGCGCCCGGCCGCTCGTGCGCGATGAACTGGGCGGCCCACATCTGGTGCTGGCCGACCCCGGCGACGTAGTAGGCGTCGGGCCCGGCGATCGCGCTCAGCCGCTGCATCACGTACTGGGGGGCCAGCGAACCGTCGTCGAACTCGTCGTAGCCGAGCGGGTAGGTCTCCTTGTAGCCGTTGAGTGTCGTCCACCAGTCGGCGTAGTCGCCCTGCTGGCCGGACGCCTCGACGGCGGCGATCAGGTCGCCGATGACCTCCTTGCAGTCGCCCACGATCGGCACGTCGGCGTGGCGGTTCTTGGAGATCTCCGCCGGGTCGATGTCGGCGTGCACGATCTTGGCGTACGGGGCGAACGTGGAGAGCTGGCCGGTGACCCGGTCGTCGAACCGGACGCCCAGGCCGACGAGCAGGTCCGCCTGCTGCAGGGCGCCCACCGCGGAGACCGAGCCGTGCATGCCGGGCATGCCGAGGTGCTGGGGGTGGCTGTCGGGGAACGTGCCGCGCGCCATCAGCGTGGTGACGACCGGGATGCCCGTCAGCTCGGCCAGGCGGAGCAGCTCCTCGGAGGCGCGTGCCTTGTGGACGCCGCCGCCGACGTACAGCACGGGCCGCCGGGACTCGGCGATCAGCTTGGCCGCTTCGCGGATCTGCTTGGAGTGCGGCCGGGTGACGGGGCGGTAGCCGGGCAGCTGCATGACCGGCGGCCAGCTGAACAGGGTCTCGGCCTGCAGCGCGTCCTTGGAGATGTCGACCAGCACGGGCCCGGGGCGGCCGGTGGCGGCGATGTGGAACGCCTCGGCGATCGTCCGCGCGATGTCGTCGGCGTCGGTGATGAGGAAGTTGTGCTTGGTGATCGGCATGGTGATGCCGGAGATGTCGGCCTCCTGGAAGGCGTCCGTGCCGATCGCCCCGCTGGCCACCTGCCCGGTGATCGCCACGATCGGCACCGAGTCCATGTAGGCGTCGGCGATCGGAGTCACCAGGTTGGTCGCACCCGGCCCGCTGGTCGCCATGCACACGCCGACCTTGCCGGTGGCCTGCGCGTATCCCTCGGCCGCGTGCCCGGCGCCCTGCTCGTGCCGTACAAGCACGTGCCGGACCTTGGCCGAGTCGTACAGGGGATCGTAGGCGGGGAGGATGGCGCCGCCAGGGATCCCGAACACGGTGTCGACTCCCACGTGCTCCAAGGCCCTGACCAGGGCCTGTGCACCTGTCATCCGTTCGGTCATCGGCTCGTTCCTTGTGTGATCACACGTCAGGACATAAAAAATGCCCCTCCCCACGGGAAGTGGGAGCGGGGCGGCGCGCAGGTCGGAGTGCTTCGCTAACGGCCTGCGCGCCGGCGAAGTACTACGAGAATCTCACTGCGAAGCATGGCTTACACGATAGCCGCTCTGAACCGCCCGGTGTCAACTTGGTGGGACACAGGTCTCACACGCTGAGATCAAACGGTGAGACTGGTCCGCATCAGCGAGTCGACGCCCCTGGCCGCCATGGGCCGGGCCACGAGGAAACCCTGACCGCGGGTGCAGCCCATCTCGCGCAGCAGGTCGAGCTGCTCGGGCCGCTCGATGCCCTCGGCCACCACGATGAGCCCGAGGTCGTGGCCGAGCCGCACGATGGTCCGGGTGAGCAGGGTCAGCGTGTCGTCCTGGCCCAGCCCGGACACGAACGACGGATCGATCTTGATCATGTCGACCGGGAGCTGACGGAGGAAGGCCAGCGAGGCGTAGCCGGTGCCGAAGTCGTCGATGGCCAGCCGCACGCCCAGGGCGCGCAGCTCCGACAGCCGCTTGACGGTCTCGTCGGCGTCGTCGACGAGCATCTCCTCGATCACCTCAAGGGTGAGCGCGCAGGCGGGCAGCCCGCTCTCCTCCAGCGCCTCCTCGACCGTCTGCACGAACCGGGGGGCGGTGATCTGGCGGGCGGACAGGTTGAGCGACAGGCCGATGTCCCAGGACTCGGCCCGCCAGGCGGCCACCTCGCGGCACGCCTCGCGCAGGATCCACTCCCCCAGCGGCACGATGAGGCCGGTGTCCTCGGCCGGGCCGAGGAACTGGTCGGGCGGCACGAACACCGAGCCGCGGCACCACCGCACCAGCGCCTCGACCGCGGTCACCCGGGAGGTGGCCAGGTCGACCACGGGTTGGTACTCGATCGCGAACTGGTGCTCGATCAGCGCCCGCTGCAGGTCGGCGGCGAGCTCCAGCCTGCGGACCACGTCGGCGTGCATCTGCGCGGCGAACACCTCGACCCGGCGCCCGCCGAGCTCCTTGGCCCGCGCCATGGCCACGTCGGCGTTGCGGATCAGGTCGCCTGCGGGCACGTCGTCCTCGGCGAAGGCGACCCCGACGCTGCCGGTGAGCGCCACGTCTCGGTCGGCCACCCGGAACGGCTCCTGCGAGACCGCCCGCAGCAGGCGCTCGGCCAGGTCGACGGCGAGCTGCGCGTCGCCGCCGGTCTCGATGAGCACGGCGAACTCGTCACCGCCCCACCGGGCGAGCGTGTCGTCGGGGCGTACGGCGCCGCGCAACCGGCGCGCGGCCTGGCCGAGGAGGTAGTCGCCGCTGGCGTGGCCGACGGAGTCGTTGACGGAGGTGAACCCGTCGAGGTCGAGGAAGATGACCGCGACGTGGCCGGAGCCGCCGAGCACCTCGCGGGTGCGCTCCTCGAAGTAGGCGCGGTTGGGCAGGCCGGTGACGCCGTCGTGGAAGGTCAGGTGGGCGACCTGGTTGCGCAGCGCCTCCTCGTCGCTGATGTCGCGGGTGGTGACCAGGATCTGGTCCTCGCCGCTGGCGTGGCGGGTGGCGACGGACTCGGTGGGCCGCCAGGTGCCGTCGGCGGCGCGTACGCGGCAGGCGATGAGGCAGGCGCCGGGATTGGCGTCGTCCTCGTCGTCGAGGCCCATCGCGCGCAGCGACGACTGGATCTGGGGCACGTCCTCGGGGTGGATGTAGTCGAAGATCGATCCGCCGACGAGCTGCTCGGGGCGGTAGCCGTAGGTCTCCTCCACCCCGGCCCCGATCTCGTGCACGGTGCCTTCGTGGTCGCAGATGAGCACCACGTCGCCGGTGCTCTCGGCCAGGTCGCGCAGCTGCTTCTCACCGCGCGAGAGCAGCGTGCGCAGCCGCAGGTTGACGCCCGACAGCACGAACAGGCGCAGCAGCAGGAGCAGCACCATCGAGGCGGCGACCACCACGACGCCGGTGACGGGCGCCTGCCGCCCCCCGCCCGACAGGTGGACGACCATCGTCACGGTGGCCACGGCGACCAGCGCCAGCGGCAGCAGGGCGACGAGGCTGCCCATGAGCGGCCAGGCCGTCACCTCGCGGGGGCGTGCCCAGGGCACGACGGTCAGCAGCAGGAACGCCGCCGGCGCGAGCGCCAGGCTCCATCCGGGCGGCCCGCCGCCGTCGAGCCTGGCCACGGCGCCGGCCAGGCTGGAGGTCGTGGTGGCCGCGAGCACGCACAGGCCGGCCACGCCGAGCGGCAGGGCGACGGCCCTGCCGGTGACCACGGAAGGCACCACCGCGCACGTCACCAGCAGCGCCAGCATGGGCGGCAGCATCGAGAAGGTGAACAGCGCCGGGTCGGCGGTGTTGTCGTAGACGTGGCGCAGCGCCACCACCCAGCCGACCACGAACAGCGCGGCGGCGGACAGGTAGGAGTCGGTGACGTGGCGGAGCACGACCAGGGCGGGCGGGCGGCGACCGCCGGCGACGAGCGCGCCCCCGCCGATCAGCACGGTGCCGAGCAGCACGAGCAGGTCGGCGAAGCTCACCATGAGGCTGGAGCTGTCGGTGAACGGGCGCACGGCCACGCCGAGAGCCCAGACCGCGGCGCCGCCGCCCATCCAGCGGATGCCCCTGGACATGGACCGGCGCTCGGCCGGCGGCCCGGAGGCGAGCAGCAGCGAGGCGGCGGCGAGCATGGCCGCGAGGAATCCGGCGACAGCGCCGATGTAGAGGGCCGGGCCGCCCGCAAGGAGCGCAGCCGCGACCCCGGCCGCGCCGATCGCCGCTCCGGCGGTCAGCGATGCCCGTGGATCACGCCAGCGGATCACAGTCGTTGCCCATCCCGTCCTCGAACCCTGCTCCCGTGGCCGCCGAAGCCCGGCGGGTCCACATCGCCAGTGTGTGTGGTCTCGGCTGCGCGGGTGGTGACAACGCCGATGTCGTCACCGATCTGATAACCACACGGACCAATTGCCGCCAAGAATTCCTTGACAGGAAGTCAGGAAACCTTGGATAGACGCAACCGTACGCACCGAAGGTCACGGCCCAGCCACGTTCCGGATTCTCCTCAGTACGCGTCGGTGATGATGTTGTCCAGCGGCTCGCCGCGGAGGTGCCTGGAGATTTGCGCCCGGATGAGCTTCAGCGTGCGCCGGCCGGATGCGGGCGTGCTGCCGGCCACGTGGGGGGTGATCAGCACGCCGGGGGCGCTCCACAGGGGGTGGCCCTCGGGCAGCGGCTCCGGATCGGTCACGTCGAGCGCGGCCCGCAGCCGGCCGGCCTCCAGCTCGGCGACCAGCGCGCCGGTGTCGACCACTCCGCCCCTGGCGGCGTTGACCAGCACGGCGCCGTCCTTCATGCGGGCCAGGAATCCGGCGTCCACCATGCGGGCGGTGGCGGGGGTGGAGGGCACGAGCAGCACCACCACGTCCGCTTCGGGCAGCAGGCCGGGCAGCTCGTCCATGCCGTGGACGGGCCCGTACTCGCTGTCGCGGGCGCTCCTGGCCACCCGGACGATCTCCACCTCGAAGCCCGCCAGGCGGCGCTCCAGCGCGCCGCCGATGGAGCCGTAGCCGACGATCAGCACGGTGGAGTCGGCGAGCGCCCCGGTGTGGCGGTAGGTCCACGCGCCGCGCCGCTGCGCGCCGGCGAACTCGGGGAACTCGCGGACGACCGCGATCATCGCTCCCGCCGCCCATTCGGCGGTGCCGGCGTCGTGCACGCCGCGCGCGTTGCACAGCACCACGCCCTCCGGCAGGTGAGGGCGGTACGGGTCGACGCCCGCGGTGACGGTCTGGAGGAGGCGCAGCGAGCGCATGCGGGCGAGGATCCCGGGCACGTCGGACACCACCACGAGAGGCGGGACCCACACCTCGACGTCCTCGATCCCGGGCGGCTCCGGCACGTCGCGGTGGAACACCGCGCACTCCACGCCGGGCAGCTCGGACAGGACGTCGGCGACAGCGTCGGAGGGCACCCAGATCTTCATGCGGGAAACCTTAAGGGTCGGGAGTGAGTATGGGACACATGAGGCACATCTGGATGATCATCTTTCTGGCGGCGCTCACCGCCTGTTCAGGCGCGGACGGGGTGGCGACCACGCCCACGGCCTCCGTCAGCCCCGGGCGCTCCCCGGGCGAGCCCACGACGGTGGCGGAGAACCTCGCGGTGCCGTGGTCGATCGCGTTCCTGCCCGGCGGGGACGCGCTGGTGACCGAGCGCGACACCGCCCGGCTGGTCCGCGTGAGCGCCTCCGGCCAGGTCACCGAGGTGGCCAAGATCGACGGCGTCGTCCCCGACGGCGAGGGCGGGCTGATGGGGCTGGCGGTCAAGGACGACCAGGTGTTCGTCTACTACACCGCCGCCGAGGACAACCGGATCGTCCGCTACCGGTTCACCGGCGACGGGGTGTCGGATCCGCGGGTGATCGTCCAGGGCATCCCCAAGGGCGGCATCCACAACGGCGGCAGGCTGGCGTTCGGGCCCGACGGCCACCTGTACGCGAGCACCGGCGAGATCGGCGACCGGGAGCTGGCGCAGCAGCGCGACTCGCTCGCGGGCAAGATCCTGCGGATGACCCCCGACGGCGAGCCCGCGCCCGGCAACCCGTTCGGCACGCTCGTCTACAGCCTCGGCCACCGCAACGTGCAGGGCCTGGCCTGGGACGACCAGGGCAGGCTGTACGCGTCCGAGTTCGGCGCCAACAGCTTCGACGAGCTCAACCTGATCAAGCCGGGCGCCAACTACGGCTGGCCGGAGGTCGAGGGCCGCGGCGACAACCCCGAGTTCGAGAACCCGATCGTCACCTGGGACACCTCGGAGGCGTCACCGTCGGGGCTGGCCTACGCCGACGGGTCGCTCTGGATGGGCGCGCTGCGCGGCGAGCGCCTGTGGCAGATCCCGCTGGCCGCGGACGGCTCGCCCGGCGAACCGGTCGCCCACTACTCCGGCGTCTACGGCAGGCTCCGCGCGGTCTCCACGGCTTCCGACGGGAAGCTCTGGGTGGGCACCAGCAACAAGGACGGCCGGGGCGACGTACGTGACGGCGACGACAGGATCATCGCCGTCACGCCGTGACGGTCAGCTTCCGGAGGCGCAGACGACCTCGGCCCGAGGACGGTACTTGGTGGTCAGCTTCTTGTCGCGCTTGACCACCTTGCCGTCGTTGTGGAAGACGCGGGTGACGTCGATGGTGAAGCCCTGCTGGCCGGGGCCGGCCACGCAGTCGGGGGCGTCGCTGGTCTCGCGGCGGAACGGGGTGAAGTCCCGCTTCTCGGACTCGACGGCCTCGACCTTCTCGTACCGCTTGGTGCTGTAGAGGGTGACGGTGACGGACGTCTCGGTGGACGCCGTCTTGATCAGCACGCCGTGGTCGGAGTCGTTGCGCCACTTCAGGTCGAGGTCGGGGTAGAGCAGCGCGGCGTCGCGGCCGGCCGGGTAGCGGGTCGAGTGGTAGTCCATCGGCGTGTGCGCCACGTCCTCGAAGCCGCCGTAAAAGACCGCGTTGTAGAGCGCGGTGGCGAACTGCGACGAGCCGCCGCCCATGATGGTGAGCAGCCGGCCGCCGACGATCTGCGGCGCCGGCACGTAGCCGCCCTCGGTGGTGCGCTCGCCGACCAGTTCGTTGAGCGAGAACGTCTGGCCCGGCCTGACCAGGTGGCCGTCCACGTCCGCGGCCATCTGCCTGATGTTGGTGACCCGCGGCTGGCAGCAGTCGAACATGGAGGTGAACGAGCCCACGGCCTCCTTGATGCCGAGCCCGCTCACCTCCTCGGTGGTGACGTCCGGCGGCGCGGCGGACAGCGTGACGGGGACGACCCGCTCGCCGCCGCGCCGCAGCATGCCGGTCACGTCGCGGGCGAGGCGCTCCTCGTCGATGCCGCGCCCCGCGCGGGAGGTGACGAGCCGGGGGCTGCCGTCGACGATCTCGTACGTGGCGTCGCGTGGCGCCTGGGCCGCGTCCACCAGGACGCTCTCCACGGGGCCGAGCGCCTTCGCGGCGTCGAACCGGGGCTTCAGCGCCCCCTCGTCGTCGGCCACGAAGGTCAGGCTGGCCGCGATGGCCGCCGGGGTGAGCTGGGCCTGCTTGCCGTCGAGGGTCAGCGTGATCGGGCCGGCGACGGCGCGCCTGGCCTGGGTCCTGGCCCGGTTCACGGCCTCCTGCGTGGTGGCGGGCTCGGCCGGTTTCAGCGACAGCGACGCCTTGCCGCTGCCGGTGAGGAAGGCGGCGCTGATGGCCTTGACGGCCTCGCCCCGGTCGAGCAGCGCGCCTGGGCGCGGCTGGGTGACGACGGGCCGCAGCTCCTTGAACGTCACCTTGCCCTCGGTCGGAGGCTTGTCGACGGTCCCGGCCAGCGCCTCGACGGTCCTGGCGAGCTGGGAAGCGTCGACGGTTACCTGGGGTTCCAGCTCGGTGGTGCCGGTCAGCGCCCGCCACACCTCGCCGGGGCTGGGGAAGCCGCTGGGCACCTGGTTGATCGTGCTGACCACGTCCAGCTGCAGGCCGGCCTCGTCGGGCTGGACGGTGTCGCGGTGCTTGCCGACGGTCACCACGACGGGCTTGCTGAGCTCGGCGGCCAGCTCGGCGCGGAGCTTCTCGGCCGCCTGCGTGACGGTCAGGCCGCCGATGTCGACGCCGTCGACGCGGGTGCCTGGCAGCACGGTGCCGGACATCAGCACGGCCGGCACCAGGTAGGCCAGGAGGACGGCGAGGACCACGAGCACGCCGACGGCGGGCAGCAGGCGGCGCCGCCTGGACGGCTCGGGGTCGGTGTAAGCGGGCGGCTGCGGCTCGGTGAAGGCCGGTGCGGGATTCACGCTGACCGGCCACGGCTGCGACTGCTGCGGGGCCGGGGGCGGCCCGCCGTTCGCGGCGGCCTGGGGGCCCTGGCCCGCGGGCGGGGACTCCGGCCGGCCCTGGGGGCCGAAGATGTCCCTGGACACACCGGGTGGAAGGCCTTCCACCTTCGGCTTCCTCGAAGTGGCGCGCGAGGGTAACGGCACCGAGGCGAACGGGTCGGTCGGTGATTCGATCGGTCCCGCGTTACGCACGCCTCAATCTCCTCCCTCTCCGCAGCCACTTCTCAGGAAACAGTAAGGCACGCGGGTACGGATATGTCACGAGAAACGACTACGGAAGTGTGTCAGCCGATCCAGCGGTATCGGTGTTCCGGTCTGCCCGCCGTCCCGTACCTGGGCCGCAGCTCGGCCCGGCGGGCGCCGCACAGGTACTCCAGATAGCGGCGGGCGCTGACCCGCGACAGCCCCGTCAGGGATGCGGTCTCCACGGCCGACAGGTCGCGGCCCGCCTCCCGCAGCACCGTGGCGACCAGTGCGCAGGTCGCCTGCGACAGGCCCTTGGGCAGCGCCGGCGGGGTGCCGGTGACGCCGAAGAGCCGGTCCACGTCGTCCTGGTGGGCCTCCGGCCCGATGGCGCTGAGCTGCCTGCGGGTATGGGCGTACTGCTGGAGCCGCTCGGTGAGCGCGGCGGCGGCGAACGGCTTGATCAGGTAGTTGACCGCCCCGCCGCGCATGGCCTCCCTGACCGTCGGCACGTCGCGGGCCGCGCTGATGACCAGCACGTCCACGCCGCTGATCGCCTTGAGCACTTCCAGGCCGGACATGTCGGGCAGGTAGATGTCGAGCAGGACGAGGTCGGGCCGCGACCCGGCAACAGCGGTGATCGCGTCGGCCCCGTTGTGGGCGGTGGCCACCACCTCGAAGCCCGGCACCCTGGCGACGTAGCCGGCGTGGATGCGGGCCACCATGAAGTCGTCGTCCACGACCAGCACCCGGATGTCGCTCACGTCGCCGCCTCCTCGGGCAGCAGGGCGGTGAACACCGCGCCGCCGGAGTTGCGCACCCGCACCCAGCCGCCGCGGCGCAGGCAGGCCTGACGGGTGAGCGCCAGGCCGAGCCCGCGCGGCCCCGAGTGGGCCGCCTTGGTGGTGAACCCCTCACGGAAGACCTCCTCCACCAGCTCCGGCGTGATGCCCGGCCCCGAGTCGCGCACCCGTACGCGCAGCCCGCCGTCCCCCGCCACGACCGAGACCTCGATCGTGCCGGCCCGGCCGTCGAGCGCGTCGATGGCGTTGGCCACCAGGTTGCCGACGACCAGGACCGCGTCCTGCGGGTCGCCGAGCGCCCCCTCGGGCACCGTGGAGTCGTCCGACAGCACCAGCCGGGCGCCGCGCTCGGCCGCCTCGGCCGACTTGGCCAGCAGCAGCGCGGCCAGCGTGGGGTCCTGCACCCGCTCGCGCAGCTCGCCCGCCTTCACGCCCGGGGTGGTGCTGGTGATGAACGCGATGGCGGCGTCGTGTTCGCCCATCTCCAGCAGCCCGACCACGGTGTGCATGCGGTTGGCGAACTCGTGCGCCTGGGCCCGCAGCGCCTCCGTCGCGCTGCTGGTCGACTCCAGCTCGCGGGCGAGCCGGACCAGCTCGGTGCGGTCGCGCAGGGTGATCACCCAGCCGCTCTGCCGGCCCCGTACGGACACCGGGGTGCGGTTGAGCACCAGCACCCGCTCGCCGTGCAGGACCACCCGGTCCTCGCCGGGGTCGGCGCCGCCGAGCACGTCGCGCATGCGGTCGGAGACGGGCATCCGGGTCAGGTCGTCGCCGACGTCGCCGAGCAACTCGCGGGCGGCGTCGTTGACCAGCGTCACCCGGCCGTCGAGGTCGAGCGCTAGCACGCCTTCCTTGACGCCGTGCAGCACGCCCTCGCGCTGCTCCAGCAGGGCGGCGATCTCGCGCGGCTCCAGCCCGAACGTCTGCCTGCGCACCCTCGCGGTGATCAGGGCGGCCGCGGCGAGCCCGGCGACGAGCACGGCCGTCGCGGTCCACAGCAGCGGCGGCAGCGCGCCCGCCACCTCGCCGATGACCGTGGTCTCCAGCACGCCGACCGAGACCAGGCCGATGACCTCGCCGTACTCGTCGCGCACCGGGGTCTTGCCGCGGACCGTGATGCCGATCGTGCCCTTCTGGGTGCCCACCCAGTCGCCGCCGGTGGTGAGCACGTAGCTGCCGTCGGTGGACAGCCGGTGGCGGATCAGCGAGGCGTTGGGGTGGGCGTAGCGGACCTGGTCGGCGTTGGCGATCACCACGTAGTCGGCGCCGGTGGTCTGCTGCACGCTCAGCGCGAGCGGCTGCAGCACGGTCTCCGGCCGGCGCAGCTTGAACGCCTCGCGCACCTGCGGCAGGGCGGCGACCGACTGGGCGATGGCCAGCGCCCGCTGCTCGTAGCGGGAGTCGTACTGGTTGCGGGTGTGCTGTGCCCAGACAGCGGCGGTGCTGCCGACGGCGAGCAGCACGATCGCCATCTGGAGCACGAACAGCTGGGTGCCGAGTCTCACGCAGCACATGCAAACAGCGCCAGGTCACGGGCCGGTTGCGACCAATACGACCACTACGACCGCTACCTGCAGAGTCTCGACGCGGGCGCTCACGGGCCGCACGATCCAGGGTTCATAGATGTGAAACCCCCTGGAGTTGATCATGCGTTTGCGCATCATCGCCGCGCTCGCGGCGTTCTCCGTCGCGCTGGCCGGCTGCGGCGGCGGCAGCGGCGGCGGCACCACGACCCTGCGCATCATGGCCCCGGCCTCGCCCGGCGGCGGCTGGGACCAGACCTCACGCACCGCGGAGCAGGCGCTGAAGTCCGTCGCGCCGGACCGCGGCGTCGAGGTCTTCAACGTCCCCGGCGCCGGCGGCACGATCGGGCTGGCCCAGCTCGCCGGTGAGCAGGGCAACGGCAACCTGCTGATGACCATGGGCCTGGTCATGGTCGGCGCCATCGAGCAGAACAAGTCCAAGGTCACGCTGGCCGAGACGACGCCGATCGCCAAGCTGACCGAGGAGTACGAGATCGTCGTGGTCCCGGCGGAGTCCCCGCTCCAGTCGCTGCAGGACCTGGTGGCCGCGTGGAAGGCGGACCCGGCGAAGGTGTCGGTCGCGGGCGGCTCGGCCGGCGGCACCGACCACATCGTGGCCGGGCTCATGGCCAAGGCCGCGGGGGTCGACCCCAAGCAGGTCAACTACATCGCGCACTCCGGCGGCGGCGAGGCGCTCAACGCGCTGCTCGGCAACAAGGTCACGATCGGCGTCTCGGGCGTCGGCGAGTTCGCCGAGCACGTCAAGTCCGGCAAGCTGCGCGCGCTCGGCGTCACCTCCGGCGAGCGGCTGCCCGAGCTGGACGCGCCCACGCTGAAGGAGGGCGGCCTGGACGTGGAGCTGGCCAACTGGCGCGGCTTCGTGGCCCCCGGCGGGCTCGCCGACGCCGACCGGCAGGCGCTGACCGACCTGGTCACCAAGATGCGCGACTCGCAGCCGTGGAAGGACGCGGTGGCCAAGAACGGCTGGATCGACTCGTTCATGACCGGCCAGGAGTTCGACGCCTACCTGAAGTCCGAGGAGACCCGGGTCAAGGGCATCATCGCCGAGATGGGGCTCGTGTCCTGATGTCCTCACCCGAGGAGCCCACTCTTCAGGAGACCGGGCGCAAGCGCGGCCTTTGGCGGCCCGAGCTGGGGCTGGCCCTGGTGGTGCTCGGTCTCGGCGTGTTCGTCGTCGTGGGCACGCTCGACGTGTCGGCCGCGGCCTCCCGGCTCGGGCCGGGGCCGCGGTTCTTCCCCATGCTGGTCGGCGGGGCGATGATCCTCATCGGCCTGTTCTACGTGGCCGACGTGCTGCGCGGCGGGCGCGGCGACCCGGAGGAGAGCGAGGACGTGGACGCCGAGGCGCCCGCCGACTGGCGCGGCGTCGGCCTGGTGAGCGGCGTCTTCCTGGCCTTCACCGCCGTGCTGGACGTGCTCGGCTGGATCATCGCGGCGAGCCTGCTGTTCTTCGGGCTGTCACTGGCGCTCGGCGCCGAGCACAAGGTCCGCGCGGCCCTGATCGCGGTGGTGCTGGCCGTCTCGACGTACCTGACGTTCGTCGAGGGGCTGGGCGTCACGCTGCCCGCCGGGCTGCTGTCGGGGGTGATCTGAGTGGAGTCGCTGGGGCTGCTGCTCGACGGGTTCGCCGCCGCGCTGACGCCGGTCAACCTGCTGTACGCGCTCGTCGGCGTCACACTCGGCACCCTCGTTGGCGTGCTGCCGGGCATCGGGCCGGCGATGACCGTGGCGCTGCTGCTGCCGATCACCTTCACGGTGCCGCCGGCCAGCGCGTTCATCATGTTCGCCGGCATCTACTACGGCGGCATGTACGGCGGCTCGACCACGTCCATCCTGCTCAACACGCCCGGCGAGTCCTCCTCCATGATCACCGCGCTGGAGGGCAACAAGATGGCCAGGCGCGGGCGGGCCGCGCAGGCGCTGGCCACGGCGGCCATCGGCTCGTTCGTGGCGGGCACGATCGCCACCGCGCTGCTGGTGTTCGCGGCGCCTGCCGTGGTGAGCTTCGCGATCTCGTTCGGTCCCGAGGACTACTTCGCGCTGGCGATCCTGGCCTTCACCGCGGTGTCGTCGGTGCTGTCGCGGTCGGTCGTGCGCGGGCTGGCCTCGCTGGTGCTGGGGCTGGCGATCGGGCTGGTCGGCATCGACCAGCAGACCGGGCAGGCCCGGCTCACGCTGGGCATCCCGCAGCTCCTCGACGGCATCGACGTGGTGATCGTCGCGGTCGGGCTGTTCGCCGTGGGCGAGGCGCTGTACGTGGCCTCCCGGCTGCGGCACGCCCCGCCGGACGTCGTACCCGTCGGGCGGGCCTGGATGGGCCGCTCGGACTGGGGCCGGTCGTGGCGGCCGTGGCTGCGCGGCACCGCGCTCGGCTTCCCGTTCGGCGCGCTGCCCGGCGGCGGCGCCGAGATCCCCACGTTCCTGTCGTACGCGGCCGAGAAGCGGCTCGCCCGCGGCGTGGCGCGGGAGGAGTACGGGAAGGGCGCGATCGAGGGCGTGGCCGGGCCCGAGGCGGCCAACAACGCCTCGGCGGCGGGCACCCTCGTGCCGCTGCTCACGCTGGGGCTGCCGACCTCCGCCACGGCCGCGATCATGCTGGCGGCCTTCCAGCAGTACGGGCTGCAGCCCGGGCCGCAGCTCTTCGACCACAACCCGGCGCTGGTGTGGGCCATGATCGCGTCGCTGTTCATCGGGAACACGATGCTGCTCGTGCTGAACCTGCCGCTCGCGCCGGTCTGGGCCAAGCTGCTGCGGATCCCGCGCCCGTACCTCTACAGCGGGATCATCCTGTTCGCCGCGCTCGGCGTCTACGCGCTGAACGCCAGTGCGGTGGACCTCGTGGTGCTGTTCGTGCTCGGGCTGCTCGGGTTCGCCATGCGCCGGTTCGGGCTGCCGGTCGCGCCCGCGGTGATCGGCATGATCCTGGGGCCGATGGCGGAGATCCAGCTGCGTCGGGCGGTGGCCATCGGCGCCGGCGACGTGACCGTGCTGGTGGGCAGCCCGGTCGCGGTGGTGCTGCTCGTGCTGTCGCTGCTGGCCCTGCTGACGCCGCTGCTGCGGGGCTTCATGGCCAGACGGCGGATGCCGCCGCTGCCGGTCTCGCACGAGGACTGAACGACGCGGCCCCGGACACCACCCGGGGCCGCGTCCGTCTCAGACCGCCGCGGTCGCGGGGACGGGGGTTCCGGCCCGCACGGCGCGGGGCACGATCAGCAGCCCGGCCGCCGCTATGACCAGGGTCGCGGTGAACACCGTCCAGTAGGCCCCGCCGGCCGCGATGAACAGCGCGGAGGTGACGGCGACCGCCACCACCGAGAACACCGACTCGCCCAGGTGCAGCGCCCCGCTGTTCTCGCCGGCCTCGCCGGGGGCCGACAGCTCCAGCGTGAGCACCGACAGCGTCGGGTAGATCAGCCCCATCCCGAACCCGGCCGCGATCCAGGCCGGATAGGCCAGCTCCAGCGGCACCCCGGGGAACGTCACGGCCCCCATCGCCACGATGCCCGCCGACAGCGCCACCGAGCCCAGCCGCAGGTTCGTGCTCCGGCTGAACACCTCGCGCCCCTGCAGCCAGGAGGCGAGCGACCAGGTCAGCGCGCCGCCGGTGAGCGCGATCCCGGCGGTGAACGGCGACATGCCGCGCTCCTCCTGCAACATGAGCGGCACCATCACCTCGGCCGCGAAGAACGCCCCGGTGGCCAGGCCGCGCAGCCCCACCACCGCCGGCAGCCCTCTGGCGGCCCTGAGCGTCCCGGGGGGCAGCAGCCTGGGCAGCGCCACGGCCAGGATCACCAGCCCGATCGCCAGCAGCGCGAACCGCCCGTCGCTCCCGTACTGCATGAGGGCCGCCGCCACGGCCGTCACCGCCGCCCACGCGATCTTGCCCATGAGCCCCGGCGCCGGGGCGCCCTGACCGCCGCGCACCGGCTGCCCGGCCAGCCCGCGCGCCAGCACCAGCCCGGCCGCCACGGTCAGGAACGGCACCAGCAGGAACACCCACCGCCAGCCCAGCGTCTCCACGATCACGCCGACGATCGCCGGCCCCACCATCGACGGCACCACCCACGCGGTCGCGAACAGCGAGAACACCCGGGGATGCAGCTCCTCGGGATAGACCCGGGCCACCACCACGTACAGCGCCACGTTCACCAGCGCCCCGCCGAACCCCTGGATCAGCCGCCCGGCGATCAGCACCTCCATGGCCGGCGCCAGCCCCGCCAGCGTCAGCCCGCCGATGAACGCGGCCGCGCCGGTCCAGAGCGGCGGGAGCGGCCCGCGCACGTCCGCCCACCGGCCGCCGAGCACCGTGCCCACCACCCCGGCCGCCAGCGCGCTGCTGAAGGCCAGCCCGTAGAGCTCGAACCCGCCGAGCTCACGCGCCACCACCGGCATCGCCACCGCGACCGCCACATATTCGAAGGCCACCAGTGACACCATCGCCACGAGGCCCGCGGTCAGAGCAGATGTCTTCATACCGGAGACGGTAGATCCGCTCCTCGCGGAAAACCTCCAGCCACGGCCGTAGGCCGGGGTACGCGGATCGTCCTAGGTCCCGCCCCCACGCGCGGAGGGCGGGACCTAGGACCTACTCGGAGACGCCCAGCTTCTCCAGGATGAGCTGACGGGCGCGGGCCGCGTCGGCCTTGCCCCGGCTGGCCTTCATCACGCCGCCGACCAGCGCGCCGACGGCCGCGATCTTGCCGGAGCGCACCTTCTCGGCGGCGTCGGCGTTGCCCGCCAGGACCTCGTCGATCATCGCCGACAGCTCGCCCTCGTCGTTGACGATCTTCAGGCCGCGCTTCTCGACCACCTCGTCGGGGGCGCCCTCGCCGCCGAGCACGCCCTCCAGCACCTCGCGGGCCAGCTTGTCGTTGAGCGCGCCTGAGGCGACCAGCTCGGTCACCTTGGCCACCTGCGCGGGCGTGATCGGCAGGTCGGCCAGCGCCACGCCGGTCTCGTTGGCGCGGCGGGCCAGCTCGCCCATCCACCACTTGCGGGCGTCGGCCGCGGGCGCGCCCGCCGCGACCGTGGCCTCCACCAGGTCGATGGCGTCGGCGTTGTGCATGGCCCGCATGTCGAGGTCGGACAGCCCCCACTCGGCCTGCAGCCGCTTGCGCTTGACCGTCGGCAGCTCGGGCAGCCCCGCCTTGAGCTCCGCCACCCACGCCGGGTCCGGCGCGATCGACACCAGGTCGGGCTCGGGGAAGTAGCGGTAGTCCTGCGCCTCCTCCTTGGACCGGCCGGACGTGGTGGTGCCGGTGTCCTCGTGGAAGTGACGGGTCTCCTGCACGATCCGGCCGCCGTCGGCGAGGATCGCGGCCTGCCGCTCGATCTCGCCGCGCACCGCGCGCTCGACGCTGCGCAGCGAGTTGACGTTCTTGGTCTCGGTACGGGTGCCCCACTCGGACGCGCCGCGCGGCATGAGCGAGACGTTCACGTCGCAGCGCAGCGAGCCCTCCTCCATGCGCACGTCGGAGACGCCCAGCGAGCGCATGATCTCGCGCAGCTCGGTGACGTAGGCCTTGGCCACCTCGGGCGCGAGCCGGTCGGTGCCGGGGATCGGCTTGGTGACGATCTCGACCAGCGGGATGCCGGCCCGGTTGTAGTCGACGATCGAGTAGTCGGCGCCGTGGATGCGGCCGGTGGCTCCGCCCACGTGGGTCGACTTGCCGGTGTCCTCCTCCAGGTGGACCCGCTCGATCTCGATCCGCACGGTCTCGCCGTCGACCTCCACGTCGAGGTAGCCGTCGAAGCAGAGCGGCTCGTCGTACTGGGAGATCTGGTAGTTCTTCGGCATGTCCGGATAGAAGTAGTTCTTCCGAGCCATGCGGCACCACTCGGCGATCGAGCAGTTGAGCGCCAGGCCGATCCTGATCGTGGACTCGATCGCCATGGCGTTGGCCACGGGCAGCGCCCCCGGCAGCGCCAGGCAGGTCGGGCACACCTGCGTGTTGGGCGGCGCGCCGAAGGTGGTCTTGCAGCCGCAGAACATCTTCGACGCGGTGCCCAGCTCGACGTGCGTCTCCAGCCCGAGCACGGGCTCGAAGCGAGCGAGCGCCTCGTCGTACGGCATGGCCGTCTCGACAGTCATGATGAGGTCCTTCGTTCAGATCGCATGCGAACCAGCTCCTAGAGCGCCGGGGCCTTGGCCAGCAGGCTGCCGCCCCAGCGGCTTTCGAGGGCCTGCTCCACGGCGGCGCCGACCCGGTAGCAGCGGTCGTCGCCCAGGACCGGGGCCATGATCTGCAGGCCCACCGGCAGGCCGTCCTCGTCGGCCAGGCCGCACGGCACCGAGATGGCCGCGTTGCCCGTCAGGTTGGACGGGATCGTGTAGAGGTCGGCGAGGTACATCGCCATCGGGTCGTCGGCGCGCTCGCCGATCGGGAACGCCGTCGTCGGCGTCGTCGGCGAGACGAGCACGTCGACCTGGTGGAAGGCGGCCTCGAACTCGCGCGAGATGACCGTGCGGACCTTCTGCGCCTGGCCGTAGTAGGCGTCGTAGTAGCCGCTCGACAGGGCGTACGTGCCCAGCATGATGCGCCGCTTGACCTCGGGACCGAAGCCGGCGGCCCTGGTCAGCGCCATGACCTCCTCGGCGCTGCGGTCGCCGTCGTCGCCCACGCGCAGGCCGTAACGCATGGCGTCGAAACGGGCCAGGTTGGAGGAGCACTCCGACGGCGCGATCAGGTAGTAGGCCGGCAGGGCGCTCGCGAACGCCGGGCAGGACACCTCGACGACCTTGGCGCCGAGCGACTCCAGGAGCTGCACGGTCTCGTTGAAGCGGGCCAGCACGCCGGCCTGGGCGCCCTCACCCGCGGCGAACTCCTTGACGACGCCGATGCGCATGCCGGAGACGTCGCCGTGGCGCGCGGCCTCGACGACGGACGGCACCGGGGCGTCGATGGAGGTCGAGTCCATCGGGTCGTGGCCGGAGAACACCTCCTGCAGCAGCGCGGCGTCGAGCACGTTGCGGGCGAACGGGCCCGGCGTGTCGAGCGAGCTGGCGAAGGCGATCAGCCCGTAACGGGACGAGCCGCCGTAGGTGGGCTTCATGCCGACGATGCCGGTGACGGAGGCTGGCTGGCGGATCGAGCCGCCGGTGTCGGTGCCGGTCGCCAGCGGGGCCTCGTAGGCGGCCACGGCGGCGCTGGAGCCGCCCGACGAGCCGCCGGGCACCCGGGTCAGGTCCCACGGGTTGTGGGTGGCGTGGTAGGCCGAGTTCTCCGTGGAGGAGCCCATCGCGAACTCGTCCAGGTTGGTCTTGCCCAGGATGACCAGCCCGGCCTCGCGCAGCCGCCGGGTGACGGTCGCGTCGTAGGGCGGACGCCAGCCTTCGAGGATCTTGGACGCGGCCGTGGTCGGCATGTCGTGGGTGGTGAAGATGTCCTTGTGCGCGATGGGCACCCCGGCCAGCGGCCCGAGCTTCTCGCCCGCCCGCAGCCGGGCGTCCACGGCCCGCGCCTGCCCCAGCGTGGTCTCGCGGTCGACGTGCAGGAACGCCTTGACCTGGGGCTCCACCTCGGCCATCCGATCGAGGTGGGCCTCGGCCACCTCGACCGCGGACACCTCACCGGCGGCGATCATCGCGCCGAGCTCGGCGGCGGTCTTGCGGATCAGGCTCATGCCTCCTCCCCGAGGATGCGCGGCACCCGGAAGCGGTCGTCCTCGACGGCGGGAGCGCCCGACAGGGCCTGCTCGGGCGTCAGGGACTGTCGCACCTCATCGGGACGGAAGACGTTGGTCAGAGGCAGAGCGTGCGACGATGGCGGCACGTCCTCGGCGGCGACCTCGGCCACCTTCGCGACCGACTCGATGATGGCATCGAGCTGCGTGGCGTAGTGGTCGAGCTCGTCGTCGGTGAGCGCCAGCCTGGACAACCGGGCCAGATGCGCGACCTCGTCGCGGGTTATGGCGGACATGAGTCGTTGAACCCGTTTCGTGGATGGAGTTTGGACACTCACATCCTAGGGGCCTTGACGGATCGCCTCAGAACCCTTAACCACCTGGTAACACCAGTGGCGTGACGCCTCAGACGGTCTGGGGGAACTCCTCGCCGTACTCGTACTCGCGCTCCTGACGCTCGCGGAGCCAGGCGGTGGCGTCGGCGGCCGGCATCGGCTCGCAGAACAACCACCCCTGGCCCAGGTCGCAGCCGATCTCGGCGAGGCGGAGCGCGACCGTCTCGGACTCGACGCCCTCCGCCACGGAGCGCAGGCCGAACGAGCGGACCAGGTCGACGATGGAGCGGACGATGCGGTCGTCGTCGGCGGAGTCGGCCATGCGGCGCACGAAGGAGGAGTCGATCTTCACTTCGGAGATCGCCAGCCGCTGCAGCCGGATGAGCGACGAGTAACCGGTGCCGAAGTCGTCGAGCGCGAGCGGCACGCCGAGCGCGGCCAGCGCCTTGATGGTCTCCTGGGTGTAGACCTGCTCGCCGGTCAGGATGCGCTCGGTGACCTCCAGCTGGATCGCGGCCGGCGGCAGCCGGTGCCTGGCCAGGCCGGCTTCGAGCTGCTCGGGCAGGGCGGGGCCGAGCAGGTCGCGGGCGGAGATGTTGACCGAGATCTGCACCCGCAGGCCGGTCTGCCACCAGCGGGCGGCCTGCTCCAGCGCCTCGTCGACGACGTAGGCGGTGAGCTGGCGCATCAGGTAGGACTGCTCGGCCAGCGGGATGAAGTCCGACGGCCCGATGGCGCCGTGGACCGGGTGGTGCCAGCGCAGCAGCGCCTCGACCCCGTCGACGGCGCCGCCGGCCAGGGCGACCTTCGGCTGGTAGTGCAGGCGCAGCTCGCGGCCGTCGAGCGCGCGGCGCAGGTCGCCCAGCAGGTTGAGGCGTTCGGGCGAGTTGCGGTCCTTGTCCGGCTGGTAGATCTCGACGCCGGTGCGGCCCTCCTTGGCCAGGTACATCGCCACGTCGGCGCGCTGGAGCAGCAGCTCGAAGTCGGGCGCGTGGTCGGGGTAGAGGGCGATGCCGACGGAGCCGTCGAGGTCGAACGACATGCCTTCGAGCCGCACCGGCTCGGTGAGCGCGGCCCGCAGCCGGGCGGCCACCTCGCGGGCGGCGTGGGCGTCCCTGATGGACGGCAGCAGCACGGCGAACTCGTCGCCGCCGAGCCGGGCCACCACGTCGCCGGGCCGCACGGAGTGGGCGAGCCGGTGGGCGACGAGCTGCAGCAGCCGGTCGCCGACCGGGTGGCCCATCGTGTCGTTGACCTCCTTGAACCGGTCGAGGTCGATGAGGAACAGGCCGACCCGCTCGTCATGGCGGGCCTCGGCCAGCGCCTCCTCGGTGCTGACGATGAGCATCTTGCGGTTGGGCAGCCCGGTCAGCTCGTCGTGCAGCGCCTGGTGGTCGCGGCGCATGGAGAGCGTGGCGGTGAAGTAGACGGCCGCGAGCGGGGCCACGAACAGCGGCACCAGCCCGGGTGAGTGGTTCATCACGACGACGACCAGCGGGGCCAGCCCCAGCAGCCCGGCGTACACCAGGGCCTGCGGCCCGATCGAGGCGCGCAGCACCCGCAGGATGGAGCGGCGCTCGTGCAGCGCCACGGCGCCGCACACGAGGGTGGCCCGGGTGGCGAAGTAGGCGACCCCGGCCAGCGTGATGGCCGGCAGCGCGTCGCCGGTCGGCACCCACGGCACGGCCGGGTTCGGCGCGTGGCCGAACGCGCCGATCACGACGGCGGCGGCGGTGAGCGCGAGCGTCGACTGGGCGATGTTGAACATCACCCGGTGCCAGGCCTTGCGGGTGGCGATGCCGTTGACGGTGACGGCCACGGCCTGCAGGAGCACGGCCACGGGCAGGCCGAGGTAGAGCAGGACCGCGAAGGTGAACATGGCCGAGGGGTACGTGCCGCCCACCGCGGTGGCGGAGGACACCATGACCGGCCGCAGCTCGCCCAGGACGACCAGCACCGCGAGCACCCAGAACAGCGGCGTGCGGACGAGCTCCGTCAAGGGGCCCGGGTCCAGTCTCAGCACGGCCACGAGGAGCGCGGTGAAGCCGATCACGGTGACGCCCGCGAGGAACGCCCACAGGGGCGTGCCGGCGCGCGGCCCGGTGTCGCGGGTGTCGGTTGGGTCAGTCATCGTTAACGAAACCCCCATTAGTTCACTATGGGAGGGTACGACCATAACCCACTTCTCGCAGCCAAGTGCGTACGTTCCGTCACATCTCCTCCCCGGCCTGCACCCACCCTCCGTAGTTACCTGGTCAACGCCCTGTATTCGCAGAAACTTCCCGAGCGTCACTATTCGGGCGTGACCGCCAGCTCCGCGGCGGCGTCGGGCCCGTGTTCGAGCAGGGTCGCGAAACCTTCGTCGGTCAGAATGGGGATCTTGAGGCTGACGGCCTTGTCGTACTTGGACCCGGCGTTCTCGCCGGCGATCAGGAACGACGTCTTCTTCGACACCGATCCGGTCACCTTGCCGCCCCTGGCGGTCAGCTCCGCGCCCGCCTCGTCGCGGGTGTGGCCGGCCAGCGTGCCGGTGACCACGAACGTGAGCCCCGCCAGATTCTGCGGCAGCTCGGAGACGGCCGGGGCCGCCTCCTCCATGCGGACGCCCGCGCGCCGCCACCGCTCGACGATCTCGCGGTGCCAGTCGACCTGGAACCACTCCTTGATGGTGACCGCCATCCGCGGGCCGATGTCCTCGACCGCGGCGAGCTCCTCCTCGGTGGCGTTCATGACGGCGTCGACGGAGCGCAGCTCGGCGGCCAGCTTCTGCGCGGTCGGCGGGCCGACGTGGCGGATCGACAGCGCGACCAGCACGCGCCAGAGCGGCGCCTCCCGCTTGACCCGGTCGAGCTCGGCGATGAGCTGGTGGGCGGCCTGGCTGGGCCTGCCGTCGGCGTTGGAGAACAGCGAGACGACCTTCTCCTCGCCGGTCTTCGGGTCGATCTTCGGCAGGCCGGACTCCTGGTCGCGGACCACCGACCTGATCGGCACCAGCCGGTCGAGCGTGAGGTCGAACAGGTCGGCCTCGGTGCGGACCACCGGCTCCTGCGGCGGCACCGGCTGGCTGAGCGCGGTGGCGGCGACGTAACCCAGGCCCCGGATGTCGAGCGCGTTGCGGTGGGCGGCGAAGTAGAGGCGCTCGCGGATCTGCGCGGGACAGCCGCGGGCGTTGGGGCAGCGCAGGTCGGCGTCGCCCTCCTGCTCGTAGGCCAGCTCGGTGCCGCACTCCGGGCAGTGGGTGGGCATGGCGAAGGCCCGCTCGGAGCCGTCGCGCAGCGCGGTGACCGGGCCGATGATCTCGGGGATGACGTCGCCGGCCTTGCGCAGGATCACCGTGTCGCCGATGAGCACGCCCTTCTTCTCGACGACGGCGGCGTTGTGGAGCGTCGCCCGGTTGACGGTCGAGCCGGACACCACCACCGGCTCCATCACGCCGAAGGGCGTCACCCGGCCGGTGCGCCCGACTCCGACCTGGATGTCGAGCAGCTTGGTGTTGACCTCCTGGGGCGGGTACTTGTAGGCGATGGCCCAGCGCGGCGCCCGCGAGGTGGAGCCCAGCTCGCGCTGGATGCGGAACCGGTCGACCTTCACGACCACGCCGTCGATCTCGTAAGCGGGATCGTGACGGTGCTCGCGGTAGTGCTCGATGTAGGCGTTGACCTCGTCGAGCCCGTCCACGACCCGGTAGAGGTCGCTCACCGGCAGCCCGAACCCGCGCAGCCGCTCGTAGACCTGCGACTGCGACCGCGGCTCCGCCGCGCCCTCCCAGACGCCCACGCCGTGGACGAGCATGCGCAGCGGCCGCTTGGCGGTGACGCGCGGGTCCTTCTGCCTGAGCGTGCCGGCGGCGGAGTTGCGCGGGTTGGCGAACGGCGGCTTGCCCTCCTCCACGAGCTGTTCGTTGAGCAGCTTGAAGTCGTCGACCGGGATGTAGACCTCGCCGCGCACCTCGACCAGGCTGGGGACGTCGTCGCCGGTGAGCCGGTGCGGGATGTCCCTGATCGTGCGCACGTTGGCGGTCACGTCGTCGCCCACCCGCCCGTCGCCCCGGGTGGCGCCGCGCTCCAGCCTGCCGTCGCGGTAGACCAGCGCGATGGCCAGCCCGTCGATCTTCAGCTCGCAGAGGTAGGGGCCGGGATCGCCTTCGGCCAGCCGCTCCGCCCTGGTCAGCCAGCCGGTCATGCCGTCGGCGTCGAAGACGTTGTCGAGGCTCTCCATGCGGGCCAGGTGGTGGACCTTGGTGAACTCGCCCGAGACCGGCGCGCCGACCTTCTGGGTGGGCGAGTCGGGCGTCTGCAGCTCCGGATGGGCCTTCTCCAGCTCCAGCAGCTCGCTGAACCAGGTGTCGAACTGCGCGTCGCTGACCGTCGGCGCGTCTTCGACGTAGTAGCGGTAACGCGCCTCCTCGACCAGCTCGCTCAGCTCGGCATGCCGCTGCCGCGCCGCCGCCGGCATGTCCCCCTGCTCGCTCACGGCGTCTCCTTCCGTACGAACACCCCTGGCCGAACGGTATCGCGCGGCACCGTCACTCCTGGAGGTCGCGCGCGGGGTCGTCCTTGATCACCTGGGCGGCCTTCCGGCAGGCGGCCAGCGCCGACCTGGCGTAGCCGGGCGAGGCGCCGGCGAGCCCGCAGGCGGGCGTGAGCACGATCTTCCCGGCCAGCTCCTCCGGCGCGAACCCGAGCCGCCGCCACAGCTCCAGCGCGGGCCGGGCCACCGCCGAGTAACGGGGCAGCCGCGTGTCGGTCGCGGGCACCACGCCGAGGAACAGCCCGACGCCGGCCTCGACCAGCTCGCCGATCGGCTCCTCGTCCCTGCGCCTGATCAGCGACGCGTCCGCGGACACCGCCCGCACCCCCGCCCGGCGCAGCAGCGCGTACGGCACGGAAGGGGCGCAGCAGTGGACCACCACGTCGGGGAAGGCGCGCAGCGACTCCTCCACCCGCCACTCCTCGGCGGCGGGCAGCCGCCCGAACCCGGACGCGGTCGGCACCGTGCCGTTCAGCACGCCGGGCAGGCCGGGCTCGTCCAGCTGGAGCACGAGGTCGGTGACGCCGGGCATCCGCCGGCGCACCTCGGCGCAGTGGTCGGCGACGCCCTGCGCGAGCGAGGCGGCCAGGTCGCGCACCGCGCCCGGGTCGGACAGGACCTTGTCGCCGTGACGCAGCTCGATCGCGCCCGCCAGCGTCCACGGCCCGCAGACCTGCAGCTTCAGCGGCCCCACGTAGCCGTCGCCGACCTCCTCCAGCCCGTCGAGGTCGCGCCGCAGATGGTCGACGGCCCGCTGGTGGTCGCGCCCCGGCCGCCCCGCCAGCCGCCATCCGGACGGCTGCACCTCCACGGGCAGGTCGACGAGCAGCCCCGCCGTCCGCCCCACCATGTCGGCGCCGACCCCGCGCGCCGGCAGCTCCGGCAGGTAGGGCAGCCCCGGCACCTCCCCGAACACGACCCGCAGCGCCTCAAGATGATCATCGCCGGGATGCGACCCGACCCCGGTGGCTTCCCACGTCAGCATGGGCACAAGCGTAGGGTGTGCCAGATGAAGCTCACGAAGTACGGGCACGCCTGCGTACGCCTGGAGAAGGACGGCAAGGTCCTGGTCATCGACCCCGGCACCTTCACCCGGGACCCGGTGCTCGACGGCGCCGACGCGGTGCTCATCACCCACCAGCACCCCGACCACCTGGACGTCGACCGGCTGGCCGCCGCCTCCCCCGATCTGGAGGTGTGGACGTGCGAGGCCGTCGCCGCCGAGCTCGACGAGCTGCCGCTGAAGGTCGGCGTGGTACGTCACGGCGACGACTTCCAGGCGGCCGGGTTCCGGGTGGACGTGTTCGGCGAGTGGCATCTGAAGAACCATCCCGACCTGCCGATCGTGCAGAACGTCGGCTTCATGGTCGACGGCGCGCTGTTCTACCCAGGCGACGCGCTCACCGTGCCCGACGCCGAGGTGGAGACGCTGCTGGTGCCGACCAACGCGCCGTGGCTGAAGCTCGTGGAGATGGTCGAGTATCTGCGCACGATCCGGCCCGCGCGGGCGCTCTCCACCCACGACGGGCTGCTCAACGACATCGGGCTCGGGCTGGTCGACAACTGGCTGCGGATGGAGTCGGAGGCTCAGAAGGCCGACATGCGCCGGCTGCCCGTCGGCGGGTCGATCGAACTCTAGGCCGCCGACGTGATCGTGGCCGACCCGATCACCGTCGGCCCCGAGTAGAGCACCGCCGCCTGGCCGGCCGCGACGCCGGTGGCCGGCCTGTCGAGCTCGATCTCCAGGCCGCCGTCGCGCTCCTCGAACGCGCACCCGTACACCTCGCCGTGCGCGCGCAGCTGCACGGTGAGGTCGTCGCGGACGTGCGGGCCGTTCCACACCGGTCGCACGCAGGAGATGCGGGTGACCTCCAGCGCCGAGCGCGGCCCGACCGTGACGGTGTTGGACACCGGCTCGATCGACAGCACGTAGCGCGGCCTGCCGTCGGGCGCGGGCCGGTCGATGCGCAGGCCCTTGCGCTGGCCCACGGTGAACCCGTGGGCGCCCTGGTGGCTGCCGACGACCGCGCCCGACTCGTCGACGATCGGCCCCTCGTCCGCGCCGAGCCGCTCGGCCAGGAAGCCGCGGGTGTCGCCGTCGGCGATGAAGCAGATGTCGTGGCTGTCGGGCTTGTCGGCGACGGTCAGCCCGCGCCGGGCCGCCTCCGCGCGCACCTCGGCCTTGGTGGAGTCGCCCAGCGGGAAGACGGCGTGGCCGAGCTGCTCGCGGGTGAGGACCCCGAGCACGTACGACTGGTCCTTGGCCGGGTCGGCGCTCCTGGACAGCACGCCGTCGACGAGCCTGGCGTGGTGGCCGGTCGCGACCGCGTCGAAGCCGAGCGCCAGCGCCCGGTCGAGCACCGCGGCGAACTTGATCTTCTCGTTGCACCGCAGGCACGGGTTGGGCGTGCGGCCGGCCGCGTATTCGGCCACGAAGTCGTCGACCACGTCACGCTGGAACCGCTCGGCCATGTCCCAGATGTAGAACGGGATGCCGATCACGTCGGCCGCCCGCCTGGCGTCACGCGAGTCCTCGATCGTGCAGCAGCCCCTGGCCCCGGTGCGGTGGGATTGGGGGTTGGCGGACAGGGCGAGATGGACACCGGTGACGTCGTGACCGGCCTCGGCGATCCGGGCGGCGGCCACGGCGGAGTCGACGCCGCCCGACATGGCGGCAAGCACACGCAATCCCATGACCGTTCCAGCGTACTGGCCGCGCGGATGTGGTGTGGCGTCACCGAACGGTCGGCTGACCTCCGCTGACGGGGAGGCGCTCCCGGAAAGGATGGCGGACGCGGGGCCGGTCGGCCTGGTCGAGCGAGACCAGGGGCAGGGCGGGCGCGGAGCCGCCCCGGCTCAGCAGGGACAGGACCAGTTCCACGGTCTCCTCCATCACGGTCATGTTGAGGCGGTACCAGATGGTCGTGCCCTCCCTGTCCCCGATGATGAGGTCGGCCCCCTTCAAGACGTTGAGATGGCCGGACAGCGTCGGCCTGGGCACCGCGAGCTGCTCGGCGAGTTGTCCCGCCGACAGCCGGTCATGCTTGCGGAGGATGCGTAACACCTCACGACGTCGCACGTGAGCCAATGCTTCGAAGGCACGATTCGCGAGCACGAAAACCCACCTCGTTTCGCCCTAGACAGTGAGGGGCGGCTTCCTGCCAATGGGGAGATCGTAAATTTGGCCAGTGAAGCCAAATATCCCGCCTAGGGCACATAGGGGTCACGCCGCACCATGACCCAAGTCATGCGCGGCGGCCCGGCGAGGCATGACCACGGCCACGCTGTGCTGCGAGAACCGGCTGGTTAAGCTCGACGCCATGAGCCTCCGGACTCGCAAGCCGCGCGCATGCCGTGGGCGGGCGTCGTCGCCTCCGCCGCGGGCCTCCTCGTGATGATCGCGATCGCGTACGTCATGTGGGACCGCCTGCCCGAGTACGTCGCCACCAGGGAAGCCACCGCCACCCGGCCGGGTGTCGACGTGCCGAGGATCGTCATCGCGGGCGCCCTGCCCGCCGTCCTGCTCCTCGTCGGGGCCGTCATGACCGTGTCCACGATCATCGGCGGCAGGTTGCGGCACTACGTCGACCCCACGCTCGTCGCCTCGCCGAGCTCGCAGACCAGGACGATGAACGTCCTGTTCTCCGTCCTTCCCCTGCTGCTCGTCACGCTGCAGGCCGGCCTGCTGTCCAAGGCCGCCCGCTACGACTTCCCCCTGGAGCAGGCCGTCGGGGTCGCGTTCGGCATCGTGCTGATCGGCCTCGGCAACGTGCTCCCCAAGATCAGCCCGGCCCGCGTCGGGAGCGGCGCCACCGGCCGGTGGGCCCTGGCCTGGCAGCGGTCGCAGCGGACGGGAGGCGTGGCCCTGATGGCCCTGGGGGTGGCCTGCGTGACCGGAAGCTTCTTCTTCCTGCCAGTCCTGCTGGTGGTGGGCTCGGCGCTGCTGGTGGCGGCGGTGTACGCCCTGATGGCCGTGCTCGCCGTCATGCGGATGCGCCGATCGTGATCCGGCCAGGTCGAAGCGCGCTCGGAGTGCGCGACCTGGGGGGCGAGTCTGCGAGGATTCTGCCATGCGACTGTTCGGGCGCAAGAGCGAAGACGAGGGTGCCGACCCGGGTGAGCGCGTGGCGGGGTTCTGGCAGTGGTGGGCGAGCGCCAGGCCGGAGCTCGACGCGGCGGTGGCGGCGGGAGAGAGCGGGAAGCCGGCGGAGCTCCTCGGCCCCGCGGTGGCGGCGGTCCACCCCGACCTGGTGTGGGAGCTGGCGCCGGGCAGGAACGCGGCCCACGCGCTGGTCGTGACGGCCGCGGGCGACGCCGAGCTGCGCTCGCTGGCGCACCGCTGGGCGCGCGCGGCGCCGCCCGCCGACATGCTGTGGGAGTTCCACCCGTCGCGCCAGGCGAGCGCCCTGCCCGGTGAGCTGACGCTCGACGCGGGCGGGATCGAGTTCGGACTGGACAAGCTGGTGCTGGGGCTGCGGGTGCCGCGCGGGGCGCTGCGGGTGGACGTGACCGCGCACCACCCGATCTTCGGCGAGCTCGGCGAGGACGCCCGGATGGACGCCACGCTGCTGGCCCTCGACCGGCTGCTCGGCGAGGACGACGTGGCCCGGTGGGTGGGCGAGATCGTCCCCGCCGCCGCGCCGCCGATCGACGCCGTGCCCGCCGTCCACCTGCCCGTGGTGGTGGCCGACGTGGCCGCCGACTACGACACCGAGCAGTGGGCCATGCTGGAGGGCCGGACGGCGAGCGGCGCGCCGCTGGTCGCCTCGGCCCGCTATCCGCTGCGGCCCGTCGACTACCCGCTGCTCGACCACCACATCGCCGTCACGCTGCCGTACCGCGACAAGGACGCGGGCGGACTGCCCCAGGGCAGGTCGCTGGCCGCGCTGGGCGCGTTCGAGGAGCGGCTCGGCGAGCGGCTGCGCGCGCTCGGCGACGACGTGGTGCTGGCCGCCAACCTGAGCGCCGAGCGCCGCCGCGTCATGCACGTGTACGCCACGCGCGAGAGCGCCGCCGCGGCCGCGCTCAAGGAGCTGGCGTCCACCTGGAAGGAGGGCAGGGCCCGGGTGGACGTGACCCCCGACCCGGCCTGGAGCGCGGTGGCGGCCTTCCTCGCCTGAGCGGGCCGTACGGGGCGGCGGGGTCTGTCAGCCGAGGCCGGCGCGGCGGGCCCGCTCGACCGCGGCCGGCAGCACCTCGATGAGCCTGTCGACGTCGTCCTGGGTCGAGGTGTGGCCCAGCGAGAAGCGGAGCGAGCCCCTGGCGGCGGCCGCGTCGGCGCCCATCGCCAGCAGCACGTGGGACGGCTGCGCCACCCCCGCCGAGCAGGCCGAGCCGGTCGAGCACTCCACTCCCCTGGCGTCGAGCAGCATGAGCAGCGCGTCGCCCTCGCAACCGGGGAAGGAGAAGTGGGCGTTGCCCGGCAGCCGGTCGGTGGGGTCGCCGTTGAGCACCACGCCGGGCACGGCCTGGCGGACGCGGGCGATGAGGTCGTCGCGGAGCGCCGTCAGGTGGCGGCGCTGGGACTCCTGCTCCTTGACCGCGGTGCGGACCGCGGCGGCGAGCCCGGCGATGGCGGGCGCGTCGAGGGTGCCGGAGCGGACGTCGCGCTCCTGGCCGCCGCCGTGTTGCACGGAGACCGGGGTCACCCCGCGGGCCAGCAGCAGCGCGCCGACGCCCATCGGGCCGCCGATCTTGTGGCCGGTCAGGGTGAGCGCGTCGGCGCCGGACTCGGCGAAGGACACGGGAAGCTGGCCGATCGCCTGCACGGCGTCGGTGTGGAACGGGATGCCGTGGTCGCCGGCGATGGCCGCCAGGACGTGGACGGGCTGGATGGTGCCGACCTCGTTGTTGGCCCACATGACGCTGACCAGGGCGACGCCGTCGGGGTCGCGCTCGATGGCGGCGCGCAGCGTGTCGGGGCCGACCCGGCCGAGCTCGTCGACCTCCAGCAGCTCGATCTCGGCGCCCTGGCTGTCGGCCAGCCAGTGGGCGGGGTCGAGCGCGGCGTGGTGCTCGACCGAGCTGATCAGGACGCGCTTCCTGGGCTGACGCGCCCAGAACATGCCCTTGATGGCGAGGTTGTCGGCCTCGGTGCCGCCCGAGGTGAACACGACCTCGCTGGGCCGGGCGCCGAGCGCGTCGGCGATCGTCTCGCGCGACTCCTCCACCACCCGGCGGGCCTCGCGCCCGGCGGCGTGGAGCGAGGAGGCGTTGCCGACCCGGCCGAGTTGCTCCGTCATGGCCTCGATGGCCTCGGGGAGCATGGGCGTGGTCGCCGCGTGATCGAGATAGGCCGACGGTCTGTTCACCCGGCCAGGGTATCTCGTTTGCCCCTGTACCGTCCGGACGGTACAGTAGAGCGCATGAGACGGGACGAGCTACTGGACGCGGCAGAAGAGCTGCTCAGCGACCTCGGCTCGACCGCGCTCACGCTCTCCGCCGTGGCCGACCGGGCCGGCGTCAGCAAGGGCGGTCTCCTCTACCACTTCGCCACCAAGGATGCCCTGATCAAGGCCATGGTGGAGCGTCTGATCGAGGAGTTCGACGACCTGGTGGCCGCCCAGCCGGACGCCACCTACACCGAGCGCTACCTCGGCGCCACGCTCGTCGCCGTCCGCGAGGGCAAGCTGCGCCGCTGGGCCGTGGTCACCGGCGCGTCGGGCAACACCTACCTGCTTGCCCCGCTGCGCGAGGCCATGGCCCGCTGGCATCGCGAGGGCCTGGACGACGAGCCCGACCCGGTGGCGTCGCAGATCGTGCGGCTGGCCTGCGAAGGGCTCTGGGACCTGGCGAGCCATGACCCGGAGCTCAACGGCGACGAGGCTCTGGGCGCGCTCGACGCCCGGATGAGAGCTCTGCTCAAACCTCCTTCCTGAGGTTTCCGGCTCTCTCGTACGGTCGGACACCGCTGCGCGCGCCCTTCTGACGCGACGCGCCGCCGGCGTTTGCGTGCGCCACTCCCCCCTTCCTTCAAGGCTCGGCCACGGCCGGGCCTGATTTCTGCCCGAAGTGATGTTTCTGTGAGGCATGCCCTGATGAACCGTGACCTGAGGATCGCCCGCTACGGCGCCGTCCTCACCTTCGCCCTCGCCGGCCTGATGGTCGGCACCATGACCGTGCGCATCCCCGCGCTGACCGACAAGCTCGGCCTGTCCGAGGCGGAGGTCGGCACCGTCCTGCTCGCCTGGGGCCTGGGCGCGCTGGTGACCATGCAGTCGATGCGCCGCGTGATGGCCCGCGCCGGCAGCCGCACCGTGCTGCGGGTCGGCGGCCCGCTGACCGCGCTCGCCCTGATCGCGGTGGCGCTCATGCCGAGCCTTCCGGCGCTGCTCGTCGCGTCCACGGTGTTCGGCATGACGTTCGGCCTGTTCGACATCGCGATGAACGCCCAGGGCTCCACCGTGGAGCGCGCCTACGGGCGGCCGCTGATGAACGGCATGCACGCCGGCTGGTGCGTGGGCGCCATGACCGCCGGCGTCACCGGCAGCCTGTCCATCGTCCTGGGCCTGTCGTTCACCGCCAACCTGGTGCTGGTCAGCCTGCTGTCCCTGCCGGTGCTCCTGGTGCTCGGCCGGACGTACCTGCCTGACGTCCCCGCGCCCGCGACCGCCGCGGGGCCGCGCCGCCGCATGCCGCCGGTCGTGTACCTGCTGGGCGCGCTGGCCTTCTTCGCGTTCATGGTCGAGGGCGTGGTCGCCGACTGGAACGGCCTCTACATGCGCGACACCATGAAGGCGCCCGAGGCGCTGGCCGCGCTCGGCTACCCGATCTTCGAGGCGGGCATGCTGCTCGGCAGGCTGACGGGTGACCGGCTGCGCTCGCGGTTCGGGGTACGGGGCATGCTGACGGCCGCCGGGCTGGCCACGGCCGCCTTCTTCGGCATGGTGCTGGCGGCGCCCGCGCCGGTGGTCGCGCTGGTCGCGGTGTTCTTCGTGGGCCTCGGTGTGGCGACCATCTCGCCGATGACGCTGTCGCTGGCCGGCACCGCCACCAGCACCCCCGGCCCGGCGATCGCCCAGGCGGGCGCCATGGGATACGCGGGCCTGCTGCTCGGTCCGGTGGCGATCGGGTTCCTGTCGGACGTGACCTCGCTCCGTACCGCGCTCGGGCTGGCCGTCGTGCTGGGCCTGCTGATCGCCGTGGCGGCGCGCCTGCTGCCGCGCGAGGAGCCCGCGGCGGTCACGCAGCTGCCCGCCCCCGAGCGGCAGCCGGTGGCCGCCTGACAAATGTCACGCCCGGACCCTGCGGTTTTCCCGGGAAAGAGCTGAGACAGCGCACTGCCGGGACGGCGCCCCGCCCCGGCACAGTGGTCCCGTGGACACGACAGCGATCGAGGTGCGGGACCTGCACCAGAAATATGGCGACTTCGAGGCGGTCAAGGGGATCGGCTTCCGGGTCGGCCGGGGCGAGCTGTACGCGCTGCTCGGCACCAACGGGGCGGGCAAGACGACCACCCTGGACGTGCTGGAGGGGTACGTCGCACCGACCGGCGGCGAAGTGCGGGTGCTCGGGCACGACCCGGTCAAGGAGCGGGCCCGCATCCGGCCCCGGATGGGCATCGTGCTCCAGGAGGCCGGCTTCTACAAGGACCTGACGGTGGCGGAGACCGTGGACGCCTGGCGGCGCTGGACGCCGCACGCGCTCGGCCGGGGCGAGGTGCTCGACCGGGTCGGGCTCGGTCACCGCGCGGCGGTGCGGGTCGGGCAGCTGTCCGGCGGCGAGAAGCGCCGGCTCGACCTGGCGCTGGCCGTGCTGGGCAGGCCCGAGGTGCTCTTCCTGGACGAGCCCACCACCGGACTGGACCCGGAGGCCAGGCGGAACGTGTGGGAGCTGGTGCGCGGCATGGTCGCCGACGGCGCCACCGTACTGCTCACCACCCACTACCTGGACGAGGCCGAGCAGCTCGCGCAGCGGCTGGCCATCATGCACGACGGCCGGATCGTCACCGAGGGCACGCTGGCGGGCGTGCTCGGGGAGCGGGGCACCAGGATCAGCTTCCGGCTGCCCGGCGCGCGCCCTGGCGACCTGCCGTACTCGCCCGGCCTGGCACGGCGCTCGGTCAGGCAGGACGGCGAGACGTTCACGGTCGAGACCCACGAGCCGCAGCGTGACCTGCGGGATCTGCTGGTGTGGGCGGACGAGCGCGGAACGGAACTGGGCGGCCTCGAAGTGCGCAGGCCGTCGCTGGAGGAGATCTTCCTCGAAGTCGCGGAGACGGAAAGGGTGGCGGCGTGAACTGGCTCTCGACGGTCTGGGCGCAGGCCCGGCTCAACCAGACGGTCCTGCTGCGGCAGCGCGGCCTGGCGTTCACCATCCTGCTGCTGCCGCTGTTCATCGCCTTCGTCTACACCAGCGGCCCGACGGCCTCCGGCGAGGTGAACGGGGTGCCGGCCGCCGCGCTCGCCGCGATCGGGGCCATCGCCGTGGTGTTCCCGTTCTCGTACATGACGATCGCGACCGGCATCGTGGTGCGCAGGGAGGAGCGTGTGTACAAGCGGCTGCGCGGCAGCGCGCTGTCCACCACCGCGATCTTCGCGGGCGACATCCTGCACGCCACGCTGGTCGGCGCGGTGCAGGCGGCGGTCATCCTGGTCTACGCGGTCGGGGTGGTGGGCGTGCCGGTGCCGGGGAACGTGCCTCTCATGCTGGTGGCGTTCGTGCTGGGCGCGGCGGTGTTCGCGGCGCTGGCGATCGGCACGGCCGGGCTCATCCCCAACTACGAGGTGGCGCAGCTGGTGGCGCTGCCTGTGCTGTTCGCCAGCATGCTCGGGGCGGGCATGATGTTCCCGCTGTCGGTGCTGCCCGAATGGGGGCAGCGGGTGGCGGAGGTGCTGCCGATGACACCGGTCGTGGACATGATGCGCATCGCGTTCCTGGGCCGCGACCTCGGCCGGGCGGGCGCGCCCGAGGTCGGCTTCCTGGAGGGCTTCCAGGTGTCGGCCGCGGGCCTCGGGATCGGGCTGCTGTGGATCGGCGTCGGGCTGTGGTGCACCCGGAAGTTCTTCCGGTGGGACCCGCGCCGGGCGTGACCTGGGCAAGGACAACCCGGCGGCGACCCTGGCCCGAGATCATCAGGAAGGTGCACGAGGGCGGCCGGTACATCGACCCGGAGCTGGCCGCGGACGCGCTGTCGATCCGGGAGTGCCCGCTGACCCCGCGCGAGCTGGACACGCTGCGCGCGGCCGCCGGGGGCGCGCCGATGTCCAGGATCGCCAGGCAGCTGAGCCTGTCGGAAGGCACGGTGCGCAACTACCTGTCCTCGGCGGTGACGAAGCTCGCCGTGGCGGACCGGCATGCCGCCGTCCGCCGCGCCCGTGACATGGGCCGGCTCTGACGGTCATGATCGTCATCATGACTGAGAGGAACGTCCCCTTCGACGTGGCCGCCTACGAGGCGCGTGTCCGGTCCATCCCCTGTTTCATCTGCGCCATCGTCGCCGGCGACCCGGCCTACGAGCACGAGCAGATCTTCTACGAGGACGAGCACCACCTGGCGTTCCTGTCCGCCTACCCGACGGTGCCCGGCTACGTGCTGGTCAGCCCGAAGGCGCACGTCGAGCACGTGGTCCGCGACCTGGACGAGGAGGCGTACCTGGCGCTGACGGGCGTGGTGCGGAAGGTGGCGCTGGCGGTGGAGTCGGTGGTGCCGTCGGAGCGCACCTACCTGCTCTCGCTCGGCAGTCAGCAGGGCAACTCCCATCTGCACTGGCACGTGGTGCCGCTGCCGCCGGGCATCCCGTACGGGCAGCAGCAGTACCACGCGCTGATGTCGGAGAACGGGCTGATCCCGTGGAGCCGGGAGCAGGCGGAGGACCTGGCCGCGCGGCTCCGGGAAGCTGTGAGTTCCCTCTGAGTCCGCCCGCGTCCCCCAGGCCGGGGTCGCGGGCTCACAGAGGTCTCACAGGATCGCTCAGGACGTCTCCAACCGGGCGGGCCAGGCTGGCCGCATGATCCGGCTCAACGCACTGACCAAACGCCACGGCGGGACGCTCGCCGTGGACGGGCTCACGTTCGAGGTACGGCCCGGCCTCGTCACCGGTTTCCTGGGGCCCAACGGCGCGGGCAAGACCACCACCATGCGGATGATCCTCGGGCTCGACCTGCCGACGTCCGGCACGGTGACCGTCGGCGGGCGGCGCTACCGGGACCTGGAGACGCCGCTGCGCGAGGTGGGGTCGCTGCTGGAGGCGCAGTCCGTGCACCCGCGCCGCACCGCCCGCGACCACCTGCTCTACCTGGCCAGGGGCAGCGGCCTCCCGGACCGCAGGGTCGGCGAGGTGCTCGACCTAGTGGGCCTGTCCGACGCGGCGGGCTACCCGGCCGGCGGGTTCTCGCTCGGCATGTGCCAGCGGCTCGGCATCGCCGCCGCGCTGCTCGGGGACCCGCCGGTGCTGGTGCTGGACGAGCCGGTGAACGGGCTCGACCCGGAGGGCGTGCTGTGGATCCGTACGCTGCTGCGAGGCCTGGCCGCCGAGGGCCGCACGGTGCTGGTCTCCAGCCACCTGATGAGCGAGATGGCGGTGACCGCCGACCGGCTGGTGGTGATCGGCAGGGGCCGGCTGATCGCGGAAGGGGACGTCGAGGACTTCACCGGCGCCGGCGCCGAGGTGCTGGTCCGGGTGGCCGACGGGGCGGGCTTCGGCAGGCTGCTGGAGCTGGCGGGGGCGCACGTGCGGGCGCACGGCGACGAGCTGGTGGTGACGGGCATGCCGGCCCCGGACATCGGGCGGCTGGCCGCGTCTGAAGGGGTGGCGCTGGCCGAGCTGACGCCTCGCCGCGCTTCGCTGGAGGACACGTTCATGGAGCTGACCAGGGACAGCGTAGAGTTCGGGGCCGCGCTGTGAGGGGGCTGGTGCGGGCCGAGTGGACCAAGTTCAGGAGCGTCCCCGTCATGCCGGTGCTGGCCGGGGCCGTCATCGCCGTGTCGGTGCTGCTGGGATGGCTGTTCGCGCAGGCGTCGGCGGCCGAGTACGCGCGGGCCACGGCGGCGGACCAGGCCGCGTTCGATCCGCTGCAGGGAGGCTCCCGGGGCGTCTTCATCGTCCAGCTGCTGGTCGCGGCGCTGGGTGCGCTCGTGGCCAGCACCGAGTACGGCTCCGGTACGATCCGGGCCACCGTGGCGGCGGCCGGACGGCGCACCCGGCTGGTGGTGGCCAAGGCGGCGCTGGTGGCCGTGGCCGGGCTCACGGCAGGCGCGGCGGCGGTATGGGGGATGTTCCTGGTCTCACAGATCACGCTCGCCATGCACGGCGTGCCGCGGGTCTGGCTGGACGATCCCGACGCGGTGCGGCTGTTGCTCTTCGGGCCGGTGGTGCTGGAGCTGGTGGCGCTGTTCGGGCTGTCGCTCGGGATCCTGCTGAGGAGCACGGCGGCGGCGGTGAACACGGCCACGGCCTTCCTGCTGCTGCCGATGTTCGCCCCGATCATGCCCGACTTCCTGGGCCTCACGCTGAGCACCTGGTGGCCGAACACGGCCGCCTTCCGGTCGCTCATGCCCTCGGAAGGCTCACTCCCGATCTGGATGGGGATGGGCGTGCTGGCCGCTTTCGTGGCGGTCATGATGGTCTGGGCACGCACCCGGTTCCGCACGCGTGATGTGTGACCCCGGCTCGTAGGCTGAAGGCGGGAGGGCGGCAGGTGCGTGAACCCACAGGCGAGCGGCTGCTCGTGGTCGACGACGAGCCGACCGTCAAGGAACTGCTCGCGGCCACGCTCCGGTTCGCGGGTTTCACCGTCAGCTCGGCCGACAGCGGCACGCGGGCCCTTGAGGCGGCCAGGCGCGACCCGCCCGATCTGGTGCTGCTCGACGTGATGCTGCCCGACCTCGACGGGTTCGAGGTGCTCCGCAGGCTGAGAACCTTGCCGAGGGCTGGCGGCAGGCCGGGGCCGGTGCCGGTCCTGTTCCTGACGGCTCGCGACGCCACCGCCGACAAGATCAACGGCCTGCGGCTGGGCGGCGACGACTACGTGACCAAGCCGTTCGACCTGGAGGAGCTGCTGGCCCGCATCAGGGCGATCCTGCGGCGCACCGGCGCCTCACCCGGCGACCACACGCTGACGGTCGGCGATCTGGAGGTCGACCCGGAAGGCCACCAGGTGACGCGGGGCGGCGTCCCGGTGCGGCTGTCGCCGACCGAGTTCAGGCTGCTGCGCCACCTGGCCGAGAACGCCGGCCGGGTGCTGCCCAAGGCGGACATCCTCCAGCACGTGTGGCGCTACGACTTCGCCGGCGACTCCAGCATCGTCGACACCTACATCAGCTACCTGCGCCGCAAGCTCGACACCGGCGGGCCGCGGCTCATCCACACCGTCCACGGCGTCGGCTACGTGCTGCGCAGGCCGAAGCCATGATCAGGCGGCTGTCGCTGCGCGCCCGGCTGCTCGCCATCACGGTGGCGCTGCTCGTGGCGGGCCTCGCGCTGGTGAGCACGGTCGTCGTACGGCAGCTCGAAGCCGAACTGCTGGCCCGGATCGACGCCCAGCTCGGCCCCTTGGCGACAGCGGCCGCCTCGATGCCGCCCGAGCTCATGGACCTGCTGCGCAAGCGGGCCGCCCCCGCCGCCCCGTCCCAGCTCGACCTGATCGAGGAGGTGCGGCTGGCCTTCCTCGCCGCCGACGGCACCGTGGTCACCACTGTGGTCGGCGCCGGGGTCGGCAGCGAGGTCGGCACCGGCGCCGGCCCTTCCTCCGGCGCTCCGACGGTCGGCGGGCTGCCGCGGCTGCCCCGGCTGGACGCGGCGGCCGTCGAGGCCCGCGCGGGGCGGCCGTTCACGGTCTCCGGCGACGACGGCGAGCAGTGGCGGACGGTCGCGGTGCCCGCCACCCGCGGCACGCACGCCTCGGTCGTCGCGGCGGTCTCTCTGGACGGGATGAACTCGACGGTCCAGCGGGTGCGGGTCGCCTCCCTGGTCGCGGGCGGGCTGCTGCTGGGCTTGCTGGCGCTGACGGGCGGGTTCGCGATCCGGGCCGGGCTGGCGCCGCTGCGCCGGGTCGAGGAGACCGCGGCGGCCATCGCCGCCGGCGACCTCAGCAGGAGGGTGCCCGAGCCCGCCGGTCCGGGCACCGAGGTGGGACGGCTGGCCCGCTCCCTCAACGGCATGCTGGCGCAGATCGAGCGGGGCTTCTCCGCCCGGGAGGAGTCGGAGGCCAGGATGCGCCGTTTCGTCGCCGACGTGAGCCACGAACTGCGCACCCCGCTCTTCGGCATCAAAGGCTTCTCCGAGCTCTACCGCATGGGCGGCACGGACGCGGACGCGGCCCTGGCCCGCATCGAGAGCGAGTCCGCCCGCCTGGCCAAACTGGTGGACGACCTGCTGCTGCTCGCCACCATGGACCTCGCCACCCCCAACCCCACCCACACAACCCCCACCCCGGCCGACCCCACCCCCGGAGCCCCCACCCCGGCCGACCGCACCTCCAGAGACCCCACCGCCAGGGACCGCACTCCCGGGGACCGCACCTCCGAGGACCGCACCAAGGGCTGCGGTCCCTTCGGGGGCCGCGCCCTCGGGGACCGCGCCGCCGGTCGCGGCGCCTTCGGGCGCGGCTCCTCCGGAGACGCCTCGTTCGGAGACCGCCCCCTCGGGGACCGCGCCTTTGGAGACGGCTCCTTCGGGGACCGCACCGCCGACCACGGCACTTCGGGAACGGTGGGGTTCAGGGACGGTGGGCTCAGGGACGGTGCGTTCGGGGTGGGGCTTGATCTGACGCCGATGGATCTGCGGACGCTCGCCGCCGACGCCCGCGCCGATCTCGCCGCTCTGGATCCGACGCGGGCGATCACGCTCACCGGCCCCGACGACGGCCCGCCGGGGAGCGCCCCGGTGCTGGGCGACGAGGACCGGCTCCGGCAGGTGGTCACGAACCTGGTGGGCAACGCCGTCACCCACACCCCGCCGGGAACCCCGGTCAGGATCGGCGTGGGCACCGTCGGCCGGGACGCGGCTCTGGTGATCGCCGACTCCGGCCCCGGGCTCTCCCCGGAGCAGGCGGAGCGGGTCTTCGACCGGTTCTACCGCGCCGACGGCTCCCGCAACCGCACGACCGGAGGAGCGGGCCTCGGCCTTGCCATCGTCCGCTCCATCGTGACCGCCCACGGCGGCCGGGTGGAGATCCACTCCTCCCCCGGCGAAGGCGCGACCTTCCGCCTCCTGCTCCCGGCCGAGCCACAGTGAAACGAGAGCCACCCGGCACCTGAACTCCCACGAGAACCGACCACGTCCCAAGGTTCGAGATCCCCACTCACAGAACCACAGGCCGGTCTCCATCGCTTACGGCGGAGCGGGCGGGCCGAAGGCTCGCTAACGGCGCCCAGCCCGAGGGGTTTCCCAAAAAGCTTGTAAAACCCAAACCAACCCAAAACCCTGCCGAAACCCCAACCATCCCAAAAGGCCCGCAAAACCCAGAACCGACCCCGAAGTCCTTGCAGACCCCGACCCACTGGCCGAGAGGCCTGCAAAACCCGAGCCACAGGCCAGGAGGCTTGCGGACCCCGACCCACCAGCCCAAGAGGCTCGCAGAACCCAAGCCACCAGCGCAGGAGGCTTACGGACCACAACCCACGAGCCAAAAAGCTTGCAGAACGCGACCCACCAGCCCAAGCGGCCCCGCAGAACCCGAACCGACCCTCACCAATGGCCCCCGGACGCGAAAACGGCGCCACACAGAGGTGCGGCGCCGTTTCCCGGAAAAGAGCTCCGAAAAGCTACTTACGCTTGTCGACCTCTTCGGTGAGCTGCGGGACGACCTGGTGCAGGTCACCCACGACGCCGTAGTCGGCCAGCTCGAAGATCGGCGCCTCCGGGTCCTTGTTGATCGCCACGATGGTCTTGGCGGTCTGCATGCCGGCCCGGTGCTGGATGGCGCCGGAGATGCCGGCCGCGATGTAGAGCTGCGGCGACACGGTCTTGCCGGTCTGGCCCACCTGGAACTGGTGCGGGTACCAGCCGGCGTCCGTGGCGGCGCGGGAGGCGCCCACGGCCGCGCCCAGGGCGTCGGCGAGGCCCTCGATGACCGAGAAGTTCTCCGCCGAGCCCACGCCGCGGCCGCCGGAGACCACGATCGCGGCCTCGGTCAGCTCGGGGCGGGCGCCCTTCTCCTGCTTGACGCGCTCGACGACGCGGGCGGACTTGGCGGCGTCGGACAGCGAGACCGACACCTCCTCCTCGGCGCCGGCGCCCGCGGCGGCCTCCGGGGCCGTCGAGTTCGGCCGCACGGCGACGATCGGGATGCCCCTGCTCACCTTCGCCTGGACGTTCACGCCGCCGCCGAAGATGGACTGCTCGGCCACGAAGCCGTCGCCGAGGCCCACGGCGTCGGTGATGACGCCGGAGTCGGTCTTGACGGCCAGCCGCCCGGCGACTTCCTTGCCCTCGGCGGTCGCGGCGACCAGCACGGCCGCGGGCGACTTCTCGCCGACGAGCTGGGCGAGCAGCTCGGCCTTGGGCGCGACCACGTATCCGGTGATCTCCTCGGAGCCGGCCACGTAGATCGTCTCGGCGCCGTACTCGGCCAGCTTGGCCTTGGCCTCCGGGGTGTAGCCGGGGCCCGCCCAGACGGCGGCGGGCGTGCCGAGCCGGCGGGCCAGGGTCAGCAGCTCCAGCGTGACCTTCTTGACCTCGCCGTCGACCTGCTCGACGAGAACGAGAATCTCCGACATATCAGTAAAACCCCCGTTCTCAGATGAACTTCTTGGACGCGAGGAACTCGGCGGCCTTGGCACCGCCGTCGCCCTCGTCCTTGACGATCGTGCCGGCGGCGCGCGGCGGGGCCGGGGCGAAGTCGACGACCTGCGACCAGGAGGAGTCGAGACCCACCTGGGCGGCGTCGATCTCGGCGTCGGCCACGCCCAGGGTCTCGACCGGCTTCTTCTTGGCCGCCATGATGCCCTTGAAGGACGGGTAGCGCGGCTCGTTGATCTTCTCGACCACGGACACGACCGCGGGCAGCGAGGCCTCGACCCGGTCGAAACCGTAGTCGGTGATCCGCTGGATCTTGATGGACGAGCCGTCGACCTCGACCTTGTTGGCGAGCGTGAGCTGCGGCGTGCCGAGGCGCTCGGCCAGCATCGCGGGCAGCACGCCGGTGCGCGCGTCGGTGGACTCCGAGCCGAGGATGACCAGGTCGAACCCGATCTTCTTCAGCGCCTGGGCCATGGCGTAGGACGTGCCCAGCGCGTCGGAGCCGTGGAGCGCGTCGTCGACGAGGTGGACCGCCTTGTCGGCGCCCATGGCCAGGGCCTTGCGGATCGTCTCGGTGGCCTTGCCCGGGCCCATGGTGAGGACGGTCACCTCACCGCCGTGGGCCTCCTTGAGCTTGAGCGCCTCCTCGACCGCGTACTCGTCGAGCTCGTTCACCACGCCGTCGACCGCGTCACGGTCGAGGGTCTTGTCATCGGACCGCAGCTTGCGCTCGGTCGCCGTGTCGGGGACCTGCTTCACGCAGACGACAATGTTCATGGCCGGTGGCCGACCTCCCGTGTTCGCGTGCGCCGCCGCGCGAGCGGTCGGCGCCGGATGTCCTGTCCAGACTGCCAGGGCCCCATGGGCGTTGTGACAGCGGGTGTCCCGGCGCTCATGTTACCCACGGGTAGCTTACGCGCTGACACGTGCATCCGCGCGTAACGACTCCCCGCCCCAACCTTACCGAGCTTTGTTCCGCTGCTTGCTGGCGGCCCTGGTCACGCGCTCAGGCTGTGAGCAGGAACACGATCCCGAGGACCAGTGCCGTGCCCGCGAACAGCGCCAGCACGGGCGTGCTGAAGAACGCGCTCAGCGCCACCGACAGGCCGATCGCCCCGGCGACGCCCACGGCGTCCGCGATGACCCTGCCCTTGGTGAAAGGCCCTCGCGAGAACAGCGCGAACCCCGCGTCCACCACCACTGCCAGCGAGAACACGGCCATCAGGAACAGCGCCACCTCCGGCAGCGGCTCGGTGGCCGCGGCCGACAGTAAGCCCACGAACACCGTCGAGCCGGCCAGCCAGCGCCTGCGCACCCTCTCCTGGTGCCGCGCCCTGGCGTCCTCCGCCGAGAGCTCGCCGACCGCCCTGCCGGGCTGCCACTCCCTCGTCGCCATGTGGTGGACATCACGACCGGAGCGGCGCCCCGTACCCACCGAGGGCCGCGGCAGGCGGCGTAACCGCGGGACCGCCGCCACGCCGAGCCGCGCGCAGATGTCGGCGGCCACCGGCCGCGCCGCCGGGTCGGTGGCGAGGCACTCGGCCAGCAGCGGCTCCAGCCAGCCGGGCGCGCCCTCCAGGTCGGGCTCGTGGTGGACGACGCGGTAGGCGACCGCCGACGCGGGCCCCGTGCCGTACGGGTGACGCCCGGTCGCGGCGTAGGCCAGCGTCGCCCCGAAGGAGAACACGTCGGCCGCCGGGCCGGCCGGCCCGCCCTCCAGCACCTCGGGCGCCAAGTAACCGGGGGTGCCGACCACCGCCCCGGAGGCGGTGACCGACAGCGAGTCGAGCGCGTGCGCGATGCCGAAGTCGATGACGACCGGCTCGCCCTCGCTCATCATCACGTTGGCCGGCTTGAGATCGCGGTGCACGACCCCCGCGTCGTGCATGGCCACCAGCGCCTCGGCCAGCCCGGTGGCCAGCTTGCGCAGGTCGGCCACCGGCACGGGCACCGCGCTGAGCGGCTTGCCCTGCACGTAGCGGGTCACGAGGTAGGGCCGGTCGCCGTCGAACGAGGCGTCGAGCACCTCCGCGACGTTCTTGCCACCCACCAGCCGCATGGTCTCGACCTCGCGGGCCAGCCGGGCCAGCGCCGCCGAGTCGGCCGTGACGTGCGGATGGAGCACCTTGACCGCGACCGTGCGGCCCTCCTGGTCGAGCGCCAGGTGCACGTGGCCGAACCCGCCCGCGCCCAGCCGCGAGAGCAGCTGGTAGGGGCCGAGGTGCTCGCTCATACCCCTACTTCTCCCCACCACGGCCGCCGGGGACACTCACGACCAGGGCGACAGGAAGCCCAGCCCCAGCTCTCTCATCAGGTCGTCGACGAGGCCCGTGATCAGGCCGGTCGCACTGTCATGCGCCCGGGTGGTCAGCTCCTCGATGACGGTCTCGGGGGCCCGCCAGGGCTCCCACGACGGCGTGCCGCCCAGCGCGAACATCACCGCGAACAGCGCGACCGTGCCCATCACCAGGACCGCCACCGTCGCGGCGCCGGGCGAGCGCAGCACACCGGTGAGCGTGCGGGTGACCGCCTTGCGCGGCGAACCGCCGCCGGGCAGCAGGAACAGGCCGGCCACGAGCGCGCCGGCCGCGTAGGCGGCGGCCTCGTTCACGCCCATCCCGCCGCCCCACCGCAGCACGCCCCACACGCACACGCCGAACAGGATCGCCAGCGGCACCTGCACCACGCTCACCAGCGTGGCCTTGATCAGCGCCCACGGCGTGCCGACCAGCACGAGCAGCGGGTCGGCGGCGCTGCTGCCGCGCACCTGGCGCCGCTGCACCATGTCGCCGAACAGGTATTCGCCCACCCGCAGCACCAGCGCCAGCACGATCGCGATCGCGCTCACCATGACCGGCATCATCACCGCCAGCGCGACCAGCGTGACGAGCCCGAGCAGCGCCACGAACTGGCTGCCCGCGAGGTAGCGCTTGCGCTCGCGCGGCGGCGTCTGGTCGCGCGGCGGCGTGTAGGCCCGGGGCCGCGCCTGGGCCTGGGCCCGCGGCTGGGGCTGGGCCTGCGGCTGCGCGTGTGTGGGGGCCGGCGCGGGATAGCCCGCCACCCGCTGGTCCGGCCACGGGGGCCGGGACGTGACAGGCGCGGGGACGTACGGCGGCGGCTTCTCCTCGCGCGCCGGCCGCCCGTACTGGACCGGCGGCAGCAGGTCGGAGAACGACTCCATGACCTTCGTACGGCCGAGCAGCCGCTTGGTCCGCCCCGGCTGCTCCTCCGGCGGCGACTCGTTGAACGTGGTCACCGACGGGTCGAGCGCCCTGGCCATGCGCAGCAGCTCGCGCGCGTCGGGCCGGTCGGCGGGGTCGACCTGGAGCGCGCGGCTCAGCCAGCCGCGCAGCCACACGGGCGCCTTGTCGAGCTGCGCCCGCCCCTCCATGATGTTGAAGCACACCGCCTCGAACGTGCCGGTGCCGAACGGCGGCACCCCCGTCGCGGCGAAGAACACCGTGGAGGCCAGCGAGTGCACGTCGGCCCGCTGCGTGATGTCGGAATCGCGGATGATCTCCGGCGCCAGGTAGCCCGGCGTGCCGACGAACATGCCGGTCTGGGTCAGCCGGGTGGCGTTGACCAGATGGGCGATGCCGAAGTCGATGACCAGCGGCTCGCCGTCGACGAGCATCACGTTGGACGGCTTGAAGTCGCGGTGGATCACGTCGGCCGCGTGGATGGCCACGAGCGCCTGGCACAGGCCCTGGGCGAGGGTGATGAGCTGGCGCGGGCCGAGCGGCCCGTCGGACAGCACGGTCTCCTCCAGCGTGCGCCCCGGCGCGAACCGGGTCACCACGTACGGCTGGCCCCCCACCAGCTCGGCGTCGAGCACCTCGGCGACGTGCGGGCTGCGCACCCGGCGCATCGTCTCGACCTCGCGGGTGAGCCGGTCACGCGCCTTCAGGTCGGCGGCGACGTGCGGATGCAGGACCTTGATGGCGACCTCGCGGCCGTCGCCGTCGATGCCGAGGTGCACCACCCCCATGCCGCCTTCGCCGATCTTCCGCACCAGCCGGTACGGGCCGAGCCGCTCTGGCGTCTGGGTGTTGCCCGCGCTCATCGCAATCGTCCCAGCGTCATCCCCCCGAGTCCCCCTTCCAGTCCTGCAGCAGATCGACCACGGGCCCGACGTTCACCGGAGTCCATATGGCCCTCCTCGCGTTGTCCCCGAATGTGCCGGTGGCGAGGATCGGCGTGAGCGCGGCCATCGCCGCGAACACTCCCGCCATCACCATCGCCGCTGTTCTCGAGGGTACGAGCGATGAGAGCGTCCTGCGCATCTGGCGCCCCGGGCCCTCGACTCCGGGGCCTGCGCACACCGTCCACAGGGCCACCCCGGCACCCCAGGCCAGCGCGTTGTACGGGCTCATGCCGGCCATCACCGTGAGCAGGAGCGTCACGGGTAGTCCGAGTATGAGCGCGTACGGGATCAGGGCAAGCGTGATGGCCACCGACTTGACCAGCGCCTTGGGGTAGGCGAACACTCTGATGACGTCCAGCGCGGCCGCGCCCGTCGGCCGGCGGGTGATCAGCTCGGGCTGGGCCAGGTCGGCGGCGCGCAGCAGCACCGCGACCGGCAGCGACACCAGGGTCACCAGCACCGGCGCCCGCGCGGCCAGCACGATCATGATGATGAGAAGCATCGCGCCCGCCACCCCGTAGGCGGCCGATCGCTGCAGCGCCTGGCCGGGGCGGGCGCCGGGGATGAACGGCTCCCGCTTGGTCTGCGGGTCGGGCGGGAACTGGACCTGCGGCGGGATGTACGGAGGGGGCTGCACCGGGGTGCCCCTGCCGTAGTCGGGGGCCTCGGGGCGCACCCGCCTGGTGGGCAGGTCCTGCGGGTCGGGCCGCACCCGCCGGGTCGGCACGTCGGCCTCCGGCACATGGTGGTTGGCCTGCCCCTGGCCGCCCGGGCCCTGCTGCCAGGGCGCGCTCTGCTGGGCCTCCCGCTGCATCTGGCGCAGCTCCTCGGGGCTCACCCTGCGCGTCGGCCACGGGTCACCCTGGCCGAGCAGCGAGACGTACCGCTGGTCCTGCGCGGGCGGCGGGACGCGCGGGTCCTGCCCCTCGACGAGCTTGCGCGGCGTCATCGGCGGCGTGGAGATCTCCCAAGACGGCTTGTCACCGGCCTCCGCCTCCCGAGACCCGCCACCCCCTTGCGCCCCACCAGCCACCTGCGAGCCGTGCGGCCCTCCAGCAGGACCTTGCGGCCCACTGCCGTGAGGCCTACCGGCAAGCCCTTGCGGCCCACTGCCAGCACCATGAGACCCGCTCGCAGGACTCTGCGGCCCGCTCCCTTGCCCATACGGCCCGGCGGCGGCACTTTGAGCACCGCTTCCCTGCCCATATGGCCCGGCGGCGGCACCCTGAGCGCCGCTGCCAGGGCCATGCGGCCCTCCGGCGGGGCCTTGGGGGCCGCTCTGCGGGCCTCCGGCGGGGCCTTGACCGGGCGGGCCGCCGAGGAGGCTCTGTGGCTGGCTGTGGGGGGTTCCGCCGGGGCCTTGGGCGCCGCCGCCCGGCCCGTACGGGGTGCCGGGCGTACCGGCGGCGGGGCCGCTGTCGGGGCTCTGGGAACCGGTGAGGAGGCTCTGCGCTCCGCTGCCCGGCCCCTGCGGGCCGCTCGCCGCGGCGCCGTGCGGCAGGGACGAAGGCACCTGAGGGCCGCCGCTCTGCGGGACCTGAGAACCGCCGCCGACCGCGGGGAACGCCGACTGAGAACCGCCGCCAGCCGGAGGGAACGATGGCTGAGAACCGCTTCCAGGGAAGGCCGGCTGGGAGCCGCCGGGGAAGGCCGGTTGGGGGCCGCTGGCGGGCTGGGGGCGGATTCTGTCGTGGCCGGGTGCGGGGGTGGTCGGTCCCTCGTACGGGGGAGTCACGGACGGGTCCGGGTGCGGGACCGTGGAGATCTCGTCGGGCATCGACAGCCCGGCCTTGGGCATCAGCCTGGCCACCTGCTCGGCCAACTCGGCCGCCTTGGGCCGCTTCGCCGGGTTGCGCTGGAAGGCGCCCTTGAGCAGCGGCTGGAGCGGCCCGGGGGCGGCGCTCACGTCGGCCTTGCCCGCGGTGATGTTGTAGAACACCATCTCCAGCGTGCCCTTGCCGAACGGCGGCTGGCCCGTGCCGGCGTAGAGGAGCGTGCCTGCCCAGGCGTGGATGTCGACCTCGGGCCCGGCCTCCTGCCCCTCGATGATCTCCGGCGCGAGGTAGCCGGGCGTGCCGATGAACATGCCCGTCTGGGTCAGCCGCGTCGCGTCGACCGCCTGCGCGATGCCGAAGTCGATCAGCACGGGATCGCCGTCGAGGATCAGCACGTTGCCCGGCTTGAGGTCGCGGTGGATCACGCCGACCGAGTGGACGGCGGCCAGCGCCGCGGCCACCCCGTGTCCGATCTTGAGCAGCGCGGGCAGGTCGAGCGGGCCGTCGTCCTTGACGATCTCGTCGAGCGAGCGGCCGGCGACGTAGCGGGTGACGATGTACGGGCGATGACCGGTCACATCGGCGTCGAGCACCTCGGCGATGTACTTGCTCCGCACCCGGCGCATCGTCTCGACCTCGCGCGAAAGCCGCCGCCTGGCGAGCTCGTCGCCGGCGACCTCGGCGCGCAGGACCTTGACCGCGACCTGCCGCCCCTGGGGGTCGACCGCGAGGTGGACGACGCCCATTCCCCCCTCGCCGAGCCGCCTGAGCAGCCGGTAAGGGCCGAGTCGGTCATCGTTCATGGCATGAAGCACCATACCGGCTTAATCCCCGCCCACGAGATGAACCATGAGGCCACATTCCCACTCGTACAACGTCCGGATCGGGGTGAATGGTTTCCGATCCAACGGTCTCGGTTCGGCCACGGTGTCTTCCCTCCGTGACCGATCGGCCCTCCGCCGGCATCGTTCCTCGCTCTCTGGAGCTGTCGCGCTCAGACGGACAGGGAGAGGACTTCCGCTCCCTTCAGCCCGGCCAGGGTGGCTCCGGAGACGGCGAGCTTGGACCGGCGCAGGCCGCTGCCGATGACCACCTCGGGGTGCTCGGCGACCTGGGTGTCGACCAGGATCGGCCAGTCGGCCGGCAGGCCGACCGGGGTGATGCCGCCGTACTCCATCGCGGTGAGCTCCACCGCCTCCTCCATCGGGGCGAAGCTCGCCTTGCGGGCGCCGAGATGCTTGCGCACCACGCCGTTGACGTCGGCCCGTGTCGTCGCCAGCACCATGCAGGCGGCGTAGCGGACCTCGCCGCCGCGCTTGGCGGCGACGACGACGCAGTTGGCCGAATCGCCCATGGCCACGCCGTAGCGCTCGCAGAACGCGGCCGTGTCGGCCAGCTCCGGGTCGATCTCCGCGACCCGCGCGTCCTCCACCTGCCCGATCGCCCGCGCCACCGGCTCGGCCAGCAGGTCGGTCCGGCCGGCGGCCGGCACCCAGTGCAACGTCATCCCATCTCCTCGATCGCTCCTCTCAGGACCTTACGCCGGTCCCGGGAGCAGCGGGTGGGCGTCACGATGACTGCAGCACGCGTTTGTGCAGCTCAGTGACGACGCCACGGGCTGATTCCATCGCTCCGGCCATCCAGGCGGTCAGCCGGGTGAGCCAGTCGCCCGCGAAGTAGACCCTTCCGCTGGGACGTTGCAGAAGAGTGAAGGACGAATCAAAGGCGGGCCAGCTCGCCCAGCCGCCCTGGATGTGTTCCTGGCGCTCCCAGGCGACGGAGATGGAGGACAGGACGCCGGTGCGGTACTTCTCGCCGTGGATCTTCTTGCCCTGGGTGAGCGCGCGGCGGCGGCGGTCGTCGGGGGTGAGCGCGCCGTACAGCTCGGCGTCCGGCCCGTGGTTGTAGTAGCCGACCAGCACGCCGCGCTCGCCGTGGTAGCCGTACGAGGGGTACCAGATGCGTGCGATGTCCAGGTCGGTCTCGCTGACGCCGCCGTAGATCCGGTCCTCCAGCTCCCACCAGCGGCGGTCGTACTCCAGGCCGATCTTCCCGGTGGACATGGGCGTGGGAAGTCGCAGCGCGGCGGTGACGTCCGCGCCCAGGTTGTGCGGGATCTTGGCGAGCAGGTGGGGCGGCAGGGTGGCGATGCAGTAGTCGGCCTTGATCCGGCCGCCGTCCCAGGTGACCTCGACCCCGTCGGGCAGGTCGGTGATCCCGGTGACCTTGGCGCCGGTGGTGATCCGGTCCGCGCCGATGGCCTCCACCAGTCTGGTGACGATCGTGTCCGTGCCGCCGACGACCTGGAACATGGGGCTGGCCTGGTCGTGGCCGAAGTCGTTGGTGATGGCCCGGCCGGTGCCCGCGGCGAGCACCTGCGCCAGGCTGCCGGGCGGGGGGAACGGGCTGCCCTCGTCCAGGCCCGGGTAGTCGAAGAAGCCGCGGCGGGGCGAGCCCTCGTAGTCGAGCTCGGGGCCCAGGTCGCCGAAGCGGCGCAGGAAGGTGAGCAGCCGATCCCGGTCCTCGGCGGTGAGCTTGCGGTCGAGCGCGCCGGAGTCGGTGGCCTTCGCGAGCAGTTCGGCGACATATCCGTACATGTCGGCGCGGGCGGTGCGTTGGCGCACGGACTGGCCGTTGGTGTGGATGTACGCCTGGGCGTTCCTGTTGACGAACGTCTCGATGGGGACGCCCAGTTCGCGGCAGTAGTCCAGGGTCACCATCCACTGCGCGATCCGGGCCGGGCCGGCGTTGAAGTAGAGGCCCTCGCCCAGCTTGACCTCCTGGGCTGGGCCGTTCAGCTCGGTCAGCCGGTCGCCGCCGCGCAGGGTGAGGTTGCGCCCGCCGGCCTTGGCCCTGGCCTCCAGCAGGGTGCAGTCGTAGCCGGCCTTGCCCAGCTCGTAGGCGGCGGTCAGCCCCGTCACGCCGGCGCCGAGTATCACCACCTTGGCCGCGCCGCGTCCTTGCAGGGAGAAGTCGCCCGGCCTGGGCGGGGTGAAGGTCTTGACCTGCTCGTCGGGGGCCAGCCCCAGCGCGCCCATGGCGGCGTACATGGCCCCGGCGCCGCCCGCCGCCCCGATGCCCACCAGCAGCCCGCGCCTGGTCAGCTCCGCGCCTTCCATGCCACCCGCCTCCAGCCCTGGCCGCGCTGTCAGACCCGCGCGGCGTCACGAACCCGCCCATGCTGCCGCCCCGCCGCCCGGGACACCCACGGAACCGGCCAATCCATCGCAAAGCCCGGAACGCCGGACGAACGGTGGAACCCTACGACTCCCCGCCGCCGGTCCTCACGCGAGGGCCCTCACCCGTACGGGCCGCTGCCGCACGCCACCTGGCCGCCGATCGTCGCGAAGATGCCGAACAGCGCCATGATCTGCGCGAAGTCGTCCGTCGTGAACTCGGTGTGCCGCGACCCCGCCACCTTCACCCCGGGGATCAGCGCCACGGCCGCCGCGATCGCCGTCGAGTTCCACTCCACACCCAGCGTGTACGGGGGATCGATCGTGTAGGGCGTGAATTCGGTCAACCGGCTGAGCGCCCTGGCCATGCCCTCACGGATCCGTCCCTGGGCCACGCTCGGCGGCAGCAGCTCGGCGGAGAACTTGTCGATCCCCTTCTTGACCGCCACCGTCTCCACGTCGCCGAGCAGCTCGCGGGCCTCCTCGCCGACGGCCTCGTCACCGGTGACCAGCACCACCGGCACGCCGTGGAACCCGGCGCACGCCGCCACCACCCGCGTCTCCCCGGCGATCTCGCCGTTGAGGTAGACGTTCTGGATCTCCTTGCCCATCCACGTGTGGTTGAGCACGCCGTGGCTCACCCCGGCCCGCGCGTGGTAGCCGACGAAGCCGGCCGCCTGGAAGGACCCGTCGAGCCCGTGCGCCATCCGCTGCGCCTTGCCCGGCCCCCTGATCAGGGTCGCCCGCGGGTCCAGCAGGTCGATCCGCAGGTTCTTGGTCGACCCGTGGGCGTCGTTCACCAGCACCTTCCCGGCGCCGGCGGCGAACGCCCCCTCGACCGCCGCGTTGGCGTCGGCCGTCATCAGCTCGCAGCCCCGCTCGTACCCGCGCTTGCCCGCGTGCATCTCCTCGGGGTCGGTCAGGCCGGTGACGCCTTCCATGTCGACGGACAGGTAGACCCTCATGCGCTCACTCCCTCACTCGCTGCCGCCGGAGACGTTATCCGGTGGAGCCCCAGGTCTCGACCCGGTGGATCTCCTTCTCCGTCATGAGGCCGACCTCGGCGGTCATGAACGAGGTGGCCCGCTCGCGCCACGGCTCCGGGATCTCGGCCAGCGCCGGCGGGTAGCAGTGTTCGAGCCAGCTGGTGGACTCCTCCGTGGCGTCGAAGTAGTCGAGTGCCCCGGCGAAGAGCGTCCGCTCGATCCCGGGGATGCGGGCCAGGCCGTACTCGACCATCTCCTGACCGCCGTACGGTGGCGGGCGGAGCCACTTCCTGGCCCGGGGGTGGCCGGCGGTGAGCGGGGTGTCGAGCGGGCGGCGTTCGACGGCGGCCTGGATGAGCTCCTTGTACAGGCACTTGGCGCAGGTCCGGCAGGGGCCGTCGGCCGCGCCGCTGAGGCACCACCGGACCTGGCCGGCCAGTTCGGACTCCAGCGCCAGTCGCATGGTGACCGCCTCGCTCACGCCGCCGACGGGCAGCACGATGTGCACCCCCACCGCGGCGAAGAGCCGGCCCCACTTGCCGTGCGGGGCCCACATGGGGTTGTCGGGGGTGTAGCGGTGCAGGTAGCGGCCGCCGCCGAGCCAGCGCGACCCGATCTCGTAGCCGAAGCCCAGCCCGCCGAGGTCCAGCCGGTCGGCGTTGAGCAGCGCGCCCGCCGCCACCGCGTGGTGCTCCGGATAGCCGGGGCGCGGCTCGGCCAGGGTGTATTCCAGGTCGGAGCGCACCGTGGTGAGCGGCCGGCCGGTCTGCTGGGCGAGCCTGGCCAGGACGTCGGAGCGGTAGTGCGGCCACCGGTTCGGCACCCGGGGGTGCGGCACCCGGCGGAAGTGCACGAACGGGGCGTCAGGGTAGATCGCGGCCGCGGCCACGGAGTCGGCGCCGCCGCTGTACGAGATCGCGAGCGTGCCGCCGGCGGCCCGGGGCTCGGCGCCGACGGGGCCGGCCTCGACGCCCCAGCCGTCATGGAGGACCTGCGCGAACCTGGCGGAGACGGCGCGGTCGAAGGTGATCCGCTTCCTCGTCCAGGGCGCGACCACCGTCCAGGCGGCGACGGCGAACAGGTCGGGGTGGGCGTCGTCCGGCACGTCGGTGATGGTGCAGGAGTTCGTGGCCAGCTTGACGGGATACTCGTCGGAGGCCTTGCCGGTGATCTGGTCTTCGAGGTCGAGCCGGAACGTGAGAAGGCCGTCAGCCCAGGTCACGCGCACGGCCGAGGCTCCTCCCGCGGCACGGCGGGCACGCGCGCCTTGAGGTCGTCGATCGCCTGCCAGATGAGGACCTCGTTCTGCAGCAGGCCGTCGAGGGCCTGGGCGGTCTCCTTGGCCAGGCGGTGGGCGTCACCGGCGACCCGCTGGGCGTCGGCGGACCCAGGCTGCGGCCCCGGCGGCCTGGCCGGTTGCCTGACGGCGGCGCGCAGGCGCTCGACCTCGGCCTGGAGGGCGGCCATCTCCCGGCGCAGCGTCTGCACCTCCCAGAGAGCGTCTTTGATGTCCTGGCGGTGATCCGCGATCGAGATGTACCGGGAGTCGAACCACGAACGCACGGCTTGACGCAGCCGCGCGGGGACGAGGACGCGCTTCATGGAACGTCACCATAGTCGGAAACGTCCCTCGCTCCTGCCGTCCGAATCCGGGCTGTAGCTGGATCGGTATGGCTCTGCCACCGAATATCCGGCATATCCGGCGGACCTTGACAGAGGTGTTGACGAAGCGGCCCCCGCCATCTACGTTTCCGGCTGACGACGAAATATATCGTCACTTTTCCGAAAAGTTTCGGAGGCGCCATGTTACGAGGCGTTGTCGCGGTCACCCTGCTCGGCTTCACCGCCGTGAACCCCGCGCCGCACGGGGACCCCCCGGCCGTCACCGTCCGGGAGCACATCCGCCACCAGAACATCGACGGGTTCGGCCTCTCCCAGGCCTTCAGGCGCAACGAGCTGCTGGAAGCGCTGTCACCCGAACAGCGACGCGAGATCCTCGACCTGTGGTTCGACCCGCGCGAGGGGGCGGGACTGAGCATCCTGCGCCTGGGCATCGGCTCCTCCCCGGCCGGCAGCCCGTACGACCACATGGTCTCCCACCAGCCCGAGGACCCGGGCGGGCCGGACGCGCGCCCCCGGTACGTCTGGGACGGCGACGACAACAGCCAGGTGTGGGTCGCCAAGGAGGCGCGGCGGTACGGCGTCGAGCGCTTCTACGCCAACGCCTGGAGCGCCCCCGGCTACATGAAGGACAACGGCGACGACAAGAACGGCGGCACGCTCAAGCCGGAGTGGGCCGAGGCCTACGCCCGCTACCTCGTCGCCTACACCGACTTCTACAAGAAGGAGGGCATCCGGATCACCGACCTGGCGTTCACCAACGAGCCCGACTACACGGCCCCGTACGCCTCCATGCGGTTCACCCCGGAACAGGCCGCCGCGTTCGTCAAGGTCCTGGGCCCGATCGCCAAGGGCATGAACGTGGTCTGCTGCGACTCCTTCGGCTGGGACGAGGCGCGCGCCTACACCCGGGCCGTCGAGGCGGACCCCGAGGCCCGCCGCTGGGTCAAGGTCCACACCGGTCACACGTACGCGAGCCCCGTGGACGGCCCGTTGCCCACCCGCCGCCAGGTGTGGATGTCGGAGTGGAACCCCAACGGCACCACCTGGAACGAGAACTGGGACGACGGCAGCGGCTACGACGGCATGACCATCGCGCTGGCCGTGCACGACGCGCTGACGCTGGGCCGGGCCAACGCCTACGTCTACTGGTTCGGCGCCTCCCGCGGCGCGACCAGGGCGCTGATGCAGATCGACGACGCGGCCGGGACCTACCGGGTGGCCAAGCGGTTCTGGGCGCTGGCGGCCTACGGCAGGTTCATCAGGCCCGGCGCGGTCCGGCTCGACGCCACCACCGCGAACCCGGCGCTCAAGGCGTCGGCCTTCCGCAACCGTGACGGGTCCACGGTCATCGAAGTGATCAACACCGGCGCCGAGCCGGTCACCTGGCACGGCGTGCGCGGCCGGGCGACCGCGTACCTGACCGACAGCACGCACGACCTCGCCCCCAGCAAGATCACCGGCGGGAGCGTCACGCTCCCGCCGCGCGCCCTCACCACCATCGTCGTCGGAGGCCATCGATGAGACCCCTGATCGTCGCGCTCACGCTGGCGCTCGCCGTGCCCGCGTTCGCACTCCCCGCGTCCGCCGCGCCCCCCGGCCAGGACGCCGCGAACGCCGCCGCGAAGAACCACCACCGCGTCAAAGACCTGCGCGACCTGGCGCGCAAGCACGGCATCAGGATCGGCAGCGCCGTGGACGTCGCCGCGCTGCGTGCCGAGGCCGACTACCGGCACGTGCTCAACCGCGAGTTCACCCACCTCACCGCCGAGAACGCGATGAAGTGGGAGAGCGTCGAGCCCGAGCGCGGCGTCTACACCTGGGACGACGCGGACGCGGTGGTCGCGAACGCGCGCCGCAACGGCCAGCAGGTGCGCGGCCACACGCTGATCTGGCACAACCAGCTCCCCGGCTGGCTGACCAGCGGCGTGGAGGACGGCTCCATCGGCCCCGCCGAGCTCAGGAAGATCCTTCGTGAGCACGTCCAGACCCAGGTCCGCCGCTACAAGGGCAAGATCAGGGCCTGGGACGTGGTCAACGAGGCCGTCGACGACGACGGCAACATGCGGCAGACCATCTGGCTGCAGCACCTCGGCCCCGGCTACATCGCCGACGCCTTCCGCTGGGCCCGCGCCGCCGACCCGCGCGCCAAGCTCTACCTGAACGACTACAACGTCGAGTGGAACCAGGGCAAGATCGACCGCTACCTGAGCATCATCCAGGAGCTGCAGGCGCAGCGGGTGCCGATCGACGGCATGGGCTTCCAGGGTCACCTGGGCATCCAGTACGACTACCCCGGTGACTGGGCCAACGTCATGCGGCGCTTCGCCGCCCTCGGCCTGGAGATCGCGGTCACCGAGATGGACGTGCGGATGGTGCTGCCCGTCACGCCCGAGAAGCTCGCCACCCAGGCCGAGTACTACAGCAGGGCGCTGACCGACTGCCTGAGCGTCAAGGCCTGCCGCGAGTTCACCGTCTGGGGCTACACCGACCGGCACTCGTGGGTGCCCGGCTGGTTCGACGGCGAGGGCGCGGCCTGCATCCTCGACGAGAACCTGCGGCCCAAGCCCGCCTACCAGGCCCTGCTGGCCACCGCGCGGCGCTAGCGGCCGGTGAACTCGGGGGTGGACTTCTCGGTGAAGGCCGTCATACCGGTCTTCGCGTCCTCCGTCGCGAAGATGCCGGAGAACTGGAGCCTCTCGATCTCCAGGCCGGAGTCGAGGTCCACCTCCATCCCCCGGTCCACGGCCAGCTTGGCGGCCCGCAGCGCGATCGCGGGCCCGCCGGTGAAGGTCGCGGCCCACTCGCGCGCGGCCTGGTAGACCTCGGCGTCGGGCACGACCCGGTCGACCAGGCCGATGGCCAGCGCCTCGGCGGCGGGCACGTGACGGCCGCTGAAGATGAGGTCCTTGGCGCGGGCCGGGCCGATCAGACGCGGCAGCCTCTGGGTGCCGCCGGCGCCGGGGATGATGCCGAGCTGGATCTCAGGCTGGCCCAGCTTGGCGGACTCCCCGGCGACCCGGAAGTCGGCGCACAGGGCGAGCTCGCAGCCGCCGCCGAGCGCGTAGCCGGTGATGGCGGCGATGACCGGCTTGCCGATGCGGGCGACGGCGGTGAGGCTGTCCTGCAGGGCGCGCGAGTGCGCGTACATGTCGGCGTACGACATGACCGCCATCTCCTTGATGTCGGCGCCCGCGGCGAACACCCGCTCGCCGCCGTAGATCACCACGGCGTGCACCCCGGGATCGTCGTCCACGAGGCGGGCCGCTTCGGCGATCTCCCGCTGAACCTGGGCGTCGAGGGCGTTCATCTTCGGACGGTCGAGTCTGATCGTGGCGATCTGGTCGGCCACCTCGACGCTTACGAACTCAGCCATGGAGCGAACCCTACCGGCTGCCTTTTCACCGGTTCCGGCAGGTCTGTCTGGGGACGCGGTCGATGAAGAATTTCTTCGCAAAGCTCTCGCCAGAGAAGGAAAATGTTGAGACGCTGACTCCGTTCTGACAGCCCCCAGCAAGGAGCGGTACATGCGCAGAGCGCTGGCGATCGCGGCGGTCGCCATCCTGCCCTTAGCCCACGTCACGGCCGCGTCGGCCGCCGAGCCCGACGACCGGCAGCAGGCCTTCGCGGCGGCGGCCGAGGAGTTCAAGGTCCCCGAGAGCGTGCTGCTCGGCGTCTCCTACCTGGAGTCGCGCTGGGACGCCCACGCCGGGACGCCCAGCAACAACGCGGGCTTCGGCCCCATGCACCTGACCGACGCGGCCTCGTACACCGGCTCCAACCACCACGGTCAGGACGAGGAGGACCCGCGCGGCGACGACAGCAGGCCCGCCGTCCCGGCGGCCGAGGCGCCCGGGCCCGCCGAGATCCCCGCCGCGCTGCGCACCCTGGAGCGGGCGGCCGAGCTGACCGGAGAGAGCCGCGAGCGGCTGCGCGCCGACCCGGCCGCCAACATCAGGGGCGGCGCCGCGCTGCTGGCCGACTATCAGAAGTCGATCGGCGCGCCGCTCAGCGACGACCCCGGCCAGTGGTACGGCGCGGTCGCCAAGTACTCGGGCGCCGAGCAGCAGGAGGCCGCCCGGTTCTTCGCCGACGAGGTCTTCGCCACGATCAAGTCCGGTGAGGAGCGGGTCACCGACGACGGCCACCGGGTCAGGCTCAGCCCCGTCCCGAACCTGGGCAAGGTCGTGGCGTGGCTGGAGAAGCTGGGGCTGCGCGCGCCGCGCCGCGACGGCGTGGAGTGCCCGAGCACGGTGTCGTGCGAGTGGATCCCGGCCGGCTACGCCGAGCTGCCCGGCGGCGGCTACGGCAACCACGACCTGGCGAACCGCCCCAGCTCCCAGAAGATCGACTACATCGTCATCCATGACATGGAGGGCTACTTCGGCCCTTCCGTCGGACTGGTGCAGAACCCGGCCTACCGGGCGAGCTGGCAGTACTCGCTCCGCTCCTCCGACGGGCACATCGCCCAGCACATCAAGGCCAAGGACGTCGCCTGGCAGGCCGGCAACTGGTACATCAACGCCAAGTCGATCGGGCTGGAGCACGAGGGCTTCCTGGCCGAGGGCCACACCTGGTACACCGAGGCGATGTACCGGACGTCGGCCAAACTGGTGCGCTACCTGGCGCTCCGGCACGGCGTGCCGCTCGACCGGGCGCACATCATCGGCCACGACAACGTGCCCGGCACGCTCCCGACCACGGTGCGCGGCATGCACGAGGACCCCGGCCCGTTCTGGGACTGGGCGCACTACTTCAAGCTGCTCGGCGCCCCGCTGCACCCGTTCGGCGGCCCCCGCTCCGGCGCGGTCATGATCAGGCCCGACTTCGAGAACAACAAGCCGTACTTCTACGGCTGCGACCGGCAGAACCCGGAGGCCGCCTGCCCGCCGCTGCCCGCGCACACCGTCTGGCTGCGCACCGAGCCGCGCGAGGACGCGCCGCTGGTGAAGGACATCGGCAAGCACCCCACGGGCGAGTCCCTCTACAGCGTGTACGACCACAGCGCGCGGGCCAGCACCGGCCAGCGGTACGCGGTGGCCGACCGGCAGGGCGACTGGACGGCGATCTGGTATCTCGGCCAGAAGGCGTGGTTCCACAACCCGGCGTCCGCGCCGACCGCCGTGCCGTCGATGGGGCTCGTGGTCACGCCCAAGCCGGGCCTGGCGACGGTGCCGGTGTACGGCAGGGCCTACCCGGAGGAGGCTGCCTACCCCGAGGGCGTCCCGTACCAGGCGGTCACGCCGCTGCAGTACACGTTCTCGGCGGGCGAGAAGTACACACTGGCCGGGACGGCGGCGACCGAGTATTACCGGGCCGTCACCTTCGACCCGGCGAACCACCAGGTGGTCCGGGGCAAGACGAAGTATCTGCAGATCCAGTTCGGGCACCGGATCATGTTCGTCAAGGCTGACGACGTGCGGGTGACGTTCTCCGGGTGAACTCCGAGACGGCGCGCCTGGTGCTGGCCAGCGCCTCCTGCGAGGAGTCGTAGGTGCGCTGGGCGACGCCGACGAAGACGCAGTCGACGACGAGGAGCTGGCTGATGCGGCTGGCCAGGGCGCCGGGACGGAACTCCGTCTCGCGCCCGGCCGAGATCAGCACGTGCTCGGCCAGCTCCGCGATGGACGAGCGGGGGTTGTTGGTGATGGCGACCGTGGTCGCGCCGGCCTCCCCCGCCCGGCGCAGCGGCTCGATCACGTCGGGCGTCTCGCCCGAGGTGCTGATGCCGATCGCCACGTCGCCGTCCTTGAGCAGGACCGCGCTGGTCAGCGCCAGGTGGGCGTCCTGGAAGGCGTGGCTGGACAGGCCGATGCGCAGCAGCTTCTGCGCGACGTCCTCGGCCACCAGGCCGGAGGCGCCCACCCCGTAGGCGTCGATGCGGCGGGCGCCGACGATGGCGTCGACGACCAGGCCGAGCCGCTCGGAGGTGAGCTGGGCGACCGTGTCGTTGATCGCCTCCGACTCGGCCCTGGCGACCTTCTGGATGACCTCCGACAGCGGGTCGTCGGGGGCCAGGTCGCCGGGCACCAGCCGGTCGGGCTGGGCGGCGGCCGCGGCCAGCGCCAGGCGCAGCTGCGGATAGCCCGCGAAGCCGAGCAGCCTGGCGGTGCGCACGATCGTCGCCTCGCTCGTGCCCGACGCGGCCGACAGCTCCGTGATCGTGCTGCGGGCCACCGTCGCCGGGTCCTCGAGGATCAGCTGGGCGACGGTGCGGGCAGCGGGCGTCAGGGACGGCAGCACACCACGAACCGTGGCCACCAGGGTGTCGGCTCGCATGCCGTTGCCGCTGTCGTCCACAGACCTGATTATGCCGTTGGTTGACCTGATTTCTACACCGCGTAATCAGCGCAGGGTGCCGTTGGTCATGCCGACCGGCTCCTCGGGCACGGCGATCAGCCCCAGCTCGGCCCGCGCGGCCACCAGCGGGTGGTGCGGCACGACCCGGACGGTGTAGCCGAAGGCGCCGGTGCGGCCGAGCGGGACCACCCCGGTGAAGTGGGCGCGGCCGTCGTCGTCGACCCCGGCCGCGGTCAGCTCGGCGTACTCGGGATGGATCAGCTCGTCGTGCGGGCCGACCCTGCCGTAGGCGGCCTCCACCAGCACGTCGCCGGGCTCGAGGTCGCCGAGCGTGATCGTGGCCCGCAGCTCCAGCGAGGCCCCGACCTCCGGCGTGTCTCCGACGCCCGACGCCTCCACGTGCTCGACGCGCACGCCCGGCCACTCCTTGGTGACCTTGAGCCGCCAGTCTGCGAACGCCCGCGCCGGAGCGTACCCGTCGGCCGACAGCGCCCGCGCGGCCCTGGCGGCGGGCGTGTAGAGGCCCACCACGTAGTCGCGGAGCATCCGCCCGGCGAGCACCTTGGGCCCGAGCGAGGTCAGGGTGTGCTTGACCATCTCCATCCAGCGGCGGGGCAGCCCGTCGGCGGCCCGGTCGTAGAAGCGGTCGGCCACCTCGTGCTCGATCAGGTCGTAGAGCGCGGTGGCCTCCAGTTCGTCACGCCGGTCGGGGTCGGTCACCCCGTCGGCCGTGGGGATGGCCCAGCCGTTGGTGCCGTCGTACCACTCGTCCCACCAGCCGTCGCGGATGGACAGGTTGAGTCCGCCGTTGAGCGCCGACTTCATGCCGGAGGTGCCGGATGCCTCCAGCGGGCGCAGCGGGTTGTTGAGCCACACGTCGCAGCCCTGCACCAGCAGCTGGGCCAGGGCCATGTCGTAGTCGGGCAGGAAGACGATGCGATGGCGGACGTCGGCGCGGTCGGCGAACTTGACGATCTGCTGGATGAGCTTCTTGCCGCCCTCGTCGGCCGGGTGGGCCTTGCCCGCGATCAGGATCTGCACCGGCTTGTCCGGGTCGAGCAGCAGCTCGCTCAGCCGCTCGGGGTCGCTGAGCATCAGCGTGAGCCGCTTGTAGGACGGCACCCGCCGGGCGAACCCGATCGTCAGCACCTCAGGGTCGAGCACGTCGTCGATCCAGCCCAGCTCGGCCGGCGAGGCGCCGCGGTCGAGCCACGACTGGCGCAGCCGCGCCCGCGCGCCCTCGACCAGGCGGCCGCGGAGCTCGCGCCTGATCTCCCAGATCTCCGCGTCGGAGATCTTCTGCACGCCCTCCCAGCCGCGCGCCCGCTCCAGCAGCGACGGCAGCTCGCGGCCGGCCAGCTCCATGAACTCGCGGCCCACCCAGGTGGGCGCGTGGACGCCGTTGGTGATCGAGCCGATCGGCACCTCGTCGACGTCGAAGCCGGGCCACAGGTCCTTGAACATGTCCCGGCTGACCTCGCCGTGCAGCTCGGACACGCCGTTGACGCGCTGGGCCAGCCGCATGCCCATGACGGCCATGTTGAACCGGCCGGGATCGGCCTCGGCGCCGAGTTCGAGAATGCGCTCGACGGGCACGGTCGGCCAGGCGTTGCCGCCGCCGAACTGGCGGGCGATCATGTCGACGGGGAACCGGTCGATGCCCGCGGGCACCGGGGTGTGGGTGGTGAACACCGTCCCGGCCCGCACCGCCTCCAGCGCCTCGTCGAAGGAGAGCCTGGACTCGGTCAGCTCGCGGATGCGCTCCAGGCCGAGGAAGCCCGCGTGGCCCTCGTTGGTGTGGAACACCTCGGGGTCGGGGTTTCCGGTGATGCGGCAGAAGGCCCGGATGGCGCGCACCCCGCCCACGCCGAGCAGGAGCTCCTGCATCAGCCGGTGGTCGGTGCCGCCGCCGTAGAGCCGGTCGGTGACGTCGCGGGCGGCGCTGTCGTTCTCGGCCACGTCGGAGTCGAGCAGCAGCAGCGGGACCCGCCCGACCTGCGCCATCCAGACCTGGGCGTGCAGCACCCGGTCGTCGGGCAGCGAGATGCGGATCTTGACCGGTGCGCCGCCGGGCTCCTTGAGCAGGCTCAGCGGCAGGCCCCCGGCGTCGAGCGACGGGTAGTGCTCCAGCTGCCAGCCCTCGGGCGAGAGCGACTGCGTGAAGTAGCCGTGGCGGTAGAGCAGGCCCACAGCCAGGATCGGCACGCCGAGGTCGCTGGCCGCCTTGAGGTGGTCGCCCGCCAGGATGCCGAGGCCGCCCGAGTACTGCGGCAGCGCGGCGGCGATGCCGTACTCGGGTGAGAAGTAGGCGATGGCCCGCGCGGCGTCGGGCAGCGTCTGATACCACCGCGGCGCGGTCATGTACTCGCGCAGGTCGTCCGCTGCGTCGGCGAGCCGCCGGCGGAAGCGGCGGTCGGCGGCCAGTTCGGCCAGCCGGTCGGGCCCCACGGCGCCCAGCAGCGCGACCGGGTCGTGGCCGACCCGCTCCCAGAGGACGGGGTCGACCTCGGCGAAGAGATCCATCGTCTCTGGGTGCCATGACCAGCGCAGATTGTGGACGAGCTCGCCGAGTGCGGCCAGCTCCGCGGGCAGGACGGTCCGGACGGTGAACCGGCGGATAGCTCTCACAATGTGAACCCTACGGGCTAGGAGGAACGTCTGGTTCCTTCACCCCCAGTCCCGGCTTTCAAACCCCTTCCGAGATGAAGCATGAAGGGAGACTTTTGGGGCAACTTTCCCCCATGTCAGGTTCTCCCGGGGACACTCGGGAGTTCTATCCACCGCTGCCCGCAATTCACGTGCAAGGATCGATCCTGCCAGGAAAGCCTCCGGCGGTACCGAGTGCCGTCGCAAACCTTGAAATGCGATGATCGGACGAATTCCCATCACGGACATCTCCCCCGTCGTCGACTGCGGGCAGTGGCCCGCCAAGGCGGTCGCCGGCGAGACCTTCGAGGTCTCCGCGACCGTGTTCCGGGAGGGCCATGACGCCGTGGCCGCCGGAGTGGTCCTCACCGCGCCGGACGGGCAGCGGGGCAGGCTGAGACCGATGCGCGAGACCGCCCCCGGCACCGACCGGTGGGCCGTGGAGGTCTGCCTGCCGAGCGAGGGCGACTGGGTCTACCGCGTGGAGGCGTGGAGCGACCCCATCGCCAGCTGGCTGCACGACGCCGACATCAAGATCCCGCGCGGGCTCGACACCGATCTCATGTGCGAGGAGGGCGCGCGCCTGTTCGAGCGCGCGGCCAGGGCCGTGCGGCAGGCCGACTGCCCGGCTCCCGACGGCGCCAACGGCGAGAGCGCCTGCGGCCACCGGGCCGCGCTGCTCGGCGTCGCGGCGAGGCTGCGCGACGAGGACCTCGACCCGCGGGCCCGGCTGTCGATCGCGCAGCTGCCCGAGACGGCCTCGCTGCTGGCGGCCCACCCGCTGCGCGAGCTGGTCACCAGGTCCAGGCAGCAGAAGGTGCGGGTGTCCAGGCGGCGGGCGCTCTACGGCTCCTGGTACGAGTTCTTCCCGCGGTCGGAGGGGGCCGTGGTCAACGGCGTCGGCGCCTCCAAGTCCGGAAATTTCCAGACTGCGGCCAAGCGACTGCCCGCCATCGCCAAGATGGGCTTCGACGTCGTCTACCTGCCCCCGATCCACCCGATCGGCCACACCTTCCGCAAGGGACGCAACAACACGCTCAACCCCGAGCCCGACGACCCCGGCTCGCCGTGGGCGATCGGCTCGGAGGACGGCGGGCACGACGCCGTCCACCCCGACCTGGGCACCATCGACGACTTCGACGACTTCGTCGGCCGCACCCGCGAGCTGGGCATGGAAGTGGCGCTCGACTTCGCGCTGCAGTGCTCCCCCGACCATCCGTGGGTCAAGGAGCACCCGGAGTGGTTCACCGTCCGGGCCGACGGCACGATCGCGTACGCCGAGAACCCGCCCAAGAAGTATCAGGACATCTACCCGCTCAACTTCGACAAGGACCCCGAGGGCCTGTACGCGGAGATCAAGCGGGTGCTGCGCCACTGGATGGACCACGGCGTGCGGATCTTCCGGGTGGACAACCCGCACACCAAGCCGGTCGCGTTCTGGGAGCGCCTCATGGCCGACATCCACGCCACCGACCCTGACGTGCTGTTCCTGTCGGAGGCGTTCACCCGGCCGCCGATGCTGCACGCGCTGGGCAAGATCGGATTCCACCAGTCGTACACGTACTACACCTGGAAGAACTCCAAGTGGGACGTCGAGGACTACCTGGCGGAGCTGTCCCACGCCACGTCCCACTTCCTGCGGCCCAACCTGTTCGTCAACACGCCGGACATCCTGCACGAGTACCTGCAGCACGGCGGGGTCCCGGCGTTCAAGATCAGGGCCGTGCTGGCGGCGACGGCCTCGCCGACGTGGGGGGTGTACTCGGGCTACGAACTCGCGGAGAACGTGCCGGTACGTCCCGGCAGCGAGGAGTATCTCGACAGCGAGAAGTACCAGTACCGGCCGCGTGACTGGGTGACCGCGGAGCGGGAGGGCCGCAGCCTGGCGCCCTTCATCACCCACCTGAATCTCTTCAGAAGGGCCCACCCGGCCCTGCAGGAATTGCGTAACCTACGGTTCCACCGGGTCGACCAGCCGGACATCATCTGCTTCTCCAAACGGCTGCCCGGCGCCTACGACGCGGCCACACGACGGCACGGACTGGGCGACGTCGTCATAGCGGTGATCAACCTCGATCCGCACCATACGCACGAGGCCACGGTAGACCTCGACCTGCCCGCCCTCGGGCTCGACTGGAACGCCGAGTTCGTGGTGGACGACGAGTTTTCTGGCGAGTCGTACCGTTGGAGACAGAACAACTACGTGCGTCTCGACCCTCACATCCAGCCGGCCCACCTTCTCACCGTACGAGCCTCGCCACGGTAGAGCTGAATTCAGCGGGGAGTCTTCAACAGTGTGTGCAAGCGCCTCCCTCATGAGCACCCGAGAGGAGAGCTCATGAGCTCCACACCCATTCCCAACACCTTCGACGACGAGAAACCACGCGACCCCTACTGGTACCGGCGTGCCGTCTTCTACGAGGTGCTGATCAGAGGGTTCGCCGACTCCAACGGCGACGGCACGGGCGACATCCGCGGCCTCATCGGCAAGCTCGACTACCTGCAGTGGCTCGGCGTCGACTGCCTCTGGCTGCTCCCGCTGTACGAGTCACCGCTGCGCGACGGCGGCTACGACATCGCCGACTTCATGAAGATCCTCCCGGAGTTCGGTGATCTCGGCGACTTCGTACGGCTGGTCGAAGAGGCGCACAAGCGCGGCATGCGGGTCATCGCCGACCTGGTGATGAACCACACCAGCGACGCCCACCCGTGGTTCCAGGCGTCCCGCCACGACCCGGAGGGGCCGTTCGGCGACTTCTACGTCTGGTCCGACACCGACACGCGCTACCCCGACGCCCGCATCATCTTCATCGACACCGAGACGTCCAACTGGACGTATGACCAGGTGCGCGGGCAGTACTACTGGCACCGGTTCTTCCATCACCAGCCGGATCTCAACTACGAGAACCCCGCGGTGCAGGACGCGATGCTGGAGGTGCTGCGCTTCTGGCTCGACCTGGGCATCGACGGGTTCCGGCTGGACGCGGTGCCGTACCTCTTCGAGGAGGAGGGCACCAACTGCGAGAACCTCCCGAAGACGCACGAATACCTCAAGCGCGTGCGGGCCGAGGTCGACAGGCTCTACCCGGACCGGGTGCTGCTGGCCGAGGCCAACCAGTGGCCTTCGGACGTGGTGGAGTATTTCGGCGACCCGGTGGGCGGCGGGGACGAATGCCACATGGCTTTCCATTTCCCGCTGATGCCCCGCATTTTCATGGCGGTCCGCCGGGAGTCCCGTTACCCCATTTCCGAAATTTTGGCACAAACGCCGAAAATTCCGGAAAACTGCCAGTGGGGAATCTTCCTCCGCAACCACGACGAGCTGACCCTCGAAATGGTCACGGACGAAGAACGCGACTATATGTATACCGAATACGCCAAAGACCCCCGTATGCGGGCGAACGTCGGCATCCGCCGCCGGCTGGCGCCCCTGCTGGAGAACGACCGCAACCAGATCGAGCTGTTCACCGCCCTGCTGCTCTCGCTGCCCGGCTCGCCGGTGCTCTACTACGGCGACGAGATCGGCATGGGCGACAACATCTGGCTCGGCGACCGCGACGGCGTCCGCACCCCCATGCAGTGGGACCCGGACCGCAACGCGGGCTTCTCCGACTGCGACCCCGGCCGCCTCTACCTGCCGGTGATCATGGACCCGATCTACGGCTATCAAGGGCTCAACGTCGAGGCCCAGCAGAAGAACGCCGGCTCGCTGCTCCACTGGACCCGCCGGATGATCGAGATCCGCAAGCGCCACCCGGTGTTCGGGCTCGGCGAGTTCATCGAGCTCAACTCCTCCAACCCGAGCGTGCTGGCGTTCGTCCGCGAGCTGGGCGACGACCGCATGCTCTGCGTGAACAACCTGTCCCGCTTCCCGCAGCCGGTGGAGCTGGACCTGCGCAGGTTCGTCGGCGTCTCGCCCGTGGAGACCATGGGTGGCGTGCCATTTCCACCGATTGGCGAACTTCCGTATCTTTTGACGCTCCCTGGGCATGGGTTCTACTGGTTCACTTTGCCGCCGGCCCACACCCAGGAGGAGTAGGACGTGCTGGAGGAGCTCCTTGCCGCATGGATCGCACGCCAACGCTGGTTCGGCGGCAAGGGGCGCCCGATCGACTCGCTGTCGATCGACTCCGACGTCGTCATCGAGGCGGGCGACCCGAGCCTGCGCCACCTGATCGTGTCGGTGTGGCAGGAGGGGTCCCGCGAGCGCTACCAGCTCCCGCTCGGCCTGCGCAGGGAGCTCCCCGACACCCTCACCCACGCCTTCATCGGACCGTACGCGGCGGACGACGGGGAATGCGTGGTGTACGACGCCGTCCACGACCACGAGCTGACCCGCTGGATCCTGGAGTCGATGGCGGCCGGCTCAGGCCGGGCGGGCGTGCGGTTCCACCACCTGCCCGGCGTCGAGATCGACACCAACCAGCGCAGCCTGGTGCTGGGGGCCGAGCAGTCCAACACCTCGCTGGTGTTCGGCGAGGAGTACATCTGCAAGCTCTTCCGCCGGCTCGTCCCCGGCGTCAACCCGGAGCTGGAGATCGTCACCGCGCTCGCGATCAGGCAGGCGCCGCACATCGCGCAGCCGTACGGGTGGATCGAGACCGACCTCGACGAGACCCCGACCACGCTGGCGATCATGCAGGAGTTCCTGTCGAACTCCACCGACGGCTGGGACCTGGCGCTCACCAGCGTGCGCGACCTCTACAACTCGCTGCCCGGCCTCCCCGCCGCTGAGGCGGGCGGCGACTTCGCCGCCGAGGCGGGCCGGCTCGGCGCGGCCACCGCCCGCGTCCACCACGAGCTGCGCGAGGCGTTCGGCACGGAGGTGATGGAGCCGCACGAGATCAAGCGGATGGCCGAGGACTTCAGGCGCCAGCTCGGCCGCGCCGTGGGCGAGGTCCCCGAACTGCGCGAGCACGTGCCCGCCCTGGAGCTCGCCTACCACCGGGCCGAGGAGCTGACCACCGAGGTGCGCGTCCAGCGGGTGCACGGCGACTACCACCTGGGCCAGGTCATGCGCACCACCACCGACTGGGTGGTGCTCGACTTCGAGGGCGAGCCCGGCCAGCCGCTGGCCGAGCGCCGCGCGCTCTCCTCGCCGCTGCGCGACGTGGCCGGCATGCTGCGCTCGTTCGACTACGCGGCCAGGCACCTGCTGGCGGACCACTCCGAGGCGGCACGCCTGGAGCCGATGGCCGAGGAATGGGCCAAGCGCAACAGGGCCGCGTTCCTTGAGGGCTACGCCGAGGGCGGCGGCGTCATCACCCCCGCCGACACGGCGCTGCTGCGCGCGTTCGAACTGTCGAAGGCGGTCTACGAGGTCGTGTACGAGGCCCGCAACCGCCCCACCTGGGTGTCGATCCCCTTGGCCGCCTTCCGCTAGACGGCCGGGCTCTCGAAGGGCGACACCGGAGCGGCGGGGCGCCGCGCCTCCTGCGCGTTGCTGATCCGCAGGACCACCAGGGCCGCCGGCACCGCCGCCACCAGCATCAGCGCGCAGCTCAGCACGTCGAACCTGGCCGCCGACGCCATGGACTCCAGCTCTTCGGCGTTGAAGAACAGCCGCCCGGCCACGAGCGCCACCCAGTTGCCGATCAGCCAGAGCGCCCACCAGAGCGTGACCAGCCCAGAACGCGGCCAAGGATCGTTCTCGTCCCGATGGCTGGCACTCCAGATGTCGTCGACGATCCGCTTCGGGAACCAGAGACTGATGATCGGTACGAACCACGCCAAGATGGCCCAGGGCCGGGAATGCCGTTGCTCGTCCGGCGCCAGGATCTCGGCGTTCGCCCGTACCCGGAAGATCCAGACCAGGAAGGCCACGGCCGTGAGGACGTAGACGCCGAGCTCCGCCATGCCGGTGAGGGCGTAGACGGCGTCACTGGCCTCGACCTCCTCCATCGTGATGGCGGCCGGGTCGGCGATCACGCGGTCGATGAACGCGGCCCGCTGCAGGTCGACCACGATGACGCCGACGGCGACGAGGGAGTGGAGCACCAGCGCGCCCACGGCGAGGAAGGCGACCCCGCGGGCCGGGCGTAACGGTAACGGGTACATGGTGACCTCTCGAATGGGGGGTGAAGAGCCCGCCAGTCTTACGAGATCGCCGAGCCGGAAGCACCCGGGTGTCCGACCCGGCACCCATCCGTGATCAACCCGAGACGGTTGTCAGGCCGTTCAGGCGGCCTTGTACTCGGGGTAGCCGTAGCCGGTCACCTGGGACACGGGCCGGATGCGCTCCTCGACCTTGCCGTTGCCGGTGTTGCCCTCGATCGTGGTGATCGTGCCGTCGCCGTTGTCCTTCTTCACCAGGCCGACGTGGTCGACGGCGCTGATGTTCTTGC